>CAYOOD010000091.1:0-33190 GCA_964405435.1 uncultured bacterium
GGGATTTTTCCTACATCTATTTTAGCTCACAATCTACCACCTTGACAGGGCTAGGCCAAATAGTTATGCCTTTGCCCTCAATTCTCAAGGCAGGGCGATCGTCCATCCCGATCCGACACTGAGAGGAACCCTAGAAAAACCCGCCCCGAGTTTGCTGGAAATCGAAGACGCCAATTTAGCCGCGATCGCCCGCCGAATGGTGGGCAAACACCAAGGAATTGAATTGACGCAACTGAACGGCAATTGGTATTACGTTGCTTATGCGCCTCTCACAGAAGCCGACTGGTCAGTTGCCCTCGCCATTCCCCGCGAAAATCTCGAATCCCAATTGGGGGCACTGAACTTGCTGGCTGCTGTTTTGAGCGCGCTGCTGGCGATCGCCCTTCTCGGAGCGTGGCGGCAAGTGCAGTTATTTGAACAAACCCAACACCAACTCACCCTCCTCGCCCAACAGGCAGACGAACTCAATCAAGCCTTCGCCGAACTGCAGCAAACGCAACTGCAACTCGTGCAGAGCGAGAAAATGTCCTCTCTCGGACAATTGGTTGCCGGGATTGCCCACGAAATCAACAACCCCGTCAGTTTTATTTACGGCAACCTGCCCCACGTTAGCGAATACGTTCGCAATTTAATGCAGCTTGCGAACTTGTACAAACTCGCGCTGCCCGCTCTCCCCTCAGAAATTCGCGATTTTGAAGATGAGATCGATCTGGAGTTCATCCAGACTGATTTACCTCAGATGCTAGCCTCCATGAAAGCCGGAGCCGATCGCATCCGAAAGATTATTTTGTCCCTGCGAAACTTTTCTCGTTTGGACGAAGCCGAAAAAAAAGAAGCGGACTTGCACGAAGGAATCGACAATACCCTGCTTTTGCTCCAGCATCAGCTAAATGGGAAAATCCAAATCGTCAAAAACTACGACACCCTGCCCCCCGTCGAGTGCTACCCCAGCCAAATCAACCAGGTTTTTATGAACCTGTTCGACAATGCTATTGATGCCTTGAGCGCTTCTCTCCAGCCGGACAAGCGCCTGGAAATTACCACGCGACTGATTGAAGAATCAAAAGGATTGAAAGTCCGCATCGCAGTGCGAGACAATGGCCCGGGAATTCCCGATGAGATTCGCGCGAAAATTTTCGATCCCTTTTTTACCACCAAACCCATTGGCAAAGGGACGGGGTTGGGGCTGGCGATTTGCTATCAGATCGTCGTGCAGGTGCATCAGGGGCGCATTTGGGTTGAAAACCCGCTTTCCGGGGGAGCTGAGTTTATCGTTGAATTTCCGATTCATTCGACAGCACCTCTCTCCGGTCAAGCCCCAGCGATTTTAGAGTTTAAAATTTAGATTTTATATCAGGTTGCATGAATCGATCGAAATAAAATTTTACCCTCCCAAAGATCCGGGCAAATTGGGAGATCGAGGTCAATCAATTAGAGGAAAATTAGGGTGTAAAAACGAGGAATTTATCTCGATTTTTACACCCCCTGTTACAAAATTTACTCAGCCGCTAAATAATCTCGCAGGCTTTGTAGTAATATTCCCGACGGTCTTCTAGACCGTTGTAACCGCCATTCACTCGGCGAGTCACATCTTCAACAGTTCCGCCGTCATCGCACAAGGCATTCATATCGTTGTTTGCCCACCAAAAACCCGCGCTAGTAAACGGATATTTTTTGGCGACATACTCGCAACCTTCCATAATGTTCGGGTCGCCAATTTCATTGGCAAAATCCTGATAATTGCTGCGCCCTGTTAGCTGGATAACGCCAGCCCCTTTGTATTTTGGCCCGTCGCCAGGATAAATATTACCGAGGTCATCGCGACCTTCATAATCCCAACCGTCAGCAAGTTCTTGCAGCCATTGCAAGCCGCCAGACTCGTGAGCGATTTGACTGAGGAAATGCCGCATTCTGGCTGGAGTATTAATTTGATACCGATTTAAGCAGGCATTCAAATCTTGTAGCTCTGTATCGTAAATGGTATTGCCAAAAAGCGCCTCTGCTTGTGCTTTGGTGATGAGTTGCTTGCCTCCTCCTGCTGCTGCTGGTGGTGCTGCCGCCGTCAATCCATTCCAATGTTGGTTAAACGCATAAAACGTTCCGCTATTAGCAGCTAAAGTGACTTTGCTGTGACCGTTTTCAGCCGGTTCTACTTTGTCAACACCGAAGGTTTTGCCAGCAGGGACTGACAGCATTTCATTCGTTTGGAGTTGAGAGGACGCTAGCGGTCGCTTTTTCAGTATCGTTGCGACACTGGCAGTGATTGTTTTCATGTTTTAACCGGGTAAATTAGAAAAAAGTGACTGCAAAATCCTGGTAAATTTTGCTGGGCATTCAAAGCAAACAATCCGAAATAAAAGCTTTTATAAGCTTGAGTTATCCGGTTCTTTGCTTTGAGCTAGGACGCGCCGATCGCTTAGATTTATCTGCCAATCAAGCCATGCAGCTTTCTGGCGATGCTGACTCCAGAAAGACTCGTGTAAATGCACCGCTGATGGCCGTATTGAGTCAGGTTTTGAGTGACCTTGAATTCATAATATTCTCTGCTTCTAGCGATGTCACTCCCGCTAAATAGGACACGTTAATTAATTTAATTCTTTCTTCACCTGGCGGGCACCAGTGGCGCTAACGCTGGCAGTTACTCAGTTCTTTTTCCTGCCAGAAAGCTGAATTTTCACCACTATCTATGCGTGAGATTTTTGTCCCTTGAGGGGAAATGCCCCTCAAGGGTAAAACCAATCTTGACAGAATGCGCTAAGGGTTGAATAGCAAAAACTGGCCGGGAAGGAAAGGCCAATGCTGGCCACTCGATCCCGGGAAAAAGCGATCGCCCCCTAGGGAGCGATCGCGCGAAAACCTTATCTTGATTTTTCCGAGAGCACGCTCAAACGCACGGCATCCCCGTCTTTTAAGGGCTTGCCGCTGCGGACGACGTAGCGCTCTCCGGCATTCAATCCGGAGAGGATTTCTACTTGCCCGTTGGCGCGATCGCCCAGCGTCACCGCGCGCGCCGCTACTTTCGCCTCTTTCCCTTCTCCGGTTATCACAAACACCGTTCCCTCAGCCCGGGCTTCCTTGCCCTTGTTCTCCCCACCCTGCCGACCGGCTGCTTCCAGCGCCGTTTGGGGGACGATCGTCCGATCGCTCCCGGGAGGGGCAAATTTCACCCGCGCCAGCAGCCCGCTGCTGATTTGCCCGTCAAGATTGGAAACCGACAGCTCCACCGGCACCAAGCGAGCCGTGGGATCGGCTTGCGGCGAAATGCGAATCACTTCTCCCTCAAAGCGCTGCTCGGGAAAGGCATCCAGGCGCACCGGCACGAACTGCCCGACTCGCACCTGACTCAGTTCTAATTCTGAAATTTGAACCATGACTTTCACCGAGCTGAAGTCGCCGATTTTGAGAATTTCGCCCCCGGGCTGCACCAGATTCCCCGGTTCTGTGACTTTTTCGACAACCGTGCCGGTGATGGGAGCGGTAACGATCGCGTAGGAGCGGCGCTCCCGAGCTTGCTCGATGACGGCTCTCTGCGCATCCACCCGGGCTTGCGCTGCTGCCACCGCTTGTTTTTCGGTGCGGACTTGTACTTCAGCGGAGCGCACGGCTTGTTCGGCTGTCCGCGCTTTCGTCTGGGCTTGTTCGGCTTGTTGCTCGGAGATCGCGCCTTCCCGGGCGAGCGACAGCAGCCGCGCCGCGTCTGACTCGGCTTGCTGCCATTCAATGCGCGCCTGTTCGACGTCGGTGCGGGCGCTGGCGACTTGGGTTTCGGCGCGCGCCACTTCTGAGAGCCGCGAGGCGAGTTCGGCTTCGGCTTGGGTGACGGCAGTCATTAATATTCTGTCGTCGAGTCGGGCAAGGATACTGCCTTTGACGACGCGATCGCCCACATCGGCAGTCAGCTCGAGCAGTTGCCCTTCTGCCTGCGATCGCACGGACACGATCCGCGTCGGTAGCGTCGTTCCAGTGTATTCCCTCTCTTCCCGCAGCGATCCGACTTGCGCGATCGCCGCGTCTACCGGTGTGGCCCTTTCCCCTCGCTGCGCTGCCGCCTTTGGTGCTTGTGTCTGGGCTTCTGTTTTGGGCATGACGCTGCAACCCAACAAGGCGATCGACACTCCCGCCAGGAAAAGGGGGCTGCGAACGAGCTGTTTTACGGTAAATTTGGTACGATCTGCCGGCGACATGGTTCTCTCAGACGAATTTAGTTTGCGATATATAAGCCAGGAATTTTGGAAAATTTACCCCTAAAATTCCTTAATATGCTGAGTTGTAAAAGTAAAACCCCTAATAAAAACTTTCAAATCTAAAATTAAAATTTGTCCGGAGCGCTGTCTGAACCGATCCGTTACAAGACTTTATATTTACATAGATTTACAGATTCTGGCAGCCGGTGCCGTTCGGGACGGGCGCGCCTTCTAAAAGAAGCTCGGCAGTGCAAGAAGCGTGCCAGCTCGTGCCATAGTGGCAGTAGCTCGATCGAAGTTCCGCCACGAGGTTAAAAGCTATGGGCATTACAAAGGCATTTGCGATTCTCGCGCCCGTCCCCGAAGTACACCTGATCTCTGGGATGGAGACGTGCGATCGCGAGGGCAAAGTGGTTTTCGGCAGCGAGGCTTGGGAATTATTTCGCCAAGTAGATACCTTGAGACGGGGTGAAGCGGTGGAAGTCTTCATCTACCCCTGCCATGCCGATTCCGAAAAACCAATGCGTTTGGAAGCGTGCTGGCACGGGTTCTACGTCGGTCACGTTCCGTCCCGGCGGGGCAGATATCCGGGAGACAAGCGATTCCGTCCCCAATCCGCCGAAACTGACAAGCCCACTTGGGCAGTGTTTTGGGAAATCGAGGATCTCGAAGAGTTGCCCGAAATCGACTACATCCCCATCGCTTCCCTGCGGGGATTTGATAAAAAGTCCGATTACGCCCTCCGCACGGCCCCTCACGGCCCCCTTTTGATCGAATATCCCTGACCGCCCGCTAGAGTCTACTTGACAAAACCCTATCAGCGTGTTTTTGTCAAGTAGCTTTTCCTGTACCGGGCGAGTTCAGCTCGTTCTCGACTGTCAAAATTTTCCGGGTTGCTGTTGGGGTTCGGTGTGGAAAGTGGAAACTTGGCCACCTCCTATCCCGTCTGATGGACGAGCCGTAATTTGCTGCAGTTTTTGCAGGCGAGGGGGGAAAAATCAATTCGCTGGCGATCGCCGGGATGAAACGTTTAAATTGATGGGAGACTTTAGCCCGTCAATTTTTATAGCAGTTTTCAAGAAGCGTGAGGGACTTCAGCAACCCGGCTTCTTGAAGAAGCCGGGTTTCTTGCGTGCACTTCATCGAACTGAAAAACGCTATATTAAAAAATTTCTAATTAAAAACATCTTTCTTTAATAAATTTGTGTAAAATTATCATTCTAAAAGTAAAATTTAACCTTAAAAAAGAGGAGTAAAAAAATGGGAAATCCTTTTTCTCGACGGCAACTTATCCGCCATAGCAGGACAGCAATTCTGGGTTTGTCGGCGCTTGCCTTCAGCAGTTGGCGCGGCAATTCTCGCGCCTTGTCCTCAGAAGGAGCGATCGCATCTTTTGAAAATAAAATTCCTCAACTGATGAAGGCAGCAGGCGTAGCAGGTGCGGCGATCGCTCTCGTGCGAGACGGACAAATTCTCTGGATTCGAGGTTTCGGCGTCGAGAACGCCAATACGGGCAAACCCGTCAGCGAAAATACAGTATTTGCCGCCGCTTCCCTCAGCAAACCCTTGTTTGCTTATGCGGCGATGAAATTAGTGGAACGGGGGGAACTCAACCTCGATATTCCTTTAACAGAGTATACCGACAAGCCGTATATTTCCGACCCCAGAATTAAAAAAATTACCGCCCGCATGGTGCTATCTCATACCTGTGGATTTCCGAACTGGAGCGGCGACGATCCCGTCTGGATAGAGTTTGCACCGGGTTCTAGATTTAGCTATTCCAGCGAAGGCTACCTGTATTTGCAGACAGTCGTGGAGCGCCTAACCGGACAGCGATTAAATGATTACATGAGCCGCCACGTCTTCCCGACTCTGGGCATGACGAGCAGCAGTTACGTCTGGATGCCGCAATACGAAACCGCAGCCGCAAAAGGACACGATCGGGCTGGATTTCCGGAGCCGGGGAGCAAGCCGAGACAGGCAAATGCGGCGGGGAGTTTGCGGACGACTGCCGCAGATTATGCTAAATTTCTCATGGCTATGATGGAGCCGGGAAGCGCCGAGAGCGATCGCCTGACAGAAGCAAGTTTAACGCAAATGCTGCGCCAGCAAGTCGGCATCAATCAATCTATCGGGTGGGGATTGGGGTGGGGATTGGAGAGGGCTTCAGGGGGAGAGTTTTTCTGGCATTGGGGAGACAGCATCATTTTCAAAAGTTTTGCCCTGGCGTCTCGAAATCTCAAAACGGGAATCGCCATCCTCACCAACAGCGAAAATGGCTTGAGAATCTGCGAGGAAATTGTCCGAATGACGATTGGCGGGCAGCATCCTGCCTTTGATTTTGATATGATTGATTATTGAGGGAGTTTTGGGATTTGGGCAGCAGGCGGGCGATCGCTCTCGTCAGTGGAAAGCGAACCAGTCCAACGGCGATCGCCCGCCCCTGCCAGCGAGACAGAACCCTATTGACATCGCAGCCGTCCGCACGGGATGGGGCCACTTGTCAAGCATCCCCAGACAGAGCCAACAACCCAAATTTCACCCTACGATCGAGATGAAATATCCCGTAGCCGTCAATGAGCTACTGCATTAATCCCAACTGCCCGAAACAAGCCGATCCCTTACACGCCACGAATCGCATCTGCCGCCACTGCGGCTCCCAGCTCGTGCTGCAAGGACGTTATCGAGTCACGCGCCTGCTCGGAGAGGGCGGATTTGCCAAAACTTACGAAGTGGACGATCGCGGCGATCGCAAGGTGCTCAAGGTACTCCAGCTCTCAGAACCGAAAGCGATTTCGCTGTTTAAAAAAGAAGCCGAGTTGCTCAGCCGCCTGAGACATCAGGGAATTCCCAAAGTCGAAGCGGATGGATACTTCACCTTCGCGCCGAAAGATCGCCAGAAACTGCTGCACTGTCTGGTGATGGAGAAAATTAATGGCCCCAACTTGGAAGAGTGGCTCTACGCCAGAGATCGCAAACCCATCACCCAAGAACAAGCGATCGACTGGCTGCAACAACTGACGCAGATTTTGCACAAAGTACACCAACTGAAATTTTTTCACCGGGACATCAAACCCGCCAACATCATGCTGCGATCGAATGGCCAGATCGTGCTCATCGACTTTGGCAGCGCCAGAGAAGTCACCGGCACCTATCTCGCCAAAATGGGCATCGGGCAAAAAGGCACCGTGGTGGCTTCCAGAGGCTACACGCCCCCCGAACAAGACAGCGGGCATCCCGTGCCCCAATCCGACTTTTTTGCCCTGGGGCGCACCTTCGTACACCTGCTCACCGGCAAGCACCCCCTGGATTTTTACGACGTCAGAACCGACGAACTGCACTGGCGGGGGAGCGCCCCCCAGGCGAGCAAGCCATTTGCCGATTTCATCGACGAACTGATGGCGCGCTTGCCCGGGCAGCGCCCGCCCAATACCGAGGTGATATTGCAGCGTTTGGCTGAATTGAGCAAGTCTTCTGTGCAGCTTGCGGCTTCGCCGGCTTCTCGGTTGAATTGGCTTTCAACTGGGAAGGAAAAATGGCTGGCAATAGGCGCGATCGCTGTGGTGGGATGTCTGGGAGTCGGACAAGCCGTGATTTACGGGTATTTTATCCCGCGCTTGAATACCAGCTCCAATGCGAAGACAGAAATCATGTCTTTGCCAATTCCAGCAGCGGAAAAAAAACCAGCCGATACCAATCGCGCTGCTCAGCTCGTGCAAACCACGACTCCCGATAAAAAATTTAAGCTGGCGAAAACCCTATCCGGGCATTCCCTGGATGTCCGGTCAGTGGCCATCAGCCCGGACGGTCAAACCCTCGCTTCCGGCAGCTTTGACACCACGATCAAGATTTGGAACTTCAGCACGGGGGAATCGCTGCTCACTCTCAACGGGCATTCAAACTCGGAAGAGTTGGTTTCGGCAGTGGCGATCGCGCGCGACGGCACGACACTGGTGAGCGGCAGCAACAGCTACGGCGGCACGATCAAAGTCTGGAACCTGCAAAATGGCGAACTCCTCAACAGCCTGCCGAAAAATATCGAAGGCGTCGCGTCAGTGGCGATTAGTCCCGACGGAGGGGCGATCGCTTCCGGCAGCGAAGACGCCACTGTCAAACTCTGGGATTTAGGCAGCGGCACCCTGCAAGCCACCCTCTCCGGGCACGCGGGCACCGTGCGTTCCGTCGCCTTCAGCCCCGACGGGCAACTCATCGCTTCCGGCAGCGAAGACGGTACAGTCAAACTTTGGAATCGCAACGGCGGCACCTTGCTAGCCACTCTTTCCGGGCATTCCGGCATCGTTTATACCGTCGCCTTCAGCCCCGACGGCAACACCCTCGCTTCCGGCAGCGGCGACGGAATGATTAAACTGTGGAATGTCGGCAAGGATTGTCGGGCAAAACAGCAGTGTTCTATTGCACGCATCTTGCCCAGGCAAGCAGGAACCATTTATTCCGTTGCCTTCCGCCCCGACGGGCAGGTGCTCGCCTCTGGCAGTTTGTCCGGAAAAATTACCCTCTGGAATTTGAAATCGGGCGAAATTTTGCAAACCCTTTCCGGGCATTCTCGGTGGGTGGAATCGATCGCCTTCAGTCCCGATGGAGGCGCGATCGCCTCTGGCAGCGGCGACTCGACGGTGAAAATTTGGCGCTTGCAGAAATAGTTGCGGTTCGATCGCCCAGAAAGCGCGCTAAAATCAAGGAGAGAATCTCCCTGCCAGTTCTTCTATTTGGCGGAGATATTGATTTCTCAATGCTTCGCTCTAATAGTTCTCTACGAGAGGGGCTTTATGTTAACGATGCCTTTAACATTAAATCTAGAAACTGTCAACCTCACCGACGAGCAATTTTATCAGCTTTGCCAGCAGAATCGGGAGGTAAAATTTGAACGGACAAAAGAAGGAGCTTTAATTATAATGTCACCAGTGGGCGGAGAAAGCGGCTATCGAGAAGCCGAATTAACGATTGATTTGGGAAACTGGAATCGGCAAACCGGACTCGGTTTTACCTTCAGTTCGTCTACAATTTTTAAATTACCCAATGGCGGCGATCGCTCTCCCGATGCCTCCTGGATTCGGCGGGAACGCTGGGAAGCCCTGACGCCCGAACAAAGGCGGAAATTTCCCCCGATTGCGCCGGATTTTGTCATCGAACTGCGATCGGAAACCGACAACCTGAAAATGCTGCAAGATAAAATGCGGGAATATCTGGAAGCCGGGGTAAAATTGGCATGGCTGATTAATCCCCAACAGCAGCAAGTAGAAATTTATCGCTCCGGGCAGGCGGTAGAGGCAAAAAATTTGCCTGCGGAATTATCGGGAGAAGACATCTTGCCCGGATTTACCTTAAATTTAGCTCAATATTAACACTCGTTTCTCTTCTTTCCGGGCATTCCGGCATCGTCTATACTGTCGCCTTTACTCCCGATGGAGGCGCGATCGCTTCCGGCAGCGGCGACTCGACGGTGAAAATTTGGCGCTTGCAGAAATAGTGGCTTCGCGCTCGCCCAGAAAGCGCGGTACAATCAAGGAGAGAATCTCCCTGCCAGTTCTTCTATTTGGCGGAGATATTGATTTCTCAATGCTTCGCTCTAATAGTTCTCTACGAGAGGGGCTTTATGTTAACGATGCCTTTAACATTAAATCTAGAAACTGTCAACCTCACCGACGAGCAATTTTATCAGCTTTGCCAGCAGAATCGGGAGGTAAAATTTGAACGGACAAAAGAAGGAGCTTTAATTATAATGTCACCAGTGGGCGGAGAAAGCGGCTATCGAGAAGCCGAATTAACGATTGATTTGGGAAACTGGAATCGGCAAACCGGACTCGGTTTTACCTTCAGTTCGTCTACAATTTTTAAATTACCCAATGGCGGCGATCGCTCTCCCGATGCCTCCTGGATTCGGCGGGAACGCTGGGAAGCCCTGACGCCCGAACAAAGGCGGAAATTTCCCCCGATTGCGCCGGATTTTGTCATCGAACTGCGATCGGAAACCGACAACCTGAAAATGCTGCAAGATAAAATGCGGGAATATCTGGAAGCCGGGGTAAAATTGGCATGGCTGATTAATCCCCAACAGCAGCAAGTAGAAATTTATCGCTCCGGGCAGGCGGTAGAGGCAAAAAATTTGCCTGCGGAATTATCGGGAGAAGACATCTTGCCCGGATTTACCTTAAATTTAGCTCAATATTAACACTCGTTTCCCTATGACAGATTCTCGCACTAGAGCCTCGCTCTCCTTGCCAGTTTCTTACGCAGATGTCGAAGCGTCTGCACGCTGCTTGCACGGGGTGGCTCGCAAAACCCCGGTGATGACTTCTACCACGGTGAACGAACTCACTCAAAGCCAGGTATTTTTTAAGTGCGAAAACTTCCAGAGAACCGGCTCGTTTAAGTTTCGCGGCGCGTACAGCGCTCTATCCCAACTCTCGGAAGAACAGAAGCAGCGAGGCGTTTTGACGTATTCTTCGGGCAATCACGCCCAAGCGATCGCCTTAGCGGGTAAGTTACTCAATATCCCCGCTACGATTGTGATGCCAGAAGACGCGCCTGCTGTCAAACTTGCCGCGACGCGCGGTTATGGAGCCGAGGTAATTCTCTACGATCGCGCCGAAGCCAACCGTCAAGAATTGGGCGAGAAAATTGCTGCCGAAAGGGGGTTGACAATCGTGCCGCCTTACGATAAAGTAGAAGTGATTGCCGGACAAGGAACAGCGGCAAAAGAGTTATTTGAGGAAGTAGGAGACTTAGACTTATTAGTAGTTTGCTGTGGGGGCGGGGGCTTGCTGTCGGGTTGCGCGATCGCAGCGAAAACTCTCTCTCCTCAGTGCCGCGTGATTGGCGCGGAACCGGCACGGGCAGACGACGCGACGCGATCGTTTCACACCAAAACTTTGCAAGTGATTCACAATCCCGATACCATTGCTGACGGCGCGCGCACCCCTTCTCTGGGCAAGTTAACCTTTCCGCTGGTATTGCACTACGTTGACGACATGGTAACGGTATCTGAGGAAGCAATTCTGAGGACGACTTTTTTTATCTGGGAGCGGATGAAAATCGTGGTTGAGCCGACGGGGGTTTTAGCAGCAGCGGCTCTGCTCGAAGGCGTTGTTACGGCTGCGGGAAAGCGGGTTGGGGTGATTGTCAGCGGCGGAAATGTGGATATTCGAGCTTTGGCGAGATTGTAAGCTCGTGCCTATCCGACTGTTCGTGAATAGAGTTGCTGGCTCTGTCTGCTACAGGCTGGTAGGATATTGATTGACAATATGTCAGGGTTGACATATACTAGAGATGAATGATTCAGATAGCAAACCCCTTGTCTGGCTCAGCGGTGAGGTTAAAACTCCGCCTTTTTCCGTTGAAGCTCGCATTGAAGCAGGATTTCTGTTGCGAAAGCTACAGGAAGGCGAACTGTTATCGCTGCCCTTCTCTCGCCCAATGCCAAGTATCGGCACTCACTGTCACGAGTTGCGGATTAAAGACGCGGATAAACAATGGCGGCTTATCTACCGAATTGACGACGATGCTATTCTCATATTAGATGTCTTTAATAAGACTACGAATCAAACACCAGCTCAAGTTATTGAAAAATGCAAAAAACGGCTGAAACAATATGACGAACTTTAGATAAATGGAGAAGGAGCGATCGCTATGGATTCAAAGAAGCGCCAACGCCTAGAAGCTGCTGGATGGAAGATTGCAGATGCTTCGGAGTTTCTGGGGCTGTCAAAAGAAGAGGCGGCATTTGTAGAAATGAAACTAGCGCTGAGCAAGCAACTGAAACAGCGTCGCCTGCTCCAACAGCTTTCTCAAAATGACCTCGCCCAACGGATAGGATCTAGTCAGTCGAGAGTGGCTAAAATGGAAGCGGGCGATCCGTCTGTTTCAATCGATCTGCTGCTTCGAGCCTTACTTTCTACAGGGGCGACGCCTTCAGATATCGCTTTGACGATCGCTCCGAACGTTAGCCTTCAGTCAAGCTGAAATGCTGGCTCTGTCTTGTTTTGAAACTATTTTAATTCAGTTTTCGTCCGAGTCACGGCAAGCATAAATAATGGCACTCGATGCTCGCTAGAAACCCGGCTTCTCAAAGAAGCCGGGTTTCTGGATAGGTTGTTTCTTTTCAACTCAGGAGGGTAAAATCTCCCGCGTCGATGAGGCTGGCTTGCACGTTTTCGAGGGTGGCGAGGATGTCGCTGCCGAGATAGATTGAGGTGCCGTTACTGCCCTGAGTGATAATGAGTTGTTCGTAGGTTAGCCCGCCGGATAAAACGATCGCGTCGGTGCCGTCTTTAAAATCGAGAATCGTGTCGGTGCCGGAGTTGGGAGCGAGTACAAAGCGATCGCTGCCGCTGCCGCCTTTGAGGATATCGTCGCCCTTTTCGCCAAACAGCCAGTCATCGCCAGCGCAGCCGCTGAGGGTGTCGCTATCTTTGCCGCCAAAGAGAGTATCGTTGCCGTCTACGCCTTTGATTTTGTCGGCTCCTTCATTGCCGAATACGGAGTCATTGCCGCCACTGGCGCAAATGCGATCGCTGCCAGTACCGCCGCTGACGGTATCGTCGCCTTCTCCGGCGCAAATGCTGTCGTCACCAGCACCGCCAAAAATTATACTGGTTCCAGATTCGCTGGCAACGCGATCGTTGCCTTCGCCGCCGTAGAGGGTATTTTTGCCAGTACCGCCAGAAAGGGTATCGTTGCCAGTGCCGCCGTCGAGGTAGTCGTCGCCCTCGCCGCCAAACAGCACGTCGTCGCCGCCCTCGTCGCTGACGGCTGCGTCAGAGGTGCCGCCGATGAGGGTGTCGTTGCCCAGCTCTCCGAGGAGGGTATCGCTGCCGATATCCCCAAAGATGAAATCGTCGTCTTTGCCGGCGAAAACCATGTCGCTGTCTTTGCCGGCGAAGACGGTATCGCTGCCTTCGTTGGCGAAAAGAGTGTCGTTGCCTTGGTTGCCGTAGAGTAAATCGCGCTCAATTTCATTGCCGACGGGGGCGTTGCTGCCACTGCCGCCGAGTATGATATCGTTGCCGATATCGCCGGAGAGGGTATCGTTGCCGTTTTCGCCCCAAATGCGATCCTCGCCTTTGCCGCCGCGCGCGCGATCGCTCCCTTCTCCGCCGACGAGAGAATCTTCTCCGCCGTTGCCATAGAGCTCGTCGTCGCCTTCGCCGCCAAACAGCACGTCGCGCCCGCTGGCGTCGTCGATATCGGGGTTGCCCGTCGCGCCGATGAGGGTATCATTGCCTTGTTCGCCCAGTAGGGTGTCGTCGCCCTTGTCGCCATAGGCGAGGTCGTCGTCTTTCCCGGCGAAAACGATATCATTATTTTGTCCGGCGCAGAGGGTATCGCTGCCTTCATTGCCGAAGAGGAAATCTTCTCCCGCGTTGCCGAAGAGGGCATCTTTCTGTTTCTCGCTGCCGACGGGGGCGCTGCTGCCATTGCCGCCGTAGAGAATATCGCTCCCCTGCATTCCCAGGAGGACGTCATCGCCATCAAACGCCGCGATCGCGTTGTTTTCGCGGCTGCCAATCAGCATATCATGGCGATCGCTCCCCCGCATTTTTTGCGCCGAATTCGGAAATGCGATCGCCTCAATCGCAGGCGGGGCGGGGGGTTGAAATGCGATCGCGCCGGAAGAAGGCGGCTCGATTTCCGGGCAAGTACACTGGCAATCCGGTTGTTCCTCGGTTGCTGGGGAGGGTGTTGCCGGGATTGGGGGATTGGGGGATGGAGTTTCTCCGGGGGTTTCCGTGCCGCCGCCTGGAGTCTCGCTGCCGCCGCCTGGAGTCTCGCTGCCGCCGCCTGGAGTCTCGCTGCCGCCGCCTGGAGTCTCGCCGCCGCCGCCGCCTCCATTCGTGGGGGGGGAGGGGAAGTCATTGTCGGTAATATTGGCTTTGACTTCAGCCGTCACGCCGTCGTAACCGCCGCCAGAGGTGGTATTGAGGAGAATGCCTGTATGGTTGCCTTCGATGGCAGTATCGTCTACAGCGCGAATGTTTACCTGTTGCGGTTGATTCCAATTTTCGGGGGTAAAGGTGAGCGCTGTGGGGGTTGCCTCGGTTTGCCCGTCTGGAATGCCCACGGCAACTGTCACCGCTTCCGTGGGAATGCTGGTGAGCGAGATAAGGTAGGCGTCGCCCTTGCCGCCTTCGCTGACGTTGAGCTCCTCTCCGCCGTCGAGTGCGAGAATTTTCACTCCCGGGGTTTCGCTGGCGTCGTTGTCAATTACAACCACTTGGAAATCTGGAATTGGCAAGCCGTTATAATTGGGATCGGCGCTGCTGACGGTGTGGGCAATCGTGCTGGCGTGCAGCCCTTCGGAAAGATTGTTGTCTGCCGCCTTTACCGTGACGGTTTGGGGAATATTCCAGTTATCCGGCGTGAAAGTAACGGTTATGGGCTTGCCGACACCTGCCCCCAAATCTGTATAGGCATCCGGCGTTAGGGTAATCGTGACTTCAGCCGTGGGGGCTTCGTCGAGTACGAGCTGGTAGGTGTCGCCGCTTTCGTCGCCTTCTGCTACCGTCGTGCTGCCGTCAGTTTCGATGAAAGTAACCCCCGGCGAGGGTTTGTCGTTGTCGGCAATATTGGCGATAACACTAGCGATGCCAATGCCGCTGTAATCGGCATCGGCGCTGGTGGCGCTGTGGGTAATGGCGCTGCTGTGATTGCCTTCGACTTTGCTGTCATCTACCGCTGTGACGGTGACAGTTTGGGGAATATTCCAGTTATCCGGCGTGAAAATTAGCGGCGAGGAGGCGATGGTTTCGCCATCGGTGCTGGCGTTGATTTGTACCGAACTCGTGGGTTTCGATGTCAGCACGACTTGATAAGTATCTGTTGCGCCGCCTTCTGCCACTTCGGTACTGCCGTTACTCTGCACGATGGAAACGCCGGCGCTGTCGTTGTCGGCGATATTGACGGTAACGGGAGCGATCGCAATGTTGTTATAATCCACATCGGCACTGGTTGCCGAATGCCGAATCGTGCTGCTGTGGTTGCCTTCTACTGCACTGTCATCCGCCGCCGTCACGGTAACAGTTTGCGCGACATTCCAATTTTCCGGCGTGAAAGTAAGTGGAGAAATCGCGCTCAGTTGCGCGTCGGTAGAAAAATTGACTTGCACTGCAGCCGTGGGTTGCGCCGTCAGCACGATGCTGTAAGTATCCGTAGCGCCGCCTTCGGCAACCTCGGTGCTGCCGCCGGTTTGCACGATAGCAACCCCAGCGCTGTCGTTATCGGTGACGTTGGCAATGACTTGAGATATCGCGATGCCATCGTAATTTTTATCCGCACTGGTAGCGGCGTGGCTGATAGCACTGGCGTGGTTGCCTTCTGCGATTAAATCATCGACTGCCGACACCGCAACCGTTTGCGGCAGATTCCAATTCGTGCTGTCAAAGACTAATTTTGCCGTCGCTTGCGTTTGCGCGTCGGTGGTAACGGTGACGGTAACGGGAGCAGTTGGAGCGCTGGTAAGTACCACTTCATAAGTATCCGTCGCGCCGCCTTCTGCCACGTCGGTACTGCCGCCGGTTTGCATGACTGAAATGCCTGCACTGTCGTTGTCGGCAATGTTTGCCGTTACCGACGCGATCGCTTTTCCGTTGTAATTTTCATCCGCACTTTCTGCAACGTGGCTGATGGGGCTGGTATGGTTGCCTTCCGCTACCAAATCATCGACTGCCGCCACCGTTACCGTTTGCGCGACGTTCCAATTTTCCGGCGTAAAAGTAATCGGTGCAATCGGCTGTAGCTGGGTGTCGGTAAAAAAGTTTACCGTCACGTCAGCGGTTGGCTCGGCGGTGAGTACGATCGTATAAGTATCCGTCGCGCCGCCTTCGGCAACCTCCGTGCTTCCCCCAGTTTGCGCGATCGAAATGCCGGCGCTGTCGTTGTCGATTACTGCAGCGATTAAAGGAGCGATCGCGATTCCATTATAAGCCTCATCGGCACTTTCTGCCAGATGAGTAATGGTACTGTTGCGATCGCCTTGTAGCAGGGCATCGTCTATCGCCTGCACCGTTACCGTTTGCGCGACGTTCCAATTTTCCGGCGTAAAAATCACCTCTGACGCCGCCAAAATTTGCCCGTCAGTTGCAATTTTAACAATCACATCCGCCGTCGGTTGGCTGGTGAGAACGAGACTGTAAACGTCGCCAGAGCCCCCTTCCGTTACCTGCGTGCTGCCTCCGGTTTCCACAAGAGAAACCCCAGGGGCATCGTCATCTTCTATGATGCCATTTCCCTGGCTTAGTTCTATCGTAGCATTAACAGCATTGGCAAGATTGACAGAAAATAATTTATCCGGCTCTTCGATAAAATCGCCAAGCACTGACACGGCAATCGTTTTTTGAGTTTCCCCTGGCTGAAACGTCAGGGTTCCGCTCGTCGCCGCGTAGTCGCTCCCCGAAATTGCCGTACCGTCAGCCGTGGCATAATCTACCGTTACAGGCAGCGACGATGGCGCATCCAAACTGACGGTAAAAATCGCATTTTTCGCGCCCGCGTTCCCCTCTGAAAGGGTAACGCTGCTAATCGAAAGCGCGGGCGGCTCGTCGTCATCCTCAATCGTTCCGACGCCCTGACTGTCAGCGATTGTCGCATTCCCCGCATTCGAGAGATTGACAAAAAAGCTCTCGTCGATTTCATCCAGCGTGTCGCCCTTGACAGCAACCGCGACAGTTTTTGTCGTTTCCCCCGGATTAAAAGTTACAGTCGCGGGAAGGAGCGCTTCGTAATCTGCTCCCGCTGTCGCACTGCCGTCAGCCGTCGCAACATTTACCGTTACCAATTGCCCGCTCTCGGCAGACAAGCTAACCGTAAAAGTCGCGCTGGCAGTGCCGTCGTTCCCCTCAGTAACGCTAACATCGTCAATCGAAATCACCGGCGGATTGTCATCATCGACAATCGTACCAATGCCCCGATTATCTCCTATACTAGCATTAACGGCACCGCTGATATCGACAAAAAAAGTTTCGTCGCTTTCGTCGAGACTGTCGTCACTTACCTCAACTTCGACAGTTTTTGTCGTCTCTCCCGGATTGAAACTTAGGGTGGTGGGAGGAATGGAAATATAATCCGCTACCGCCACAGCAGTACCGTCAGACGTATTATAATCAACCGTCACAATTTGCCCGCTCACCTCAGACAGGCTGACGGTAAAAATTGCCTTCTGAGTGCCGCTGTCGCCCTCATTTAGGGTAGCATCACTGATGAAAAGCTTTGGCGCTCCGTCGTCATTGAGAATCCTGCCGGCTCCTACTTCATCGAGCAGCGTGGCATTGGTGAGATTGCTCAATTCGACGGTAAACGTTTCGTCGAGTTCGTTGAGGGTGTCGCCCTTTACCGGCACGTCAATGGTTTTTTGGGTTTCGCCGGGATTGAAGGTAATTTGAGTGGGGGGAATGCTCGTGTAATCTTCATCCGCCGCCGCAGTACCGCCAACAGTTTTGTAGGAAAGCGTAACGGGTTCGCTGCTGGGAATATCGAGACTGACGGTAAATTGTGCATTCACCGTACCGGCGTCGCCTTCGACGATATCGACATCATTAATGCTGACAGTTGGTTGGGGATTGACGGCTATCTGAAAAGTTTTTACCTCGGAGGTATCGTTGCCGTCATTTCCAGTACCGCCGCTGTCGCGAACTCGTACTTCTATGATAGCCGTTGTGGGGCTGTCAATCGTGGCGGCAGGCGTGTAAGTTAGGGTGCCAGTTGTCGGATCGATCGCGGGCGGGGTGGCGAAGATTTCTGGATTGCTGGCGACTGTCACCAAATATTCCAGCACTGTTTGAGCGGATTCGTTCGCATTGCCCGGATTAAATCCAGTTGCCCAATTGGGGATAGTTTTTTGCGCCACACCTGCCGTCACGGTTTGATTGGCTCCCGGAATGAAATCGGGTGCGTCGTTTACGGGAGTGACGGTGATGTTAAGTGTATCGGTGTCGGTTTGAGAACCGCCCAATTCAAGGGCTGCCAAATCGCTGGAGGTAAGCGTGAGGGTATCGGCACCAAAAAAGTTGGCGGTGGGGAGGTAGGTGAGGGTGCTGAGAGCGGCGTTGATATCGGCTAATCTGCCCTGGAATGTCATGCTGAGGGAGTTGTTGCCTCCCGCAGTAAAAGTTAACCCAGCCGTGCTGCCTAATATCAGGTTGCCACTGGCAGCGGAAAGGGAAACTTCTACGGGATCGGTGCCGTTATTGTCTGCATCGGATGTCGCGATCGCGCCGGGTGAAAACGGCAGATTTCCGTCTTCAAAAACGGATAAAGAGGCAGGAAGGGTATTGACAGGAGCTTGATTGCGCCGCGAAAATTCAGACGTATTCAACGCCGCGAGATCGGTTGCCGTGGCGGTGAGGTATGGCTTGCCCGAAATGGGCGTATAGGTGAAACTAAGCGGCGCAATTCCGCTGCTGTCGGTGGTAACATCTGCAAAACCGAGCAATACCTCGCCCTCGCCCGCTCCCAAAGCATTATAAGCCGTATTGCCAAAGAAATCGACGCGAAAAGTTTTGTTAGGAGCGCTGTTGAGGAAGCCCGTAACTGTTCTGGTAGTGGCGTCGCTGCTCACGGAAGTCAGCACCGGGAAGTTTTGCAAATTATTGGCACCCTCGTCGCTGTCATCCGCATCGTTGGGGGTGACGCCAAGGGTGCCCAAATCAATTCCCAGACCTTTATTATTGAAAATAGAATTGTTGCGAATTAGGTTGCCCGTTCCGGCTTGAACGTAAACCCCCGCGCCGCCGAAGTTAGAAATCGCTAGCCCCTGCACGGTGCTGTTGCCAGTCACGATTCTCAAGCCATTTGTCGAACTTCCGGCACTGGTGCCGTTGAGCGCGACGAGGGGAGTGCCGGCGTAACCGGGCTGGCTGAAACCGTCAACGATCGCAGCTTGAGTAATCGCCGCCAAAGGCGAAGACAGAGAAATAGTCTGCAGCCCTCCACCGGGAAGGTTGAAGCGGATTGTATCTTGTAAATTGCCAGTTGTGGGGTTGACGTTGCGATTGGCAAAATCGATCGCGAAACGCAACGTGTTCAGGGTGGTACTGTCTTCAGTTTTCGTCACCACATAAGAGGAAGTGGCTTCGTAAGCGCCGATATCCACATTGGCACCGCTGTCAAGCCCATTCGGCGATCGTTCGCCGCCCCGCTGATCGATCGCGGACGTCAAAAGTGCATTATTTCCCGCATTAATAGCCGAACTGCCGGCGAGCAGCGCGTGGGTAAAAGTTGGCCCACCATTATTGCTCAAACTGCCGATTTGAGGATCGAGGGGGTTCGCAGCCGTGCCTACTTGGTCGCCAGCAATGCCGAAATTACCGCCCGTACCGTCTCCAATCAAATTATAACCCTGACTGGCAAATACTCCTGAAACGTCGGGATGTTTCGTCGCAGCGGAATTGTCGAAGTTCTTCGCGACGAGAGTATTCCCAACCCGAACCGTGCCAGCAGAGGTAAAAATCCCTCCCCCGTCGCCGCTGCCGTCGCTGTCAAAATCAGCGGTATTGTTAGAAATCGTGACATTCGTCAGCCCTGCCGTGCCCGTGCCCGAGTGATAGAAGCCGCCGCCGTCTCGATTGGCGCGGTTGCCGCTGAGGGTGGCGTTGGTAGCGGTGAGGGTATCCGTACCCGCATCGCCGATACCGCCGCCAAAATCCGCTGTATTGCTGGAAATCGTACTCGTTTCTAGGAGCGTCTGGCTGGCACCAGCGATGTGAATGCCGCCCCCATAGCCGCCGCCAACCGTTCCGGTGGCGGTATTGCCGCTGAAGGTACTTTCGGAAATCTCCAACTGGCCGTTATTGTGATAGATGCCACCGCCGAAACCGCTATTGCTGCCATTAACAGCATTGTTTGTGACGCTGGTGCGAGTGACAATCAGCCGAGCCCCGTCATTGTAAACCGCGCCCCCCGCCACATCCGTGCCCGATGCGGCGTTGTTTTCCAGAATGACGTTGTTCAGGCTGAGAGTGCCGCCGCTGTTGTAGATGCCGCCGCCGAATTCACCCGCTGTATTGCCCGAAAAGGTGGCATTGCTGACGTTGAGCCGCCCGGAGCCAGTTTTGTAAATGCCCCCTCCTGACAACGCGATCGCCTTCCCGCCCGCAACCGCCATCGATTCAATATTGACGGTATTCCCGCCCGCATTGATATTGAACACGCGCGAATTGCTGGCGCTAATCGTCAGTCGGCTGCGCCCGCTTCCCCGAATGGTAACGGCGTCGGTTATCAGCAGCTCAGAGTTGAGGGCGATCGTTTGCGCCGAGGCAAAAATTCCCCCCGTCGCGGCGTTGCTGTCGAACTGAATAAAGTCCAATCCTGGCAGAGCATTGGCTGCCTCGATCGCGGATCGCAGCGAACCCGCACCGCTATCGTTGGTATTTGTCACCGTGAAAGTCGCAAAAACGCCCTGATAGGCTTGCATCACCTGCGGCTGAAAGGGCGCTGCTGCACTGATTTCCCCCGTCGCGACTTCTAAATCCCAGTCGCCCCCGAGCAGGGTAGTGCCGGTTTTGTCATTCGAGGCAGCAACGTCTGCCCCCGTTAATTCGCTGAGGCGCTGTAGAAAAAGGGATTGCCCGCCTGCCGCCACGTCGCACCCGTACAGGAGAAGATCCGCCCCGGGCGCGAGGGAACTGCGCCACTGCTGCAGGCGATCGCTGTAGGCGTCCAAAGTCTCCAAACTCAGCCGACTGCTGCCCAACTGCACGCTGCCTTCGCTGCCGTGGGAAATGACGTGAACGGCAGCGAACTGCCCGCCCGCCAAAGCCTCGGTTATTTGGTCGATGCCGTCGCGGTTGGGGTCGATCGCGACAACCTCAATGCCCGAATAGACGCCGTTCGCCAGGTTGTGGTAGTCGGGAACGGTGGGATCGATAAACGCGATCGCTCTGGTTGTCGGTTGAGTGAATGGGTATGACATGATGCCCCCGATCCGGGATGACCTCTCCAAGTATCTGCTCCGCTGTACAGCTATTTCTACTTCTAGCTGTGAAAATTATAGATATGTGCCCGCAAAACTAGAATTATGAGTTTCTCGTTTTGCAGGCAACATTGTATAAGTGATGCACCCCAGTTCACGGTTTCTTCCTACTGATAACATAACTCCTCCCGCCTGCCTTGGTCTGTGGGAAAAAATCGGAAAAAATCTGTCTTTCGCCCCTTGACAATCGGATAGCCATAGGACAGAAATAGAAGAAATGGGTAAAAATTGGGTGTACGCTGGTAAAAAAATGTTCATACCTACAGGGCAAATGACCGTTGAGGAAGCACTTGCAATCGTGGACGCCGTTCTCGAACCAGAACGCTTGAGCCATGTGCAAGAGCTTGTTCTCTGCCGATCCTGTTCGGGAAAGACCTATCAGCAGATAGCAGACGAAATCGGTTACAGTCCCGATCATTTAAGGGATGTGGGTTTTGAGTTGTGGAAATTGCTCAGTTGTGCATTTGGGGAAAAAGTTACCAAAAATAACGTTTTATCAGTTGTTCGACAGCACCGGGTTTGCGGCAATCGCGCTGCTGCGCTGGCGCGCGAAGCACCGCTATCCCCCGGGGAATCGCTCTCTGCTGCCCCTGCCCCCTGCAATAAACCCGAATTTCCAGGGGGGCAAGTCAGTCTGGATTCGCCCTTTTACATCGAGCGCCCGCCGGTTGAAGATCTGTGTTGCAAAGAGATCGCGCAACCCGGTTCCCTCATCTGGATCAAAGCCCCGCAACAGATGGGAAAAACTTCCTTAATGGCGAGGATTTTGGCCACTGCTGCTGATAGCGGCTGTCGAACAGTCCGCTTGAACCTCCAACAAGCCGATGCGGCAGTCCTCAATCATTTAGATAAATTTTTGCGATGGTTCTGCGTCAACGTCAGCCGCCAGTTGAACCTCGATCCCGTACTCGACGATTACTGGGATAAAGAGATGGGCAGCAAAGTGAGCTGTACCGCTTATTTTGAAAAGTATCTGCTGCAGAAAATAGACGCTCCCGTCGTGCTGGCGATCGACGAAATGAACCGGATTTACGACTATCCCCAAACCGCCCTTGACTTTTTGCCCCTGCTGCGGTTCTGGAAAGAAGAATCTCGCAATCTAGACATCTGGGAAAAATTGCGGCTGCTGGTGGTTCAATCCACTGAAATTCACATTCCGCTGAATATCAATCAGTCCCCGTTTAATGTTGGATTGCCGATCAAGCTGCCAGAATTCAGCCGCGAACAAGTGCTGGATTTAGCGCTGCGCCACGGGTTGGATTGGACGGATACCGGGGAAGTCGATCGCCTCGTGGAGATGGTGGGCGGGCATCCCTATCTCATCAGACTGGCACTCTATCACCTTTGCCATCACCACGTCAACCTAGACGAACTCCTGCAAGCAGCTCCCACCCTCTCTGGCATTTACAGCGATCGCCTGTGGAGTCGCTTAACGGTTCTGGAAGCACATCCAGAATTAGCGATCGCCTTTAAAAAAGTTGTCACTTCCTCTGAAAGCGTGCGATTGGATAGCATTATAGCCTATCAGTTAGAAAGTATGGGGCTGGTGAAGCTCTCTGGCGACGAATGTACGCCCTCGTGCGACTTGTATCGCTTGTATTTTAGCCATTCTCTCACTTAAAAAAAACACTCACCTCGATAGGGAGCCCGATAAAATCGCCCTCCCTTCTTTTTTAAGGAGAAACCGCCGAGGTACAGAGAACGCAAAGGAAGAAGCAAGCGAGAATTCTATCGCGTCTGGCAGCCTCAATTTTGATGGATAAGTTTTTGGGGGCGGGTTTTTGTCGGGGCATTCTTCAGCACTCCTGTATCGTATATAGCGTTTTTCAGTCGGGTGAAGTACAGGCTAGAAACCCGGCTTCTTGGAGAAGCCGGGTTTCTCAGGCTTCACGACTCAAATAAAACGCTAGCCGTAAATGATATTGACTTGATAAAGCTTTTAAAATCGTGTATAATTTAATAACAAATTTCGGCCTAGATTTGATTAAAAAGTCAAATTTTTGCAAATAATTTGTCGATTTTTTTGCCAAGTTTCAAAACATCAAGTTTAATAAAACAAGAAAAATTCTATGGATGCCAGCGAGTTCTTGCAGCGCTACGAACGAGGAGAAAGAAAATTTACCCGCGTGAATCTGGCGGGTGCCGACTTGAGCGGCAAAGACTTGAGCGCCATCAAATTAACCTATGCCAACCTCAACGGGGCTTCGCTGTATTCTGCCAATCTCAGCAATGCCAAACTCAGCCATGCCGACTTGAGCCGTGCCAACTTGAGGGATGCGAATTTGAGCGCAGCCGAATTAAGCGACGCGAACCTAAGCAAAGCCGATTTGAGTGGTGCCGACTTGAAAAAAGCCGATTTGTACGGTGCAAACCTGCGCTGGGCTGACTTGAGTTATGCCGACTTGAGCGGTGCGAATTTAGCAACTGCCACCCTCTACTGTGCCAATCTTACCGAGGCGAAATTGGGCGGTGCGTCTCTCTACGGTGCGACGCTGCGCTGGGCGCATTTAGCCAATGCGGATTTGAGCGGCGCGAATTTAAGTTCTGCCAGCCTGCAGTATGCGAATCTGGGTTTAGCGAACTTGAGCAATGCCGATTTCAGCGGGGCAAAATTAACGCGATCGAATCTTGCCTATGCCAAGCTTGCAGGAGCCGACTTGCGCCGCGCTGATTGCAGCGATGTTAATATCGCTGGGGCGGATTTTACCGGGGCTAAGTTGGAAAGATTTAATCTGGAAGGAGGGATTTTAAATCAAGTCAATCCGGTTTATCCTGACAGCGCGATCGCTGAAATGGACGAAGGAGACGATTTTGGCGATCGCGGATTTTTTCCCAATCTCGGTGCCAACCCGTCAGCGAGTCAGATTGGGAGAGAAACGCTCGATTATTTCGCGAAATATTTGCCCTCGCAGGGCAGAGAATTTCTAACTTGGTTGCGAGATTTTTTTATCGGAATTCTCCCCCTCTACGGGCAAGCAAAACCGGAAAAGCAAATCGCACAAGCGCTCGATCGCGCCGGAGCTTTATTTTATTTTCGCGGCAAAGCGCGGTTGAATACACCCAGAGGAAGAGGCGAGTGCGAGACAGATTTCTTAATCTGTCACGGCGGAAAGTGGGGAATTTTGCAAATCGAGAACGGAACCTCAGAGACAAAATCCGATCGCGACAGATTTCTCAAAGCGCACGGCATCCACCTTGTCGCCCATTACGACGCAGAACTCTGCAACGAACGCCCCGACAGCGTAGTGCGGGAATTTCTCACACTTCTAGAAAGTAGTGAAAAATAAATAGCGCTCCCCCTCTTGCCCATAAACTTCCTTCCTTCTCTTCTCTCTGCGGACTCTGCCTCTTTGCGGTTTAGAACCAGCGCTACTTCTGAGGCACTGCCTAACTCACATAGGATAAAGTATAAGAGCGGTTTTTGTACACGCCAAGCTGAAACGACTCATTAAAAACCATGCAAACATTAAAAGGTAAAATAGCCGTTGTCACGGGAGCCAGTCGCGGCGGAGGGCGCGGCATCGCCCTGGCGCTCGGAGAAGCCGGCGCGACAGTTTACGTCACCGGGCGCAGCGTCAAGGGGGAAGCAACTACCGATAATATGGCGGGCACCATCGACGAAACGGCAGAAGCCGTCACCGCGCGAGGGGGCAGGGGCATTCCCGCGCGCGTCAATCACGCAGTGGATAGCGAGGTAGAAGCGCTATTCGATCGCGTCAAGCAGGAGCAGGGCAAACTCGACATTCTCGTCAACAATGCCTGGGGCGGCTACGAAGGCTACGACGGCGATACCTGGAGCGACGGCACGCATTTTATAGCGCCGTTTTGGGAACAATCGATGGCGCGCTGGCAGGGAATGTTCGAGGCGGGGGTGCGATCGCAAATAGTGGCGGCGCGGTGTGCCGCACCCCTGATGCTGCCGCAGCGACAGGGGCTCATCGTCAATACCACGGCGTGGGATCGGGATAAATATCTGGGCAATTTGTTCTACGACGTGGCAAAAAACGCCGTCAACCGCACGGTGTACGGGATGGCGCGAGATTTGCGGGATTATAATATCGCCGCCGTCGCGATCGCGCCCGGGTTCATGCGCACCGAACGAGTGCTCGCCGCCAATATCCCCGACTTGAGCGCCACGGAATCGCCGGAATACATCGGGCGAGCGATCGCAGCCATCGCCGCCGATCCCCATATCCTGCGAAAATCGGGCAGCGTACTCGCAGCCGGCGACTTGGCGCGAGAATACGGCTTTGCCGACATCGACGGCAGGCAAATCCCGCCGTTTCGCCTGGAAGAGTGAAAGTAAAAAAAATCGGCAAATTGGCAGCACAGCCGCCCCGCGCTCCCTGTACGATCGGGGTAATGTCCCAGTCAATCCCCTCTCGGGGGGGTTGACAAGGCAGGAAAGCTTTGCTAGGGTATGTCAGTAATAGTCCTAAATTACCGACAGCGGCAAGGTTTCGCAAATGTCCAGCAGCAAATCTTACTTTTATTTTTGGTGGTTTACGCAGGTTCACCGGGAGTGAATGCAGTTTCGCATGGAAAACCTCGGTGAACCGCAGAATAAACTCTGCGGTTTTTTATTTTTTCACATTTGTCTTTTCACAACACTTAGCGAAACGACGGCAACAATGACGACCTTCAATCAGAGCTGGTTTTACGGATTTTACTTTTGGCCCACCGTGAGTTCTGGGTAAGGTTCGTCATGTCGCTGAAAAGCCGCCGCCCGGAACTCAAAAGGTTCCGGGCTTTTTTTGTCCACCCGATTGTTTCACAAGGAGTACAACCATGTTAAGCGCCAAACTCGCACTAAAAGCCCATTCCGAACACCAAACGGCGATTAAAATCTCCGATCGCGTCAGCATCGGCGGCACAGATCTGCTGATAATCGGAGGTCCCTGCGCCGTCGAGAGCCTCGATCAAATGGAACAAGTCGCCCGCCACCTTGCTGCTGCCCCCGTTCAAATGTTGCGCGGCGGCGTCTACAAACCCCGCACCTCCCCTTACGCCTTTCAAGGTTTGGGAGATGCGGGGTTAAAAATTTTAGACGCCGTGCGGCGGCGGCACGACATCCCCGTCGTGACGGAGGTAATGGCGATCGCCCAAATCGAAGGCATCGTCGCCCACGCCGACATGCTGCAGATTGGCAGTCGCAACATGCAAAACTTCGACTTGCTCAAAGCCGTAGGAGAAGCGGGCAAACCGGTGATGCTCAAGCGCGGGCTGGCGGCGACGATTGAGGAATTCGTGATGGCGGCAGAATACATCCTCAGCCACGGCAACCCCGACGTGATTCTGTGCGAGCGGGGCATCCGCAGTTTCGACAACTACACCAGAAACGTGCTGGATTTGGGCGCAGTAGTGGCTCTCAAGCAACTGACGCACTTGCCCGTCGTCGTCGATCCCTCTCACGCTGCCGGCAAGCGGGAATTGGTAGCGAGTTTAGCGCGGGCGGCGGTAGCGGCTGGAGCAGACGGGCTGATAGTCGAGTGTCACCCGGAACCGGAAAAATCCGTTTCCGACGCGCGACAGGCGTTAGAACTCGAAGAAATGGTGGAATTAGTACGCAGTTTGCGCCCCGTGGCGGCAGCAGTCGGGCGGCGCGTGTCGGTTGCCGAACCGCAGCGCGAGTTAGCTGTGGCGTAACTCTCCTCACTCGTTCCCAGGCTGAGCCTGGGAACCAGGAATTGAGAAAATTAGGAGAAAAGCAAGTGGGATTGAAGCTGGAAAAGGTCGTTCCCTGGGGGCGATCGCTCGACGAATACGTCAGGATGTTCGCCCTTACCCCTGACGAATTGAATCTCAAAATTCTCGACTGTGCTGGGGGGCCGGCCAGTTTCAATGCAGAGATGGCGAGCAAGGGTTACAATATAATATCCTGCGATCCGGTGTATCAGTTTACTGCCGAGGATATCGCGCAGCGCATCGAGGAAACCTATCCCGCGATCGTGAAGGGGCTTGAAGAAAACCTCGATAACTACGTTTGGGATGAAATCAAGTCTCCCGCACACCTCGGACGGGTGAGATTGCAAGCGATGCAGCAATTCTTGTTAGATTTTGCTGTCGGCGTGCAGCAAGGGCGCTACATTGCGGCTGAATTGCCGGTTTTGCCTTTTAAAACGAGGGAGTTTGATTTAGCGCTGTCTTCCCACTTGCTATTTACTTATTCCGAGCAGCTTTCAGAAGCGTTTCACGAGCAAGCGATCGCAGAACTCTGCCGAGTCGCCGCCGAGGTTCGCATTTTCCCAATTGTGGATATATCCGGCGAACCTTCGCCGCATTTCGAGCCCGTCACGGCGAAACTGAAAAGTCAGGGATATCAGCTAGAAATTTTACCAGTGAATTACGAATTTTTGCGCGGAGCGACTCAGCTTCTCCGCGTCAAGTCGTGCTAAGATGAAGAAGAGGGGGAAAAAGGGAGCGATCGCCCCTTTCCCAGAAAAGACGATATCTGAAGGGAGCCGAGCGAAATGGTACAGACAAAAGCCGAACCCTTAACATTAGAAGAGTTTCTGAAACTGCCAGAAACAAAACCCGCTAATGAATATATTAACGGCAAAATCCTTCAAAAGCCAATGCGAGATGGGCAACACAGCGCCATTCGGGGTGGATTGATTTCTGCAATTAATCCCGCCGTCAAACCCCAGAAAATGGCACGGGCTTTTATAGAACTGCGGTGTACCTTTGGGGGAGGTTCAATCGTGCCGGATGTGTCTGTATTTGCTTGGGAGAGGATTCTCCGCGATGAAAAGGGCGAAATTGCCAATTTTTTCGCGATCGCGCCCGATTGGACGATTGAAATACTCTCGCCCGAACAAACTCAAGCGAAAGTTACCAGAAATATTCTACACTGCCTGAATCATGGAACGCAACTAGGCTGGCTTATCGAGCCAGAGGAGCAAATGGTGTTTGTTTATTTTCCCAAACAACAGCCGGAAGTATTTGACGAACCAGAGACGCAGTTACCCGTGCCATCTTTTGCCAGCGAACTGCGCCTGACGGTGGGAGAATTGTTTGGGTGGTTGATGGAGTAATTAGAACTGTCTTAATTAAAATTCTGGCCAAAAGCCAGCGTCCAAAACTTCTGCAGAAGTGTAGGGGCATGAGGGCGGAAACACCTCTGCGGGCAATCCGGTTTCAGCAGAAGCCTGCGCGATCGCATCTGCATAACATTCAGCCAACACCTCTTCTAAATAAGGTTTGAGGCTGGGAGAATCTTTCATCTGCTTGCGAATGCGCCGGCGATGTTCAGCGATGCTGCCTTTCCAGCTACCGCTCCTCCACTCCGGCTGATACTGCCACTTCAGCAAGTGCATTAGCACGACGACGAGATTACTCTCTAAACTCCTGCGTTCGCTCCGCCCCATAGTCTCTATTTCTTCGATGAGATTTTCCCAGTCAACGTTGGAGTAGTCGCGATCGCGCAACTGTTCCACCGTGGTTTCAATCCAGCGCAGGAAATCTCTTTCGTACAAGCTCTGTTGATTTGTTTCGAGTTCTGCCGTCATAGATTTAGAATCAATCAATCAAGTAGGAAGGTGACGCTCTAGAGTTGTGCCGGCTTGCCAGGAAAAGCCGACACTGCGATAGTAACCGACGGGCGTGTCGATAGGTTGCAGGCGGTTGAATTCTTCAACGGGAGAGTCGAAAAATTCAAGTTCAGCCGTTCCCGTCCAAATTTCCGAACTCTCAAAATCGTATCCCGGCACCGAAACAAGTTCGTCTAGTGCTTGCGTGCCGTCAGATTCGACTGCTGGCATCCAGCGGTTGTGAATCATCGGGATAGAAAAAACAAATCCGGCGGTTTCTGACGTGCCGGTGATGGTAAACTTGGCTTGAATTAAGCGGCGATCGCTTGCTGCCAGCGATGCTCCGAAACGCCCTCCCACTTCCCGCCGGGGTCCCGCTTTTCCGACGTTCACGGCTCGCGTCAGGTAAACCGATCCGTGTTTTTTAGGATAACCTTGGAGATAGCCCCGCACCATTGCAAAGTCCTGATTCACCCAAATATAAGCGCAGCGGGCGTAGCGTTTTCCCTGATATTTTGTCCGCACCGCTATCATGCACTCGCGATACTGAGAGCGTATCGGATCGAGGAGTTCTTCAAAACTATCCGAACACGATTGAATATCCAAAAATACGATAGAAACGGCTCCGGGATCTTCGTCATCGAGTTCGAGGGGAGCGGGTAACAGCTCCGCCACGCGATCCGGGTGCGTGCGATATGCGATCGCCAGCATATCCGCCGAATAATGCCAGGGCGGGGGCGGAATAATAGAAGATTTCCCCGTCGCCGTTCTGGGAAACATGAAGCCTTTCATCTGAGACATATTATTTCTCCCTGTAATGCTAATCGCCCTCTTCTTTGTTTGCCGCTTCTTTTGCAGCATCTTCCTGAAGCACCAGGGCGATAAACTCCTGCATCCGCTCGTAGTGCGTGCCCTTCCAAAAAATCTGGCTGCACGACGGGCACTCGCTGAATTCAGTATAGCGTTCCCTTGCCTTGAGCGGCACGCGGTCAATCGCTGCTTCTTTGGCGATCGGCTGCAACAAAACGTTGCAATTCATGCAGCGACAGAGTGGCGCAATTTTTCCAAATAAATCGAAGCGCTGCAGCACTTCCACGAGCTGCCGCTGGGGATTGGTATTTCTCACATAGTAGCCGTAGGTGACAACGCTGCGCTTGAGCAATCCGATATCTCGACTCAGCAGAATTCGATTTTCCCGGCTGGAAATCTCCGCCAATTCCTCGTCATCACAGTGATTGCGATACAGGGTATCAAAACCCAACATCCGCAAGTGATTGGCTAATTTTCCCAAATGGACATCGAGAACGAAGCGATCGGGATACTGCACCGCCTCGCCGGCTGCAGAAGCCGGATAAACGCTGAATTCGTCCTCATCCTGCACGATGTAGGAAAAATCCACCGGTTCGCCGTTTGCCAAAATTAAAGCGACTTCCGTGTGGGGAACGCCCAGCGCTTCGATGGTGTCTTTGATAGAAGCGCGCCCCAAAACTTCCCGGGCGAAGGCGATTTCGCGCCGCTCTGGCGGCAGAAAAAAGTTGAGATCTGCAAAAAAGCGAAAATAAACGCGATTGATTTTTTTCATTTGATGCTTCTCGCTCCCACGAGCCGAACGGAAATCGGAGAGTTAGCACGCTACGAGCGTTTAAAAAAATCGCTCTTTATCTATTATAATGATAAGAATAATATTGCTGCCTTCCGCCAGCCGATCGCTTCATTCTCAACGCGGCACCGGGAGTTATTGCAATAACTCCCGGTGCCGCCCGTACTGCCTTGACTGACGACTTAGTGAAGGAAATCAGACAGGAACCAGCCAATCGTCGAACCGAGGATGAGAGCCACGACGGCAATCAATCGCAAAGTCGGCGTTTGCGATCGCAGTTGGGATATCTCGTTTTGCAGTTGAGCGATCGTTGCTTCCCGTTCGGCTTTCACTTTTACCAACTCTGAGGCTGTTGATGCCCCTTCAATTTTCAATTTTTCCAAGTGAGAGGTAACGGCAGCCAGTTCAGCTTTAGAACTATCTAACTGAGATTGCACAGTCGATCGCTCCTGCTGCAATTGCTGCACGCGCTCCTGCAACTCTTGCAACTGCGACTGCTGTTTCTGACGCGCCACATTCGATTCATCTAAATGAGATTGCACGGTAGCGCGTTCCTGTTGAACCTTCTGCAATTGCTCTTGAATGGCAGAAAGCTGCGATTGCAGGTTTCCTCGCGCGGCGTTGGCTTCATCTAAATGAGATTGCACGGTAGCGCGTTCCTGCTGAACTTGCTGCAATTGCCCCTGAATGGCAGAAAGCTGCGATTGTAATTGTTGGCGTGCGGTGTTGGCTGCATCCAAATGAGATTGCACGCCTGCACGTTCGTTTTGAGCTTGATGCAATTGCCCTTGCATCTCAGAAAGCTGCGATTGCAACTGTTGGCGTGCGGCGTTGGCTTCATCGAGCTGCGACTGTACGCCAGAGCGTTCGTTTTGAACTTGATGCAGTTGCCCTTGTACGTCATCAAGCTGCGATTGCAGGTTTCCTCGCGCGGCGTTGGCTTCATCGAGCTGCGACTGTACGGCAGAGCGTTCTTGTTGAACTTGATGCAATTGCCCTTGTACGTCATCAAGCTGCGATTGCAGGTTACCGCGCGCGGCGTTGGCTTCATCGAGCTGCGACTGTACGGCAGAGCGTTCTTGTTGAACTTGATGCAATTGCCCTTGTACGTCATCAAGCTGCGATTGCAGGTTACCGCGCGCGGCGTTGGCTGCATCGAGCTGCGACTGTACGGCAGAGCGTTCTTGTTGAACTTGATGCAATTGCCCTTGTACGTCATCAAGCTGCGATTGCAGGTTACCGCGCGCGGCGTTGGCTTCATCGAGCTGCGACTGTACGGCAGAGCGTTCTTGTTGAACTTGATGCAATTGCCCTTGTACGTCATCAAGCTGCGATTGCAGGTTACCGCGCGCGGCGTTGGCTTCATCGAGCTGCGACTGTACGGCAGAGCGTTCTTGTTGAACTTGATGCAATTGCCCTTGTACGTCATCAAGCTGCGATTGCAGGTTTCCTCGCGCGGCGTTGGCTTCATCGAGCTGCGATTGTACGGCAGAGCGTTCGTTTTGAACTTGATGCAATTGCCCTTGTACGTCATCAAGCTGCGATTGCAGGTTTCCTCGCGCGGCGTTGGCTTCATCGAGCTGCGATTGCACGCCAGAGCGTTCTTGCTGCACTTGTTGCAGGTGCCCTTGTGCCTCTTGAAGTTGCGACTGCAGTTGCGCGTTGTGTTCCTCAAGCTGCTGTAAGCGCGTTTGAGTTGCAGAAAGTTGAGATTGCAACTGCGCGTTTTGCTCGGCTGCTCCATCTAAGCGACTTTGGATTTCAGCCAATTGGGTTTGCAGTTGCGAATTTTGCTCGGTTGCCAGTTGTAAGGGAGTTTGCGCCTCAGAAAGTTGGGTTTGCAGGTGCGAATTTTGTTCGCGCGCTTGAGTTAACTGAGTTTGCACTTCAGATAGTTGGGTTTGCAGTTGCGAACTTTGTTCGGCTGCGCCTTCTAATTTATTGAGCGTTTCAGAAAGTTGAGATTGCAGTTGCGCGTTTTGCTGCTGCACCTGCTCTACTGTGGACTGCATTTGCGAGCGTTGTTCGCCCATTTCTGCTAATTGAGATTGCAGTTGCGCGTTTTGCTGCTGCACCTGCGCTAATTGCGCTTGCAGTTCGGAAAGTTGAGAATCTTGCTGCTCGTCATTCCGTGCAGCTTCTTCTGGCTGAGGTTGAGGCTCGGACTGTTGCTTCTGCGGCTGTTCGGAGGGCTGCTTTGCCTGTTCTAGTTGGGCTTGCAGCTCGGCGATTTGAGAGAGAAGCTGTGAGTTTTGCTCATTCACTCGATCGAGTTGAGTTTGCAGCTCTGCGGTTTTAGGCTGCTGGCGGGAACTGGGCTGTGATGTTGACTTTTTTTTTGCTGGCATTTGTTATGGTTCCGATAAATGCGTGCTAGATTAGGTTTAAATCTGCGGCTGGCAGTGGTGCAATCGCTGGTTCGATTGACAATATACGCGGAATCGCTCAGATAGAGCGCGGGCAAGCTGACGGATCGGGCTGCAAGTAATGGCGATGGCGTCGGTTTTGGTTAGGGCTAGCTGCTCAACAAATAAAAACTCCTCATATTCGGTTCTGTGGATTAACCCTTATTTGCAGGGGGCTCTCGGGACACGGGGGACAGGGGGCGCTTTGGGGCAGGCGAGCGAAATTAATTACGGGCGATCCAGAAAACATGATATCAGCCTGTCTGTAACAAATATCACCAAAATGGGAAATTCTCTATCAACCAGCACCCGCGTGGCGTCGGCAACTGATTTGCAGGCTGATTGTTTCTGAGCGACAGGCGATCGGGCTGTCCGAGGCGAGGAAGTCTTTACCATAAACTTGCACGGTTTGCAAGCGATCGCTAGAGGAAAGTGCGTCATACCAAGTTGGCTAACTTAGTATTGTTACATTTTTTTATATATCCCGGAGC
>CAYOOD010000092.1:0-33037 GCA_964405435.1 uncultured bacterium
TCCTTATGGACTTCTTTTTGGCTATTGTAGCATAACTTTAGAGAATTGGTATTACCCTTTCTCGGGTTCCTTGTAGTGCTTTTCTTCCAGCTCGCAATAGCAATTTGAGTTAAATTTATGTGAATGCTGATTCAAATCTTTATTTTTCCCCTCTCACCCCCTCCCCACCTCTCCGACTCCTCCTAGTCCACAACCCTGAGCAATCCCCGGCGCAGAGCCTCGAACACTTTATCAATATGTTCTTGCTCTTGAGGGCTGAGTGCATCCTTAGATAGCAGCGTCGCCATAAACAGTTGTTGGTCAGCGCGTGTAATCCGGTGAGTAGAAAAAATCCGCTGGACGACTTGCTCGATTGTGGCTTTGGCTGATTTGCCTTGAGATTCCATGAGGCTCCCGGAACGCGATAGCTCTAGTTTCACAATGTATGATTCTACCTTTAGGAATAAGTAATTATCCTTACTGGCGAGGCAGCCAGTGGGCATTCCCTAGACGGGGACGAGAGAGCGCGGAGTTTCCTCGGCTCTATGGGCAGGGGAGGTAGGGGGGGAGGGTGCAGGGATGCTGTGGCAGTCTGGCACAGGGGAGAATGCCAGCGATCGTTTGCGCTTGGCCAATTGGGATGGGACATTTCAATATTAAAATTTAATCTTTAAACTGGACGCTTCAAAGAGCAAACCGCCTCGAGAGCAGTTAGCTGGGCAACAGGCGCTTCGGGCGCGTGAAGCGCGAGATAAAGTAACGGGACTTGCGCAGCGCCGCCAACGCAGGCAGCAACCCCGGGCGGGGCTTCCCATTTAGTCTGCCCCGATCGCGTCCGACACTATCACGACAAACGCCAACCGATCCCATTTCCCAATCAGCGATTCGCGATCGGGCGATCGCGCGCCGCTGCACGCCAGCGCTCTAGCTACACCGCATCGCCTGCCAAAACGAACTGTAAATCCTTCAACAACTCGTCAGGCGTGTAAGGTTTTGACAAAAACTTTTTCACGCCAGCTTGCAAAATATCGCCCATCTGGTAATTGCACCCCAGCCCGCTGACCGCAATAATTTTCACCTGCGGATTTATCTGTTGCAAGCTGCGGATAGTGTTCAGCCCATCCATCCCCGGCATCATCATATCCACCACCACCGCGCTAATCTCCTCCTTGTGCTGCGCGTACAGGGTAACGGCTTCAATTCCACTCTCAGCCGTCAGCACTTTATACGCAAAATTTTCCAGAGCGGTTTTGACCGTTTCGAGAATGAACTCCTCGTCATCGACTGCGAGAATCACTTCCCCTCGCCCCGCTAATAACTCCCGGCGAACTTCTGGCATCACCTCGGTTGCCTTTCTCTGGGAAGCAGGCAAATATATTTTAAACTGCGTGCCTTTCCCCAGAGCGCTCTCCACCTCGACAAAACCCTCGTGACTTTTGATGATGCCGATCGCGGTTGAAAGCCCCAAGCCCGTTCCTTTCCCGTGTTCTTTAGTCGTGAAAAACGGGTCGAACATGCGCGCTAATATTTCTTCAGAAATGCCCGTGCCGGTATCCGAGACTGAAATCACCGCGTAGAAACCCACCTTGGCATCGAGATTCATGCGGGCGATCTCGGCATCAATCCAGACAGTTCTGGCAGAAATCGTGAGAATGCCGCCTTCTGGCATGGCATCCCGGGCATTAACGCAAAGATTCATCAGGACTTGATGCAGTTGCGTCGCATCCCCAGAGATAGTACAGGAGTCTGCCGCTGAAATCTCGGTGCGGATTTCAATCATTTTGGAAAAGGTTTGTTTGATAATCTGTTCTATTTCCTCGATTAATTGCCTCACCTGCAGCGTCGATCGCTCTCCTTCAACTCCCCGCGCAAACGACAGCACTTGTTTGATTAAGTCGGCGCTCCGCCTGACATTTCTCTCCATAATCGTCAGCAACCGCAGGCTCTGCTCGTCGTGGATTTTGCGCTGCAAGAGTTGAACAGACGCCAGAATCGGCGTCAGCGCATTGTTGAGATCGTGGGCGATTCCGCTGGCGAGGGTGCCGATGCTCTCGTGTCGCTGGGCGCGCAGAAACTGCGCTTCCAGTTGTTTTTTTTCGGTAATGTCGGTGTTGACGATTAAGATGGATTTGGCTTGCCCGCCTTCGTCGCGCACCAGCGTCCAGCGGCTGGCAACGATGACGTGCTTGCCCTGTTTCGTGACTTGATGCAGCTCGAAGAGCCACTCGCTGCGTGCAGCAGCGCGATCGCTAGAAGGCTTATCGTTCAGACTTTTCTGCAGCTCGGGCAGTTCGGATATGCGATCGCCTCTCAAAAGCCGATCGACATCCTCACCGATTGCTTCTTCAGCCCTCCACCCGTACAAGCGTTCCGCCCCTTTGTTCCAAAAGAGGATTTTATTTTCCAAATCTCTCACGAGAATCGCATCGGCAGTAATGTCGAGCAGCGCAGCTTGTTCGCGAATTTTTTGTTCCGATCGCAGGCGCTCTTCTGCCTCGCGCTCTAGCTGCGCGTTTTTCTCGGCCAGCGTTTTCGTCAAAGTATGCAATCTCAGATGCAGCTTCACCCTCGCTAAAACCTCCTCTGGCTGAAATGGCTTGGTGATGTAATCCACCGCCCCCAGAGACAGACCTTTTACCTTATCTACTGAGTCGCTCAGAGCCGTCATAAAAATGACGGGAATGTGCTTGGTTTCTTCGCTCTCTTGCAATTTTTGACAGGTTTCAAATCCATTGATTCCCGGCATTAATACGTCTAATAATATGATGTCAGGCAAAACTTTTTTCAATTTTTGAAGAGCGCTTTCTCCGCTGTTAGCGACTAAAACTCTAAAGCCTGAATCGCTCAACCAAGTAAACAGAACTTTCAGGTTGATCGGGTGGTCGTCAACGATCAGAATAATTGAATCACGCTTTTCTGAGTTCATGGCAATAAGTCCTGAGTATATTGATTTCTAAAATCCTCTCGTTTTTAATAAAAAAATTGTAGCATTTTTTTGGCTAATTGACGAACCTTGCCGTCGAATCGATCGAGTCGCTCTGTTTCCCGATCGCGGTAGGGGGCTGTTCTTTCAGGTGGGCAGGCGGCATGGGGGGATAAAAAATGCAGGCGGTAGAATGGTTGGATTCGTCCGAAGCCGCGAGCGATCGCCAGCAAAAAGCCTTCTCAGAGCGCTTCAGTTCCCGCTACCCACTCTCTGGCAATTAGCAGCCAACAGACAGAGGAGCCGCATGGGTATTTTTTCGCCTTTATTTTCAGACTGGACGGTTGCTTCTCAGTTGACAGTCTCTGGGTTTAATCGCTGTTTGGCTCGTGTCCATAAAAATAACCGCTCCGTGTTCGGTTGGGCAAAACAACAGCTATTGGGATTATCTCTCTTCTTAGTTTGCCCATCAGTTTTGTAGGACTTTATTCCATTAAACTTAATTTTTTTTCAACCGTCACCCTCTCGAAAGTTAAGTTATTTTAACCCCTCCTCTTCCTGCACGGGTTTTTCACTTTTTTAAAACCTGCCTTTCTAAAGCTTACTTTAGCGGCAAGCGTTTTCTTGAAAAAAGGCTCTAGCAATTTATGCAATTTAAATATTGAAAGGCTGAGAAGATCGAGAGTTAAAAAGATCGCTTCTTATTTGGACGCTCTGGAAGGGACGAGGAGGGGAAGGGGCTGGGCGTGAAGCCACGCTCGCGGATGGGCGATCGAATCGCGGATTTCAACCCCACAGGCGCTTTCCGAGAGGGCTGCACGCCGCTTTTTTGTTGTCAAACCCTATGCCGGCAAGGAGTCGAGACAAAACTTTCTGGACGGAATTGCCTGAAAGTAGCGACTGCAAAAGGACTGGCAAAAAAACTGTTCGTCTTTCTCCCCCTAGAAAAGCCCCCCTAGAAAAGCGCAATCTCAACAGGCTTTCTTCTAGGCGCAGATCCAGAAACTCTCTTTCAGACGCGCGACGCTTCCTCGCTTCCCCCGCGATCGCAGCGAAAAAGCTATTCTGCCGTCCGGTTGCCCCGTGAGGCCCCTTTTCCTAGGGAGTCGCGGCTGGCAGATCGCTGCGAATCCGAGTTGCAAGTCTCCAGAAGGCAAGCACTCGACGCCTGACGCCTGCAAATGCTTCAGGCTGGTCAGCTCTGTTGCGATGCGCTGCCACGAGGCAGGCGATTTCCTAGCCTGCGAGAAAGGCGTTTCCCCCGGGAATCGCTGCGCTTGACGCCCGTGTCGGCGCTGCTTTTGCTTGCAGGGATCGTTATTTTACTAACTGTTTCATCCTAGAATCTTAAAATACTGTAAACTTTCCCCATTCGGCGTCAGTTCTATCCACCAGCAGAGGAATCACTATGGCTATTGGTTACCTTGCCCTTGTCCTCCACGCCCACTTACCTTTTGTCCGGCACCCCGAGAGTGACTACGTTCTAGAGGAAGAGTGGCTTTACGAGGCCATTACGGAAACCTACATTCCTTTACTGCGAGTATTTGAAGGATTAAAGCGAGACGGCATAGATTTCAAAATCACGATGAGCATGACGCCGCCTTTGGTGTCAATGCTGCGCGATCCGCTGCTGCAAGAACGCTACGATGCCCACCTGGCCATGTTGCAAGAACTGGCAGAAAAGGAAATCGATCGCAACCAACACAACGGCCATATCCGCTATTTGGCGGAGCACTACGCTCGCGAGTTCAGCGAAACTCGCCAGACGTGGGAGCAGTACAAGGGCGATTTGGTAGCGGCATTCAAGCAATTTGCGGACACTAATAATTTAGAGATTATCACCTGCGGGGCTACCCACGGCTACCTGCCCCTAATGAAAATGCACCCCCAAGCAGTCTGGGCGCAAATTCAAGTAGCCTGCGAACACTACGAGCAAAACTTCGGGCGTCCGCCCAAGGGCATCTGGCTGCCGGAATGTGCCTACTATGAAGGGCTAGAGCGGATGCTGGCGGATGCCGGCTTGCGCTACTTCCTCACCGACGGTCACGGGCTGCTCTATGCCCGTCCCCGCCCCCGTTTTGGCAGCTACGCTCCTATCTTTACGGAGTGCGGCGTTGCTGCCTTCGGTCGCGATCACGAGTCGTCTCAACAAGTGTGGTCTTCTCAGGTCGGCTATCCCGGCGATCCGGCGTACCGGGAGTTTTACAAGGATTTGGGCTGGGAGGCGGAATACGAGTACATCAAGCCGTACATCATGCCCAATGGCCAGCGCAAGAACGTCGGCATCAAATACCACAAAATTACCGGTCGCGGGCTGGGTTTGGGAGATAAGGCGCTTTACGATCCCTACTGGGCGCGGGAAAAGGCGGCTGAACACGCGGGAAATTTCATGTACAACCGCGAACGCCAAGTCGAGCACCTCCACGGGATCATGCAGCGCCCCCCGATTATCGTTTCGCCCTACGACGCCGAGCTCTTCGGTCACTGGTGGTATGAGGGCCCCTGGTTCATCGATTACCTGTTCCGCAAGACGTGGTACGACCAACATACCTATGCGATGACGCACTTGGCAGATTATCTGCGCAATTACCCGACTCAGCAAGTCTGCCGTCCCGCCCAATCGAGCTGGGGCTTTAAGGGCTTCCACGAGTATTGGCTCAATGAAACGAATTCTTGGATTTACCCCCACTTGCACAAGGCGGCGGAGCGGATGATCGCGCTCTCGTGTCGGGAAGCGGAGGACGAGCTGGAACGGCGGGCGCTCAACCAGGCGGCGCGGGAAGTGCTGCTGGCGCAATCTTCGGACTGGGCGTTTATTATGCGTACCGGCACGATGGTTCCCTATGCGGTGCGCCGCACCCGCTCTCACTTGATGCGCTTTACCAAGCTTTTTGAGGATATCAATGTCGGCAAGATCGATTCGGGCTGGCTGTCTAAGGTGGAGGCGATCGACAATATCTTCCCCGAGATCGACTATCGCGTCTATCGCCCCCTCGGGTTTGCACCCCAACAGAAGGTGCCGGCTGAAGTCGTGTAAGCAGGCGGCTACCTGCCTAAACGGGTAGCTGAATCTGGGTTGAAGTCAAAATGTCTGGGACGGTACGGGCTCTCTCACCACGGTGGGGGAGCCTGTATCATTTTTGTCCCTTCGCGCCCCGATCTGTCGGGCTTTTCGGGCGATCGCCCCCATTGGCGCTGTCCCAGCGATCCCAAAGATTTTCGTAAATTTTTGTAAAAAGCAGCATTTTGTAAAATTCAATACAGAATTTTTCTGCTACATTAATAGTAGAGGCAAGCAAGCCAGTCCATAATCGACCCAAAACCAGGAGGAATCCACCATGTCTGCTCAAGATCAAGCTCGTGCTCTGATGATGCGCCACCATCAAATGATCAAAAACCGACAGCAGTCCCTGCTGTGCCGGTCAGGAGCAGAAGTTGGGCTCCCCCCTGAAGAAGCGGCTAACTACTGGACTCACATCCAAGGCAAGCCGTCTGCGGCGAGCCAAAGCAGTTACAACCGCTCTCGCTCGACGATGAGCTAATTTCCAAGCCCGCTGTTGTCAACCATCTACTTAAAGGGAGTAATCAGATATGTCTGCTCAAGATCAAGCCCGCGTTCTGATGATGCGCCACCACCACCTGATCAAAAACCGACAGCAATCCCTACTTGCTCGTTCTGCGGCAGAAGTAGGCATTGACGTGACTGACGATTACGCGAACACGCAAGGCACGCCCTGTGCCTCCTGCCGAGTCACTTACGATCGCAGTCATTCAACCATGAGCTAGACTGCATTGATTGCCGCCACACTCCCTACGGGTTGCCTGCAAAAGACTTGTGCAAGCGCGCGCTTACAGGCGATCGGTCACTCTCATTAATGCCTCAATCTCAATCAGTCACGACATTACTGTACTCAATTGCATAAAATATCCAACCGAGGGCGTTCTTCTGCAACCAGAAGCAACGCCCTCAAATTTTTGCCTGCCGATCGCTCTCGCCCCCAGCCGCTACCGGGCCACAGACCGGGCAAATACACCGCAAAATTCTATCCCGGTCTGGAGTGTGATATATATTGAAACATCTCAATTTGGCTGTAATGGGGGACGCAGAGGAGCGCGCGCCGAGAGTTGGTAGGGCAGGAAACGTGCAAAATTTCCCCGCTCGTGCCCGATCGCGCGAGAATGAATCCCGATTTCGGGACAGAAAAAAACAAACAATCCAAACATAAAGAAAAAAACCTTTATAAAATCCTAAAAACTCGACCATGCAAGAAACTCTCTCCTCAATCCCTCAGCCAGACTGCCTCTTTGTGGAATTGACAGCAGTTGCGGTTCAAAGCGACTCGCCGGACACGCAACTGCTGGAACTGTACCTGACCCTCCACTTTGACGAAGCGTGGCAATCTCTGGCCCGGGGCCGCTTTAAATTTGGCATCAAAGGCGGGCAACTAAAACTCAAACTCGAAAACGGTAAAATGCTGAGCTGCACGGCAGGAGAAGCGGGGTCGATCCCCCTGTGTGAAGTCACCCTCGCCGGCACGGAGGCAGAACCCTGCTGGGTATTTGCCGCCCCATCCGGGCAACCGATTTTAAAAGGCGCGATCGCCAACTTCAAACTCGGCACCCTGCAAGTCACCGGTACGCCCTGCCTCGTGCAAGCCGTCTTCGACGTCCCGCCCACTGCCGTCCACCTCACCGACGCTGAGGGATTGTGGCCCCACGATATCAGCCCCAACAAGCACGCTGTCTTGGAAACCAAGCTCGCCAACGCCATCGGGCAGTTCAAACTCAAGCCCCGTTTGAGTCGGGTGGTCGTCCTGCAGTACAATTCCCTCCAAAATGCCCCCTACTACAGCAATTCCAACCCCAGCGCATCAGCCGCCGAGCCCGCAGAACTCGCCGAGGCAATTCAACAAATATTAGCCGCTCAAACCAACGACTTTTTGCAACTGGCCAAAATTGCCGGACTCGATCCCCTCGCCGATTTCGCAGGTGCCAATCTCCTGGGAGTCTCCCTCGCCGGCTCCGATCTCAGCGGCAGCAATCTCGCCGGTGCCAACCTGCGCGGTGCTGATTTGAGCGATGCCGATTTGAGCGAAGCCAACCTGAGCGGTGCGAATTTGGCGGGTGCCGATTTGAGCGGAGCGCTGCTGAGCGGTGCCAACCTGGCGGGCGCTGACTTGCACCGCTGTTCGGTGGCGCTGGCGAATTTGAGCGGTGCCAATCTCAGCGGTGCCAATATCGAGGAAGCCAATTTGAGCAATGCCAATTTGAGCGAAGCTGACCTCACCAATGCCATACTCAAGAATGCTGACTTGCACCATGCCGGATTGGTGCAGACAAAGCTCGCAGGTGCAGACTTGAGCAATGCCAAAGTCTTGGAGGCGCGGTTTAAGAAAGATTTCGGAGTCTCTGACGATCTGCACCGATCTTTGGTGGAAAAGGGGGCAATTTTTGAGGATTAGAGAGGTTTGAATAATCGGAATCAGCGGGCGAGCTTTTTCGCGATTTGCGCGACTCCATATTGCCTGCCCGCCGCTATCGGTGAAAAAAGATTGGGTGGCGCGACAAGCCAACAAGCGCTAAAAAATAGAAAACATAAAAACCTCCTTTTCTAGTAGAAAATAGGGGCCAGCAAACTGGGTTGTTTTGAAGCCGATAGACGGTCTTACTTATGACTTCTGAAGCGGACCAACTGCTGAAACAAGGAATTTCGCAATATCAACTCGGGGAGTTTGAGGCGGCTTTGCTCTCGTGGCAAACGGCACTGGCGATTTATCGGGAAATCCCCGATCGCCGCAAGGAAGGAGCAGCGCTGGGAAATCTGGGGGCGGCTTACCAGGCGCTGGGAGATATAACCGGCGCGATCGCCTGTTTCGAGCAGCATTTGGCGATCGCCCGGGCAATCGCCGACCGGCAGGGAGAAGGAAACGCCCTGCTGAATCTGGGCAGTGTTTATCTGTTTTTGGAAAATTGGCAGCAGGCTATCTCTGAGCTGCTCTTGCATTTGGAGATAGCGCGACAGAGCCAAGACCGGCACAGTGAGGCGCGCGGACTCGGTTTACTCCAATACGCTTACCAAGCTCTGGGAGAAACAGCAAAAGCGAAACAGTGTCACCAGCAGATTTTTGCGATCGCCCGAGAACTTTTTTTACAAGGCACGACAACAGACTTTATCGCGATCGCGCAAACCCTGGAACTCGATCCCGCAGTAGATTTCGCCGGTGCCGATCTCAGCGAACTCGACTTGCACTATATTGACTTGCACAATGCCAATCTCAGCGGGACGAACTTCCGCAATGCTAACCTGACGCTAGCCGATCTCGTCGGTGCAAATTTAACCGGAGCCGATCTGAGTTTTGCCCAGCTCGTGAATGCCAACCTCGCCGGAGCCAACATGAGTCTCGCCAATCTGGCGGGTGCGGATTTGCGAACCAATTTGAGCTGTGCCAACCTCAGCAGCGCTCAACTGAACAGCGCAAATTTAAAGAGCGCTTATTTGTGTCGTGCTAACTTGGCGCTCGTCAACCTCGCCGGTGCCAACTTGAAAAATGCCGACCTCACGGGAGTCAACCTAGCAGGTGCCAACCTCATCGGAGCCGATCTCACCCGTGCCGATTTCACCGGAGCCAATGTAGAAAATGCTCGATTTGGAAATAATACAGGCATTTCCGAACAGGTGAAGTTGAATTGGATGCAGCGCGGCGCAATTTTCGAGGAATAATCACTCAGAAGGCAGAAACCCGGTTTCTCAAAAAAAACCGGATTTCTCAGCACCCCGGTTTCGCCTCCTCCCCTTGTTCTTCTTATTTTCAGTTAAAATAGTTTCAGCACCTATCCCATCACCGAGCCGTATATGACTGGAACAACTGTCACTCCCAAACGCTTTACAATAGAGGAATACCACCGCCTGACAGAACTAGGATTTTTTACCGAAAGCGATCGCGTCGAATTGATTCGCGGGGAAATCATACAAATGGCAGCTAAAGGGACACCTCACTCGATTTGCAACTCTCGCGTCTTTGGGGAGTTATACACGCTTCTAGGAAACCGCGCGATCGTGCGAGGGCAGGAACCGATTATCTTGCCTCCCGACAGCGAACCAGAGCCCGATGTGGTAATTGCCCGCAGTTCTCCTGACGAATATTTATCTTCTCACCCTCGCGCTGACGATCTTTTATTGGTCGTTGAAGTCTCAGACTCTACCTTGAGGTACGATCGAGAAACAAAATCATCTCTTTATGCCGAATCCGATATCTCCGATTACTGGATATTTAATCTCGTAGAAAATCAACTAGAATGCTACAGCCAACCCTATCGAAATGGAGTGGGAGAATTTGGCTATGCCCTCAAGCGTATTTTTTTGCCGGATGCGGCGGTTATCCTGCCCGGGTTTCCTGACTTGTCTCTCGATTTATCTAAGGTGTTTCCGAGGATGCCAAACACCTGAAATCGGGCGTTTTGCTGCGCAAGCGCCCCGACTCCACGATATAAATCAAAAAGGCGAGTCCCTTTTTTAGGGAGACTAGCCCCATGACTTCCCCTCCCCTCACCCAACCAGAGCAACGAATCCAGCTATCGGGCATCAGTTGGCAAACCTATGAAAATTTGCTGGCGGAATTGTTCGCCCATCGCCGCCGAGTTCGCCTGATTTATAACCGTGGCAATCTTGAAATTATGGTTCCCTCGCCCGAAGGCGAACGGTACAAAAAAATCCTCGCTCGCTTTGTGGAAACGATAGCAGAAGAAGTAGAATTAAAAATTGAAGCTCTCGGCTCGACAACGTTACAGCGTTCAAAACTCAGCGGAGCGGAACCCGATGAGTGTTTTTATATCCAAAATCAACAGGCAATTCAAGGAAAAAAAAAGACTCGATCTAAAGCAAGATCCGCCGCCGGATTTAGTTGTAGAAATTGATATCACCAGTCGCTCAGAAAGCAGTTTAGAGGTTTATGCCGATCTGGGAGTGCCTGAAGTGTGGCTCTATGATGGCGATCGCTTGACGGTTAAACTCCTGCAAAAGCGAGAATATGTCAGCAGCGATCGCTCTCTCGCATTCCCGACGCTGCCGCTTTCTGAAATTTCCCAATTTTTAGCCCGTGCGGAAACGACTGATTATTTAGACTTAGTTCGGGCATTTCACTTCTGGGTAAAGAGTCAGCTTCAGCCATGAGACGAGCGAAGCAAGCGCTCACTGCGAACGAATGAAAGGAGCGAAGCAAGCGCTCACTGCGAACGAATGAAAGGAGCGAAGCAAGCGCTCACTGCGAACGAAGCGAGCGCTCTTTGATTTTCCTCTCAACTTCCTTTCACTAACTCCTCGATATCACTCGCTTGATTCGGCAGTTCGGCTGTCAGAACTTCACAGCCTTTTTCTGTTACTAAAACATCGTCCTCGATGCGAATTCCCCGCACGTCGGCAAACTCAGCTAATTTATCCCAATTCACGACATCCTGATATTTCGCGCGATTTTCGGCGTCGTTCAAAATCGCCGGAACTTGATAGAATCCCGGCTCGATTGTGACGAGCATTCCGGGGCGGAGGGGGCGATTTAAACGCAGGTAGCGCAACCCAAAGCGATCGCTTCTGGCGCGCCCTTCTTCATATCCCGCCAAATCCCAAAAATCCTCCATATCATGCACGTCTAATCCTAATAAATGCCCAATACCGTGAACGAAAAACAGGGCGTGCGCGTCCATCTCTACCAAATCTTCGGCTTTTCCTCGCAAAATTCCCAAATTGACCAAGCCTTCTGCAATAACCGTGCAAGCCAGTAAGTGAATATCTCGATATTCTACCCCTGGCTGTATTTTAGCGATGCAAGCATCGTGGGCGGCGAGTACCACATTGTAAAGCTCGCGCTGGGTGGGAGAAAAACGCCCGGAGACCGGCCAGGTTCTGGTGACGTCTGACGCCCAGCCCATTGCGGTTTCTGCGCCGACATCGGCGAGCAGCAAGTCGCCCGATCGCAGCGCGTGGTGATACTGTTCGTTGTGCAGCACTTCCCCGTGAACGGTGACGATACTGCCATAAGCGCAGGTCATGTTGCGTGCTATAATAACGCTTTCCATCGCAGCCCTTATTTCAGCCTCGATGCGAGCGCTGGGCGTGGCAGCCATGCCGGCTTTGTGTGTTTCTACAGTAACGGCAGCCGCTTGTCGCAATTGCGATAAGGCGGCGCTGTCGTGGCTCAGTCGCAGCTCGATAATGGCTTTGGAGAGTTCGCGATCGATGCCTTGAGGGGCTTTTGCTGGGGCGATCGCCCGCTTGAGTACCGCTGCTTGTTGCTGCCAAGTCGCCCAATCTTGCACGGCGATCGTCGCCGCACCGTCTGCCCGCTTCTCCAATTCCGCCAGAGGATACGCCGCATCTGCCCGGATGAATTCAGCAATTTCCTCGCGCGCCGGCATTTCTCCGTGCCAGAGAGCGCTCGAAGGCGGCGCATCGTCCAGAAATAATTCCAGATTCCCCGCCTCGAGACGAATCGCGGCATTTTCCAGGGGCAACCCGGCAAAATAAAGGAAGTGACTGCTGGCGCGAAATGGAAACTGATTAGCCGGATAATTGCGAGAACTGCGACTTCCCGACCACAAAACAGCGGGAATTGCGATCGCGCCAGCAAGGCGCTGGCGTCGCAAGCGCAGCGCTTCGGCATAAGACGTGCTATCTACAGTGATTTGCATATCAACTTAGGAGTTTGGGGATTTTAAATTTAGATTTTAGAGCTTAGATTTTAGAATGAGGATCAATTCAAAAAGGCTGGCCCAGGTTATGAAAATTTCTCAAAAAAACAGTCGAAGTCCTCTGGTGCCGAGTGACTGGCCAATTGCGCAATTACCCGGATTGAGTCGCGAGAATCAATCGCAACTGCTCGCCTGCGGCATTGCCACGACACTCGCCCTCGCCCGCCAAGCCGCCACGCCAGAAACGCGCTTGGCTCTCGCCGATCGCTTGCAGGTTCGCATTCAATCGATTAATAAATGGGTTGCCCTCGCGGAGCTGGCGAGCATTCCCAGCGTCGGCTGCCAATACTGCGGATTGTTGCTGCACGCGGGGGTGTGTTCTAAGAGCCAGCTCGCCACAACGCCCGTTCACAGATTGCACCAGCAAATTTTGCGCCTGCAAGTAGCCCTGATGCAGCGGCGAGATTTGTGCCCCTCGGTAGAGAAAGTGCAAGAGTGGGTCGAACAAGCGCAATTTCTCTCAAAACGCCAGAAGTGAGAAGTGAGTTTGAGAAACTGACTTTCCCCGATCCGAAATTCCTTCCCTCACTTCTGATTCGCTTCTTCTGTTCGTCTTTTCCTTTTTTAAGTCCTCTGCGGACTTTGCGGTTTATAAAAACACTGGTTTTTACCCGCCGCAGAAGGTTAAATTCGCCTACTCTTCTTCTTTTTTCAAGACGCCATTGAGGAAAATATCCGCCAGTCCTTCTGCCATTTCTAGCTGTGCTTGCGGAGAGGCTTCTTTTTCTAGTAGCGTCTGCTGGCTGAATCCCGCTACGGCAAACATGCCCAAAAATACCTGAGCGACAATGCGGGGGTTCATCGGGCGGTAGATGCCTCGTTCCATTGCGGTTTGGAAAAACGCTTCAGCCACGTCAGTCATTTTGGCGATCACTTCTGCCTGAATGCGATCGCGCAAATCCGGGTGAAACTGCGCCTCGAGGAAGCATACCCGCATCATGTCGATATTGGCGCGCATGTGCAGCATTCGACGCTTCATCACCTGCGCCACGGCTTTGTAACTGCCCATTTCGCTCAGTTCCGTCAGCAGGTCGGTGAGAATTTCTACCCATCCTTGCGTGGCAATTTCTACCAAAATTGCCTTTTTATTGGGAAAATATCGAAACAAAGTGCCCTCCGCCACCCCAGCGGTACTAGCCAAGTCGCGGGTGGTGGTGCCGTCGTAGCCTTTGTGGGCAAACAACCGCTGTGCCGCCTGCAAAATGCGGGTTCGGGTTTGGGCTTCTGACTGGGGAGGTCGGTTAAACACTCGCATAGTAACCCACTGTTTAGTTGGGATTAAAATTTATAGTGTTATTGTCCTATGCTTAGCTCGGGAGCCCCCGAAACTTTCACAGTTAGTTAAGCTTGCCGATCGCTTTTCTGAAAAGCTCGGCCACTTCAATTCCTTATAATGGGAATATTCCCGCTTGAATCCGCATTCTATGAGTCCGAACCGTCGACCTTCAGACTGCCGCCTCGAAAATCCTAACAGGCAACCTTTAGAAGCGCGATCGCCGCGTCGCGCCCGGAGCAGCCTTTTGCTGACATTTTTAGCGGCAGCGGTGCTGTGGTGGGGGATGTCCCCGCTTCCGGCACTGGCCCGCGAACCCCAGAAGCAAGCCCTGGCCCAAACCATTCAGCCCTATCTCGATCGGGTTATCCAGCGCGTGAGCGAATTTACCCTCGATAATGGCATGAAATTTATCGTTTTGGAGCGGCACGAGGCACCGGTCGTTTCGTTTTTAACCTACGCCGATGTCGGCGGTGCCGACGAACCGGACGGGAAAACCGGCGTGGCGCACTTTCTCGAACACCTCGCCTTTAAAGGCACTACGCGCATTGGCACGCTCGACTACGCAGCGGAGGAGCCACTGCTGGACAAACTCGATCGCCTAGCAGAACAAATCACCGCCGCCAAAGCCGCCAATAAAGAAGCCGAGGTGGCCAAATTGCAGGCAGAATTTCAAAAAATAGAAGCCGAAGCCGACAGCCTCGTCAAGCAAAACGAGCTCGGTCAAATTGTCGAGCGCTCCGGCGGCGTCGGACTCAATGCCACGACTTCCACAGACGCCACCCGCTATTTCTACAGTTTCCCCTCCAATAAACTAGAGCTGTGGATGTCGCTGGAGTCGGAGCGGTTTCTCGATCCGGTATTTCGCGAATTCTACAAAGAACAGCAGGTGATTCTAGAAGAGAGACGGCTGCGCACCGACAACTCGCCCGTCGGGCAGATGATCGAAGCGTTTTCCGCGACAGCCTTTCAGGTACATCCGTACAAGCGCCCCGTCATCGGCTACAACCAAGACATCCGCAACCTGACGCGGGAAGACGTCGAGAAATTTTTCAGCACTTACTACGTCCCCAATAATTTGACAATGGCGATTGTCGGAGACGTCAACCCCGCCGAAGTGAAGCGACTGGCGCAAATTTACTTCGGGCGCTACAAAGCAGGAGCGAAACCTCCGCAAGTGACGGCACAGGAACCCCCCCAAACCGAAACGCGAGAGGTGACGCTGCGCCTGGAGAGTCAGCCGTGGTATCTAGAAGGCTACCACCGACCGGCAATGAAACACCCGGATCACGTCGTGTATGAAATTATTGCCGGATTGCTCAGCGACGGGCGCACGTCTCGCCTGTACAAGTCGCTGGTGGAAGAGAAGCAAATAGCGCTAACCGCTCAGGGGTTCAGCGGCTTCCCGGGCGAGAAATATCCGAATTTGATGCTATTTTACGCGATGACGGCTCCGGGGCACTCGGTGGAGGAGGTTGCACAGGCGCTGCGAACGGAAATCGATCGCCTCAAAACCGAGCCGGTGTCGCAGCAGGAACTCGATCGCGTCAAAACGCAGGCGCGCGCCGGATTGCTGCGATCGCTCGATTCTAATGACGGCATGGCAGAATTGCTGCTCGAGTACGAGGTAAAAACTGGCTCGTGGCGGAATTTATTTAAGGAAATCGACGCGATCGCGGCAGTACAGCCGGCAGACATTCAGCGGGTGGCACAGGAGGCTTTCACGCCTGAAAACCGCACTATCGGGCGACTTTTGCCGAAAGAGGGATGAAATGAAACCGCAAAGACGCTCAGAGCGCAGAGGAAGAGTAGGAGGAGGAAGAGTCGTGCAGTTCCCAGACGAGGGCAAGAGTAAGAAAAGTGTTTGGCTGGGGTTTGTGGCAGTGGTGGCGGCGCTGCTGCTGACGGTGGGGTGGCGCGCGCCGGCTTTTTCGCAAGCAGCGAAACACTACACGGAGTTGGAGTTTCCGCCCCTGCCGGAGATTCAGTTGCCTGATTACGAGCGCTATCAGCTCGAGAATGGCATGGTGGTGTATTTGATGCAGGATCGGGAGCTGCCTTTGGTGAGCGGTACGGCGCTGTTTCGCACCGGCGAACGGCTGGAAGCGTCAGAAAAGGTGGGTTTGGCGGATTTGATGGGAGAGGTGATGCGCTCTGGCGGCACGCTGAAGCATTCGGCGGATGAGTTGAATGAGTTACTAGAGCAGCGGGCGGCTTCGGTGGAAACTGGGGTGGATTTGGCGTCAGCCAGTGCCAGTTTTAGCGCCTTGAGCGAGGATTTGGAGGAGGTTTTCGGGCTGTTTGCAGAAGTGGTTCGATCGCCGGCTTTTCCAGAGGATAAGTTGGAGTTGGGGAAGAAACAGCGCCACGGCGCGATCGCTCGCCGCAATGACGATCCGAATGCGATCGCCTCTCGCGAGTTTCAAAAGTTGATTTACGGCAAGGCTTCTCCCTACGCCCGCACGGCGGAACACGCGACGATTGACAAGGTGACGCGGCAGGATTTGGTGGAGTTTTACCAGCGATATTTTTACCCCAATAATATGATTTTGGGGATTGTCGGGGATATTGATATCGCCAAGGTGCGATCGCTCGTGCAGGAGAAATTCGGCGACTGGCAACCGGGGAAGGTGCAACTGCCGCCCCTGCCTTCGGTTGCTCAGGCGAATCAGAGCGGCGTGTTTTTGGTCGATCGCTCGCAATTGACGCAGAGTTCTGTACTCATCGGACATTTGGGCGGGCAGTTGAATTCTCCCGACTATCCGGCGCTTTCGGTACTCAATGACGTGCTCAATGGATTTGGCGGGCGGCTGTTTAACGAGGTGCGATCGCGTCAAGGGCTGGCGTATTCCGTCTACGGCGTCTGGAATCCCCGCTACGACTATCCCGGCACGTTCATTTCCGGCGGGCAAACGCGATCGGACGCCACCGTACCGTTTATTCAGGCTATCTACAAAGAGATCGATCGCATCCGCACCGAACCGATAACCCCGGAGGAATTATCGTTTGCCAAAGAATCCGCCCTCAACTCTTTTATCTTCAACTTTGAAGATCCCGCGCAAACCTTATCGCGGCTGATGCGCTATGAATACTACGGCTACCCGTCAGATTTCATCTTCCGCTACCGGCGCGGTATCGAAGCCACCACCATTGAAGACGTGCAGCGGGTAGCTCAAACCTACCTAAAACCAGATAATTTGGTGACATTAGTCGTCGGCAATGCCAGTGAAATTAATCCCCCGCTCACCAGCCTGAGCCGCGACAACAAAGTTACATCGATCGACATTACCATTCCCGAACCGGCGAATAGTTAACCCGGATTGCCAGAGAATCGCTAATGGGTAATCTAAATTTGATATTTTTATCACTTACCCATTAGCGATTTTCAGTTAAATGCAGTCAATGCCAGAAACCCGGTTTTTCCAAAAAACCGGGTTTCTGAAGCTTCAATCTCAACTGACTGCAGCCGGCTCTGGAAGCTCCACATCTGCCAGAGCTTCATCGGGCAAAATAAACGTACTGCCAATGACCTGCTCGTCCCAGTCGATAATCTCGGGAAAGCGGATGCCGTGCAGAACCTGAATCGCAAATATCTCCTCTACCCCCTGCTCAAACCTCAAGAAACCGACGGTTTGACCGGTTTCAATATTCACCACCCAAACACCGCAGGTGCGCTCCTGAATGCGTTCGGTGATGGGAATGCCGCTGAAAGCCGCCGTTTCCCGCACTTGGGAAAGACCGATAAACGCAAATGGCCCGCTGAAGTCCAGCCCGCGCGTAAAGCCGGGAAGCTCAGCCACCACCTTCAACTGCCCAGTCGCCAAGTCAACCGTCGTCAGAGTACCCTTACCCGACTCCAGCAGCCAGAGCTTGCCAGCATACCAGCGCGGCGAGTGCGGCATCGACAAGCCGCGCAGCAGGACTTTATTCTCTTCCACGTCGATGAGTACGCCGCCGTTCGCTTTGTTCTCGCGCCAGCCGAATTTGACATTGGTTTCCCCGAGTGCCGTCGCGTACTTCGGCTTCCCGTTGACGATGGTGAAGCTGTTGAGGTGACAGCGATCGGTCGGTTCCAGAGCCGTGACAAACGGCGGTCGCCAGCGCGGCACGAAGTTATATTTTGTATCTAGGGTACAAAGACAGGAAAATCGGGTATTCACGAACCAGAGTTCTTTTCCAGCCCAACTCATCTCGTGAATGTCGATGTCGCCGGTAACGTAGGAGTTGCGCGGCACATAACAGGCGTCGTGCTTGCCTTGCGGTTCCAGCTTCCGCCCCGCTTCCGGGACGTTAGCCAGTTCCCAGATTTGCTGGGCGGTGCCGATCGCCAATCGATCCCGATCCGCCGCTAGTCCCATTGGCTTCTTGAATCCCCGAAAATGGGTATTGACGGTGCCGCCGTCGGCGCGGACTGCGATGAGTTTCCCCGCCTGATACGTCGAGACTACCAGCGAGATGCCCCGTTTTTCTAAAATCTGGGGCAGATTGCTCGTATAGACACTCTTGAGATCTGCTTTTTCTTGCTGAGAATCGGATGGTGCAGTCATTTGATTCGATTGTAGGTGAATTTCTCCGCCAGTGACTAGGGATGTATTCCCTCGCTCCGGCACTTCTAAAGTCCGGGCAAAATTTCCGGCTATAGCCTTTTGCGCTCTCACCGCCGTCCCTTCTATCTTTGGCAGGATCGTTTCTATTTCTGCCGCATTCTTTTTCCATTTGTTCGGATTGGGAGGCGTCAGGGTATGGCGAGAGAAGGGCAACTTTGACGGCAATTCTACGTCCCACTCCAGCCCCGCAAACTCGCACAAGCGCTTCGCCTGAGCTTGCGGATCGGCGAGCAAATCCGCGTAGGTGACGCAGATTTTGCGATCGCTCGCCACTGTTTCCAAATCGTCGAGAATGTACTGATTCGCAATCCGCCACTGCTCGGCAGCGATTTCTGGCAGCGGTTTTCCTTGCAACTGCCGCCAGCCCGGAATCAGCAGCAGGGACCAGGGCAAGCCCTCCCATTCGGGCAATTTGGGGTAGGTGACAAATTTCTTCGATCGCCACGCCTCCATAATACTGCTGATATTTTCCTGCGGCTGCCGGTACAGGTAAATAAACCGCGCGTCGGGAAATACCGCCCGTAAAAAGGGAATGCGCAAAGAATTTTTCGGCGTTTTTTCCAGCATCCGCACCGAAGCAGTGCCCGGTGGCAGGGGTTGGTTTTGGCGATCGCGCAGCCCTTCCAGAAATCTCTGCCGCAAAGTCGCCGCCGTCTCGGGGTCTGCATCTGCTTCCGTCAAGCGATTGGACGCAAACTGACGGTTTGCAGGCTGCAATTTGGCAATCCCTTCAAAGATTTCGTGGCTTTCTTTGCCAATCGTCCACAGTTCCCGGCACCGCCCCAAGGTTTCAAACAATAGGGTACTGCCCGATCGCGGTGCGGCGACGATAAAAATCGGCCTGTCGATCGCCGTCTGAGTAGTTTTCTCGATGGGTTGCTCGTGAAACACTGCGGGCTCAGAACGCGGGCTGGCAGGTTGTTTCTCGTTCTCGACGGGCGATCGAAAACTAACCGTCGCGCTCGGCGTTTCTTCCTGCCCCGCGAGTTCTCCATTCAGTGAGGGCGTGATGAGAAATTCCCGCAGAATCTTGGCAACATCCATGCCATTCTGCAAGTTCAGGTGCGTTTCAAAGCGATCGAGCTTGACTTTGAAGTTGTCTAAAACTTGGCGATAAAGTGGCCATCCGGGAGAAGCCGCCCCGTACTGCGCCCACAGCGATCGCCACTCGCGGCAAAAGCGAAGCAACTCGCCTTTCAACTCGGCAGCCAAATCCGAGGGATTGTCCTTGACTGGATTCATCCCCTCCAGCACCAAATCAACCAGCTTCTGCTGTTCCCACGGCGACATGACGACCGGAAAATTAACGGATTCCGTTTCCAGCACCACCTTTTTTCCCGGTTCGTAAGGAAGGAAACGCGCAGCGATCGCCCTTTCCCGTTCGCGATCGTGAGGTCGTTCCGACTTGGCAACCAGATCCCAGAAATAAGCAGACCCAACCGTATCTACAACCAAATGGATGCGGGAATGCGACGTGGGATTCAAGACATTGTGAAGCTTCCAGGTATCAAAAATCCACGTTTCACCAGGAGCCATGTGAACCGATTTGTCGTTGCACAGAAAGCTCACTTCCGGAAACGTCACGATCGGAACGTGAACCCGCACCCGCTCGAACCAGTAATAGTTCATGTCGATGTGAGCGGTTGCTTCCGCCTGCGCCCCCAGACGCATCAGTCGCGTCCGCCCCAAAACTGTCCCCAACGCCCCCAGAACTTGCTGCAAATAAGGGCAGCGATCCAGGTGTGGCGTCGGACGCATTGGCCCTTTTACCAGGTCATTATTGGCATCGCCGTCTACCGCGATCAGAATCAGGGCTGAATTGCCGGGATAGCCCTGGGGATGGGGACGCCACTCTGATTCTGCAAACTGCGCCACTTCTTGCGCCAGACGCTCGGCATCAAAGCCGAGAGGTAATTTATAGAATTCGGTGTCTAGCTTCATACTACTTTCTTTCCGCTTTGATGTCGATCGCGCTTTCTCCTCCACTCACTTGTCTTGGAAAAAGTCGGGAAACTCTTGACTTCACGCTCTCCCGCCCTCCTTTCCTTCCCGACCGTAGGGGCTAGAATGCGAAACGCCCCCGTGTAACGCCGTGCTGGAAATTCTGCCTCTGCCTTTATAGTTAAATAGTTTTATAGTGGGTAAGAAGTCAAAATAACCATTTATCTTAACTCCGCACTTTCCCCTTTGTCAAGGGATAGGGGCGATCTTTGAGAGGGTTTTAGGGGGTTAGGGCTGGCGGGATCTTCGTTTTTGGCACACTTTATCCAATTTTGTGGCAAGAATAACATATCTCCCGGGGTTTTTCATAACAAAAAACTTATTTTTTAAATTGGTTTAATTTGAATTACTTATAAAAAGAAGGCAAAATTTGCGATTTTTTTAACTACTATATAACGAAAGAAGAATACAATTGCCATTGATCTCAGAGTAGTTGGCAAGAAAAAGTGGGAAAAAATCGGAAAAAATCGGAAAAGTGGGAAAAGTAGCAGATCCCTATCTCGCCAACAGAAACAAAAAGTAGAAAAAGTACGGCTCAAGGCATTTTTACACGAAAACGCCCCGCATCGCCAACAACTTTGCCATATCTTTAAACACTACTTCTCGCGAAGCATGATATATTTTCAAAAACTCAGTCTGGCGGTAGATGGCAAAGACTTGTAAAGTCAGATCGAGCCTTGTGGCCTCAGCCGCTTGACGCAAATAACCGATCGAATTGGCTGGCAAGGGTTGGCCTAGCCGCACCCTGATTCCGCCGAGAAGAGAACTTTGTGAGGCGATCGCCTCACAGGGCAGAGCAATTGTTCGTTTTTGGAGGTTATACACCCAACCAAAGGCGATCGAGCGACTTGCCCCTCCTATCGGTGGAAGCTTTTCAGTTACGAGTAAAAAGACTCATTCCAGAGTCTTGACGTGCATCCTGACCATACTTAGTAAAAAAACAGCCTGAGAAAGCATGGCCACCTTTACAGTCACTAACTTAAATGACAGCGGCGCAGGGAGTTTGCGCGACGCGATCGCCCAAGCCAACGCAACGGCGGGTGCAGATACAATCGTCTTCGATGCAACGGCAACCGGTACGATTGCCCTTACCACTGGGCAGATAAACATCACCGAGTCCGTAACGATTACAGGGCTGGGCGCGGCGAGTTCGACCGTCAGCGGCGGCGGAGCCTCGCGAATCTTCTACATCAGCGATGGCGACAAAACCGCCGCCACCGCCCAAGACATCACCATCACCGGGTTGACCCTGACCGGCGGGGTCGTCGGCGATGCCGCCAACACCAACGCCATCCTCGATTACGGTGGCGCGGTGCGAAGCAAAGGTGAAAACCTCACCATTCAGGATTCTGTAATTACCGGCAACACTGCCGAACGTGGGGGCGGCATTGCCGTTTACTATGCCAACGTCACAATCCTAAACACCACCATCAGCAACAACACTGCCCTTGTTGACGGTGGGGGTGGCCTCTATATGAATGGCAAAGGGAGTCTCACCATTGACCGCGCCACCATTACCGGCAACACTGCAAATGGAAAGGGCGGCGGCCTGTATGTAGACACGGATGACGGCGGTTTCACCCTCACAAACAGCACCGTAACCGGCAACACTGCCGAGGATGGGGGTGGTTTGTACGTCAGCGTGGAGGGCGATGTCATCGTCCGAGATACCGCTATTACCGGCAACACTGCAACGTATTCGACTGGGGGTGCCTACCTCTACAGCGAGTACGGCAGTGTCCTGCTAGAACGCATTACAGTTACCGGCAACAAGGCAGGTAACGGTGGGGTAAGTGGATCTTATGGGGGTTTGCAAGTATCGACCGATGGTGGCGGTGGCGTCATCCTCCGAGACAGCGAAATTTCCGGCAACAGTGCATTTGATGATGTTGGGGGGGCCTATCTCTACGCCGATTACGGCGGCGATGTCCTGGTAGAACGAACTAAGATTCTCAACAACACTGCCGGTGCCGACACAGGGGGTTTATATGCAGCGGCCTATAGCGGTAATGTCACCATCCGAGACAGCGAAATTTCCGGCAACACTGCAGGCAAAAGCCAGGGGGGGCCTATCTCTACGCCGAGTACGGCGATATCCTGGTAGAGAACACCAAAATTACCAACAACGACGCAGTTTACTATACTGGGGGTTTGTATGCTCAATCCTCTTATGGTTCGATCACCATCAAAAACAGCGAAATTTCCGGCAACACTGCAGGGAAAGACCAGGGGGGTGCCTATCTCTATTCCGAATACCGCGAGATCCTGATAGAGAACACCAAAATTACCGGCAACACAGCAGGTGGAAATGCTGGGGGTTTGTATGCTCAAGCCAATACATCGATCGTTATCAGAAACAGCGAAATTTCTGGCAATACTGCAGGTGGAGACAAAGGGGGTGCCTATCTCTACAGCGATGACGGCAGTATCCTCATAGAATATACGGCGATTACCGGCAATACTGCAGGTGGAGATGTTGGGGGTTTGTATGCTGAGACCGATGACGGTAGCATCACCATCCGATACAGCAGCATTTCCGGCAATACTGCAGGTGCGGCCTATGGCGGAGGCAAACTCTACTCCGACAACAGTATTCTGATAGAAAGTAGTACGATTTCCGGCAACGCTGCCAATGGTGGAAACGCTGGGGGCCTCTACATCTACGCGAGTTTCCAGGCCACAATCGAAAATACAACCGTTTCTGGCAACACGGCTACCGGGAAGGGTGGCGGCCTCTTACTCAAGGATGGCAACGTCAAGATCGTCAACAGCACGATCGTCGGCAACACCGCCGGTACGGGTGGCGGCGGTCTTTACATCAATACCAACGTAACCGCGACCCTCGACAGTACCATCGTCGCCAACAACAGCGATACTTCGGCAACTGCCCCTGATATCTTTGGTACGGTGACGGCCAACTACAGCTTGATTGAGGACGCGACCGGCGCGACCGTTAATGGTGCCACCAACATCACAGGTCAAGACCCCAATCTCGGACCGCTGCAGAATAACGGCGGGGTCGTGCTGGGCGACGGTCAAGTCATTCAAACCCACGCCTTGCTACCGGGCTCTCCCGCCTTCGATGCCGGCAACCCCACCTATGCGGGCACTTCCAGCTTCGACCAGCGCGGCACTGGCTACAACCGAATTGGCGGCACTCGGGTAGACATCGGCGCATACGAGCTGGTGAGCTTAGTAGAATTCTCCAGCGCCACCTACCAAGTCAATGAAGATGGCACCCCTGTCGGCGTCGCACTCACCGTCGAGCGCACTGGCGACACCAGCGGCGCAGCCAGCGTAGACGTGCAGTTAACACCTGGAACGGCAATAGGCGCAGGAGTAGACTTCGACAATACGCCTCTCACCATCAGCTTTGCTGCCGGCGAGACGAGCAAAACCGTCACGATTCCCATCAACGACGACAACCTCTACGAAACGGCAGTCCCCGAAACCCTCACCCTCACCTTAGCCAACCCCGTCGGCGTCGCGATCGGCGACGTCAATGTGGACAGCACGGTTCAAGATACGGCGGCTGTCAGTATCGTCGATAACGAAACCCCGCCGAACATCTCCGTCAGCGACGTCACCGTCACGGAAGGCAACAGCGGCACGACGACTGCCACCTTTACCATTAGCCTGGATCAAGCCAGCATCGAAACCGTCACCGTCAACTACGAGACGGCAGACGATACCGCCACCGCCGGCACTGACTACACCGCTGTCACGACAACACCGCTAACTTTCGTCCCGGGCGAAACCAGCAAGATCGTCACTGTCACTGTGGCAGGGGATGTGGTGGCTGAAGGCAATGAAAGCTTCTTTGTCAACCTGTCGGGCGCGGTGAATGGCACGATCCTCGACGGACAAGGGATTGGCACGATAACGGATGACGACACCCCCGGCGTCACAATCACTCCGACTGCGGGTTTGGTTACTACGGAAATGAGCGGCACTGCCGTTTTCAGCGTCGTACTCAACTCCCAACCCTCTGCTGACGTGACAATTAATTTCGTCAGTTCCAATACAGCAGAAGGAACCGTTCAGCCATCCGTGACGTTCACGGCGGCGAACTGGAATCAATTCCAAACCGTCACCGTCACCGGGGTAGATGACAGCGCTGCTGACGGCACCGTCGCCTACACCATCACCACCAGCATCAGCACCACCGATCCCGCTTACAGCGCGATCGATCCGGCGGATGTCTCCGCTGTCAACACGGACGATGAAAGCGGCGCAATCCAGATTACCCCCACCAACGTCTCGGCAGCCGAAGGCGGGGCGACAGGCAGCTACAGCATCGTGCTGACGCAGGCTCCCACTGCGCCAGTGACGATCAACTTTACGACGGGCAACCAAATTGACGCGATTTCTGCCATCACTTTTGACAGCAGCAACTGGAATGTCGCGCAAACGGTGACGGTTGTCGCCACTGACGATACCTTCGTCGAAGGAGCGCACACGGCTGCGATCGCCCATACCGCCACCAGTGCCGATGCCAACTACAACAACTTGCCGCTGAGCGCAGTTGTTGTCGCGATTGCTGACAACGACACGAATCCGAACAATCAACCGCCAACTGTTGCCAATCCGATCGTCAACCAGACGGCAACCCAAGACAGCCCCTTCAGCTTCCAAATTCCCGCCGGCAGCTTTGCAGATGCTAACGGCGATCCTCTGACATATACAGCCACCCGCGCAGATGGTTCGCCCCTGCCTTCTTGGCTGACATTCGATCCCCTCACGGGTACGTTCAGCGGCACGCCGACAGTCGGTGATGTTGGCAGCTTGGATTTGAAGGTGACGGCTTCTGACGGCAGCGCTGCTGTCAGCGATGTGTTCGGGATTGCGGTTTCTGCAACCCCAACGCCGACGCCAGAGCCCACGCCGACGCCCGTGCCGACGCCCGTGCCGACACCCGTGCCGACACCCGTGCCGACGCCCGTGCCGACGCCCGTGCCGACGCCCGTACCGACGCCCGTACCGACGTTCGTGCCAGCGCCCTCGCCCGCACCTTCGCCTGCACCCTCGCCGACTGCAACTGACACGAATTGCCTTTGCGATGTCTTCCCCACGCCCGATGTGGGCAGCGTGACGCTGACTCCCAATAACATTGCAGGGGCTGCGCCGGGAACGGAAGGCGACGATCTCGTCATCGGCACTGCAGCCGATGAAGCCTTCACCGTTTTGGGCGGCAGCGATATTGTTGCCGGTCTTGGCGGCAACGATAATATTTACGGCAACGCTGGCGCTGACTTGCTCTTCGGCAATTCCGGCAACGATTACATCGACGGCGGCGCTGACAGCGACATCATCTTTGCTGGCAAAGATAACGATGCCGTCACTGGTGGGGAAGGCGACGATATTGTCAGTGCCGATTTGGGAGACGATCTCGTCAAAGGCGGCAACGGCAACGACGAGCTATACGGCAATATCGGCAACGATACGATCGACGGCGAAGCCGGAGATGATATTCTCTTCGGCGGCAAAGATAACGACGCGCTATTAGGAAGTGCCGGCAATGATATCGTCGTCGGCGATATCGGCAACGACACCGTACTCGGCGGCGAAGGCAATGACTTGCTCTATGGCAATGTCGGCGCTGATTTCCTCGACGGCGGTACGGGAGACGATACCCTCTTCGGCGGGCAAGACGCTGACATCGTAAAAGGTAGCGCGGGCAATGATGTCGTTGCTGGCGATATCGGCAATGACTCCGCCTGCGGCGGCGAGGGCAATGACGTTCTCTTCGGCAACGCCGGCGCTGACAGTCTCGATGGCTGCGAAGGTAACGATGCCCTGTACGGCGGTAAGGATAATGACACGCTCATCGGCAATTCTGGGAATGACATTCTCTTTGGCGATGCGGGCAGTGATTCCCTTGTCGGCGGTACGGGCAGCGATACGTTTGTTCTGACTCGCAATGGCGGCAGCGATATCGTTGCTGACTTTGAGAATGGCTTCGATAAGCTGGCATTAGCCGGAGGCTTGAGCTTCGAGCAGTTATCGGTTGCCTCGAATGGCTCGGCGACAACGATCGCGATCGCTGATAGCGGCGAAGTGCTTGCCACTCTCAATAACGTGCCATCCACCCTCATTACGGCGGAGAATTTCACGCTCATCTAGTCTGATTGCCTAGATAAAAGCCGGGGCGATAAAAAGCCCCGGCTTTGGCGCGATCGCTCTCCTGTCTGATTTTCAAGCTCATTGACGGGTGATGGATAATGGGTCATAGAGCTTTTTAGAAAAACTTCCCGATCGCTTTTCTTACTAAAAGAACGAAATTTACCCATTACCCATTACCCATTACCCAACCCCACAAGCTGGCGCGTGCCGGAGCGGCTGCAAAGAGGGGAAACACGCTCTCGAAATTTATGTAAAGACTGTTTACCAGGATTTGATATTAATTTAGCCTCCCTGGGACAAAGTGGCTGAAATCCGGGTAAAAATCGGCAAAATCTCAAGTTAACGAGAATTTTAAGGCTCTTAGTATCCGGCTTGCTGGAAAAACGGCTGATTCTGTGCCAACAATAGGGGCAAGCTTGCCGCCCTAGAGGTGGCCAAGTCAAATCTATCTTGAGAAGGATAGAAATTATAGCCCATATCAGCTAAATTAGATTGTCTGAGCATGGAATCGAACGTCTATCAGTGCAGAGGAGCGAGCGTGAAACCATTTATACCCAGACGCGCGTGTTACCTATTGAGTTGCACCGCACTCAGCATCGTTCTGGCGAACTCACCAGCTCGATCTGAAACGAGAAGCATCGCCGAACAAGAGCCCGCGTCAAGTACCGCCACAGCAATCTCCGCAACACCGGCGGCTACTTGGTGGAGCCCAGCCGTTGAGGCGACTGAGCCAGCCCCCGTTGTTGCGGGCGATCGCGCGATACCAGAATCATCGAATATAAAATCCGGCGATAAGAATGCAGAAACCCTGCCAGGGGAGGCAAGCGAAATAAGCGAAACCACGTCTAAGTCAGAAGGAGAGATCGCCGACGCGACAGAGACTCAACCGCTGAATCGAGAAAGCGCGACAGCACTGCCGAGCGCAGAAATCAAGACCGAAGTTACTTCTGTATCTGCTCGCCCGTTCGTCTCAACCGCCGCCGGCGACATCACCCCAACAGCCGCGATCGCCTCTTCTGAAGTGAAAACCGAGGAAAAAGCAACTCCCGTCCTCGCCCAGGTGGCCCGCAGGCCCACTCGCCGTCCCGGAGCCAACTTCCTCGGCATCGGCGCGAACGTTGGCTCGGACAACGAAGACTTTGCCGACTTGGCAATTCTCACCAAATTGAAGCTACTCGACTTAGCCGTAACCGATAACCCGTGGAGCTTGTCAGTGCGCCCCTCACTGGCATTTAGCAACGGCATCTTAGATTTGCGCCTGCCCGCTACTATCGAATTCCGGCAGGCAACGCTAACCGCCGATATGGGAAGAGACAGGTGGCAGCCTTTTGCCGGAGCCGGAGCCGCCGTTTCCCTGGTTAAAGATGGCGACTCGGAATTTGACTTCATGGCCACCGGCGGTGCCGATTACGTTTTTAATTCCAACTTGACGTTTACAGGGATGGTGAACCTGCTATTTCTGGACGACATCGACGCAGAAGTGCAAGTCGGCGTAGGTTTTAACTTCTAGGACATGCCGGGGGCTGGACGAGTGTGGAGTCAGGAGTCAGGAGTCAGGAATTAGATTTTTCTTCCACTCATCTGACTGAATCACTCAACACTCAACACTCTCCATGCCCCGTGCCCCTTCCCAATTTCCAAGCAAAAAAGAAAGCTTCTCATAAATTGGACAAACCAGGCAGGAAGCACGCCGCGCCCGATCGAGACGCTGCCAAAAAGGCGATCGCATTTCCTGCGACTAACCCCCGACAGTAGAAAACTAGAGAAGCCAGAAGTCAGGAGCCTGGATACTTTCTCCATTCTGAAAACCTACTTTGACCTACTCTTGGGGTTCGGGTTGAAGCAGCTAGCTCTCGGACTGCCGATTCGCGATCGACTCATCCTATTGTTGTAAAAGGAAAAAATTTTTCTCTTCCATTCCTTAACCAGAAACCCGGGTTTTCCAAACAACCGGGTTTCTTTGCCGTGGCCTTATTTCTGCCTGCCTACTTCCTTTTCGGCGAGATTATTGGATTTTTTGGAACCCCAGGCAAAAAATCCGTATTTTTACCCAATTTTAACTTAAGTTTTATAACTCTCTGCGCTATTAAAGTTAAATTTTTGTGAACTAAATGAGAAAATATAAAAATGCAAAAACTCACCTGCGAAACCTGCATTTATCATCGAAGTTTTGCAGCGATACTTCAAGCGTTTGCAGAGCAAAGCTTTGAGAGATTTGGCGGAATGCAAGCAGACACAGCCGCAGCAGTCAAAAAGAAAATTTATGCAAAAATATGCCATTCTGGCAACATCGAGCGCCTCTAATTTTTTATCTTGGAGCCAAGAGAGAAACATAGCTTCCAGAAAAATATACATTAAGAACTCACCCCGGAGGAAAGTATGCAAGCCCTGATGAAAATACAAGCTCGTTTCCTAGCGATCGCGGCTCCTTTAGTTGCCGGAACCTGCGTTGCGATCGCCCCGCCAGTACGAGCAGCCAGCCTAGCTTTTTCCGACTCAAACTTGTATATCAGCAATTTCAGTCACCAACCCCTTTCAACTAGCACGTTCGCCCAAACGAATACTTTCTCTGCTTCCGAACCAACAGCCTCAACAGTTGCATCAGCTTCAGCAGATAGTTTTTTTGACGCTAACGCGCCAATGACTGGGAGCTTTTCTTCAACGCTAGCCCAAGGCAACGGGGGCGGTTATCTCGGCTATGCTAAAACCAAAACTCAAATAATCGCTGATTTTTTAGTCGATCCGGCTCAAACTTTTTCCTTCAATTTTAACGCTTCTGTCACCGTGGGAGCCGCTATCAGCCATTCTACAAATGGACTGGCAAGAGCAGCAGGAAAAATAGCTTTTATGTTGTTCGGAAAAACTGAAAATTCTCCCTCGCAAGTTCTGCTGGGGTTATTTTCGCTAACGGGAAAAGCCAAAATGCCAGAGGCGAGCCTGTCTTGGCAGGCTTTTGGTCATAATGTCAGCCTAGAGGACTCGTCAATTCAGACGTATTTTGGCGACGAAGGTTTAGTATCCTCGGCTAGTTTCCAAGGCTCGTATGAGCGCCAGTTCGCGAGAAAGACTCATTTAACTTTGGTAGAAGTGAGCGAAAACTCTGCTTCCGTGCCCGAACCTTCAACTCCCCTAGCAATACCTTTATTTTTCTTCCTGCTGTGTGTGGGTTACAGGCTAAAAATCAAAGGCGCAAAAAATAAAAAGCTGCCTTTAAGTTTAGAAAATTCAGATTCAAATCAGTAGAAAATTCCGTCAAAAATATCGCCATTTGTAGTAGCTTTACCCCCGATTTTGGTGAGGGCTGTAGTCCCATTTTTAGTGGCATTATCCCTACCTTTAGTGAGGGATTTAGCCCTCAACTGGAGGAGCGAGAAAAGATTGAGATAAAACACGCGATGCTGACTTAAGCCGATAGCTGCGAACTTGCAGCCCGGTCGCATTTAATTGAGGCGATCGCTCGATCTTGACGAGGAAGCTGGCAGACTGGCTTTCTTAAAAAGAAGCGATCGCTAACTTATCCATTTCTAAGTTTTGCCATTTTTTGCAAAACACTATCTCTAGAAATTACTGCCAAAATGGCACCTTCAAGCAGGAAAAAAAATTTACAGTACGGGCAGCAGAATAAAAACCAGTAAAAAAGGAGAGAAAACCGATGGCATTCTTAAATGGAACCTACTTAGGCGATCTTTTCACGCTAACCACTAACCCCAGCACGACTAACAATGACGATACCATTTTCACCAGTGGTGGCAATGACAGCATTGATGCTGGAGGAGGAAATGATTTCGTGACGGCAGGCACGGATAACGACCTCGTTTTCGGGGGCGAGGGCGATGACAAGCTATTTGGCAATGGAGGAAATGATTACCTCGATGGCGGCAATGGCAACGACTACCTCGATGGAGGCAGCGACAATGACACCATCTACGGCAGAAATGGCGACGATCGCATCAATGGCGGCTTCGGCACCGATTTACTCTTTGGCGGCAACGGCCATGACAACATACTCGGTAGCGGCGGCAATGACACCATGTTCGGAGAAGCTGGCAACGATTCCATCGTCGGCGGCTTTGGCGACGAACTCATCGATGGAGGCACCGGCAAAGACAATCTCAGCGGGGGTGGAGGCAATGATGCTATTTATGCAGATGGAGTTTTTACCCCCGGATTAGTAGGCAATGACGACACCGTTCTCGGAAGCGATGGCGACGACACGATTGTTGGAGGCTTCGTCAATTACGCCTACCTCAGCGGCAATGACAATTTAGATGGCGGGAATGGCAACGATTTGATCTTCGGGCGCGACGGCAATGACACCATCGCCGGAGGCGGCGGCAGCGACAGCATAGATGCCGGTACTGGCAATGACAACATTACCGGGGGCAGCGGCAATGACAACCTAATCGGCAGTTTGGGCAATGACGTTCTCATCGGTGTTAATCCGCTTGCCGTCGCTCCTGCAACTCCCGGAGCCTATGAAATCGATATTTTAAGGGGCGATCTTCCCAGCATCCCCACCGAATTGAGAGGAACAGATACGTTCGTTCTTGCAGACGCTGCGAATGTTTTCTACCGAGCTGCTGGCGACAGCGACTTCGCTTTAATTGTAGACTTCCAGAATGGTTGGGATAAAATCCAGTTGCAGGGAGCCCCCAGTAATTACAGCCTGTCACTCACCCCCACGCCAGGTGCCCCTGCTGGCATTTACGACACGCGCATTTTCTCCGGTACTGAACTCATTGGCATTGTACAGGCGGTGGGTCTTGCGGGAGGAGTGCCCATCTTGAATCTGAACAATTCCAACCAATTTGTTTACGTTTAAAAGACTTTTAAAACTTCTTATAAGCGGAGAGACGAAGCGTTGAATACTTCGTCTCTTATTTTTTGATTGTCCGCGCTTGAACGGTAAAATTTTTATGACCTTCGCGCGAAGAGCTTCCCGATCGCTGCTATTTCTCCAAATTCTCCCCATTCTCCTCCTCTGAAGCGGTGACTCGCCCTTTTGGCAAGAGCCCTGCTTTAAGCTGATAGCCGTGCAGCATGTAGTTGCAGGGCAAACGCATCTTGTCAATAAGCGGGGGTTTTAGCACAATAACTCGGCTTTATTGTTCCTTATTGAGAATCGCAAGTCTATATATAGTGTTTTTCACTCGTGCAAGGCACTATATGTAGAAATTTTAAAATTAGATGCGTTTGCCCTGCATGTAGTTGAGAGCGATCGCCAGCCAGCGATCGAACATCTCGCTGACAATCTCTTCACGTCTTTCAGGGGTTAACTCCGCCGGGATAACCTCTTCAACCAGCAGCAGGTGATACCCTTGCTCCGTTTGAATCGGGCCGGTCAGTTGTCCGGCTCGCGCGCCAAAGACCGCCGCTGCTATATCGGAATTTAAATTCCAGCGGTAAAAGTGTCCTTCATAACCGCAAGTCAACCTGCGCCTCTCATCAATATCGTAAAAGTGAGCGGCTTCGTAAAAACTGAGTTCTTGCTCTTCTATTTGATAAAATAGCTGGCAGGCTAACTTTTCATAGGGGACGACAATTTGATAAAGGATGACCCGATCGTAGTCCTGTCGGTGGCGGTCGAAAAAATTTTCTGCTTCTCGATCGAATAGGGATTCAGCTAGTTTTCGAGCCAGAAGGCGATCGCGAATGCCCGCTTGCCAATCTTCCACCCCAATCATCCGCTCTGCCAGCCATTCCAGGGTGTCTGAAGCTTTGTACAAGCGCTTGGCAAACCGCCAGCTATCCGCCTCATCTTGAATCTCTTCAGGCGTAACTTTTAACCCTCTTTTTAAAGCCGTCGTTTCTACAATCTTTTGATATAAAATTTTTTTTAAAATAGTTGTATAAAGATTATTTTTTTTCAGCCATTCAATGATTTCGCTGACCTTAATAGATGCTCTGGGAAGCATAAACTTAGACCTGATCCTTGTTCTCTAGATGAATCCAGATACGCTGACAGTAACCATAGGGTTTTTAAATAATTAATTGATGTAACTTTTATCCAGACTTCAGCGCCGCGTGTTTCGAGAGCTTCGGCGACAGCGAAACAGAGCTTAAGCCAATCAAGAGCCTTCGCGCAAATCCCCTGGAAAAACCTGCACTATATGAATAGAGGCGAGAGGCAGAAAAATACTGCCCTGCACTTAGGTAGAGAAATTTTCATATCCAAAAACAGCGATCGCCCAGACGATAGAGAACTGTACTGCGAGAAAACATTCGCGTATAAATATCCGCGAATGTTCTCCCTCCGTACAGGTGCAATTGGCGGGATTCAGATAGTTACCCCATCCAAGCGGGGTAAGAATCCAACTGCCAGAAACCGCCCTAGGCTAGCTCAGAGAAATCGAGGTGGCGCTAGCGGAAGCGCTCCACTCGTCGGTATAG
>CAYOOD010000093.1:0-32965 GCA_964405435.1 uncultured bacterium
CATTGAAGAACCGGACTGGGCGGGCGGGCGGGGAGCGATCGCTGAAGTCCTCCCCAGGCAAGCCGAACTCGAACGTCCCCCCGTCGCCAATGCCGAGCAAATCTTGCTCGTGTTCGCCAGCGCCGAACCCGATCTCGATCCCCACCAGATGAGCCGATTTTTGCTGAAGGCAGAATCTGCCGGTTTGGCAATTTCCCTGTGTTTGAATAAAAGCGATTTAGTCCCTGAATCAGAGCGCTTTTCTTGGCGCGATCGCCTCAACTCGTGGGGCTATCAGCCAATATTTATCAGCGTCCTCATCGGTATGGGACTCGACGAACTCTCCGCCCAACTGCAAGGTAAAATTACCGTTGTGGCCGGCCCTTCCGGTGTCGGCAAGTCCAGCTTAATCAATCATTTGATTCCCGGAGTCAGCCAGCGCGTCGGCGAAGTCTCCGGGAAGCTCAGCCGAGGACGCCACACCACCCGCCACGTCGAACTCTTCTCCCTGCCAGCCGGCGGCTTGCTCGCCGATACCCCCGGATTCAACCAGCCAGATTTGGACTGCGCGCCAGACGAGTTGGCGCTGTTGTTCCCAGAAGCACGGCAGCGCTTGGCAGAAAATAGCTGTCAGTTTAGCGATTGCTTGCACCGCGACGAACCCAACTGCGCCGTCAGGGGGGACTGGGAGCGCTACGAGTATTATCTGGAATTTCTCGACGAAGCGATCGCCCGCTTTGACGCCCTCAACCAGCAGCGCGTTGCCGAATCCAGCCTGAAGGTCAAAACCAGGCGATCCGGTCAGCAGCAGTACGAACCCAAGCTCAACACGAAAAAGTATCGCCGCTCTTCCCGCCGCGTCGAACACCAAAACTTGCAGGAATTTTCCGAGGATTTGGAAGAAGTCTAAAGCGATCGACCTGCGAGAAAGGCGAGGAAGGGCGAGCGAACCACCGTTCGCGATCGGGCTTTGCGCGGCAATAGAAAGTAAGATTTTTTTTAGATTTCCCCGCTCTTGGACGTGATACTATATTTTTATAATGGGAATATAACTTTTTGTAAAATTTTTGCGTAGATTTCCATTATAAAAATAAGTCTAGCAGGTTTTCGCCAATTCTGCAAGCCCCCCACCTTCTTTCTATAGGCGATTTCCTCTTTGGGCGTCACGGGACAATAGAAAGTAAGATTTTTTTTAGATTTCCCCGCTCTTGGACGTGATACTATATTTTTATAATGGGAATATAACTTTTTGTAAAATTTTTGCGTAGATTTCCATTATAAAAATAAGTCTAGCAGGTTTTCGCCAATTCTGCAAGCCCCCCACCTTCTTTCTATAGGCGATTTCCTCTTTGGGCGTCACGGGACAATAGAAAGTAAGATTTTTTTTAGATTTCCCCGCTCTTGGACGTGATACTATATTTTTATAATGGGAATATAACTTTTTGTAAAATTTTTGCGCAGATTTCCATTATAAAAATAAGTCTAGCAGGTTTTCGAGAATTCTGCAAGCTCCCCACCCTCTTTCTATAGGTGTCAAACAAAACATCTCCGTCAGGGCTGTAAATCCTCTGGATTGCAGATTTCCGTCACAACCGCGAGCCCAACCCACTGCACCCTATAAAACCGGCGATTCTATTCAGACGCCTGGTGAATCGGAAGCTCGATCGCAAATTCTGACCCCTGCCCCTTTTGAGAAATACACGTCAACCGCCCCCCATGTTTTTCTTCTACAATCTGACGGCTGATAGACAAGCCCAACCCCGTCCCTTTGCCCACGGGTTTAGTTGTAAAAAGCGGCTCGAATAGCCGCTGCTTCACCTCCGGAGTCATCCCGCAACCATTGTCAGCTATCCGAACTGCCACCCAATCGCCCTCGATCGCTTCCGTGCGAATGCGGATGGTGGGGATTGGTAATGGATCGTTGGGAATGGGTAATTCGTCATTGGTTGAATCATTCTTGCCCGTGCCCGATTGCCGATTCCCTTTTGCCCGTGCCCACTCCCCCTCTTCCAGGGCGTCGATCGCATTAGCAATCAGATTCATAAATACCTGATTGAGCTGTCCCGGATAACACTTCACAAGCGGTAAATTTCCGTACTCTGCAATCACCTCAATCGCAGGGCGATCGGCATTCGCTTTCAGGCGGTGCCCCAAAATCAACAGCGTACTATCGATGCCCTCGTGAATATTAACCGCCAGCTTGTGCGACGAATCCGCTCGGTAAAAGTTCCGCAGCGAAACACTCAAAGAGCGAATGCGATCGACGCCCACTTTCATGGAAGAAATTATTTTAGGGAGGTCTTTGACGAGATATTCTAAGTCAATATCCTGCGCGTGTTCCTCAATTTTCGGTGCCGTCTCTCGACAATACTCTTGGTAAAGTTCCAGGTGTTCGATGAGATGAGCAATATATTGCTGTGCGTGGTTGATATTTCCAGACACGAAATTAACCGGATTGTTGATTTCGTGAGCAACACTTGCAACCAGTTGCCCCAATGTGGACATCTTTTCACTCTGAACCAGTTGCAATTGCGCTTCTTGCAACTCGTGCAGAGCGCGCGTCAGTTCAGCCGTCCGTTCCTCTACCCGCTTTTCTAATTCGCGAGCGAAATCTCTCAGCGCCGCTTCAGCAATAGCGCGTTTTTCAATTTCTTCTGTTAGAATTGAATTTTGTTCCTCCAATGTTCTTGTTAAAGAATAAAGTCTTAGGTGCAGTCTCAGGCGCGCTAAAACTTCTTCCTGTTGAAACGGCTTAGTAATGTAATCGACCGCTCCAATTGTCAGCCCTTTAACTTTATCAATGGTTTCGGAACGAGCCGTCATAAAAATAACCGGAATATCTTTAGTTGCCGGATTTTTCTTTAACCTCCTGCAAGTTTCAAATCCGTCAATCCCTGGCATGATCACATCTAATAAAATCAAATCCGGTCGATCTGCTTCTGCTTTTTTAATTCCAATTTCCCCATTTGGCGCTACCCAGACGTCAAATTCAGAGTTGTCAAATAACTCTGAAATCACTTCTAAGTTGGTGCGACTGTCATCAACAATTAAGATGTGTTTTTTCTCAGAGGCTTTCGATTTCATTTTTTTCAATGTTGTAGTTGCTAGTGAACTCCTGCACCTATTCTTCCTCAAAAACCTTGCCAAATTGACACAACCGACCAGCGCGGGGAAAAAATAGGATGGAAGCGACTGAGGCAAAGTTCGCACGAAGCACGGTATCTTCCCCTATTTGATAATAATTAGTTTGAAAGCTCCCATACAATAGAGACTTTACCGATCTCGATCGCCAGCGGCTTTCCCCGATCGGAAAGTGAGTAAAAAAGGGCGCAAAATCTCCCCCCGCGAATTCGTTCAACCAATTTTATGAAAGTTTACTACCGGATGCTGAAATATTTTGAAGATGTTTAAAGTGATCCCAGGCTTTAAAAACATTGCCTCGCATGAGACTAGCAACAGCACTTAAAGCTTCTATCTCCGGTTGATTAGATGTTATACGTTCTGCCTGCTGGAGGGACGCCTCAGCCGCAGCGGGCTGCCAGTTGTACAGGCGAACAGCAGCGAGATAGGCATGAGCGTAGGGATTTTGGGAATCCAGGTGGACGACTCGTTCCAGGGCAGCGATCGCCCCTTGCGCGTCGCGGCGCAGCGCGCGAGCCAGTGCCAGCCCGTAAGCCCATTCCCGATTTTCCGGTTCTTGCCGCAGCCGATAGTCCAAGCAACGTTCCGCCTGTACCGTGTAATCCTGAATCGGATCGTACTGATTGACGCGCCCGATCTCCTCAAAAACCGGCCCGAGAGCATCTGGCCCTTTCGGCAGAGCTGCTGCCCACGTTCGCAGTTGCGTCACCCAATCCAACTCGGCAGCCGGGATCGGGGCGGCAGCGGGGTCAATTTTCAGCCGGACTGGCGGCACGGCGATCGCGTAGCTTTCACCCGTTTGCCGATTTAAATACATTGCTTCCAGAGTATAGGTGCCGCGTGCAGAGGCAGGAGGCAGCATCGCCATCCGTTCGATTACTTGAAAAGATTGGGATGAAAGTTTTTGGGAACCGGGATGCAAAGTTCCCAAACCGATGCCGTGATCGTGCAACCATTGCAATGTCGGTGCCGGGATTGGGGGATTTGGGGGTGGGTTTTGGGGATTGGCTGCCGGGATTGGGGGATTGGGGGATTTGCGATCGGAAGTATCGCTCCGCCAAGTCAGCAGCACTAAACCGGGTTGCAATTGTGCCCAAGAGCCCGACCATTCATAGGTAACGGGCACGGGTAACCCGGGCGGGGCGATCGCCGGGACGACGACGCGATCGAGTCGTGCGGGAATTGTTGCAGTCGGGCTGTGTAGGGGTTTGACTTCGACGGGCAAGTTTTGCTGGCGGTAGAGGGTGAGGGTGCTGCCGTCGGGCAAGGGCCAGGTTTTTTGCGGGTGGAAATCAGGACTTTGGGCGATCGCTTGCACGATAGCGGCTTGAGCTTCTTTGGGAACGGAGCCTTGATCGTCGGTTTTGGTGAGAAACCAGGAGAGCGATCGGGCGTCTTGGGACACCTGTTTGCGCCGCGTCCCCACCTGACGTCCGTAAACCTGGAAATTGGCCAGCGCCCCGTAGTAATTGAAATTGTGCTGGTTGAGATCGGGCGTTGAGGGCAATACGCCCAAGGTGGAGCGGACGAAAGGTGCGGTTTGGGTAATTTCTGCGATCGCCTCTCGGTGCGGCCACTCAGCGCCCAAATAGGCGCGGTGCTGGACGCGGGGACTCAACCACTGAGCGAGGCGATCGCCCGCAACCCCGCCTATCGGCCACAGATTCAGCAGCCCTAGCAAAATGGCCAAACTGGCCGTGCCCCAGCGAACGCATCCGCCCCAGCGACGCGGCCACAGGGTCAAACCCCAGGCTAAAAACAGCGACAGCACGGGCAGGTACGGCAAGACATAGCGGGAATCTTTATTAATATTGAGAGAACAGAGGAAATAGGCACCTGCCCAGAAGATGGCCAGCCATTTCAGGGCGGAAATAACAGGGCGATCGCCCAGCGGTTTCTCCTCTCTTGGCCCTGGAGTGTTCAAAATAGAGCGCGTCAAATATAAGAGAATTCCCGCCAGCGGCACGAGCAGCAGTGGCCAAGAAACCATATAGGGGAGGTCTTGCCAGTAAAACGACCAGGCATCGAGAGTATTGAGGGCTGGATCGCCTTCAGCGATCGCCGCATCCACCGTCGCCCGCTTGCTCGCTGTCAGAATCAGCAGCCAATTGGCGCGATACCAAGGGCCAAAAATCAGCGCCGACAGCAGCAAAGACCAAAGCAACTGAGCCGCGCGCTGCCACTGCCGCCGCCGCATAGCACCCGCGCCAACCCAAAGAAGCGGGAAAAACAGAAATAAAACTGCCGTTTGCTTCACCAGCACAGCCAGCCCCAAACAAACCCCAAAAGCCGACGCCCGCACCCAGCCTGCCCACTTCTGCTGCTTCTGTGCCTGTGCGGTTGAAACATTCCGCCAAAACGTCAGAGCGTAAAAACACAGGGTGACAGCAGCCGTCAGGGGATAGTCGAGGAGAAAATCCAGACGAACCAGATACAACCCGGGAAACAACAAGCACAGAAAGGCTGCCCACAGGGCTACTTGGCGGTTGAAGAGGATTCTGCCCAGCCCGTAAACCGAGCCCAGCAGAACTGCGCTAAAAAATAAATTGACGAGAGTGGCGCGATCGGCGTCCGTGCCGAACAGATTGAGGAAAAAAGCCGTAAGAATGTAGGTTAGGGGAGGCACCTTCGACGAGAGCATCCACAAGCGCGTCCACCATTCGCCGTCAAACCAGAGAGGATGCTGGAGAGCCCGCCAGTAGTTCAGAGCGCCGGTGAGGTAATCGGCTTGATCCCAGGCTGGAACGGAGCGATCGAGCGCAAACCAGAGGCGATCGCTCCCAGCCCCAACCAGCCAAATCAGCCCCAGAACCAGCAGACTCTGCCATCCGTTGCCAGCGCGATTTGGTTTTGCCATCAGTCACTTGTATATTTGTTCAAGTTTGCCAGCTTACTGCTTCCATGAGACGTTTTTTCACCCCGAGCGATCGCCTAGTTCTGCTTTTTTGTACTGCTGTCCTGAGCCTCGGCACCGCGATCGGCGCTGCCAAAGCCCAAAATCAGCTCTACAACCCGATTCCATTGCCCCTGGGTAATGAAGTCTCCGATACCCTATCCGAGAAAGATATTCCCACAGGGCAGGGTGGATTTGCCAGAGACTACATCATTACCCTCACAGAAGGCGATCAGGTGGCCATTGACCTGACCTCGACCAGCTTTGACGCCATTGTCTCCCTGCTCGGCGAAGATGGCTCGACAGTGGCCGAAAATGATGACGGGCCAGACGGGAACACGAACTCGCTGTTATTTTCCCGCGTCACCAAAACTGGCAACTACATTGTGCGAGTACGGGCTTTTGGCGAAACCGGTGTTGGCCCATTCACCCTTAAAGTCACCCGATTGCGCCCTGTTCCGTAATTTTGTATTATAGACTTGCACTGTTTAAAAGCTTAAAATGCCTGTAAAAAAAGCATTTTTAAGAAAAATTTAGAGAAATTTAAAAATAAAAAGCTGCCAAAAGACCGCTGAGGGAAGCCCTAAAAAAATTTTTTCAGGAGGTACTTGCAAAAATACAAGAGGCTTGTTAATATAATTAAGCGCCTGAGAAAAGGTTGCCGGGATAGCTCAGTTGGTAGAGCAGAGGACTGAAAATCCTCGTGTCACCAGTTCAAATCTGGTTCCTGGCATTAGTCAGTTAAACCCTAAAGCCAATTAAATTTGGCTTGGACAGATGTAAGGGATCGTGCCGCAGGAAGATCGGCCTTCAGGCCAGATACGGTTGGAAACAGGCGATCGGAAAAAAAGCGACTGGGAAACACTCAGAGCAGGCGATCGCCCTCAAATCGGTTGAGATACCTCTTCTTGTAGATGCTGTAGGGCTGAAGCGATCGGGTACGATCGACCCGAGGAGCAAGAAAGATTGAGTCCAACCCGGGCATCGAGTTGTGAGGGTTAAACATGCTGACGGTCGTCCTAGTCCTAAATGGGGTTATAGCGCTGTTGTGCCTTTACGTTGCGTGGCAATTGCGGCGAATCCGGCAGGTGCTCGCCAAAGTAGCGGATACCCTGACAGCAGTAGAGCGCAGTACCCATGCAGTGCTGCACCCGGCTCCGATTGCGATCGGCAAGGGACAAGGAGGCACGCGCAAGCTGCGACAGCAATACCGAAAATTGGAAGCTCAGCTTTTGCGACTCGAGCAGGTATTGGCGCTTTGGCAGCGGGGACAGCGTGCGTGGCAGCCGCGATCCACAGGAGCGCGGCGGTTAAAACGCTGAGAAAAAATCATTGTTTGACAGTGGGAATTCCAGCGGAGGCGAAGAACAACCTGCGAGATGAAGCCCGACCTCCCAACCCGCCCCAACAAAAAAGCGGACGTGTAAGAGAGCAGGCTCATCGCGAAGCCAGATTATTGCGGAAACCCGCCTAAAATGATTTTAAGGCTACAATTTCAGTCCCGAATAGGGATTGAGTTATCTCAGGGCAGCACCAATGCCTGTACTATAGCGCATTAGGGTGCCTTTTGATGTAGTTCATCCGAACGAAAAGCGCTATAACAATGTCCAATAACCGATCGGGATTGTTTGTTGGCGGGTTCCTCATAGGGGCCGCCATTGGAACGCTGACCGGCTTGCTGGTCGCCCCGCGCGCGGGCCAGGAGACGCGAAAGCTGTTAAAGAAATCCGCCGATGCCTTGCCGGAATTGGCAGAAGACTTGTCGAGCAGCGTGCAATTGCAAGCAGATCGCCTCTCAGAATCAGCGCTGCGGCGCTGGGACGAAACCCTGGGCCGGCTCAAAGAAGCGATCGCCGCTGGGATTGAAGCTTCTGGACTGGAACGCCAAGGGCTCAACCAAACAGAAGCCAACGCCAAGACGGGATCGCGCCCGTCCGCGCTCGATGCCGTCGGCAATTTATTGCCCAACTCGGCAGGAGAAACCAGGCCAACAGAGCCGCCTCGCGATCTCTAACGCTTACAGTAGAAAAAACCTGTGATTGACCCCCTTTTTTGGCTAGGACTGTCAATTCTGCTGGTTGCCGTCAGCCTGACTGCCGTTTTAGTAGCCGCCCTGCCAGCCTTACACGAGCTCGCTCGGGCGGCTAGGAGCGTTGAAAAATTAGCCGACACCCTCAGACGGGAATTGCCGCCCACCTTAGAAGCGATCCGCCTCACTGGCATGGAAATCAGCGACCTCACCGACGACATCAACGAAGGGGTCAACAGCGCCACTCAGGTGGTCAAACAAGTAGATCGCAGCCTGGACAGTGCCAAGCAACAAGCCAAAAAGGTACAAGTGACCACCAAAAGCGTCTTTACTGGTCTCAAAGCAGCTTGGAAAACCTTTACCCGTCCCAATAGCAGTAACGATTCCCCTCGGAGATCGAGCGGGCGGCTCCCAGCTTCGCAAAGGACGCCTCTAGAACTGCGAGATCGCCCTGGCTCTCCAGAAACCTCGCACGCCACGGACAGTTACCGCGATCTCGGCAGCCAGCACGCCATCAACCCCTCTCACCCGCAGCTTGGCTCGGAAGATTTGACTGAGCCTAATCCGGGAAAAGAGGCAACGCCGTCCGCAAACCTCCCGCCGCGAGTTCAGGCTCAACCCCCAGAACCCGAATAATCCTCCAGCCGTCAGAAAAATTTTAGATTTGAGATTCTTGATTCCGTCTAAAATTTAAAACCCGGGCATTCAAAACCCATTTTCAGACCCGACGGGTCACCTTTTATCGTCAAGCCGCCATGCAATCTCCAAAAGACACCACTAGCAAGGTATCTTCCCGGCTCCTTTGGTCTGGGAAATTGAAAGTTTTTCCCTGGCGGCTTTGCTACGAACGATTGATGGCGCTGGTAGCATTAGCCAACCTGGGGTTAGTGCTGTTTGACATGAGCTATGTGCCGGGACGCGATTTCTACCTGCGCGAATTTTGGGATTTGGGGAAGTGGTACGAGCCTCTGAAAAAAGTAGATTTCTACCAACTCTACGACCCCATTAAGGGTATTGAACCCCATCGAGACACTCAGCGATATCTGGCGGTGGTGGAAGAATTAAAAGCCGAGGCAGAACAAAATGGGTTGCAGTCGGCGCGATCGCAAGAATTGCTCGATAGGTTGGGCGATCTCAGCGTCGAAATGATTAATGAAAACCCGTTTCAGATAGCGAATAAAAGCGGCACTTTGGAAAAAATAAAGAATCGGATGCGCCGCCATATTTTTCAAACAGAAGAAGCTTCTTCCAAAGGCTCATTCCGAAGATTTTGGAGCCAAGAGCATTTACTTCGAGAAGGGTGGGACAAAGAGTTCAGCTATTTTGAACAAAAGATTCAGCCATTAATTGCCAGTAATTATTATAGAAATATTGGAGAAAATGGCGAATTTGTTGACAACTTTTGGACAATCGATCGCTGGTTTATCGGGTTATTTTTGGGAGAGTTTATCATTCGGACATGGCTGATCTCGCGCCGATATGCGGGCGTGCGATGGATTCCAGACGCTTTGATGTGGCGCTGGTACGACATTTTCCTGCTGCTGCCTTTTTGGCAGTGGCTGCGGGTTATACCAGTCATCATTCGCCTGCACCAAGCCAGATTTCCCGATCTCGAACCGATCCGAAACCAAATCAGCCGGGGGTTCGTGACTTCTTTTGCGGAGGAACTGACTGAAGTCGTCGTCATCCAGGCGATCGAACAGTTGCAGGATGCGATTGAAAAAGGCGAGGTGGCTCGTGCGCTGTTGAAAAGCTCGAATCAAGCTTATATCGATATTAATGATACGAATGAACTGCAGGCGATCGCCACTCGGCTGCTACAAGTCACCCTCTGCAAAGTCCTCCCCGAAATACAGGCTGATTTAGAGGCCCTCCTGCGCCACAACATCGCCACCGCTATGAGCCAGTTGCCTGCTTACCAGGGACTGCAGCGGCTGCCCGGATTGCAAAACTTGCCCGCTCAACTGAGCGAACAATTGGCGATCGCGATGTCAAAACTCGTTACAGAGGTTCCCAAGAACGCTTACAACGCCGCCGTCACTGCCCCACCCGATCCCGCAGGCGATCGCCTCTCCGAGCGCCTCGTAGAACACTTCAGCGCCGCCCTTCGAGAAGAACTGCAACAACAGCATACCATCCAAGAGCTGGAATCCCTGATTTCCGACATGCTCGAAGAGATCAAACTCAATTATGTCAAGCGCGTTTCTGCCCAAGATCTCGATACCGTCCTGCACGTCAAACAACAGCGCCGGCTGACTGGCAGTTAGGCGATGGAAACTGCCCTGCTCCGTCTCTGTTCGCAGACGCGAAGTAGCAATTCTAGCATGAGAGCTAAGGGCAAAATAAAGCAGCGCGCCAAAAATGATCGAATGTTGGGATAAAATTTTGAGGAAAACGCGCCGATTTGTGGTACGAAAACGAACAATCGCCAGCAAAACTCTAGAGTCAGGGTAAAAGGCGCTTCGGCGCAGGCGTGGGCCATGCCAACGGCATTCGACCCAGCCGCAAAGCTGAGATGGACGTCAATCGGCAAGCCAAACATAAAGAAAAAATAGATAGTAAGATAGAGAGGTATCCGCCAAGGTCGCGTGCCTTGCGGGAGGCTATTGTAGTGTAGCCCGTAGGTATAAAAGCCCGCAAACCAGAAGCAGGCAGATTTATCTAGACTTCTGGAAACTATAGCCAGAGCGAGCGCGCCATCAGGCTGCGCTTTGCCGTCCAAACTTCTTGGAAGAGATGAAAAGTACGGGAAGTGGGTGTTAACCCACTTTTTTTGTTGAAACTATCCAATGACTCACCCCCTGATCCCACAAATCATAGAATTGGCCGCGCCTATTGCAGAGTCCCTCGGATTAGAGGTAGTAGGGGCTGTTTTTCATACCAACCAAAGTCCGCCGATATTGAGAATAGACATCCGCAACCAGCAGGAAGATACCAGTCTAGATGACTGCGAACGGATGAGTCGGGCAGTAGAAGCGACCTTAGATGCTGCCGATCTGATTCCCGACGCCTACGTTTTAGAGATTTCCAGTCCGGGAATCTCGCGGCAACTGACCGCAGATCGAGAGTTTATCTCCTTTAAAGGGTTTGCCGTCACCGTCGAAACGAAAGAGCCCTACGAGGGGCATAGAGAATGGACGGGACAGCTAATTCGTCGGGACTCGGACGCCGTTTACCTGAATCAAAAAGGGCGGACGATCGCCATACCCCGTTCCTTAATTAGCAAAGTACAGTTGGCCGAGCGGCGGTGAACAATCGCAGCGCGAGCGGGCTGCGAAAAGCCGCATCACCTGCCGGAGCGGTCGGTCGGGTCTGAAAACCTTGCCTTCCGGCGATCGGCCAGAAACCAATAACCCACGCCAAATAAGCTTTCAGGAGGTTTTTTTTCATGTCAATCGTCAAGCTCCACGGTCTCAAAGAAATGATCGACGGCATCAGCCAAGAGCGAAATTTACCCAAACACGCCGTCCAATCCGCCCTCAGAGAAGCACTGCTGAAAGGATACGAGCGCTACCGGCGCACCCAACGCTTAGACCAACCCAACTTTGACGAAAACTATTTCGACAACTTTGAAGTAGACCTCGACCTAGAAGAGGAAGGCTACCGCATCCTCTCGACAAAAACAATCGTCGATAAAGTCACCAACCCGGACCACGAAATTTCCCTCAAAGAAGTGCGGGAAGTAGCAGCAGAAGCCCAGTTGGGCGACACCGTAATTCTAGACGTCACTCCAGAACACGGCGACTTTGGGCGCATGTCTGCCATTCAAACCAAACAGGTGTTCGCCCAAAAACTCCGAGATCAGCAGCGGAAGCTGATTCAAGAAGAGTTTCAAGATTTAGAAGGAACCGTCCTGCCCGCCAGAGTGCTGCGGTTTGAAAGGCAATCGGCGATCGTGGCCGTCAGCAGCGGGTTTGGCCAGCCAGAAGTCGAAGCCGAACTTCCCAAACGGGAACAGTTGCCCAACGACAATTATCGAGTCGGTGCCACCTTCAAGGTATACCTGAAAAAAGTCATAGACGGGCCGCAGCGGGGGCCGCAACTGCTGGTATCCAGAGCCGATGCCGGGTTAGTGGTCTATTTGTTTGCCAATGAAGTGCCCGAAATAGAAGATGAAGTCGTGCGGATCGTGGCCGTAGCGAGGGAAGCCAATCCCCCCTCCCGGCACGTCGGCCCTCGGACTAAAATTGCCGTGGATACGCTGGAACGCGATGTCGATCCGGTGGGAGCTTGCATTGGAGCGCGGGGATCGCGCATTCAAGTAGTGGTCAATGAATTGCGCGGCGAAAAAATAGACGTCATCCGCTGGTCGCCCGACCCGGCTACTTATATTGCCAATGCCCTCAGCCCCGCGCGGGTGGATGAAGTGCGGTTAGTGGCTCCAGACATGCGGCAAGCCCACGTCCTCGTTGCGGAAGACCAACTGAGTCTGGCGATCGGCAAAGAAGGACAGAACGTGCGTCTGGCGGCACGCCTGACGGGTTGGAAGATAGATATTAAAGATACGGCCCGCTATGACTACGAAGCCGAAAGCCGAAAATTTGCAGCAGTCGCCGAAATGGCTGGTGACGAGTTGGAAGAGAATGAAGAAGACATACTCGAGGAGGAGTGAGGGAGACCGACAGGCGAGTGGGGCGATCGGCCTGCGCCAGCCACAGAGGCAAGGGGTGTGAGTGCCTTAAGGTCGGTCGCTGCGTTTGAGTGTAGCGAACCGCTTCAGAGATCGCTAAGGTAAAGGTAGGAGGGCTCGATTTTCAGAGCCCCCGCCGGCTGGACTTTGGGCCACGAGCGGGCCTGTGGAGCAGTGGGATGAAAAAACCGAATCAACGCCGTTGTATAAGTTGCAGGCAAGTAGCTGATAAAGAAGAATTCTGGCGAGTTGTCAGAGTGTACCCATCTCATCAGGTACAATTAGACAAAGGTATGGGTCGTTCCGCCTATCTTTGCCGAGCAGCGAGTTGCCTGACAGCAGCTCAAAAAAAAAATCGACTGGGCCGATCGCTCAAAGCACCCGTCCCGCTCGATATCTACGAAAGATTGTGGCAGCGCTTGTCCGAAGCAGCCGCAGATCCCGAAACCCAACCGACAGTTGAGCAACCACCTCAGCCAGAAGTTGGGATCTCAAGCCAAACCCGATCGAAACCACCCACAGTTCGCTAAATATTTGTGCAAGATTAGAGAAGGAAGGTACTCTTCGAGCAGGGGCAAGCCGGCCAACTCGTTGGAGGCGATCGAACCCTGATTCCTGAGAGCGCGCGGTTCGCAGCCGGACTCCGGGGGAGGAAAACTCGACCCTCCTGCGGGGGAGGTGGGGCAAATTGCGCGGACCCCTTTACGATGGACATCAGTCTGAAGCCAATATGGATGTAGTCTTCGTCGAAACAGTGGGGCACCCTGTCACACGCGGTCGGTATCAAACGGGAGAAGTGGATGAACAACGGCAAAGTCAGAATTTACGAACTATCACGGGAATTAAATTTGGATAACAAAGACATCTTGGCAGTTTGCGAACAACTCAATATTGCAGTCAAAAGCCACAGCAGCACTATTACAGAAGCTGAGGCTGAGCGCATTCGCGCGCATTCTGAAAAATATGTAGCAAGTCACTCATCAGCAAAAACGTCTTCCCCAACCAAACAAAAGCCGCGTCCCGAAGAGCGATCGGAATCGGGCGACCGGCAAAACCGTCCCAAACAGCAGCAGCAAATTTTGGAAGTGCGGCAACATCAAGACCGCTCGGCTCCAAAATCGCCAAAGTCCGGGAACGGCCCTTCGCCACAGGTGTTAGTTCCCTCCCAACCTTCTCAAGGCACTCAACGACAAGACTCCGCGAGGGCGACGATGCTAAATCGGCCTATGCGCCTCAATCAGAGTGATGCCACGGCAGCGACCGAGCCCGAAGAGGCGTTTGCAGAAACGCCCCAGCCTGCTGAATTGGCAACATCCTTTCTACCTGAAGAACAACCGACTGCGGCCCAGGGCAGCGGACATTCCCAGAGTTCGCCCAAGGAAAAACCTGTAGCCAAAGCGGCAGAACCTCCCCGGCTGACTGCCCCTCCTGTCAGGCCGTCAGCGGCGGCTAGCGGGCAGGCAGGAGGGGTGACGCGGCCCGTCCTGAAACGCTCTCCAGCCAAGGAAGGGGCAGGAGGCAACAAGCCAGAGCCAGACAGAGCGATCGCCGCTCAAGGGCCGACCTCTGAGTCGGGCCCAACAGCTCCGACGCCAAAATCCGCCGCCGCGCGCGAGGCTTCAGGACCGTCGCCTGCAAGGCCGAAACGGGTTCCGGAACTCCAGCGTCCCCAGCTCATCCGTCCAAACGAACCGGGCACCGCCACTGCCGAACCAGGGGCGGCAGCAGCGGGGACTCAGGAGGAGACAGAAGAAGTCATTCCTTTGCTCGTGCGGCCAACGCCGCCTCGCCCTCCGAAACGGGCCAAAAAACGCGAGGACGAGGAAGAAGAATTGCAAGATTTTCCCGAAAAAGCAGGGAAAGTTGGCCCGAAAGCCAAACGGCGTTCCAAACCGATCGAAGAAGACGAGGACGATCTGGAAAGCGAGTTGGACGAACTGCCAGAAACCGTTCAGGTCAGTCTTTCTATTGCTCGTCCGGCCAAGCAAAAGGCTCGTCCGGCCCAGGCCAAACCGACAGCGGTGGCGGCGGCTCCTGCAAAGGCCAAGAAGGCCGCAACCGCTCCAGAGCGGGACGGAGCTGCTAAGTCAAGTAAAAATCGCAACGCCCGCGAACAACAGGTGAAAAAACAGCGTCCTGAAACGGCGATTTTGACGGACAGCATGACGGTGCGAGAACTTGCAGGACTTCTGGCAGTTCCCGAAACCGAAATTGTCAAAATCCTCTTTTTCAAGGGAATGGCGGTCAACATTACCCAAACCCTGGATTTGGAAACGGCGTCACTGGTGGCTCGAGAGTTGGGGGTTGAGGTGGAAACCGCCCTGGCGGAATCGGAAGCTCGCAAGAACACCGAAATGCTCGACGAGGCAGATATGGAAAATCTGCAACTGCGTCCGCCGGTGGTGACGATTATGGGCCATGTGGACCACGGAAAAACTACCCTGCTCGATGCGATCCGCAAAACGAAAGTGGCTCAGGGAGAAGCGGGTGGCATTACTCAGCACATCGGTGCCTACCATGTGGATGTGGAACACAACGGCGAAATTCAGCAGGTTGTCTTTTTGGATACCCCCGGTCACGAAGCCTTCACCGCTATGCGGGCGCGGGGCGCTCGGGTGACGGATATCGCCGTGCTGGTGGTGGCGGCAGACGATGGGGTGCGCCCGCAGACGATTGAAGCGATCAGCCACGCGAAAGCGGCTGAAGTTCCGATTGTCATCGCCATCAATAAAATCGACAAGGAACAAGCTCAGCCAGATCGGGTGAAGCAGGAGCTGACGGAATACGGTCTGGTGCCGGAAGAGTGGGGCGGCCAGACAATTATGGTGCCCGTCAGCGCCATGAAGGGGGAAAATCTGGATACGCTGCTGGAGATGATTCTCCTGGTGGCGGAAATCGAAGAACTCTCGGCGAACCCCAACCGGACGGCGAAGGGAACGGTGATCGAAGCGCATTTGGATAAGGCGAAAGGCCCTGTAGCTACCCTGCTGGTGCAAAATGGCACGCTGCAAGTGGGCGACATCTTGGTGGCAGGCTCGGCGTCTGGCAAGGTGCGGGCGATGGTCGATGACCGAGGTCAGCGCGTGGAAGTCGCTACACCGTCGTTTGCGGTGGAAGTGTTGGGCTTGGGTGCCGTGCCGGCAGCGGGCGACGAGTTCGAGGTGTTTCTGGATGAAAAAGAAGCCCGGGCGATCGCCGACCAGCGATCGGAAGAACAGCGTCAATCTCGCTTGCAGCAGGCAATGGCGGCTCGCCGCGTTACCCTCAACAGCCTCTCCGCTCGCGCTCAAGAAGGCCAGCTGAAGGAACTCAACCTCATTCTCAAGGCTGACATGCAAGGGTCTGTGGAAGCGATTCTCGGAGCCCTGCGGCAACTGCCTCAAAATGAAGTGCAAGTCCGCGTCCTCTTGGCTGCTCCGGGCGAAATCACCGAAACTGACGTCGATCTGGCAGCCGCTTCCGATGCCGTGATTATCGGCTTCAACACCACTCTCGCCACCGGCGCTCGCTCTGCCGCTGATGCAGCCGGCGTTGACGTGCGGGAATATAACATCATCTACACCCTCCTCGACGACATCCAAGGCGCGATGGAAGGTCTGCTCGATCCGGAGTTGGTGGAAGAACCCCTCGGTCAAGCTGAAGTGCGTGCCGTTTTCTCGATCAGCAAGGGAGCCGTCGCCGGCTGCTACGTTCAGTCTGGCAAACTCATCCGCAACTGCAAAGTGCGGGTGCGTCGCAACGGTCAGGTGATCCACGAAGGCAACCTGGATTCCCTGAAACGGATGAAAGAAGATGCCAAAGAAGTCAATTCTGGCTTTGAATGCGGCATTGGTCTCGATAATTTCCACGAATGGGTTTCCGGCGACATTATCGAAGCCTTCCGGATGGCGACCAAACGACGCACGCTCTCGCCGAATTAAAAGACGGACATTGGGCGGGGATGCGGCCAATTACCGCGTCCGATCGCTCGGCAATAGTCCAAGCCCTGCCCAATACTCCAATTTGGCAGCAATTTCAACAGGCTGGCTGCCTTGTCCCACCTCAGAAGCCCTTTGCCCGGTTCCCTATGCGATCTTTCTGGTTCGATCCCTATTTGTGGATTCACTTGGCCGGTCTGGCCGCTCTCCCTCTTTTCCTAGTCCTCTGTCTGCTTGGACTGGCATTAGGAGAACCGCTGCTGCCAGTCTGGCTGGAGTACCTGTTGCTGGCTGGCGTCGGGATCGCGCCTGTAGTGGCGATGCAACTGTTTCGCCCCTTCTACATCTTCAGCATCTTGGCCTTGGCCGTCAAGCCAGAACACCTGGCTCCCGAACAGCGCCAGATTCTCAGCTTGTTCAAAAATCCGCAGAGCCGCTGGCTGGCGATCGCGGGAGCCGCAGTTCTGGCTGCTGTGCTGTGGCCTATTTATCGCTGGGCACCGATCGCTTCCCCGATCGCTTCCTCGCTCCCGCAATGGCGACTCCTCGGCTTGTTTGTAGCTGGATTGGCCTTTCTTTTCAGCAATGTCTTCTTGCAGGTTCCCCTGAGCGTGCTGCGGGTGATGCTCAGCAGCGACGCTCAATTCGCCGCTGCCGAAACGATGGCCCCAGAACAAATTCGCCAAGAGTTTGCTATCTTGGGATGGCAAGTTAAGAAAATTTTGCCGCCCCTGGCAGCGTCAGAACCGGCACTCTCCAAGCCGGAAACATCGCCGCCACCTGCTTCTGAGCCGAAATTGCCGACTTGAAGGCGTGAAGCTCTTTTCAAGCGCGACAGCGAATCCCTCACTCTCACCCCCGGGGCTGGCCCGAATCGGCCTGATTGTTGCCAATCTCGATTGTGAAAAGTTAAATTTTCAATCGTTCTGATTTATAAAAGAAATATTTAATACAGAAAATACTTGACAAAATGCAATAAATATATAATAGAGCCGCAACGCCCGACCCGCAAAAGTGCGGGCCTTATCGGGGAGCCAGTGGCTACGATCGCGTCTATCAATACTCTGTCTATCGATCAGGTGTGTATGGCTAAATCGACTCCTACACTTGCAGAAGCTGAAGCCACATCGGCAGCCCTTGCTGCCGCAGAGGTAAAAATTTGGGACAGCCTCAAAGGGGCGATCGCCTCAACCTCTGGGTTTCAAAGCTGGCAAACCGAACGCAATCTCGACAATCAACTTCAGGAACTCAGCCTAGATCGCCAAGTTCGCCGCTACCTGCGCGAAACCTTGGAGACTTTGGCCTACTGACCTAAAAAAACGGCCCTTGTCCTCATTTTTTCATCGGGTCGCGTGTTTTGCCAGAAGAACGCTTGGTTTGAATGGCGCAGGCGCGATCGCCGAAATGCCGATAAAAGCTAAAAGCGCCAGCGCTCCTATATAGGAAGTCTGGCGCTTTCACAATGTTCTTTGTATTCAAGTTTAGGGCCTTTATATTTGCTGACCCCAATTTAAATTTGATATCTATAGTCTGGCAGCTCTTTCCAAAAATGCCGTTTTTCTTAATGTTTTTTTTATTTTTGTAAAGTTCTGTTGCAGCAAGATGGGGGGCTGAATGGCACTTATTTAGAAGGCTTGTCCAGGCGAAATAGCCAAACCATGAGGGCGACTACCCCAACTTGCAAGGCAAAGTTAGGCAGAGCCGTGCCAACTTCCCGACCTGCTGCTAATTGCGCCAGAAAAACTATTGCGCCAATGAATCCAGAGGCGGCGCAAACGCCATAAACAAATTTTCGCAGCCCTCGGTAAGGTGCAGCAGCTTCTGCTTTCAGGCGAGCGTATTTTTCAGGACTCATCTGCGCAGAAGCTTTGGGGCGATTGGCGGACTTTTTGGAGGTGGGTTCTGGCATGAAGAAAAAAGTTAAATGGGCGATCGCTCTTTATTGTACGGCATGAGAGGTACGCGGCGTATTTTTCATAACGAGCAGCTCCAGGCACAAAGAACGCAGAAGGAAAGACAGGCAACATCCACAGCGAAATTTAGTGTTTGGTCAAGCGTGTTGTGGAGGGTTTTGAAGCGTTGCCGGGATTGGGGGATTAGGGGATGGGCGGAAAGGGGGACACCTTTTCTGTGGGGAAGAGAACCTTCTTTTTCAAAGATAGCTGAGGCTCTCGCTAATTTTCGATATCGAACTGAAGCTGCAAGTAATAATAGGCTTAGGGCTGGGGGTGTAATTGGCATTGTAATAAGTGGAGCTTTTAGACGGTTTAATGAGGAGCTTTGGGAGGATTTATTAATGGACTCATTGTGGGGTCTTTTGCGACCTGTGCAGCGGTTGTGATTGTGGCTATGACTGTAGTTGCCTTGGCAGTATTTCGGGCTGCTGCGACGCCCGACATTTAATTAAGCCCTAAAAAGACGTTGTAGATAGTGTTTCTATCTGAATCGTGAACGACTGTACGGGCTGAAAATCCGGCTTCTTCAAGAAGCCGGGTTTCTGAGTTTTCACAACTCAATTAGGAACGCTAGAAAGGAATTATTCGCTGAAAAAGCGCAACAGAATATAAAAATTCGTGTCTGCTTCTGAAGGGTTTCTAGCTGTTTCGTCCAAACATAAAACTGGTATCAAACTCACGTTCCGCGATCGCCTGCGCCTTTTCAAGGAATCCCTCCGGCACGCGCTTGTTGCCGCAGCCGAAAAAAATAAGAGCCGTACCTCACCACTGGGTGGCGGGTGGGGCGCGGTTCAACACTTTTTGCAAGCCGCGAGGGGCAGCCTGCCGTGCCCGCACCCCCGTCGATTCGCTTTTTTAGGCAGGCATCACAACCCGTTTGCGCAGCGATTCAGCCCGTTTTTTCGCTGTTGGATTGTTCGGTTCATACTGCAGCGCTTCTTCGTAAACTTCCAAAGCTTGAGCTGTTAACTTTTTGCGCTCGTAAACAAATCCTAAATTATTCAACGCCGTCACATAATCTGGTTTGTACTTCAAAGCATCCTTATATTGGCGAATAGCCAAATCGTACTGCTCCAGAGCCGCGTAGGCAAACCCCAAGGCATTGTAGACGAGAGCCATGTTTTCTTCTCCCTCTAAATCTGGCGCTTTTAGGGCTTTTTGCAACTGCGTCACTGCCTGTGAGAACAGCTTTTTATCTAAATAAATACTGCCCAGCTCGTAATATTCTAGAGCAGTCCCCTTCTCTTTGCTCAGCTTGTTTTGCAGCTTGGAAAGGGTAGTTTCGAGCTGGCGAGTTTTTAAAATCTGCCGAAAAATAAACCAGGCAGCACCAGCAAGCAAAACTAGCAACAAGGAAAGGTAGCCGATCGCAAAATTACTGTCCATAATCTCAGAAACACTGACACTCTAACCTCTTTCAGCCTACACCAACAGCAAATCCCCTGCGCATCTGAAGGCGGCGGCGGCGGGAACTCTTTCTCGTCCCCCGCTTCCAGAGGCGGTTTGGCTGCGGGAAAAAAAATTGCCTTGCCAGTTTCAAACAGTCTCATCGGGAAGCATTTCCGGGTTCGAGCCTGGAAGCCGCAGAGGCTGTGAGGCGCGCTCTGGCGCATTTTCGAGAACCCGAAAGCTGCGATCGCAGCTTTCGGGCCAAATTCAGACCTGCCGCCCGCAGCCCCGGCGACAAAGCGCGCGTCTCTTTCGATGCGCCGCCACGGCGTTTACCCGGGCAATAGCGGTCAAACACGCGCGAAAACTGCACGCGAAGGACTGTACGCGAAGGAGCGATCGCGCCCTAGATAGAACTTCCACGGGCAACAACTAGCCAGAGTGCGCCATTTCCGATGAGGTGGCGGAAAACACCTGCCGAGAATTTTCCTGCAAATATTTTTGCACGATTTCCAGAACTTTTCTCGGCTCTGGAGGCTTGCTTAAAAAATCAGAGGCACCCGTCAAGTTGGCACGCACGCGCTCGACTACCCCATCGTGGCTAGTCAGGATAATAATCGGCGTCTCCCGAAACACAGAAGTTTGCCGCAAAAAACTGCACAGGACATAACCATTCGGATCGGGCATGATCAAGTCCAAGAAAATTAAAGCCGGTTTTTGCTGGACGAGTACGGACATTTCGGCGAGCGGATCTTGTATCTTGAGGACTCGATATCCCGCTGGCAGGAGAATGGTTTCTAAGGTATGGCCAACAACCGCACTGTCATCAATACAAGCGATTAAAGGCGCTGAAAGGTTAACAGCCGAAACAACCAAGCGCATTTGTTCGATTGGAGAGGGCAAATCCGGCACAGTTCGGACTTCTATCGTGCCCTGTTGTACGAAGTAATGCAAACTGCGAGTTACTCCGATAACCGATTGCTTTTTTTTGGCTGCAATATCCCAGAGAGTGTGCTGACCGTTAAAAAGTTTTGTCAGTCCGAAAAAAGTATCAGAAGAAATTTGTTTTTGTAAATGGTCAGTGTTTTTTAAAACAGGCGCTTGGTCGGGGCAAATATAACTCAATCCCATCGCTTGCCACTGCTCGCCAAGCTGCATCGCTTTTTGAAAAGTTTGCTCTATCTCTTCTGAAGATAAGGGCAAATTTAAGTTTTTTTTAGAGGAAGATTGTCGCGGAGAAGGCAGCCAGCGGCTGGTAAAATCAGAATGCCTGACCATCGTAAAGAAAACTTCTTTGGCGATGGATTGAATGACAGCTTTTGCTTGATTCAGGCTCAAGTAGGCTTGCGTGACTGCTTGATGGAGCAGTTGATATTCCCAGAGATTAGCGGTAGAGAGCAAGTTGGGATCGGCGGCGAAATCCGGACAGCACAGCATGAGGGCTCTGTCCCAGCGCCTGATTCGGTGCTGGCCTCCCGTCGCATACAGGAGGTGACCGAGGAGGAAGTAGAGGTGCCATTGGCGATCGCCCTTACTCACAATCAATTTGCCCGTAGCTCGTTGCTGCGAGAGTTCTCCTAGCTGCGCGGCCAACTTGGCACATCCTGATGATTCTGAAATCATATAGAGCCCAGCTACACAGATACACTGTATTTTAGGGTTTTTCGGATTTTGACACCTCAGTAATTTTTCTGATATTCCGCCTCAGTAATTTTCCGATTCTTCACAAAACGTTGCAGTTTGCGCCTCAGCGAGCCCGGGTAAAAAAATTAATCCCATTGCGAACTTTTTTGAAAACCCTCGCCAAGTATAAGAGAGAAGAGCTGAAGGAAAGCTAGCCTGAAAGATTCGGTCAAAAAAATTTAAAATCAAACTCTCAATTCTTCTTTTCTATTTCGTCTTTCTAGCCGGGATGCGATTCGCCGAGCGATCGCGCAGAAAGCGCTTCAAAGACTGCACTTTTTTTGATCGCCTGCTGGAGAAAACTTTCAGGCGATCGCCCCTCGCTGGCTGTTTCAGGAAAATTACTTAACCGATTTTTGTAAAGCGCGAAGCCCTTTCAGTATAGGCGCGCTATTGTTGCTGCTTTATCACTAAAAAAACCGAAAGTCAACTAGGAAAGGCTGTAAATTTTGCTTCTTCCGTACAGGGCGGAGCGCGTCCGACCCCTCGATATTTTTCCCGAACTTAGCAAGAGCAGGCGGGTAGGGCTATTCCCAGAATTGTTGCACTCGTGTCTTGCGCGAAGCTTGCCCTATCCCCAGGGTAAACGCCAACACCCGAACAGCAGGGAATCGCTCCCATTTCTGCCGCACCTGTTGGGGCGACTGATCGAGGGAGGCTGCAATCCCGGCCCCTGATGGCCAAAACTTGGCGTGTTTTCGGCTCGGCACGTCCGAAGCCTCACCCATTCGTTCAGCATTCGGCTTCTTCAGCAATCAGGGATATTCCGTCAAAACTATATTTTTATCTATAGTAGAGTTTTTTATCTATAAAAATTTCTCACTTTGTGTAAATGCGGAGCGACTGCCACATGCAAAATCTAGGCCGTCAGTAGATTTTCTTAAAATCATCAAGAAATATAAAGAAAAATAAAATCTTTGAAAAAGTTAACTTTTTTTAAAAAATCTAGGGTATGCTAACTAAAGAGTGAAAGAAAAAGGAGAGAGGCTAGAAAAGTAGCGCTCTCAGTATTTACAGGTAAATGCGGAAAAAAAAGAGAAAGACTTGCGGTTGAACCGAGTTACATCTACTTTTAAAGTAGCCGAGTTACAAGGTTTCTGTAGTAAGAGTTAAGGAACAAATCAACGATGATTAACTGGCTCTCCAGACTTGGTGGTGAAAACCCTGGCCTTTCCGGGCTTATGGCTCATGGCATGGAAAATGCTCTTATTGAAAAGGTTTCAGCCCTTCTATAAATTTTCTTGATCGCCAAAAACTCAGGAGAGCCGAGTCATTAAGGGTAGTAAAAATTTATGGCTAGAGGATTCGCTTCTGACAAATCAACCGAAATGTCTGCCAAATCTGCTACGCTCAATAAGCCCCAACCCATTTCCATAGAAGACTTACAAACGGGATTTTCAACTTATTTTAATGACGGACCCGATCCAAGAGTAGAGCGAACCAAACAACATTTGCTTAAAGATATTCTCGTGATTGCTCTATTAGCTGTCATAGCCGGAGCGGAGGGGTGGGAAGACATGGAGAATTATGGAATTAGTAAGCTTTCTTGGTTAAAGCAATTCTTAGAGTTGCCGAATGGTATCCCAAGTGACGATACATTTTGTCGGGGTTTTGAAAAGCTAGACCCAAAGATTCTAGAGCAGAAACTCGCTCAATTAATTCGTCAATTAGTTGGGTCGGTTTTACAATAAGTTATCCCAATCAATGGAAAACAATTGAGAGGATATTACGCCCGAGAAAAAGGGATAAATAACTTACAATTAGTGACTGCTTGGGCAAGCAAACATCGCTCGGTACTGGGATAAGTAAAAGTTGAAGAACATTCAAATGAAATCACAGCTATCCCGGCTTTATTAGAGCTAATTGATATCGCTGGAGCCATTATCGGGACTTAGACAAAAAACCAGCCAAAAAAAAGCTATAATCTAGGTAGCGCAAAAACTTCACATTGAGGTCTGAGCCATGAAAGAGACGACTCCGGCTGCAATGCCTCCTTGTTTCGATCGATGGTGCCAGCGTTTTGATGATGTTTTCACACACCTTGCTCAGCGACGAGAGTTTAGACATTACTTAGGAGGGTTATTGGGTGAAAGCGAACGAAAAAACCTCACCCAGATGTCGAGAAATACTCTCAGGGTCGTTTACCACAGATTGCATCATTTTTTAACGTCAGCCCCCTGGGATGCGGACAAGCTGAACGAGCGCCGCTTGGAAGTAATGCAACAATGCAGTCTTGCCACGACCTAAAAAAGACTTTATTTTAATAATTGATGATTCAGGGCATCGAAAGAGTGGAGTTTTAACGGATGGAGTCGGACGGCAATATATTGGAGAGATTGGGAAAATCGATAACGGGATAGTGGCGGTCACGACTCATCTCTATGATGGAGTCAGGAGTTTGCCCCTAGATATAGGTTTATATCGGCACGCCAAAAGCTTGCCCTTGGGAAAAAGTGACCCACAATTTATCAAAAAGCCTGACTTGGCTTTGAGATTAATAGACCGATGCTTGAAGCGAGGAAACCGCCCGAAAGTAACAGTGATTGATTCAGGATATGGAAACAATACTCCTTTCTTGGCCCAACTCGAGCAGAGAAAATTAACCTACATTGCAGCCCTAGCTAAAAACCGATGTGTATTTTGGAAGAATCCGGAAGAGGTCGTGCGAAAGTTCAGGTTAGATGAAGTCGTCAAGACGCTGAAACCCGAAGCTTTTACGCCTGTGAACCTCCAAAGTGATAAACCAAAAACTGTTTGGGTGGCTACCTTAAAAGTTGAACTTTCGGGATTAGTGGGAGAGCGAACTTTGGCGGTTATTCTGGATGCGCCCAACTTAGAAACCGCCACCGATATCGATTATTTAATTACCCACGCGCCTGCCGATGTGGCCACGAAAGAATGGATCGTTGAAACCTATGCCCAAAGAAATTGGGTAGAAGTTTTTTATAGAGAAGTTAAAGGATGGTTAGGTTTCAAAGAGTATCAAGTGAGGGAGGCAAGCGCCCTTTATCGGCATTGGATTTTAGTGTTTTGCGCTTATACTTTTATAATCTGGCATCAATTAACAGGCGGATTCAGACGGCGTTGGGCCAATCGACCTTTAACGACTTTTGTTGAGGCTTTAGAAGCATTTCGTACAGCTATCTCCTACCGATTTATACGGTGGCTGAACGAGAACGCTGACGTATTCGCCGCTTATAAAGCCAGTTTGGGGTTGATTTGGGCCTGAATTTTGTCTAAGTCCCGTTAGGCGTGGATCGCATTCACAATATCGTGCTATCTCTGCGAAACTTTTCGCGCTTGGATGAAACATAAATCAAAGCAGTAGATATCCACGAAGGTCTGAATAGCACCTTGATGATATTGCAACACCGCCTAAAAGCAAAGTCGGATCGTCCTGCTATTGAGGTTATTAAAGACTATGGAGCGCTGCCACTGGTCACCTGTTATGCGGGTCAGCTCAATCAAGTGTTTATGAACTCGATCGCGAATGCTATAGACGCTTTGGAAGAGCAAATGAGCCGAAAAAATGCGGCGGATTTTAAACCCGTGATTGCGATTCGCACGGAAGTTATGGAAGGGGATTCGCCGGAATCAGCCATTCGCATCACGATTGCCGATAATGGCGCTGGCATGAGCGAGAAAGTTCGCTCGAAACTTTTCCATCCTTTTTTCACCACAAAGCCAATGGGAAAAGGTACGGGAATGGGGCTGTCAATCAGCCGGCAAATATTGGTGGAAAAGCACGGCGGTCAATTGTACTGTACTTCGACGCCAGAGCAGGGAACTCAGTTTGTTGTTGAGATGCCGCTGAATTGTCAAATCGCTCAGCGATCGGTTGCTGTAGGGAACTCTGGTTTGAATTCGGAAAAACAGTATCGTCCCGTTGCTGTTAACTCTTGAGTTTGTTGTTGGATGCGCTGGCATTCGGGAAACTTTCTCAATGCCCCAGTTATCAAACTATAAACGCTTCAAGTGCTACAAGGGGGTTTATGTGAAAAAACCGGGTTTTTCACATAAACCCGGTTTTTAAATACTGTTGTTTTGCGCCCACCGAATAATTTTTTCCTCTGCGTAGCTTGGGTGTGTTCCTCTGTAGCCCTTTGCCTTTAGAAGTGCGGGCTTGATACGTTTTTTCAGCGGCGAGATGCTGTTGACTGACCGGCGGCGTGCTGCGCTAACTTTTGGCCGATCTCTGGATTGTACAGCCGCAGGTAATTCCAGTAGTTTTCAAATACCCCTTTGACGTATCCTTTGGTTTCGCCGAAGGGAATCTTTTCGACAAAGATATCGGGATCGGTGAAGCCATATTTTGCGAGCCAGTCTGCGACGCTGCCCGGACCGGCATTGTAACTGGCTACGGCTAGCAGAGAATTGTTGTTGTATTGGTTGTGGGTGAAATCCAGATAAGCGGTGCCGATCTGAATGTTGTCGTCTGGATTGTCTAGCTTGTATTCCTTCAAACCCCTATTTCTGGCAATCTCAGCGCCGGTTTCGGGCATCACCTGCATCAATCCAATGGCACCGACGGGAGATTTGATTGCAGGCATAAATCGCGATTCTTGTCGGATTAATGCCGTTACCAGTACGGGATTGAGCTTGTTTTCTTTAGACCAATTGACGATGCTTTCCAAGTAGGGAAAGGGATAGAGCGCGTGCCAGTAAGCGGATTGTTTCCTGAGTATCTGGTATTGCGATCGCTCCTCGGGATCTTCGCGCTGCGCCAAGTGAGAAACCATGAAAATCCCCTCGAGATTATCGCCAACTGCCAGCCGCATCAAGCCATCGGTGAACTGCTCGCCGACACTCGGCTGCATCGGATTTTTGAACTCGACCTGCCAAAGGCTCCAGGCATCGCGATCTTGCCCCAATTGGTAGAGTTCTTTCAGAGTTTCAGACCCTGCGGGGGGTGTCGGTCGCTTTTCGGGACGGGCGACTACTGGCGAGTGCTGTCTGACGGTGGTAAAATCTCCGACGTCCCAGCCGAGCAACACGGCAGCACGCCAAGCATAGTAGCTTTCCGGGTAATTGGCGATCAGGTGTTCAAACGCCTTCTGAGCCTCCTGTTGGTTTCCGAGGGCTTGCGCCCATTTCCCCACCCAGAAAGCCGCTTCAGGCGCGAGATCGCTGTCGGGGTTCTCCTTGACGATCTGCTTAGCCCATTCCCAAGCCGATTTGAGTTCGCGAGCTGCCGCTTTTTCCTTGGCCATACTCCAGCGCAGTTTGGCAGCTGCTTCTGACTTGGTGTGCTTGGTTAAGAGCAGTTGACGGGTTTCTTCGGCGGCTTTGATACTGCGGCGACTTTCCAGAAGCTTTGATTTTTCCAACAAGGCATCGGGGGCTTTGTCGGGAAACTCCTCGATCGCCCGATTTAAATAAGAAATCGCTTCTCTTTCCGTCACCAGCTCCTGCAGGCGCAGCAGCCCGAGGCCGGTTTCTGGCGTTTCGGGGAATTCCTGCACCAACTTTTTATAAGCATCGCGAGCCGCTTCTATCTTGTTGCCCAGTTGCAGCCCTCTAGCGGCGCGGTAGAGGTTGCGGGGCGTTGGGGGAGCTTTGGCATAGGCGGCACCGGCTTTGCCGTACAGTTGTTTTTCCCAGTAGCCAAAGGCAATGAGTTCCCACTCTTCCGGCTCGAACTGCTTGCCTGACTTTTCCAGGCGATCGAGAACTGATGCAATATCTGGATAGTACAAACCGTGCTTGGCTATGAGCATCAGCAAATCGGTCTGCTTGGGATTCTGCTGCAATCGGCGGATCGCTATCTCGATCGTCCGGGGGTGAGCGGGAAATTCCGCGATCGCTCGATCCCAATACTTCGGCTCTTGCTGCCCTAGGGCGTACAAAGCCTCCGCCGCTACGGGTTCTTTCTCGTAGCGCTTGAGAATTTCCTCATAAGTCGCTCGAGCCTTGGCGGTGTCCCCCGTCAGTTGGTAAGCTTGCGCCTGCTTCAAGACAATATAGCCAGCCAGCAGAGAATAATCTTTCTCTAATCCTTCCAACCACTGCAGCGCCTTTTCGCCCTGCTGCTGGGCGATCGCGTCGCTGGCGAGCATGTACCGAGCGCGGTTCTTTTCGCGCGATTTTTCCTCCTGCGCCAAGACTTCCAACTGCGACGCCCGTGCTGCGATCGGCAACTGCGCTAGTGGGAATACCTCCGATTCCGTATTTTGGGTATCCACTTGCCTGAGTTGCTTCTCGGGCTGGCCAAAATCTATATCTTTTATATAGGGGGCAGCCACTCCGATTGCTAGAATGCAGACTCCTGTACCTATTGCCAGAGAAACGTTTGGTTTGCGTCGTCGCTTGAACATCGGTTCGCTTGAGCCTTTCAGAATGATGTGTTTTCAAACAAACCCCCTACCATCCCGCAAAAGGCTTTTCCCTTGGGGGTTGGGGGAAAGTCAGCCTCCGTGAAAGATTAAGTTTCGCACTTCACACTTGGGACTTCATATTTGTCAATTCACATTATCTCCTTACTTTAGTTCTGGCGATTCCTGACTCCTGATATATTAACTTTTATTTTGATGGATACTGGATTATAGGTAATTTAAGGTCAAAGCAAGCAATGGAATTTCGAGCGAGTGAACTGCAATACTTGCAATGGTCTGGGGATGCCCTGGCGATTGGCTTGTTTGAGGATGCGGTAGAATTGACCGGGGAATTGGCCCAACTCGATGCAAGGCTCTCCGGTGCGTTGAAGGAGCTGATTTCCGAGACGGAATTTAAAGGTAAAGAAGGAAGCAGTGCCGTGACTCGGGTCGGTGCGGGCAGCCCTATTCGCAAAATTATAATCCTCGGTCTGGGCAAAGCAGACGTCCTGAAGGTAGAATCTCTGCGCCGCGCCGCTGCCGCTAGCGTTCGCTTGGCCAAAAAAGAAAAGTGCAAAACCCTCGGCTTGCAACTGCCAGGGTCGAATATCGCGCCCGCAGAGACGGTGCAAGCCCTGGTTGAAGGCATGGAATTGGCTATCTACCAGGATAATCGCTTTAAGTCAGAACCGGAAGATAAAGGCCCGCAGTTGGAGCGGGTGGAGTTGCTCGGGTTCGCCGGTCAGGAAGGGGCGATCGCGATCGCCCGTCAAATCGTCTCGGGCGTCATCCTCGCCAGACAACTGGTGGCGGCTCCGGCGAATGAGGTGACGCCGATTTCGATGGCGGATACGGCACTCGCGATCGCCTCCGAACACGGTTTAACCGCAGAAATTCTCGAACGCGAAGACTGCGAAAAGCTGGGCATGGGCGCTTTTCTGGGTGTGGCCCAAGCTTCCGACCTGCCGCCCAAGTTCATCCACCTGACTTACAAGCCGGCAGGCACGCCCCGCCGCAAAGTGGCCATCGTGGGCAAGGGCCTGACTTTCGATTCCGGCGGCCTCAATATTAAGGTGCAAGGCGGCATCGAAACGATGAAAATGGACATGGGCGGCGCGGCGGCAACCCTGGGCGCGGCAAAGGCGATCGCTCAACTCAAGCCCGATGTCGAGGTTCACTTCATCTCTGCCGTCACCGAGAACATGATCAGCGGCAAAGCCATTCACCCGGGGGACATCCTCAAAGCCTCTAACGGCAAAACGATTGAGGTGAACAATACCGACGCGGAAGGACGCCTCACCTTGGCGGATGCGCTGGTATTTGCGGAAAAACTGGGGGTGGACGCGATCGTGGATTTGGCCACCCTCACGGGAGCCTGCGTGATTGCCCTCGGAGATGACATTGCCGGTTTGTGGAGTCCCTCAGACGCGATCGCCTCCGAGTTGCTCGCCGCCTCCGAAAAAGCCGGCGAAAAACTCTGGCGTATGCCCTTGGAAGAAAAATATTTTGACGGGCTGAAATCCCCGATCGCCGACATGAAAAATACAGGCCCCCGTCCCGGCGGGTCAATTACGGCGGCCCTCTTCCTCAAGCAGTTTGTCAAAGAGACGCCCTGGGCGCACTTGGACATTGCCGGCCCCGTTTGGGCGGATAAGGAAAGCGGCTACAACAATGCCGGCGCTACCGGTTACGGCGTTCGCACTTTGGTGAATTGGGTGCTGGGCAACGCTTGAGCTGGGGCGTGGCGAACGCAATTTAAACGGATCGGCGTTCATCTGTGCGTTCCGGCAACCGCTGGCGATCGCGATTTAATTAACATAAAATCCTCTACTTGTCAATCCATTAAAGCAATTTAAATCGGTGGCAAGTAGGGGAGGAAGAGCGATCGCCGGCTACTTCCGCAGCGCCTGCGAATCGCGCTACATTCATTCAACAGACCGATCGCATCATTGATGCTTTGTGCCATTATGACCGACACGCAAGAACCATCCCCCAATCCCCCAATCCCGGCAGAAGACTTGCTCAGAATGCTCCGCCGCAAAGAAGGCAACTGGGTAGAATGGGGGCAAGCCTGCCAAACTCTGCAAAAAGCCGGCTACAACCCCCAGACCATTTTTGAAGAAACCGGCTTCGAGCCCATCCAGCAAAATCAAGTGATTGTGGGCGCTCAAGTTTACGCCTCGATGGTGAGCGCCGGCGTCTCGGAAGCCGCGCGATCGCACTTCCAGCAGCGCGGCAGCGATATTTTGTACGAATTGCGCATCCTCACCCAACCCGAACGCGCCGCCGCCGCCGACTTCATCTTCGAGAAAAAACTCGATGCCGACGCAGCCCGCGACTTGGCAAAAGCGATGAAAGATTTCTCCCGCCTCGCCGCACCGCCAGAGGGATTCACGAACCATCCGGGCGACGCCGCCGCCTATCAGTGCTGGAAATTTGCCAAACAAAAAGCCGATTTGCAGGAACGATCGCGCCTGATTGCTAAGGGCTTGTCATTCGCGCATACTCAAACTGCCCGCCAGCATATCGAAAAGCTGCTCACTGATTTTTCCGTCACCCCCGCCCGCCCCGCTCCGCGCTTGCCAGTTTACCGCCTCGAAGAAGCCGAGCAATTGCCTCGGATTTTGCCCGTCGTTGGGAAAATACCGCTGGAAATCTCAGATTTAGAAGCCGTGCCGGCGATCGCAGAAATTGCCCCCTTTCAAATGGTCAAGGCATCTGGAAATCAAGCCTGGGTGCCGATGCCCGGTTGGCAAGTCGTCTACAATGCTCGAGATCCGGTGGCGATTTTGTGCGACAGCAATCAATTACCCTCCCCCCTCCCCGGCAAAGTCGAAGAAGTGGTAATTGTCGTCGATCGCGCTCAGCAGGAATGGGATGAAAACAGCTACTTTTTAACCGAGCAATCGGGCACTCTACAACTGCAGTGGTTTGAGGAAACTCCCGATATAACGCTGTTCGGGCGCGTCATCCTCATCATGCGTCCCAAGAAAATATTTGACGAAGAATACATCAAAGAACCCTGGCAAATTGACGAGTAAACTCGGAAGTTTTACCCGGAACGAGGATGAAGGTAAATTTTTGCAGCTTTCATCCTTGTGGTTTTCCAATACAGCGATACAGTTGATAGGGAACGCCGATGCGGTGATAGTGGGTAGGGTCAATCTTACAAGGAGTTCCTTTCTGAGATTCGTGAGAAAGTAAGAGTTGAGCGGGATAATCCGTTCGCTGGAGTTCGGGAGCGACTACCCACAAATTCAGGGGCGGTGCGGGCAAGTTTTCCAACTGTGATAAATTTTGCCAGACTGGCTCGTACCCGCGCGATCGCGACAAAAAAGCCATCGAAGAACCAGCCGTATTTTCGCGATCGCGCTCGTGAAGTTCTAAAGCAAAACTCAGCCCCAATCCCACATCTTGAAAGTTTTTATATCCCACCACAACCGCGATCGGTACGGCAGAATCTACATTCATATTTTCAGCAACTTGCCTCGGATAGAAAGGTTTTCTGTAGCAGAAATCCGAAGCGACTAACATACAACTGAGAACGCCTGCGACTAAAACAGTCGATAAAAGTGCCTGCCGATTTGGATTTACTAAAAAAGTTAAACCGGATTTTTCTCGCTGCTTTTCTGTGATTTTTTCCTGACTCCCGGCTGCTAAACCCGCTCCCAACAGGGCACAGAGGGCTGCATAGTAGACGAAGTGATATCGAGGAGCGATCGTAATATCTTTTCCCAGCAAATAGATAATAACGCCAAATTGCAGCAGTACCCAGAGGGTAAAACTCACCAGCGATCGCACATTTCGATGAGTTTCTGGCTGATTCCAGAGTTGCTGCAGCCCCAAAAAGGCAACCCATCCCAGCCAGATACCAAATAAAATTCCTGTCGTTGCTGAAGGAATGGTAATCCAGGGGGGTTGATTTTCTACTGGCAGCATCACTGATACAGTCATCCAGGCTGCAATCGTTTGATAGAGAGGGGCGATATTGTGGGGATGGGGAATCCAGCTCGTTTCAGAACGTCCAAAATGACTCAGCAGTTTCGGCAGCCACGGCATGAAAAAAACCAACGGTACAAGGCTAAGAAGGATATATTTTTTGTCTTGAAAAATAAAAATAGATAAGGTATGCTTCCACAAAGAAAGTTGGTAATTCGGAAAGCGCTCGTGCCGAATTTCGTTTCGGGGCTGTAGCAGCTTTCCCCCGTGGCTGAATCGAGAACGAGAGAAGTGAAAATCGAAAATTAGAGTACCGAGTTGAGCGATAAAAGCGAGGATAAAAAAATAGTGAATGTATAAACCGAGGGTGTTGGCAGCAATCCAGCCAATCCAAATTAAAGGGCGCTGGGGATTTCGATTGGAAAAATCTTTCTGAATTTGCACGAGCGCCGAGAGGGCAAGAGCGCAAACCAGCACCGGCAGGGAGTAGTGGCGCGCTTCTTGGGAAAGGTAAACCCCGAAGGGAGAAACTGCCATGACAGCCGCCGCCCAAAGTCCGGCGACTGGAGAAAAAGCAACGCGGGCGAGCAAGTAAACAGCCGAGATCGCCCCAATTCCAAATAACACCGAGAACGATCGCATTTTCCACGCTAGAGAAAGGGGCCAATCAATCCAGTGCAGCCACCGATTCATCAAACAAAAAAATACAGGTGGGTGCGTGGACTGAGTGACGAGCGCGTCGGCAATTTGACTGCAGGTCGCTTGCGGATTGAGGGCAAAAATTTTCTCTAATTGCTTGAGGGAAAAGACAGCATCTAGGGGGATGTCGTCATAGCTGCGCCCCTGACTGAACAAAGCCGTCAGCACTTCATCCAGCCACAGGGGCTTAAAGTCCAGCAGCGCGAAGCGCAGGGCGGCACCCAAGGCGATCGCGAGCGCTAATGCCAGGTAATGTTTAGAAAATTGCATGAAGCCATTCAAGCATATCGGCGCGGGGCTCGTGCAATGCACGCCCGAGAAATTACAGCGATTTTCCCAGAAACCGGGCTAATACTAAGTTGGCTAAGATAGTATTATACTATTAGAGAAAAACATCAGG
>CAYOOD010000094.1:0-32289 GCA_964405435.1 uncultured bacterium
CTCCGGGATATATAAAAAAATGTAACAATACTAAGTTAGCCAACTTGGTATGAAAGTAATCGGTTTCGGTAATGGCTTTCACCTCGCGATCGCGTTTGGCTTCGTCAATTTCAATTTTCAGCTCTATAACCTTCCGTTCCAGCCGCTCGGATTTTTCCCGTTCGGCTTGCAATCGCCGATCTTTTAAAAAATCCTGGCGAATGTAAAATTCAATGTTGTAACAAGCAAACATGCCAATCAGGCTGGAGGAAAGCAGTAAAAAATTATTAGCCACTAGAATCGGCAGCGCCGTGCCGAAACCTACGGCAGTAATTTCATAAGCGATGACGATCGCCCAAGCGGTTAGGGTGGAATACCAAAAACTTAAAGGGATAAACGTATAACAGAACATCAGGAGCGGGATTAAGCCCAGCGCTTTTTCATAACTGACGGGAGTGGCAGGAACGATTTCGGTCATGGCAACAACGCTCAGTCCTGCTAGAATAAGTGACAAGCTGATGGCAGCTTGCATGAAGCACTTAAAATCGGAGAAAAAACTGCCGAGGTAAACGAGCAAGAGGAAGGGCAGGACAATTAAATAACGAATTTGCAATAAATCCCAATTGAGCCCGCAGAAGAACCAAATATCTAAAATGCCGAACAGGCTGTAGAGAATAATTCCCAAAGGCCATCCCAATCGAACGTGTTGCAAGCAATTAGGAAAGTAAAAGTCGCGAAATTCCTGTTCGAGTTCTTCAGGAAACTGCAGGGTGATGGGATTCATTTCACCATTACTCATACTAGAGAAACCCTAACCACAATTTTATGGTGCCGCGATGACTCATTCAGCCGATAGTTTTTTCCAGCAGGTCTTTTTGCCAAAAGTATCGGCGATCGTGCCGATATACAATGGCGAGGCGGACTTGCCAGACTTATTAAATTGCCTGCGATCGCAAACTTATCCCCCTGACCGCGTAGAATACTTGCTAATAGACAACAAGAGTAGCGATCGCACCAGCACCCTGATCGCTGCTGCTGTCCGAGATACCCCCATTTTATCCCCCTCTCCCAGAACTCCCCTCCCCCTCCAGATAGATGACACGGATGTCAATCTGCCAATTTGCTACCTGACAGAAAATCGGATTCAATCCTCTTACGCCGCCCGCAATGCCGGCATCCGCGCTGCTACAGGCGAAATTCTCGCCTTTACCGACGCCGACTGTCGCCCTCAGCCCGACTGGTTAGAATCCCTCGTGCAACCCTTTGCCGATCCCTCGATCGGGATAGTGGCGGGAGAAATTGTCGCGCTCCCCGGCAAAACTCTGCTGGAAAAATACGCTCACAGGCAAGATATTTTATCTCAAAAACATACATTAGCGCATCCATTTTGCCCTTACGGTCAAACGGCGAATCTAGCGATTCGCCGCCAAGTTTTGCAAGAAGTGGGATTATTTCGCCCTTACCTGACGACGGGCGGCGATGCAGATTTGTGCTGGCGAATTCTCCGACAAACCGAGTGGAAGCTGGAATTTGCCCCGCAGGCGATCGCCCAGCACCGCCACCGCTCCACTCTGCGACAATTGCAAAAACAGTGGCGCAGATATGGCGAGTCGAATCGCTACTTGCACGAACTCCACGGCATCGAGTTGATGCGGGAGTTGACAGCGGGGGAATCTGTTTATCGCTTGAGTCGCTGGTTGTTAAAAGAATTGCCGATCGCCGGCGCGAAGGCGATCGCCGGAAAAGCCGACCTTGTAGAGTTACTTCAAGCGCCGATTAGTCTATTTTGTGCGGCGGCGCGAACCGCCGGACAGCGCGAATCCCACCTCCCAGATGAAGCGCGGCAAATTGAGCGGCTGTAGAAATGCGATCGAAACGCGATCGAACAGTTGGGGCGGGCGCTGCTCTTGGCGCAAAGTTAACCTTCCGGGAGAATTGCCCGAAAGTCGGGAAATCCCCCTGTACAGGAAGAGTTCGCCTCACCCCCAGCAGCCCCAATTCTTGCTAGAGTGAAGAAAATAGCGGCAAGGGGACATCAATGTCAGCACAACTGTCTAAAGCGAAAGAAAGTAGCGGCAAGGGGACGCCAATGTCAGCACATATTTTACTCGTGGATGACGAGCCCGGGCTGCGCGAAGCCGTGCAAGCCTATCTGGAAGACAGCGGGTTTAAGGTTGACGTTGCCAGCAATGCCGAGCGAGGCTGGGAACTGGCGCAGCAGAAGCTGCCCGACTTGGTGATTAGCGACATTATGATGCCCCAGGTGGACGGCTATCAGTTCCTCAAGCGCCTGCGGGAAGATGCCCGCTTCAAAGCGCTGCCGGTGGTGTTTTTAACCGCTCGGGGCATGACGAGCGATCGCATCTCTGGCTATCAAGCCGGTTGCGATGCCTATATCTCCAAGCCTTTCGACCCCGACGAATTAGTGGCCATTGTCAAAAATTTGCTGGAGCGCCGCGCTGCTGCCCGTCAGCCTGCAGGCGGCGACGGCGAAAATCCCAATATTGCTGATTTGGCGAATCAAATAGCCGAGATTCGGGACCTGCTCACCGGGCGCAACGCGATCGCTCAGACGCCTGCTCCCATCAAAGTTGACCTCACCCCCCGCGAACAAAGCGTTTTAGATCTGGTTGCCAAGGGGCTGATGAACAAGGAAATCGCCCGCCACCTGGATACCAGCGTCCGCAACGTGGAAAAGTACGTCAGCCGCCTGTTCAGCAAAACCGGCACCAACAGCCGCACTGAATTAGTCCGCTTTGCCCTAGAACACGGACTGACCAAATAACCTCGGAGAATTGCCCCTGCCAGATGTTTTCAAAAGTCTTCAACCGGATTTTCTGAATTTTTCAGGCGAAATTACTTAAGCTGCCCGGTGCTGCAACAACCTCAACGCTTCACGGGCAGACTTTTTTATTTCTAGAGAAATTGCACGATAACGCAAAGATTTTATAAAATTTTGTAAAAATCCGGTTAATAACTTTCAGAAAATTGGGAAACGCGCCGCTTTTAAAAATCGAGCCCTTACTTTAAGCTACATTACGTTCTGTAAAGATTGATTGAGATTTTCCCCGATTCTGAGAAGTTCTGTTAGCCTAATAAGAACTTCTGCAAATAAGGAGAAACCGTAAGATATGAACCTGTTAAAAACTTCTAGCCCTCTGGGTCAATCGATCTCCCTGGGAGCGCTCCTCGCTGTAATGAGTGCTGCGGTTATCGCGCTTGTCGCGACGATCGGGCTGTAGCGCGGGAGGTTGCAGTCTGTATAGCTTTCGTTGGTTGGGGAGAGGCTTCGATCGCGTCTGTCAGTAGAGGAATTGAAAGGCGCGATAGCTCCCCTCTTATCCGATTTTGGAGTTGATATTTAAAAGTTTAGTTTGGCTGGAAAGTGCCTATTTTCCCCAAGATTTTTCGCGGACGGCAAAGCTGTAAACATTAATCTTTGTCGGGACGGTGTTTAAATTTCTACATGAAGTTTTATGTCAAAGCGTGGCGAGAGCGAGAATCGAGTCCAGCGCGGAGCGCCGCAACGCCGCGATCGACGGCGTTACAGAAAGATAACGGCACCCTGACACTCGTCAGAGCAACTGGTGTTCGGCTGGGGTGCGCTGTAGCTGTTCTATGAGGTTGCCGCTGGCGATCGCGAGTTCGGCGCTGCTTCGGGATCTGTGGTCAAACGCAACGGCAGCCGTGCCCAAACACTCCACGATGTTGCTTTCCGTCTCAGCCACTTGCACTTTCTCAACCCACACCCCCGGCATGTCCTCCAGAATTTTTTGGGCTTGGTTGTAGAGCAACTGTGCCAGCTTCTCAGCGGTGGGTTCGCCTGCGAACTGGTAGATGCGGTGGTTGGGTTCGGTGGAGAGAATCGCATTCAACAGGGGGTCTTTTTCGTGCAATATTAAAACGTGGTCGAGATGGCTGTCGAGCCAGCCTTTCCACGCTTGCTTGATCTGTCCGAATTCAACGAGCATTCCGCGTTCGTCGAGGACGCTGCCCGCGAGCGTCAGCTCGATAGCCCAGCGGTGCCCGTGAATATTTCTGCACTTGGCAGGGCTGTGTGGGTGCAGCAGGCGGTGAGCGGCTTCGATGGTGTGCTTGACTGTCATTCGGTACATATTTTTATCTCCTTTCACTTGATTATCTGGGAGTAAACGCGGGGGGAAATTGATAATTATTTTAGCAATTTTGCTCGATCGCTAGAAATTAAGAAAGAGAATTCAGGCATTAAGAATCGTCAAAATTCAACAAAAATAACTAACAAAAATTAATAAGTATTGCTCCGGGCGATCGCGCTGCAGGTTCGAGGCAGCCAGAGAAAACGTCATGGGCCGCAATTTTTCCCCTCTGCATCGGGCCGGCGCGCTCCTGAACCGCCAGCCACGCGCCTCAAACCGCCTCCTGCACGGGCGTTTTCTGCCTTCTGAAATTTTGGCGTGATTATTTTGCAGGCAGCAGGTGAGACAATGACTACTACAGACATTGGCATAACATCAACAAATGCTCAAACGAATTACCGCAATACTTCTCGTCGTCCTCAGCCTGAGCTTGGCCGGCTGCGTCGCTTCAGCCACCGGCGGACTGAAAAGCTATATCGACACCACAGACGGGTATCAGTTCCTCTATCCCAACGGCTGGGTGCCTGTCAAGGTGAACGATGGCCCCGATGTAGTCTTCCACGACTTGATCCAGGATACCGAAAACGTCAGCGTCGTTATCAGTTCGGTGTCGGACAAGAAAACCCTGACCGATTTGGGCACGCCTGACGAAGTGGGTTACAAGCTGTCTAAGAACGCCCTCGCGCCAGAAGGCTCCAACCGCAAAGCCGAATTAGTCTCAGCCGAATCGCGGGAAGCCGGTGGAAAAACTTATTATATTTTAGAATATGAAGTCACCCTGCCCAATCAAAAACGCCACAATGTGGCCAGCGTAGCGGTCAGCCGAGACAAACTCTACACGTTGAATATCTCGACCACAGAGCAGCGCTGGCCAAAAATGCAGCAGCAGTTTCAGCAAGTGATTAACTCTTTCTCAGTTTATTAGAGTGCTGAGTCGAGAGCGCTTTTTGGCTTCGGCTGAGTGTCGGCAATGAGTTCACTCGTGATAGCACGGTTTCAGCTAATAGCTAATCGCTGATAAAAGATGCCTGCAAACGCTGAGCAGGCGATTGGCTATTAGCTAGAGAAGTTTTCTCAGCGTGTGGAAACACTACGGGCGATCGCATTCGACGCTATACTGGAATGTTAAGATGGGGAGGGAAGTAACTGAATCCCTATTAGGGACTGAAAGATATGGGAATGCCCTTTATAATCCTCGCCTCTGCTTCTCCAGCCCGACGCCGATTGCTGCAAGGTGCCGGATTAGATCCGATTGTCTGTCCCAGCGATATCGACGAATCGCAAATTCAGAGCAAAAACCCCGCTGAATTGGTACAAACCCTGGCCAAACTGAAAGCGCAGAGTATAGCAGAACGGTTGCTCAGCGGCAATCTGAGCGATGGTGCGGTGGAAAAAGTACCCCCGTCTGCCTCGTGGTTGGTCGTCGGATGCGATTCGGTTTTGCTGGTGAAAGGAGAAATACACGGCAAACCGGCAGATGCTGCGGAAGCGATCGCCCGCTGGCAGAAAATGAGCGGCTCATTTGGCGACTTGTATACCGGGCACGCAATCATTGACACGGCAAAAAATAAAACTTTGGTGCGCTCTCAAGTGACGCGGGTTTACTTTGCCAAAGTCAGCGATCGCGAGATAGAAGCCTACGTCGCCACCGGCGAACCCCTCCGATGCGCGGGTTGTTTTGCACTCGAAGGCAGCGGCGGTTTGTTGGTTGAAAAATTAGAAGGTTGCCACACCAACGTTATCGGGCTGAGCTTGCCCCTGCTGCGGCTGATGCTGGGCGAATTGGGATACAATGTCGCGGATTTCTGGGCATCCAATGGCGGGAACTGACCGTCGGTGAATTATCCCTTGCCGTGGAGAGCGATCGAAAGCATCAACAGGATATTGAGGGCGACGCTCGCTAGCAGCCACACAGACGGCGGGTATTGCCGCGAACTATTGACCGCCGCCTCTTTGGCCCACTGACTGGCCTTTGCCAGTTGCTTGTGAATGCCTTCGAGTTGGCTCTTGAGCTTGCTGTAGCGGCGGTCTGCTATTTGCTGTTGTTGGTGCAGTTGCGCTTCTAACTTGTTCAGGCGCACCCACAAAGCCGCTTCAGTTTCTTCCTTGGCTGACTCTACGAGCTTCGTTAGTTGGCTGTGGCCGATCGTCATGTTGTCCTCGCTCATTACCTGTCTCGACTGCAATCCCTGCTGTTTTTGGCGCGATCCCGCCAGTGAAGCCCTCCCAGCTAGTACAGCGCCCGGTTGACGCTGCGCCCAATACAGCTCGAGTACCCTTTGGTTTCGCGCGGCTTTTCAGTAGCACCCAAAGCCAGCAACTCTCCTTTTCCGCGAGAAATTGCGGCAAAACTGGGTTTATGAACTACAATTTTGCATCGCCAACGGGTAAAAGTGTTGCCATTTTGCCAGGAGCAGGCGCGGGAGAGACGCGCGACAACCCAGCCCACTGCCACAAAAAAATACCCCTGGCCAAAAGGCCAGGGGGCGAACAGAAAACATCAATCAGGGTGCATCTATTGTTTTTATGCCGGTGGCAAGCTGCCGCTTCCGGAAAAAAATCGCCTTCCTGCTTCATCCTGTAATTAATACACTAAGCGGAGAGTTTGCTGTACACTAAAGAACTGCACGGGTTTAGAGGGGGACGATCGCCCTTTACCGGGCAACCTTGTATTCAAAGCAACCATGCCCTATACTTACGAGTTTCCCAGACCCAGCCTTACAGTTGATTGCGTGATCTTTGGCTTAGACGATCGAGACAAGCTCAAAGTAATGCTGATTAAAAGAAACTTGCCGCCCTATAATCGGTCGTGGGCGCTGCCGGGTGGCTTCGTGCGGATGAGCGAATCACTAGAAGCAGCAGCGAGACGGGAACTGCAGGAAGAAACGGGCATAGAAAACCTATTTCTAGAACAGCTTTATACGTTTGGAGAAGTTAACCGAGATCCGCGCGATCGCGTCGTGACAGTGGCGTATTACGCCCTAGTCAATTTGTGGGAACACCGGATTTATGCGACAACAGATGCCAGTGACGCCGCGTGGTTTCCGGTTGCAGAGATGCCGCCACTGGCATTCGATCACAGCCAGATCGTACAAGTGGCGCTGGCACGGTTGAAAGGAAAAGTGCGCTACGAGCCGATAGGATTTGAATTGCTGCCGAAAAAATTCACCCTTTCCCAGCTACAAAAGCTTTACGAGACAATTTTAGAAAAAAAATTAGACAAGCGAAATTTCCGCAAAAAGATTCTCAGCATGAATCTTTTGGTGGATCTGAATGAAGTGCAAACCAATGTAGCCCATCGAGCCGCTCGACTGTACCAATTTGACGAGCAAAAGTACCTGCAACTCAAAGAGAAAGGGTTTAATTTTGAGATTTGACAGCGCCGGAGCTACTTGCGCGGCTTGTGTATGACAAGCAAACTGGTAGGGACATAAGTGGGGCGATCGCCTTTGCTAAAGGCTCGGCTGGGCAGCTTTTCAACGCGAGCGCCAACTTTCAACAACCAGTTGCGGAACGCATCGCACTTGCGATCGTCGCGGAAGAACCGGCACTGGCACAAAACAGAAACCAGACGACCATTCGGACGCAAGCATTCATAGGCGTGGCGGATGTGAACGCTGTCGAGCCCCCCAGAAAAAGGAGGATTCATCACAATGCGATCGTAGCGAGTTTGGTGCCGCAGAAAATCGTCAGCGACGATGCGATACCCTTTGAGGGCGAGAATTTCGCGCAGGGCGGGCTGAATTTCGATCACTTCTAGGAAAATCTCAGCGCGCGATCGCAGAGCGTCAGCAATATTGCCGTTGCCCGCAGACGGTTCGAGAACCTTCTGCCCGCTGCGGATTTCGGCTAGTTCGATCGCCCGCTCTACCACTGGCAAAGGAGTAGGAAAGTAATCTGGAAGCCTCGCAGAGACGACGGCTCGTTCTTTGGCGCAGATAAGCTGTTCTGTTTCCGGAGATAGCGCCAAACTCGCTGAACTAGAGGCGCTCGATCGATATTGCCTGTACCAAGAGGGATTGGTGGAGACTCTTCTCTGATTTGGGGTATTCTGCATCTCAAAAAACCTTAACTAGGTTGCACGTCTATTCTCGCAGTTCTCACCGCCTACAGAGATTATTCATTTGTAGGATTTTAGATTTCAAAGTGTCTGCCGACAGAAACGCGCTCCAGACAAGCTCGAGTCGCGCGACTCGTGCAGGGCGACTTGCCCAAAGACAAGGGGGCTACTGTCCATTTGCAGGCGAGCGGGGGGAGCCTCACGAGGGCAGGTTGTTTGTCTGCAGGAGCGCGGGAGCTTCCGCAAGTGTCTGAAACCCTTGTATTTTCATGCTCTCCCTTGAAGCCCCTCCCCCCTGAAGCCCGGTGCATTCAGCCTTTGTCTTGGCAACTGCTGTATTTTTATCCTGACTGGCCGTAGGGACGCCGTATCAAGTAGTGGAAACTGCAATACGGATATTTTACCATGCGCCTTTCAGCCTTGGTTTTTTTATCAAGCCTCTTATTAATTGGCTTAGCGGCGAATTTTTCACAACCGGATCGTCCCTCCGGCGACCTGGCGATATCCCAGTATGCGGGTCACGCATCCCCTGAAAAGAATCCGCCGGCTCGCCCCAGACACGCCCCGCCAAAATCTTAACTGTAAATCTGTAATTTTTCCGGATGGCATAGCATTTTTTTGAATCAGGAATTGGAAATTTTCAACCAAATTCTCCTGATGTATAAGCGTATATCGGTGATTTTCTTAAGTCCTGTTTTGGCAGCAGGGCTTTCTATGTCTTTTCAGGACATGCAGCTTCATTCCAGACAAATAGAACAATTCCAAAACCAGCATTTTATGTCGATTAGTGGTGTAGAAAAGCCTCCTTGCGGAGAGCGAGAAAAAGGCTGTTCTGGCGATCGCACGCGAGAATCGATACGCAGCTAGTAACTGTCCCTTCGCTTTCCGATCGGGTCGATTCCCTGTAATTCGCTGAAAATCGACCATTTTTGGCAAACCCTATTCTCTGCCTATTCTATAGAATTATTGCCAAATATAGCCTAAATTTCTTGTGATTTTGGGGTGTTATCCAGGTTGACGTCCTGTTTGGGCTGAATAATTTTGGAACGATAATTCGAGCTTATTTTCAAACTTTTGAACTTCTAAAGGAAATTATATCCTTTGGGAGTTTTGCCGTTTTAAGGCTGGAATTAGAGCCAGATTTTTACCACTGCGGTTCGGCGGCTATCAATGCCTCAGCCGCTTCCCTATCCAAAGGTTTTGAGAAAAAATATCCCTGACCGTACTCGCACTGCATCGCCCAAAGTTGCACCAGATGCTTTTCGGTTTCCACCCCCTCTGCCACGACGTACATGCCGAGATTGTGTGCCAGCATCACGATGGCGCGCGCGATCTCTGAATTTTCGTTATCTCCTGCCATTTCAAGCACGAAAGAACGGTCAATCTTCAAAGTGTTGATGGGAAATCGGTGCAAATAACTCAAAGAAGAATAGCCGGTGCCGAAATCGTCGATGCACAAGCCGATATTCCGAGCGCGCAACTGCTCTAGGAGAGCCACAGCAGCAGCGGCATTATCCATCAGCACGCTTTCCGTAATCTCCAGCTTCAGGCAGTTGGGGTCAATGCCCGTTTGTTGTAGAATTGCATCGATTTGCGGGAGCAAATCCGGTTGTGCAAGCTGTTTGCCAGAGAGATTGACGCTCATCGTCAGATCCCGAGCGGCAGGAAATTTCTCCTGCCACTGGCGCAACTGGCGGCACGCCTCTGCCAAAACCCAGGTTCCCAAGGGGACAATCAGACCGCTTTCTTCGGCAACGGGGATGAATTCTGCAGGTGAAATCAAACCGCGCTCTGGGTGAATCCAGCGCGCGAGCGCCTCAAATCCAGCAATGCGCCCCGTGTCCAGTGCCACGATCGGCTGGTAGTGGAGGAGGAAGGGTGCAGGGTGAGAGGTTTCCTCGGAATGGATGCCGCCTTCTAACACGGGCTTTCCGCCTTCGTTGAGGGCGCGTCGCAAGTCGTTCTCCATCTGCAAAAGTGCGACGGCACACTTGTGCATAGTGCTGTCGAAGACGACATAACGGGCTTTCCCTTCGGCTTTGGCCCGATACATGGCCAAGTCAGCATCGCGCAAAAGGTCTTCTGGTTGCTCGTAGGGGCGCGCGAAGGCATCTGCGGCTCCTGGCTTTTGGGAGTAAGCGGCTACAGTAATGCCGATGCTAGCAGTGGTGAAAACTTCGTGTCCGTTGAGATTGACGGGCAGGCTGAGTTCTTCTTGGATGCGATCGGCAAAGCGGTTGACGGCGCTAATGTCGGCGAAACCGCACAGCAGGATGGTAAATTCGTCTCCCCCCAATCGGGCAACGACATCGCCGGGACGCAAGCAGGTTTCCAATCGCCGCGCGATCGCGATCAAAAAGCGATCGCCGAGAACATGTCCGAGACTGTCGTTGACGACTTTGAAGCGGTCGAGATCGAGAAAGAGCACGGCAAATAAATGAGCCTGCTGCTTCTTGGCGCGGGAGATCGCCCCTTCGAGGCGGTGAATAAATAATGTCCGGTTGGGCAGCCCGGTGAGTCCGTCGTGCAAGGCGGCTTGAAGCAATTGTTCTTCCGCCCACTGGCGCTCGGTGATGTCAGTGCCGTAGAGGTGAACGGTGCCCGATTCGGCGATCGGGTGATAGCTCCAAGACAAGACGCGATCGGCGACTGTCACGTCGATTTGACGTTCTCCCTGTCCGCATTCCAGGCAGCGGCGGGCGATCGCCGCGTGGTTTCCCGGCAAAAAGCCGATCGGATCGGACATGCCAGTTTTGGCCAACAGTCGCTCTGTTGCTGGATTCATGTAAGTGATATTGCCCCACCGATCGGTTGCGAGAACGGGATTGGGGTTGTTTATGGGAAAGGCGGCTAGGCGAAGATTTTCTTCCTCAGCCGCTTTGCGGGCAGTGATGTCGCAAGTCGCTCCCTCTAGGCAAATGGCCCTGCCTTGGCTATCTCGAATCGCGACTCCCCGCGATCGCATCCACCGATAGCTGCCATCTGGGTGAATCAGGCGATATTCGCTTTGGAAATAGGAAGTCATTCCGGCGAGATGAATGGTAATTTCTGCCTTCACCCGCTCTGCGTCGTCGGGATGTATGCGCTTGAACCATTCGTCGGGATGCGTGCCCATTTCGCACTCGGCGCATCCCGCCCGGGCTGGGCACCCAGGCGAACAAGAGATGCTTTCTCGTTCCAGGTTCCACTCCCACAGCCATTCGCTGTCATTTCCCCAATCTTCACCCGCGCGCCTTTCGATCTCCTGCAATGCCTCGGCAACGGCTGCCCGCTGATTTTGTTGCGCTTGCAAGTAGGCTGTTTTTTCTTCGACAAGCTGCTGCAATTCTTTCGCCTGATTGAGGCTCTTTTTGGCGATCGGGCGCAGCACGAACACCGTCCCTGCGGCGCTCAGCCCGCTCAACGCGAACATTGCTGCACCGATCGCTCCTATTTGGGAGTAGACCGGCGCGTACAGTTCGGAGGCGTCTACTTTCATCACTAACCCCCAATTGCTGCCTTTTATCGGGCTGTATGCCATCACCGCGCCTGAAGCGTTGGCGAAGCCATTCCCGATCGGGCGCGAGCTTTGCCTTAGAGAACGCCCGTGGAAGTTATCTGTGAGCAAACCCTTCTCTTGACGAACCGCCTTTTTTATCGCTATACCTAGTGCAGTTCTTTTTAGCTCGTATAAGTGAGCTAACTGTAAATGACTATTATACTGCGACCGATCGGGTACTTTTTGTATATTCTCACTTCGAGCGGCTAGTTTGGGGTTCCCTACAGGAAAAAATGCAATTTCTCCGTCGGGGCGGACGCTTCCGAGAACTGTGGCGGCGGTTTTGCCGAAACTGCCGCGCTCTTCGAGAAGCTGTTGCAATCGATCGGGCTTTAACAAAAAGATATCCGTGCCGACTGGCTTCGCTTTTTGGTTGAGAATCGGCACGCCCAGCACCCAATAGGGGGCACCTGCCAGGAAAACTGGGCCGATAGTTACGTTTTTGGGCACCGCCGTTTTGGAGTCCGCCGCCGAGAGAGGCCAAATTTCTGCGGGGACGGGTACACCCGCTGCGATCGCCTGCTTGCCCGCGCCATCGAGGCGCGTTATCCCAGCGATCTCCTCCGACTGGCTGAGGGCGTCCGCCAGTTTGGGTTGGCTGAGTTTCGCCAAGGCTTCCCGGCTGAGCTTCCCTTTGTTGTATGCCTCGATCTCTGAGGGCATGGAGCTGCGCTCGGCAATTTGCCAAGCGCGGCGGTTTACTTGCCAGAGGTATTCCTCAACGGCTCGGGCTTTAGTCTCGACGAGCCACAGTAGCGTTTTTTCCTGGTCTTGTTTGAGATATTGGTACAGGGGCAATATGCTCAGCCCAGCAACGAGCGTGCCAGTGGCCACAATCCCCAGTGCCGAATACGCAAGAATTAATTTCTGCAACCGTCCTGCCACGACAAAGCCAGATATATTTGATTTCCGACCCTCGGCTCCAATTGGAGCGGGAAGCCTATGTCTAATCCGATCGCGTTTCCAACTGAAGTCCAAGGACAACCTCATCAGACCTACGCGCCCTTTGAGGGACGGGTTAAAAATACTACGCCTATTTTTCGAGTCTAACTTTGTTCTACGTCTGCATCGAGAAAAAGGCGAAATAATACAGAAAATTTTTGTCTGCGGTATATGTCGGTGAATGAAGCGGGGGCGAGACAAGCAGGGAAGCGGTATTTATGTCCGCTTTTCGTTTTTTTCTCTGTAGAAATGTAACATAAGTGATAAAGCGAGCTGGCGGGCGCTGTTTTCGATCGCCCCTTTTTGCCTTGAAAGCGCCATCTGACCGCGAGTTTTCTTGAGAGCGGGAATTTCTTGCCGTTCTGGCGGTGGATAAACTCAAGGGATATTTTAAAGCTTGCCACTTCACCCGATTGGCTAGGCGCAATTTTTCCCAGTTTCGCGCAGGTAAAAAAGCAAGAAAGTGCAAGCGATCGGGGAGCATCCTGATTTTGAAGAACCTAACCCCCCAGCCCCCTTCCCTTGTAGGGAAGGGGGAATAATTTCCCCACTGGGATGCTCCCAAGCGATCGCGCTTCAGGTTTGCCGTGCTAGTAAAAAAATAGCAACACCGCCAGCACATCGTCCCCTCAAGAACGCTTCCGCATCTGATTGACCAAGTGAACCATTTCTGGTAAAATCAACTTTTCCACAGCCAGCTTAACTGCACCTGTAGAGCCGGGAATCGAAAAGATTAACTTAGATTGATAAATCCCCGCGCACGCCCGCGACGCCATTGCCCGCGTGCCGATTTCCTGATAGCTCAAGAAGCGAAATAATTCTCCAAACCCGGGCAAAGTCTTTTCTAAAAAGCCCGCGATCGCGTCGTAAGTGGTATCGCGCGGCGCAATCCCGGTGCCGCCATTAAAAATTAAAACGTCCAAATCGGCGCGATCGCTGTAACCCTGCAACAGCGCCCGAATTTCCGCCGGTTCGTCTTTAACGATCGCGTATTCTTTCACGCGGTGCCCTGCACTTTCAACGAATTGCCGAATCAATTGCCCGCTGCGATCGGTTTCGGGCGATCGCGTATCGCTAACCGTGACAACTGCGCAATTCACCGTCATTTCAGCCGGATCGGGGTGGGGGAGTTGCCGCATCAGATGGCTCGAAACTCGACGATCCCTATCATATTTCAAATTGCCATTCATTTAACCTCGACGGCTTTTTTCGGGAGTGCGAGCTAGAAGCTGACTCTGGAATCGATCGCGAGCTAGAAGCTCGCGATCCAAAAAGGGGATGCTCCCATCGCTACTTTCCACCGTTGCGCCTGCCAGATTTGCTCTTGCGATCGCGCTCCCCCCTCTACCCCATCGGTCTTTTTTCGGCGGCAAAGGAGTGAGGCGCAACTTCACTTCTGAGAACTTTAGCCCTTTTTTTTCAGCAGTACGACTAAAGTTCTCACTAAACCCCAAACAAAAGGTCAAGACTTGGTAAAGCCCAAACCATTTTCTTCTGCATAACGTTCCATAAACCGCATAAAGCGATCCCACTGTTCGGGGGATTTGATCGCGTAAACCGCTTCCAGGGCAGCCGGCTGGCCATTGATAAACTTGGCCTTCACTTCCCGCGTCAAGATTTCTCCTTCTTCATCAATCATGTACATACCGGTGATGTCTTCCATGCTGGTGCGGCTCAGAGCATTCGGCTTTTCAAAGTAAAACGTCGCCGTGCCGTTGCTGCCATCGCGAGAACGAGTCAGGCGCACATCTGGCACCACTTCCTCGACGACACCTCTAGAAAATTGAATTTGGGCCATAATTGCGGATTGTAAAGATATAGGACGCGCAAATCAATACTTTCCCATGATAAAACTGCAAGCGCGCCAGGGAGAGGGGAGTGAGGGGGAGAGGGGGAGAGGGAAAAATGAAGTGGAGTGGCTTAATTTGTTCTCTTTTACAAAAATGGGATGCTCCCGCTTTTCGCTCCTACAGGAGTGGGGGGAGGAGATGGGGAGTGAGGAGTGGAACGTGGGAGTGGAGTTGTGGGATTGTTGGGGCGCGTAGTAGAAAGCGCCCGCCCCGGAAAGCGCAGGAAAGAAAAAGTTTGCAGGATGCGTCGGTGCGGCTCGCGCGAAAAAAAGCCCGCGCTAGCGGGCTTTTGAATAGGGACAGAGCTGCTGGGAAAAGAACAATCAAACAACGACGATGTAAGGAGAGCTAATTTGCGCGATCGCCCCAACATCAACTCGCTGCTGGTACAGCATCGCCGTCACCTCCGCTCGGGTGGCATCTTGGTTGGGATTGAGCCGCCACCGGTTGGGGTAATTCACGAGCATTTGGTGCGCCAGCGCCGCCGCGACTGGCTTTTTGGCCCACTCTGGCAGCTCGTCGCGGTCCTCCAAAACTTGCAGGATTTCCGTACCCCGTTCCGCCAATCCCAAACCGTTCACCAGCGAAACAATCACTTGCAACCGGGAGATATTTTCATTCGGACGAAAAGTGCGATCGGGAAAACCCGTCAGGAATCTAGCGCGACAGGCATTCTGAATCGCGTCTGCTGCCCACAAATGCGCGGGGACGTCAGTAAAACTAGCCGCCGGCTGTTTCGCCATGCGCTCCAAGTCAAAGCTTCTCGCCAATAACGCCGCGTACTGAGCCCGCGTCATCGTCGCATCCGGCTGAAATGTCCCGTCGGAAAAGCCGCCCACAACTCCTTGAGTGGCGAGTGCGGCAATGAAATCAGACGCCCAGTGATTCTGAATGTCGCTGAAAACTGGCAGCGCGCTGCCGGAGGTGACGATATATGGAGAGGGAATCGCCGGGGCAGAGCCCGTCGCTACTAACGCCTGATACACGATCGCCGCGACTTCTGCCCGAGTGATCCCGCGCATCGGGTTGAGCCGGCTCACCTGCGGATAATTCACAACTACGCGCTTTTCGGTTGCCGTGGCGACTTCATCGGTGGCGTAGCTGGGAATTAAGGCGCGATCGCTGTACGCAAATAGTGAATTCGGATTCCCGCCCGAGAGCCCCAACCCATTCACCAACGAGACGAGCGCCTGCACGCGCGTTAAATTGTCTTTCGGACGGAACGTGCCGTCTGGAAACCCGGCGATAAAACCCATCTCTGTTGCTTTGCGAATCGCCGCCGCCGCCCAATAACTCGGGGGTACATCTTTGAATGCGATCGCCCCCCGTTTCCGCTCCACTGAGAATGTCTTGGCAACCATCGCCGCATACTCAGCCCGGGTAATGCTGTATTCCGGCTTGTAAGTTCCATCTGGAAATCCGCTGATAAATCCTTTGTCAACCATCCCCTGAATAAATGCCTGCGCCCAGTGCCCGCCAATATCTCTCAATCCAGCCGGGGCAGGCACGGGTATGGGAATCGGAGACGGTGAGGGAGTCGGCGTCGGTGGCGGCGGGATGGGTGTCGGCGTCGGTGCGGGACTTGGACTTGGACTAGGCCCGGGTATTTCATTGGCTGCGAAATCTACCAACCCCTTAACTCTCGCTGGATTCAGCAGATTTCCGACCGAAACCAACACGTTTGAGGTGGCATTTTGCAAGTCATATTGGCGATTGTCCCGCAGGATATTTCCTCCCGGATCTTGCCGCGAACCCAAATCCGGCAAAGACTTCACCGTCACGACGATTCCATCTTGCACATTTTTTTCGATGGTATTTTTGCGCAGTACGGGGCGCGATTCTCCGTTCAGAACCATGCCCACTCGATTCTCGCTTATTTGGTTTTCTGCAACGAATGGGGCTGCATTTTCTCCTATCGCCAACCCGTACCCCGTCTTTTTAAAAATATTGCCCCGTATTTCGCCCTTGGCATTCCGCACCAGGGACATGCCATTTCCGAGATTTTCAATAAAGATATTATTCGCAATAATTGGCTGAGCGGTGCCAGTGACGAAGATGCCTTCGCGCCCGCTATTGGTAAAGGTGTTGTTGGCGATCGTCGGGTTCGTCGATTCTACCCACACTGCAGTGCCGCTCGTGGCGCGATTGCTCACCGTTGCCCCCCGAAGTTGGGCCTCATTTTCTAGGCGAATGGTGATATTTTGTCGCGAAAATGTAGGGCTGATAAATTCTCCGCTCCCTTCGATGAGAACGCCGCTCCCTTTTTTGGCTTCGTCTCCAACAAGGCTGACTCCAGACGGCACCAGCAGGGGAAATCTTTCGCCGCTGGCAGCGCTGTATGTACCCGCAGCCAGTTGAATTACAGTTCCAAATTGGGCGCGTTCGATCGCTTTGGTGACGGTTTTCAAGGGGGCTGACTGCGTGCCAGCAGCCGCGTCGCTGCCGATCGCAGGATTGACGTACAGGGTGGGCATATCTTTGCTTGTTAGAAAACGGGAAACTGTGAGTTATTCCTGTTGCGGCGGTGGAGAAAGCGGAGGTAGCTTTCCCGAACATGACGCCACCCGCTACAGGAATCTCCTCAACTGTGTAGTCGTTTCAAGCTTTTGGGCTGTCTATCAGGGAAGTTCCGGGAAGCGCTTCGGTACTCTAAAGCGTTTTTTAATGTCCGGCGATCGCTCGCTCAGCCGCGAAAAAAACTTTCTCAAATATATTGACTAAAAAATCAATCCTGTTTATAATCTTATATAAAGCCAGGATATCCGACGAAATCAAAGCCACCCGACTGCGCGCTTGAGAAAGCCTGCGCTTGTCAGGGTGATTGCGAGAAAATTTGGCAAAAATTACCGAGGAGAAGCTGAATGAAGTTAGGGAAGATTGACTTAACAAAGATAGTGGCGATCGGTCACGAGGACGGTCAATTGGGACTGTTAATCGACCGGGGTGAAGAGATGGAATATATAGAAATTTCGGCTCCGGTTGCCGCTTACCGGGGACTCCAGCAAATTGCTTTTATTGCCAATAATGAAATCGGGGGCTTGCCTGACAGTTGCGAGGAAGCGGAAGAATTAGAAGGAACAAAAGAGATTCCCATGCTTCCTGTCAGTTCGTCTGTGGCGAGGGCGATCGGGTATGACGAGGAGCGCCAAGTTTTGCAAATAGAATTTGCCAGCGGTTCGGTGTATCAGTATGCGGATGTGGAGCCGGAAACTTGGGAATCGCTGTGCGATACAGACTCAATCGGCAGGTTTTTCAACCAGGAGATTAAAGGGTGTTATGAGTCGGAGCGACTGGATGAGGAGTGGGAAATTGAAATAACCTGCGATTGAGAATGGGGAATGGGGAAGGGAGCATCCCATTTTTGGAGTGCGTTCGCGAAGCGGGTGCGTAAGCGTTGCGGCTCTTTTATGAGCTAGCACCAACGTCTCGTTCGCGCTTAGATTGATAGGGAGCGAGACGCTCGCACTTCTGAAAAAAGGTGTTTTGACAAAAACGGGATGCTCCCAATGGGGAATGGGTAATGGGGAAAGACAATTTTAGCTATTACCTCTTACCCATGAGCCGAGCGCCCAATTCGCTTTTACCCAATTAACAATTACCCATTACCCATTCCCTCTCTATTTGAGCAAGTCGGCTCCGCCGCGCGGCGGCTGTCTCGGGTTCGCTTCTGGCTGGGGCGGCGGGGTGGGGTTCGCAGCAGGTGCCGGTTTGGCGGCGGGTTCTTCAGAGTTGGGATTGAAAATGCTGACTAGGGCATTGACTAGGGCTTCCCGCTGGGCGCGATTCAGGCGGCTGATGGCGGCGCGATCGCTTTCTATTGGATTGTCTTTGAGAAGATCGTGCCCCGGATAAACTTCCTTTTGCAGGGGCTCGTTTGCACCTAAATAATCCGCGAGGGTGAGCTTCCAATCCAAACGGTATATGGGGGGTCGCCCTTTGACGTACATGTGATACCGTATCAATCGACTGGCTAGGGTGTTGTCTGCATCGACTTTCCCCGTCTCGCGATTGACGTAGTTATTTTCTTTTGGGAAATCAGGCAAGAGTTTGTACAACAGGGGTGCCGATTCTTGGGGTCTGGCTCTCTGGGCGACGGCGGGCAATACTCCGAGGTTGTGCGATTCTTTTACTGCTGGTGCCAGAATTACTAGGGCGATCGCCACTGTGGCGATAAGCGCCACCTGCAGCGATCGCCGCCGTCTGCTTGCAAATCTCTGTAACTTCGCTTTCATTTTCTCCCAAACTCCCTTTCTCCATCGGTTCGAGATGGGTTTTTTTATCATAAAAGTGTTTTTCTGTCAACCCTTATGAGATGACTTTTTTATATGGGGGCACTCCCAACCGGAGCGCCCTAGTCGCGAGAGGGGGGACGAGAAAGAATATTGCTGCCCTGCTCTCGGGCTAATCCCCGATAATTTCCGGTTGGCTCAGCTCGTCCGACATTTCGATAATCGCTCTCATTACCGGCTTCATCGTCGGATCGTCGAGATTCTCGAAATCCTCATAACGCCTGCGTTTGGCACGATTGGCGACTTGCACGGTGATCCGGTAGCGATTGGTGGAATTTGCGATCAAATCTTCTGCTCGGCGCATTAGATTGGTGGTGTCGATAGGGGAACGCTTGTGCATAAAAAATTCCGGTTCTGGACGTTTTCACTATTTTATCAGGAGTTTCCAGGGCGATTTTTCAGGGTGAGCGTTGGGAAGCCCGTCAATTTCCAGTTGCCAATCTGCAATCGCTGCCCTGAAACATTGCTGGCGATCGCGGGGCACCTGTCGGGGATCGCCGCTCTATTATAGTTTATCCGAAAGGGTAGGAGATGGCGCGCCGATTCTCAAAACCCCCTATTTAAAAAAATATCCAAGGATAGGCGATCGCGCTTCTTTACTTGCAAATATAATAAAAATCTGCATTTTCCGAATTGTGTAGATTTTTGTAGTTAAATAAAGATTTGAAACGGATACAATGTAGCGTTGCGATCCGATTCAGATAATTTGACGTGTTTAAAAGCGACTAATTCATGCAAACACTTCGCATAAATGCTGCTGCTGCGACGGACAAAGACTGTGGCCATCCTCTAAAAATTATAGCCCTGGGGGATAGCATCGTCTACGGATTCGGCGATCCGGAGGGTGGCGGCTGGGTGGAGAGGCTGCGGCGCACCTGGATGTTGCCCGGTAGCGCGGGTCACGTCGTTTACAATTTAGGGGTGCGGGGCGATCGCGTCCGCCAAGTCGAGGGACGGCTGGAAATGGAGTTTCGGCACCGGGGAGAACTGCGAAATCGCGTGCCGGATGCGATGATTCTGTCGGTGGGGGTGAACGACGCGGCGCGAGTCGGACGGGAGAGCGGGCGAAATTGTACGGATTTTGCAGAATTTAAAGCGGATATTGCGAACTTGCTCGATCGCGCGGCTCTGCTGTGTCCGGTGATATTTGTCGGCATGGTGCCGGTTGACGAGGCAAAAATGCCGTTTTTGGATTGTTTCTATTTCAACCATGCCGATCAATATCGCTATAAAGAAGCGACGAGACAAGCGTGCTTGGAGCGGGAAATTCCGTATCTGGACATCTTCGAGCTGTGGACGAAACGGGGCGATCGCTGGTGGCAGTCGCGCCTGGGAGAAGACGGGCTGCATCCCAATGTAGCGGGCTATCAAGCCTTGCTGCAAGACGTACTGAGCTGGCAGCCCGTTGCCCGACTGGCAGCGTACAATCGGGCGAATCACCGGGTTTAATGACAATAAGTGTTAGTTGCTAATTGCTAATTGTCGATCGCCCGTAACAATTAGCCATTAGTCAATAGCATTCGCAACCGAGTCGATTCGGACAAAAGACAAAGAAACGTTTAAAATTTAAAAGCTAAAACCTAAACTCTAAAATCGCCATGATAGAAGTCGAGCACTTGAGCAAAATCTACGGATCGACCCCGGCGATACAGGATGTCACCTTTTCCGTGGACGAAGGGGAAATTCTGGGGTTCTTGGGACCGAACGGAGCCGGGAAAACCACGACGATGCGGATTTTATCCGGGTACTTGCCAGCGACGAGCGGCACGGCGCGGATTGCTGGGCGCGAGGTTCACGAAGAGTCAATGGCGGTGAGGCAGCGGATCGGCTATTTGCCGGAGAATCCGCCCTTGTATCCAGAGATGACGGTGGAGGGATTCCTGTATTTTGTGGCGAGACTGAAGCGGGTGCCGGCGGGCGATCGGGCGCGGCAAGTCGAAACCGCCCTAGAGCGCTGCAACCTGCTTGAAAAACGCGACGTTTTGATTCGCAAGCTTTCCAAAGGATTCAAACAGCGGGTGGGAATTGCTCAAGCCATTGTCCACAACCCGCCGGTGATCATTTTGGACGAACCGACCATCGGCCTCGATCCGCGCCAAATCATCGACGTGCGGAATTTAATTAAAAGCCTAGCAGGCGACCACACGATTATTCTTTCCACCCACATTTTGCCGGAAGTGAGCATGACTTGCAACCGGGTGGCGATTATCAATCGCGGGCGAGTCGTCGCCACCGATACCCCAGACGGGCTGATGGCTCAGCTAGCGATCGGAGCGGGCTGCGAACTGGAGCTGGAAGGTAGCGCCTCGGAACAGGTGGCGGTTGCGGGGTTTTTGCGAGAATTGCCGGGGGTTATCACCGTGGAATTGATTCGGGCTGTTAATCTGCCGGAGAATCGCTATCGCCTGCGGGTGTTGTTCCCGGCTGGAGTGGAATCGGCACCGACGATCGCGAGAGCTTTAGCTGAGAGGGGCATTAGCTTGTACGAGATGCGGCGCACGCGAGCTAGCCTAGAGGATGTATTCCTACAAGTCACGACGGAGGAAAAACCAGCGGAGAGCGAAGAAGCCGCTGAGGAAGAGCTCGAAGAGAGGAAAGAACCTGCGACAGCGATCGATGAAGTGGCTTCTTCGCAGCCAGAAGCTGCCGCTGCGGATGCGACAGGGCAGGAAAATCAGCCAGCGAGTGTGGAAGATGTGGATGTGGAATCTGACTTGTGGAAGTGAGCGGGTTTGGGAATTGGATAAAAATTTTCGTCGCCAGGATTGAGGATGAAGGATGAATGAATTTTCCCGGAGTGGTTTCTAATAGGAGGCTCGGCGGTGTAGATGAAAATCGTTATGGGAAATCTGATGGCTATTTACCGCAAAGAATTGCAGGGCTATTTTCAATCGCCGTTAGCGTATGCGATCGCCGGCGTCTTTTGGTTAATCGCCGGGTTGTTCTTCGCGACGATTCTTTTGGGACCAGACGGAGTGATCGCGCAATCGGCTGAGCTGGAGTTGCAAGGACAGCAAATGGGAATGACTCTTCCCCCGATCGACGTCCCCTATGAATTTCTCAAACTATTTTTGGGAGTTCTCGGACAACTGTCCCTATTCATCCTGCCGATGCTTTCGATGGGGCTGTACTCCGAGGAACGCAAGCTCGGTACGTTGGAATTGCTGGCAACTTCACCGATTACCAACTGGGCAGTCGCCGTCGGCAAATTGCTCGGCGTTGTTACCTTTTATATCACGATGCTGCTGCCGCTGATGGCGTGCGAGGCGATCGCCCTGGGCGCTTCCAATCCGCCGATTCCGATCGCCATCCCGCTCCTCGGACATTTGGGGCTGATTTTAATGTCTGCCGGTGTTTTATCGTTGGGAATGTTTATTTCTTCCCTGACGGATAGTACAATTCTGGCGGCGGTTATTACCTTCGTCCTCGTTGTCCTGCTGTCGATTATTGACTTGGTGGCTAACAGTATCGGCGGCCCGATCGGAGCGATACTGGGACATTTATCGCTTTTGAAACATTACTCCAATCTGGTACGCGGCGTCTTAGATAGCAGCAGCTTGATTCTGTTCGCTACCTACGTCATAGTCGGCGTATTTCTAACAGCTCAAACCATAGAAACGCTGCGATTTCAGCGGTCGTAATGAGACATAGCTAATAGCCCCTGTGGCTATTAGCTATAAAGATGGGCGGAAAAATGCTGGGCGCAAAAAACGGCTGTTCGCCCATTGTAATTTTAATAGACTGAGCAAGAGCTAAAATTGATGTTTCAAAGGCGAAAAGCTAGCCAATAAAAGCTAAAGGCTAAGATGAAAACAGTCAAGAAGAAAGAAAAATCGGCGAGAAAGTATTGGCAATATTTCCTATGGCTAAGCCCCATATTAATCGTGATGGGCTTATCTGCCGGGGTGGTGTCGAGCAGTTGGGAACCCGTGCCGATCGCGCTAATTATTGCGGGAATAGTGGCTCTCGCGTTGTGGCTGGTGTTGGAAACGACGTCGGGAGAAGGGTTCTGGGGAAAACGCTCGACCCAAGCTAGCACGAATGCTCTGACAGCCACGCTGTCCGTGTTAATTATTCTGGGATTGATTAACTTTCTGGCGACTCGCTATTTGGTGCGGGTGGACTTGACGGAAAATCAGCAGTATACTTTGGCACCCCAAACGCAACAGATCGCCCGCAATCTCAAGAAACCGGTGAAGGTTTGGGTGTTTGAAGGCGGGGTCAATACTTCGGATAAGGAATTGCTGGAGAATTACCGGCGCATCGCTGGCAATAAGTTCAGCTATGAGTTTGTCGATCCGCAAGAGCAGCCCGCACTGGCTGGGCAGTTTCAGGTGAAAAACTTCGGAGACGTTTATTTAGAGTCGGGCGATCGCAAGCAGTTTTTGATTAGTGTCAACCCTCAGACGCGCCTGCGAGAAGTAACCCTGACAAATGGCATCGCCAAAATCCAGAGCGAGCGTCAGGCAAACGTTTATTTCCTGCAAGGGCACGGCGAACGCAGCCTCACGCCCGGGGAAGGCGGATTCTCGCAAGCAGTGAAAGCCCTGGAGAATCAAAACTTTATTACCAAGCCGCTGAATTTGGCTGAGGAATCGGCAGTGCCGCCCGATGCAGATGTGGTGGTGATAGCGGGTGCCAAACGGGCGCTATTTGAAGGCGAAGTAAGAGCCCTGAGAGATTATTTGAATCGGGGTGGCAGCTTGCTGGCGATGATCGACCCCAAAACCGATCCGAAATTAGACAGCCTGCTGAAAGAGTGGGGAGTGACGGTCGAGAATCGCTTGGCAATTGATGCCTCGGGAACGGGGCAATTAGTGGGACTAGGGCCGGCGGTTCCGCTGATTAGCGAGTACGGGGATCATCCGATTACCAAGGAGTTTGGCGGGAGTTATTCGTACTATCCGGGGGCGCGATCGCTGATCACGGAACCCGTCGAGGGGATTAAAGAAACGCCCTTACTCATCACCAACGATCGCAGTTGGGCAGAAAGCAATCCTGACAAGCCGCCATTAAAATTCGATGCGGGCAGCGATCGCCAAGGGCCCTTACTTTTGGGCGTGGCCCTCAGCCGGACTGCAACGCCGGACGCCGCCAAAGAACCAGGGGCAAAACCTTCCCCCGCCCCGAGTCCGGGAGCCTCCCCAACCCCAACTCCCACGGCTTCGCCAACCAATACGCCAGAGGCGACAGCTACCCCCACCCCGACGGTGACGCCGACTCAGAAAGTCGATGCAGCGGCGATCGAGAATCCCGAGATTGCAGCGAGTCCGACGCCGACTGCACCGCCAACCGCTAAGCCAGAAGCAGTGACGCCAACTGCACCGCCGGCTCAGAAGCCCGATGCAAAAGCTGCAGAAGCGCGCGTGGTGGTGATTGGCAATTCAACCTTTGCCACAGACGGCTTATTTGACCAGCAGTTAAATGGAGATGTTTTCCTCAATTCCGTCAGTTGGTTGAGCAAGCAAGACGATGCCGCTATTTCTATTCGACCCAAAGAAGCGACGAACCGGCGCATTAATATTTCAGCGGAACAAGCTCGGTTAGTCGGCTGGTTGTCTGTGGGAATTCTCCCGTTAATCGGTCTGGGATCGGCTGGCGTTTTGTGGTGGAGCCGACGGTAAGCGATCGGGCATGGGGCATAGCGCATGGGGACCGGGCGCATGGGGCTAGAAAGAGTCAGGAGTTAAATTCTTCAAAACTCAAAAGTGACCACTCAAAACTTTCCGTTTTTTCCAATGCCCTTTTTCCCAATGCCCCATCCCCCACCCTAACCAATTACCCACTACCTATTACAGCTCAAACTATGAAATTTCAACGCTCTACTTTAATTCTTTTCCTCTCAGCATTGCTTTTGGGTGGATTTGTTTACGTTTATGAAATACAAGGGGCTCCGAAACGGGAAGCCGCCAAGACAAGAGAGCAGCAAATCTTTTCCTTTCCAGCCGCTGACGTGCAATCTGTCACCGTGATCACTAAGACGCAGACGTTGATGTTTGAGCGAAACAGCCAGACTCCTCAGCCAAAAACTGAACAGTCTAAATGGTTGATGAAGGTTGTCGGAGTGCGGCAGGAAACCCAGAAGGCTGCGGCAACTTGCGCGGCTGAGCCTGCTGGCAAAACGCCGACTGAGGGTTCAACGCCTGCCACCTGTGCGGTTGAGCCTGCTGGCGAGACGCCGGCGGCAACTGCGTCGCCGAGTGCTACCGCATCGCCAGCGGCTGCTCAAGCCCCGGAGACGAAACAGCCCTCGGCGAACAAGGCGTCAGAAATCGTCACTTCTGAGCCGATTCCGGCGCAGGATAATTATGTCGATTATTTGCTGAGTCTCCTGACAACGGGAAAGAGCTATCGCGCAATTTTGATGAGCGATCCCGCCAAGCAGCTTCGAGAATTCGGTTTAGAAGAACCGAGGGCAACCGTGGAGGTGAAGCTAAAAAATCAGGAAAGCCGCCGTTTTCTTTTGGGCAATCCTGATTTTAATAATAGCGCTTATTACGCTCACGTTCAAACTCCGGGGAATAAGACGGAAAATCTGGAGGTGCTTTTAGTTTCAACGGATTTAGAGAATGCCGTCGAGCGCCCTTTGTCCGACTGGAAAAAGGAAGAAAAGCAGCAGCCGGATAAAAATTCTGGAGAAAAGCCTTCTGTCGATACTCCGAAAGAAACTCCGGCAGATGCCAAAGAGTCTCCCAAAAATTCCCCAGAGTCTCAAAGCCCGGAAGCTCCGGCAGATTCGCAGTAGCGGGATTTGAGTCTCTCTCCTGCCGCAGCCTTGAGGCTGCGGTTGTATCCCGGCATTTTCAGGGGAAGCGAGCGCCGGCTATTCTACAGCAGATTGGGAAAGGACGGAAGTCCTGACAACGGCACGATCGAGCGATCGCCCGGGCTGAAACCGCCCCGATAGAAGCGCCGTTCTCCTCACCGGGAAAGTCCGCGATCGAGGCAAGGGCAGGCGTGCTACTGCTTCAAAGCCTGAACTGCTTGCCATCCCAGCCACAAAAAACCCACAGTCGCCACCAGAGTGATTCCCAGCCCGATTAAATCGGTTGTCCCAAGTTCGCCCATCATAGTCAATACCCTTTTACGAATATCGTCCTCTGTTTTCCCGTCTATGATACACTGCGGAGTCTTTCCCTTCACCCTTGAGGCATCCGCTGCGATCGCGCTGCCGAGCGGCATTTTTGACAACCCGCACTCCTACTGCTGCACTTTTTGCTAGGATCGGTATTTGCGGTCGGGAAATGGACCCGCTTAACTTTCCGCTATTCGCTAGGCGCGTTTTCAGGAGTACCCACCATGAAAAAACATTCCACTGCTACGGTCATCTCCCCTGTCGTCTCCCCTGTCGTCTCACTGGCCAACCCGCTCCAGTCTGCTGCAGACCTAGCGAAACTCCAGGCGAAGATGTTATCTGCCCAGACCTACAATCAAATGTTAGCGCTGATTGTAGATTATTCTCACCAAGAGATGCAACTGGCTTACAGCAAACTCTCGCCGGCACAGCAAAGCCGCATTGACGCGATCCGCGCGCGCGACAGTTTGGTTTGAGAAAGGCAGGCGGCATTCAGCGCTCAGATGCGTCAGCTTGAAATCGCTGAATGCTGGCTGCTTTCGTGCTACTCACCCATCGGCGTTGATTTGCGCGATCGTTTCCTGGATCGTCGCTTCTGCTTTGTCGTTGTCTACTTGGCAGGTGCCCGCATTGGCATGACCTCCCCCGCCATACTTGAGCATTAATTCGCCGATATTGGTTTTTGAAGTTCTGTTAAAAATTGACTTGCCGACGGCGAGAACCGTGTTTTGCTTTTTCAGACCCCAGAGGACGTGCATGGAAATATTGCACTGGGGATACTCGGCATAAATGGTAAATCGATTTCCCGGATAAATAATCTCTTCATCCCGCAAGTCTAACACGACCAAATTGCCGTACACCTTCGAGCATCTTTCTATTTGGTCTTTAAATTTTTCCTCGTATTCAAAATACAGGTCGAGTCTTTCTTTGACGTCGGGAAGCTCTAAAATTTCTTCGATGGTGTGATTTTTGCAGTAATCAATCAATTCCATCATCAAATTATAATTGGAGATTCTAAAATCTTTGAATCTCCCCAACCCGGTGCGGGCATCCATGAGGAAACTTAAAAGCACCCATTTTTTGGGATTCAATACATCATTTTTGGTAAACTGAGCTGAATCGGCTTTGTCCACCGCTTCCAGCATTTCTTCAGAAATTTCAGGAAATCTTTCTTTGCCGCCAAAATAATTGTAAACGACCCGCGCCGCCGAAGGGGCATCCGGATCGATAATGTGATTTTCGGGTCGCTCTTGTAGTCGAATCGTTTCGCTGAGGTGGTGGTCGAAGGCTAAGTAAACCCCGGGTACATAGGGGAGGTTGGTGGTGATATCCTGCTTGGTAATCTCAATTTTTCCATCTTGCATGTCTTTGGGATGGACGAATTTAATTTCGTCGATCGTGTCGAGTTCTTTGAGCAAGACTGCCGAGACGAGCCCGTCGAAGTCGCTGCGGGTGACTAATCGATATTTTTGGGTGGTGTTTGACATCGTACCTGCCATCCTGATGTAACGATAGATTGCGAGTCGCTGGGGACTCGTGCCAGAACAATCCCGCCCCAACCTCTACCCGCGACTCCCCTTCAAGAAAATTAGGGGGAGAGGGGAAACGGGAAAAATATGAAGTTATTTGTACGCGCCCCTGAACCGGGGGGATACTATCAATTTATTACAGAATTGGCTTTCAGGCAAATGGGCGTCTCGCGGTTCGGGAGGGCGGGCAAAAGGGTATCAAGCTGATAACAGTGCAGCGATCGCTGCGAGCAAGCGATCGGGCGCTAGGGGCTTTGTCAAATAAGCCGCAGCCCCCAAATTCAACGCCTGCTGCTCGATCGATTCGCTTTCGCGGGCAGTCAACATGACGACTGGCAGGTGGCTGGTGCTGGGATTGGCGCGAATTTCCATCAGCAAACTCAATCCGTCCAAACGGGGCATGTCAATATCCGAAATCACCAGATCGATCCTCCCGTGCTGCAGTTCTTCCAGCGCTTCTTTGCCATCGCGACATTTTATCACTTGATAACCAGCCTGACTCAGCAGCATGTCAAGCGATCGCCGCACCGCGATCGAATCATCCACGATTAAAATAGAACCCGTTGAAGAACTGGGCAGTGAAAAATCAGAATTTCCCAAACTTGTGACTTGATTTCGCATCCGCGATCGAACTTTTTCTGCCCGATCGATTAATTCGCCAAATTGATTTGGCGAGAGCACCGGCACGACTTCTCCAGTACCGAGCACCGTACAACCCGCCACGCACGCGGGCACGGGCACGGTGGCATCAAAGGGTTTGAGGACGAGTTCTCGCTCGCCCAAGAGCGCGTCGGCGGCAACGGCCAAGGGTTCGCCACTGACATCTAAAATAATTGCCAGGGCAGGATTTAAAATAGGCGTGCCGGGGACGGTTTCCGATCGCGCGTAGGGCAGTAAGTGCAGGAGCGGAAACAGCGGCAGTTCGCGAGAGCGCCATTCGATCGCATCCGTCGCCGAGGGATGGGCGTCTGCAATATTAATAATTTCCAACACGCTCACCGAGGGAATGGCCAGCGTTCGCTGTCCGCTCCTGCACAGCAATAAGGGCAAAATCCCCAGGCTCATGGGAATGGCGATCGTAAACTTCGTTCCCTTGGACAAAGCAGTTTCTACTTGCACCGAGCCGCGCAGGCGTCCGACTTGCAGCCGCACGATATCCAACCCCACGCCCCGCCCCGACAAATCGCTCACTGCTGCGGCTGTTGAAAATCCGGGGGCGAAGATAAACTCCAAAATCTCGCCGCTGCTCAATTCCCAATTCTCGCGGAGTTGTGAAGAAAGCCGATCTTCAATCAATCCCATTTCAACGGCTCTTCGGTAAACTTTTTGCGGGTCGATGCCGCGCCCGTCGTCGGCGATCGCGACGGCGAGACTATTCTCTTTCACTTCAGCAGACAGCACGATTTTAGCCGGAATCGGCTTGCCAGCCGCTCGTCTTTCTACCGGCAGTTCTATGCCGTGATCGAAGGCATTGCGAAACAGGTGCGTCAGGGGCGCTTGCAATTGTTCTAAAACTGCCCGATCGACCAGGGTATCTTTCCCTTCGACAATTAATTCTACCGATTTGCTGTATTGTTGTGTCAGAGACAGCAACGAGGCTTGAAACCGCTCGGATAAGAGCCCGAAGGGCACCAAGCGCGACGCTCTCAAATCTCCGTGCAGGCTTTCGATTTGAGCGCGCAAAATTTCTATGCTGTCCTCCAGTTCGCGGGCGATGAGTTCTACGTCGGCTTTGCTTTCGTGAAAAAGCACTGTTAATTCTTGGAACCCTTGCAGCGTGCTGGGTAGGTTTTTATTTTGATAAAATCCCTGCACTTGCTTGCGGATGGGTTCGATCTCCTGGGTGCATTTTTTCAGATTGCGGCTGGCGCGATCGAGCTGTTCTTGATAGAGCGCGAGCCGCTCGCAATTAATCAACAATTCCCCGATCGCGTTGTTCATCCGATCCAGCCGCGCTACGGGCACTCGCACGTTGAGCGCAGGCACGGCTGCTCCGGCGGTAGAGTTGACTGCGATATATTTCAAAAATCGGTCTGGAATCTGGGGAGGGGCTGTTTCTTCGGTTTCGCTTTCGCCTTCTTCCCTTGCGGGTTGAACGCTGAACATTTCAAAGAGATCGTCGGCTTGGGGCGATGGGTTTTGCCCCTCTTCCAGTCGCGCTGATTCGCTTGTCTTCATCGGCGATTGTTGCGCCGGTTCTTCCAAATAGCGAGCTCGCATGGCGCGCAAGTCAGCGATCGCCTCAACGGCTGCAGCCTCCAGAAATTGCCCGTTCCCTACCATCGGCGATCGCAGTTTCTCAACCGCCTCAGTCAACCACGGCAGAGAAAGCACCTGCCCCAACAGGGTACATTCTTCTACAAAAAAGGCGATCGCCTCTTCAAGAGAAACCCCTGCAGTGTGACTGCCGAGTTGCTCCTCCAACCGAGCAAGACACTCCTCCAAATCGTGTAAAAGTGCCTTTTTAACGAAATCGGTTTTTAAGGGAGCCGCATGAGTCACCGTCAAACTTTCTCGACTTTCTCTATCCCCGACTTCCCCGGCTCCATCCCCTTGCAGAAAAGCGTCGAGTTCGGCGAGAATAGGCCAGTCGGGGTTTTCAATCGAGCTGTTTGCTAGCTCGATGGATTCGCGAATTTTCTCAATACTGCGCCGCACCAGCTTGACGGCAGCCCCGGGCTGGCTGACGTGACCTTTTTGCAGTGCCAGTAGCAAATCTTCCAGCTTGTGCGCTAGCTGAGAAAGCGCGGGCATTTGCGCCATGCCTGCGCCGCCTTTGAGAGAGTGAGCGGCGCGGATCAAATCCGCGCTGATGTCGCTTGCGCGATCGCCGCCATTTTCCTGTAATTTTTCAATTCCCTGCTCTAAGAGTGCCAAATACTCCGGCGCTTCTTCCTCTAGAAATAAAGCCCGGGTTTGTCCGGCGATCGCTTCTAATTGTTCGGGCTTGAAAGGGAGAGAAAAAAGCGAGGATTCATCGAGACCGGCACGAACCGGTAAAGGGGAAAAAATTTCTTCACGCATGTTTCACGGCATCCTACTCGTTGCGGTTTCATCGACTCGGAAGCGAGAAACGGAAGCCTGTAGGTTCTCGGCGATTTCGACCAATTCTTCAAACGCGCCGATTGCAGTTTTGGATTCAGAGGCAGTCGTCTGAGCGATCGCCGCTGCGGCTTGCATCGTTTGGTTGACTTGTTGCGAGGATTGTGCTTGAGAAACGGTACTGGCTGAAATCGATTGCAGCAACTGGTTGATATTGTGGCTGATGCCCGCCAGTTTTCGCAGCGTTTGCTGGGTTGTGGCGACTAATTGGGTGCTTGTTTCGACTTGTCGGGCGTTCCCCTCCATCATGGCTCGGGCTTCGGCGACTCCTTGCTGAATGCTGCTGACGAGTTGCTCGATTTCTCTGGCAGAATCTTTGATCCTTTCTGCCAAACTTCGCACTTCTGTCGCCACCAGACGAAACGCTTGACCTTGTTCGCCGGCGCGGGCGGCGGCAATGGAGGCATTGAAAGATAGAATCGCGGTTTTGTCGGAAATCGCGGCAATGAAACTGACGATTTTGGAAATTTCTTGGCACGACTCGGCAAGGCGGTTGACTTTTTCGCAGGCACCCGCCGTGGCGTAGCGGACTTGCTCGATGCTGCCGGCGGTTTGTTGGGTGATTTTGCAGCCGTTTTTAGCGGCGGCGACGCCTTGGCGGGCGATGACGGCTGCTTGCAGGGTGGTGCTGGCGACGGATTGCATCGATCGCCCGATGTCGGCTGCGGCGTCTAGGGCAGCGGCGATCGCTTGGACTTGGTTGTCGGCTTCCAGGGCGAGTTTGTCCATTTCCCAACTGCGGTGGCGGGCTTGTTCGCGCACCTGGTTGGCGGCGATGTGGACTGAGGTAACGATTTGCTCGAGGCTTTCGATGGTGTTGTTAAAGGATGTGGCGATCGCGCCCAGTTGCTCTGACAACTCTCCGGCATCCGCCCGCGCCCTGACGGTGAGGTCCCCCTGTTTGACATCGGCGATTTCTGCCTCCAGCCGCCCGATGGCTTGCTGGAGCCGTTCTTTTTCTCTGACTTGAAAAGCAATTTCTGCGACGCGCTGGCGGGCTTCTTCTTCCATCGCGGCGGCAGATGCACTCAGATGCTCGGCGAGTTGGTTGAAGCTCGACGCGAGCAAGCCCATTTCGCCGTCTGCGACGACGGGCACTCTGGCGCTGAAATCGCCGCTGACGAGCTGCTGCGTTGCTTGGCGCAAGCCCTTGACCGGCTCGGCGATCGCGTAAGCCAGCAGCCCCACCACCACCAGCTCTGCCACCACCAGCACGGCTCCGACGCCCAACAGCAGGGCGACAATTTCTCCTAACCCCCGAGATATCTGGTTTTCCAGCGTGCCGATCGCGACAATCGGCGTCTGAGCTTGCTTCGTATCGGGCAGCGCCCGCGCCGCCATTGCATAAGAGCGATCGCCCAGCTTCACCCACCCCGTCACCGTACTGCCCCGATTGGCAGCGGCTTTGAGCAGCAAGTCTGTCTCGGCTGCGGGAATGCCGGCGCGCTCGGACTCTTTCGCTGGTTGTGCCGGCGCGATTTGCCGCCAACTACCGAGCGAATCTTGCAGGTAAACTCGTCTAAAGCCTGCCGGGGGCAGGGGTAGCAGGGTGTTTGAAGCCTTAGTATCGCCTGAAAGTATCTTATCTAAACTCTTTTTTGTCCCGGCATCGTTCAAATACATTGCCAAGCGCTCTGAAGCGTTTTCCAGCAGTTGCTGCTGCCACGCGAGAGCGAACAGCCAAGCGCCCGCCACCACCAGCACCGACACAGCCATCAATTGGGAGCCCAGCAACACCAGCAGCAGTTTGCGGCGAATGGGCAAGTTAAAAAACCGCCCCCAGGGCAGAGGGGGGGAGGGAGGGAGGGGG
>CAYOOD010000095.1:0-32042 GCA_964405435.1 uncultured bacterium
TTGCAGTGGGGGGCGCAAGCAGAACGAATCGTCAATCAATCAGTCGCAGTTGATGAGAGCGGTAAAACGGTAGGGCTGTCAGTGCAGCCGGGAAAAACCCTGGCACTGGTGGGCGGCGACGTAACGCTGGAAGGAGGAAATATCGCGGTTTCGGGGGGACGGATTAGCTTGGGAGCGGTGGGGGAAAATAGTGCCGTCACTCTGAATGCAACAGATAATGGGTTTGCACTGGGATATGCGGGCGCTAGCAGCTTCCGGGATGTGGAATTGTCGCAGGGAGCGCTGGTAGAGGCTTCCGGAGAGCCGAGCAGTGCGGTAAGCGTGCAGGCGCGGACGTTGAGAATTCTGCCGGGAGCGCGGATTTACGCGCTCAATTCGGGCGCGCAACCGGGAGGAGATATCAATATCAATGCCTCGGAGTCGGTAGAGGCGATCGGTACGGGAGATTTGGCGAGAACGACTTTAGTGGTGAATGAAACGGATTTCAGCAACCCGCTGCAACTGCCGACGGGGTTGTATTCCGTGACGTCGGGAGCAGGAGCGAGCGGCAATGTGGAGATTAACGCGCTTCGAGTGAATGTTCGCGACAGTGCCGTCATCGGCAGTTATAGCAGCGCAACCGGGAAGGGGGGAGACGTAAGGGTAAACGCCCCCGAATCGGTGGATGTCACGGCTTCGCGGCTGGAGACTTACACGGTTCTCGATTCTCCCGGAGCGAGCGGCAACCTCACCATTAACACCGGTCGATTTACTGTCAAAGAAGTGGGAATTGTCAGCGCCAGTACGAATGGAGCCGGTCAGGGGGGCAATCTCGCCCTCAATGCGTCTGAGTCGATCGAACTGGTGGGTACTGATATACTCGTGACTGAACGATCCGATGGGGTGCCGTTGTTTGCAGGTACTGCCCTGTTCGTCGCCACGGTTGGTGACGGCAATGCCGGAGAGCTGCGGCTGAATACCAAGCGGTTGAGCGTCCGCGACGGAGCGTTTATAGCGCCTAATAGTGGCGCGGGCGCGGGTCGTCCGGGAAATGCGATAATTACGGCATCGGAGTCGGTGGAATTTGCGGGCACAACTAGGGATGCGTTTGCTCTTCCGAGTGGTTTGGTGGCTGCAGCAGGTCCCTTCGCAGTCGGAACGGGTGGCGGGAACGTGACTATCTCGACGGGAAAGTTAATTCTGCGAGATGGCGCAGTTATCTCGATGAGCAATTTGTCGCCGGGAAGTGGCGGCAGTTTGGAAGTCATCGCCGATTCCATCCTGTTAGATAATAAAGCCAGCATTGTGGCGGAGACAGCTTTAGGGGAAGGGGGCAATATCGGCCTGCGATCCCGTTCTTTGCAACTGCGCAACAACAGCACTATCAGCGTCACGGCGGGCAGCGTTCAAAATCTGAGCGGACTGCCGCCGGAGTTAGCGGCTTTCTATGCCGCCCGGGCGACGGGTGCGGGGGATGGCGGCAACATTACTATCGATACCGATACCCTCGCGGCTCTGGAAAATAGTACCATCGCTGCCAACGCGCAGGAAGGCAGGGGAGGGCGCGTCAGCATTACGGCACAGGGGATTTTTCTGTCTCCCGACAGCGCGATTACGGCAACTTCTGCCCTCGGTGCCGAGTTCAGCGGCATCGTAGAAATCAAAACTCCCGATGCCGATCCCGCTTCTGGTTTGGTGGAGTTGGCAGCCAATCCCGTCGATCCGAATCAGCAGGTGATTGCCGGCTGTGCGGCAGAGCAGGGCAATACCTTCAGCATTACCGGGCGCGGCGGCTTGCCGGAAGATCCGGCTGTGGGGATTTTGGGGCGTGCGGTTTGGTGGGATGGCAGGGATTTGTCAGAGATGATTAGCAGGGCACCGGTGAGGGATTTTGCGCCTGTTGCAGAAGCGAATCTCTCGCAGCATCCGCCTCTGCAAGAAGCCACCGGCTGGGTGACGCGCGCCGACGGGCAGGTGGAATTAGTAGCCGCCGCCTCTCGGGAACGCGGCTGGAACGCGCCGAATTGCGGTGCTGCCAGCGCCCGCTCGGCTCTGCCGCAATAAGCGATGGGGTGGGCATGGCACGGATTCTGACACGGATATGCGGATAGAGCGGTTTTCATCTGGCTGAGGTGCGTCAGAAACCCGGCTTCTTGAAGAAGCCGGGTTTCTCAGTACAGCAGTTCGCTTTTCAAAGAGAACCGCGCTAGATGCGAAAGTTCTTACTTTAGCGGGATGCTTCTATAAGGAGTGACTGTGAAAAGATTGTGGCGCGTGTAGAGGCGAAAATAAAGTTGAAGAAGAGTAAAGAACTAATTCTAGTGAGAGGGCTTAAGTGAAAAAACAGTAAAATTCTCAGCGGTGGCGGTGCAAGCATTTCGCAGGGATTGCCTGCCGATAAAGCTCTTTTACTATTTAGATAAATAGAGATATAGCGCTCCTAATTGCACCCTGAAAACAGAAAAGCCCGATTCCTCGAAAAAACCGGGTTTTTGTCTGTTGCGATAGGCGGCAAGTTTTGCAAGCACTGATTAAAAATCAAGCCCGTACTAAACCAGAATGCTTGAATGCACGAGATTTGCAGGACACAAGCCGATCGATTGTGTATTTAAGTTGCCAGTAAAAATTTGTGGAGGCACAGCCTCCCGGCAGGCACCCTACCCGGGCGGCGCGGGCAAGGAGTCCGTAAAAATTTGTGAAGGCGCTGCCTCCCTGAATGATTTAAAATTTTTATAGAAAAAAGCCATTCCTAAAATTTGAGATTTTATGACGGCACATTATTCTCTCATCGCTTAATTTTTACTATCCCGCCTCATTGATTTTTAGTAACGCGAAGTACAAATCTCAAACTGATAAGAAAAATTTATACAATATTCTGAACCTGTTGACTGAGCGCGATCCCCAGCGTTTTTCCGGGTAGCAGAGGCGCAGCGATTCAAAAAAAATCATTAAAAACTGGTTTTTTCCACTTGACGCACCCGATTATTGTGATAACTTAATCTCGTGCGGTGATTCCACTCACGGCTTGCTGTTACACAAGTACACAAAAGCTGTGATCTGGATCGAACGCACAAAAAAAAGCAGAGAGGGTAAGGGGTGAGAAGGTGTACGCCTGTTACACCCTCTCAGTGAATGCTGAGACCCCCGGAAGAATCCATCAAGATTCATCCCCCTTTTCTCCTTACGTCCACAAAAAAACTCACTATTAACATAAGGAGAATATCATGGTAGCACAAAATGCTAGCCAAGTGGAAACTGTCGTGTCCAAAATCATCGCGATGGCGTGGTTGGACGGCGAATTTTACAATCGTCTCGCCAGCAATGCAGCGGAAGTGCTGCGCGAAGCTGGCGTCATAATCGATGGAGTTGCTGACATTATCGTCAAGCACGATTCCGAGATGCCCGGTTTGCGCCCTGCCGCAGAAGGGGCTTACGAGCTCTGCCTGCCTGCTCGCCCTGCCGACATTGCAGATGAAAAACTTCATTCCAACGTGCAGGGTGGTCCACCGCCGACTTTCTGCGCGCCGTGTTCTCCGACCTACTGCTAGTGCTAAAAGTCTGCAACGGTTAGAAAGCTTGCTTTAATTTTCTCGTTCCCGGGTTTCACCCGGGAACCCATCGAGGAGCAGCCTCCTATCTGTCGTGCAGATGAGTGCGTAGGGGCTTTTCGCGAAAAGCCCCTACAGGAAGCGAGAGCGCTATCCAAACACTGCAACAAGCTTTTTTTACAGGATAGGTTTTGCGATCGCGCTTTCTGCGCCAGATGTCACTTGCGATCGCGCCTCCCATTCTGCAACATCGAGAATTTAACAATTTAACAATTTATTTTTTTTCCACAACAATGCTTCACCAACCAAAATTTAAAAGTAATTTCCGCGTCGAAACAGTCGAATCCGTTGGCGTCTTTCTCCTCTCCGAGTCCGATTCCTACGTTCTCAAAGGCAGCACCTACGAAAAACTCGCCCCCTTAATCGACGGGTGCCGCACCGCAGACGAAATTGCAAACAGCTTGCAGCCGCAGATATCCGCCGCCGAAGCCTACTATGCAATGATGCAGATGCAACGTAAAGGCTACCTCGTCGAGGAGAGTGACGAATTGCCGTCAGAAGTCGCTGCGGTAGCCGACATTCTCAACATCGAAAGCACAAAAGCCGCTCAAGCACTGCAATCCACAACAGTCTCCGTACTCAGCTTCGGAGAAATCGATCCCTCCCCCTTCATCGAAAAACTCAAATCCCTGCACATACAAATCTGCCAAGACGGCGACATCTTCCTCATCCTCACAGACGACTACCTCCGCCACGGCTTAGCCGAATGGAATCAAAAAGCGATACAACTCCAGCGCCCGTGGATGCTTGTAAAACCCGTAGGAACCACCATTTGGCTCGGACCAATTTTTCAGCCAGAAAAAACCCCGTGTTGGGAATGTCTCGCCCAGCGAGCCCGCAGCAACCGCCCCGTCGAACAATTCATCCAAAAGAAAAAAAACATCCCCCCAGAAACCGCATTTTCACCCGCCCCACCCTTCCAAGCCACCGCACAAATCGGCATCGACTTAGCCGCCAGAGAACTTCTCAAATGGCTGCTACAGCCAGAAACCTCCAATCTCGAAGGAAAAATCGTCACATTTGACGCGATCGCATTAACAACCGAAACCCATACTGTCGTCAAACGCGAACAGTGTGCCGCCTGCGGCTCCCCCGAATATTGGCAAAACCGCCTGCCAGAACCCATCCTCTTAACCAGCCGCAAAAAAACGTTTACTGCCGACGGAGGGCACCGCTCCTACGCCCCCGAAGAAACCCTGAACAAATACCAACACCACATCAGCCAGATATCCGGCGCTGTCAAATATATGAAACCCGCATCGCAGCCCTCAGCAGGCGTGATGCACTTATATTATTCCGGGCACAATTTCGCCCGCATGTCAGACGATTTATACTTTTTAAAAAAAGGACTGCGCAACAGCAGCGCCGGTAAAGGCAAAACCGAACTCCAAGCCAAAGCTAGCGCTCTCTGCGAAGCATTAGAAAGATATTCAGGCTTATATCAGGGATACGAAACCCGCTACAAAGGCACCCTGCAGGAAATGGGTTCAGCCGCAATCCACCCCAATGCCTGCATGAATTTCAGCTCGGAACAATACCGCACCCGCCGCGAGTGGAACTCTAGCTGTACCAGCGATTTTAATAAAATCTTTGAACCATTAGACGAAACCCGCTCTATCGAGTGGACGCCAATTTGGTCATTAACCAACCAAACTTGGAAATACTTACCGACTGCTTTCTGCTATTACGGCTATCCCGACTATCCGAATATCGTTTGCGGCACGGATTCCAACGGCTGCGCTGCCGGAAATACCAAAGAAGAAGCCATTTTACAGGGATTTATGGAATTAGTCGAGCGCGACAGTATCGCCCTGTGGTGGTACAATCGCGTCAAGCGTCCCGCCGTCGATTTAGACAGCTTCGGCGACGACTACTGTTCCTCTCTAAAAGACTATTACAAAACCTTCGATCGCGAATTTTGGGTGCTGGATTTAACGGCAGATTTGAACATTCCGGTATTTGTCGCTATTTCTCGCAGAACCGACAAACCTGTGGAAGATATTATCTTCGGATTCGGAGCCCATTTCGACCCCAAAATCGCCCTGATGCGAGCCCTGACAGAAATGAATCAAATTTTGCCATCCGTCTGCGAGAACGCCCCAGATGGCAGCGTGCAATACAGCGCGTGGGAAGATTTTGCGATCGAATGGTGGCAGACAGCCACGATAGAAAACCAGCCGTATTTAATTCCCGACGCGAACGTTCCCGCCAAACGGCTTTCGGATTATGAGAATTTCTCAACCGACGACATCAAAGAAGATATTGAAATCTGCGTAAATTTGCTTGAAAAACAGGACTTAGAGATGCTAGTTTTAGACCAAACGCGCCCCGATATCGGCTTGAATGTCGTTAGGGTAGTCGTTCCGGGAATGCGGCATTTTTGGCGGCGGCTGGCTCCGGGGCGGCTGTACGAAGTGCCGGTGAAATTGGGCTGGCTGTCAGAACCTTTGCCAGAAAGCGAGTTAAATCCGCTGCCGATGTTTTTATAGGAAAGAGTGCTGAGTGCTGAGGGCTGAGTGCTGAGTAGAATAAAAAGTGCTGGGTGGAATATTTTCCCACTTCGGGGCGGACATTTTCCACTCGCCACTCGCCACTTCACACTCTTTCTTCCCCCACTCAGCACTCAGCACTTTCAACTCTCCACTCGCCATTCCCAACTCCTTCTTGCCCCACTCAGCACTCAGCACTCAGCACTCAGCACTTTCAACTCCACTCGCCCCTCGCCACTTCACACTCTTTCTTCCCCCACTCAGCACTCAGCACTTTCAACTCTCCACTCGCCATTCCCCACTCTTTCTTGCCCTACTCAGCACTCCACACTCCCCACTCCACACTTTTTATGTTAAACGGATATCAAATTATTGATGCAGATTGCCACGTTATCGAGCCGTTTGAGATGTGGGAAAAATACCTGGAGCCGGAGTTTAAACATCGGGCTCCCTACCGCGATCGCGACGGGATAAAAGTAGAAGGCGAGATAATCTGGAACAAGATATCCGAACAAGTGCAAGCGGAAGGGGCGCGGCAGGTGATTCGCAAAAATGCGATCGCAGTGGCGAAGAATTTCGATGCCGAGTCGCAAGTCCAGGTAATGCAGAAACGGGGCGTGGATGTCGCCTTTTTGTACCCGACGGTGGGGCTGTGGATGATGGCGATCGATAACATGGATGCAAAGTTAGCCGGAGCGCTCACTCGCGCCTACAATAACTGGCTGCAAGATTTCTGCAGCTACAACCCCGAAATGCTCAGAGGAATAGGGGCAATTAACCTGCACGCTCCCGAGGAGATGGTGCCGGAATTGCAGCGGGTGGCGGCGTTTGGCTGGAAGGCGGTCTTTTTGCGCCCCAATCCGGTGAAAGGGCGCATCCTCAGCGATGAAGCTTACGAGCCATTTTGGAGCGAGTGCGAGCGCCTCGGTATCGCCGTCTGCATTCACGAGGGAAGTCACTGCCGGTTGCCATCTGCGGGAGCCGATCGCTTCAGTACCCGCTTTGCGCTGCACGCCTGTTCGCACCCGATCGAACAAATGATGGCACTGCTAGCCCTGATCGAAGGGGGAGTATTGGAACGGCACCCGGGGCTAAAAGTGGGCATTTTTGAAGCGGGTTGCGGTTGGCTGCCCTTCTGGCTGTGGCGGTTGGATGAAGAGTACGAAAATCTCGCCTGGGAAGTGCAACAAAATGTAAAGATGAAACCTTCCGATTATTTCCGCCGCCAGTGTTTTATGTGCGTCGATCCCAGAGAGCCATACCTGCGAGATTGCCTCGCGTATATCGGCACCGATAATTTTCTTTTTGGATCGGATTATCCTCATCTCGACAGCGATGCAGATGCCGTCGCGCGCGCCGTGGCACTCGCCGAGAACCTGCCGAGACAAACCGTGCAGAAGATCCTGTGGGACAATCCCATAAATTTTTTCGGTCAGGGTTGACAAATAATTAAAAAAAAAAGAAGATATTAAATATAGACAAGATTGACAGACCTGCCAGCCTGTGGCGAACAGATGGCTTTCGAGCCGTCGTATTGTTCGCGTATAATTGGCTGAAACCACTAAGGCTGCCAGTCTGAAACGGGACAAAGCAAATCCCCCAAACTCTGGAAGGGAGAAGCAAGAAAAAAGGAGTATTCGTCGCCGACAAATCCTCCCTTCGTCTTGCGTCGAAATCTTTTCAGAAAAAAGGGGAACAGATGTTCTGTGGATGCTTGTGGGGAAACCGCGCAGCTTTATATTTACAAAGGAGCGCTCAAAATGCCCTCTAAGGCGCTTGTACGGCATGTCAATCTGGGATTGCTAACGGCGGCGATCGCGATTGCTGCTTTTCCGGAGTTGTCGCGGGGTTTCGAGGTTTCTCGTCCCCCGCAATTGCAACAGCATCCCCCAGATGTCCTGGCCAGAAAAACCACCCTCGCTCTCGAAAATATATTACAGCAAGGCCGCAAGGAAGCCGACGCGGGACGGTTCGAGCGGGCGGCAGCGCTGTGGCAGGAAGCAGCGGCGCAGTATCGCCAGAACGGGGACTTTCTCCAAGCAGCTTTGAGTTCGAGCTATTTGTCTTTTGCCTACCTGCAGTTGGGGCAAGTGCAGCGAGCTCGCGAAACCGTGCAAGAGAGTAAAAATCTCCTGCAACAGGTGGCAGACAAATCGGGAGCGGCTAACGTAAAAGCTCAAATTTTGAATACTGAGGGAAGTATACAACTCGCGGCGGGAGAAACGCAAGCAGCTTTAGAAACTTGGCAAGCGAGCGAAAAAACTTACGAACTGGCTGGGGACGCGATCGGGAAGCTGGGGGCAACGGTGAATCAAGCCCAAGCCCTGCAAGCAATGGGGCACTATCGACGCGCAAAAATCGAATTAGAACGGGTAAACCAGCAGTTGCAATTGCAACCGGATTCAGCAGTAAAAGCGACGGGGCTGCGGAGTTTGGGAATCGCTTTACAAGTTTTGGGAGATGTAACGAAATCTGAAGAACTTTTGCAGCAAAGTTTGGCGATCGCGCAGCAGATCGGTTCCGCCCCAGCCGCCAGCGCCGCGCTATTTAGTTTGGGCAACAGCGCCCGCGCCAAACAAGATTTAGACGGTGCCGCCGAGTATTACCAAAAAGCCGCCGCGATCGCAACTGCCCCCGGAGATAAATTAGAAGCGCAAATCCGGCTATTTTCCGCTCGCGTCGAAAAAGGACAGCAGCCGGAAGCGGTGGCATTGCTGCCCCAAATTCAAGCGGCGATCGCGCAGATGCCCCCCAGCCGCACGTCCGTTTACGCGCGAGTGAATCTCGCCGAAACCCTGATGAAAATGGGCAATGGGGCATCGGAAAAAATTTCTCCCCCCGCCCCCAACCCCAAAGGGGACCCCTTGCCCCCCCTCTCCCCCTCCTCCATTCCCAATACCCGAGAAACCGCCCAACTCTTAGCAACTGCCGTACAGCAAGCGCGAGAACTCAACGACCAGCGAGCCGAATCCTATTCTCTGGGTGCCTTGGGAAAACTCTACGAAAAAACCGAGCAGTGGCAAGAAGCCAAGAACCTAACCGAAAAAGCGCTGCTGATTGCCAATGGGATAGAAGCCGACGAAATCGCGGCGCGGTGGCAGTCGCAAATGGGGGAAATTCTCAAACAGCAGGGGGATAAAACCGGAGCGATCGCTGCCTACTCGGAAGCCGTAAAAACTTTCGGGACTTTGCGCCGCGACTTAGTAGCCGTCAATCCCGAAGTGCAATTTTCTTTTCGCGAAAGCGTCGAACCCTCCTACCGGGAACTGGTAGGCTTGCTGCTGCAATCCCAGCCCACGCAAGAAAACCTCAAACAAGCCAGGGAAGTCATAGAAGAACTGCAACTGGCGGAACTCGACAACTTTTTTAGAGAGGCGTGTTTGGATGCCAAGCCCGCCCAAATTGACCGAGTAGACCCCACTGCTGCCGTCATTTATCCGATTATTTTAGGCGATCGCTTGGAGGTGATTTTATCACTGCCGGGGAAACCCTTGCAGAACTACAAAGTTTTACTCTCGCGGGAACAAATTGAAACCACCCTGCGACAATCAAGACAAGCCTTGAGCTTGTCGGCTTCTAAAAAAGACCGCTTGCAACTGTATGCAACGATTTATGACTGGCTGGTGCGACCGGCAGAAGCCGAGATCGCAGCAAGCGGCGTAAAAACACTCGTTTTCGTACAGGACGGATACTTCCGAAATTTGCCCATGTCGGCTCTGTACGACGGCGAGCAATATTTAATCGAGAAGTACAGCATCGCCCTGACGCCGGGGCTGCAATTACTCGCACCGCGATCGCTTTCCGGGGGAGAACTCAAAACGCTCATGGGCGGATTGAGCGAATCTCGCCAAGGATTTGCCGCTCTACCGGGAGTGAAAACGGAAATAGAGCGAGTGGCATCAGAAGTCACCTCGAAGGTACTGCTCGATGGCGACTTCACGGAAAATTCTATCCGCAGTGCCCTGTCGCAAACTAGCAGTCCCGTGATTCACCTGGCCACTCACGGACAGTTCAGTTCTAACGCCGAGGAGACTTATATATTAACCTGGGATGGTAAGATTAAAGTGTCGGAATTCGGAAATCTGCTCGGCGGCAGAAATGAAAATCGGTTTGGGGCGATCGAGCTATTGGTGTTGAGCGCTTGCCAGACGGCAAAAGGAGACGAGCGAGCGGCTTTGGGTTTGGCTGGACTCGCCGTAAAAAGCGGAGCGCGATCGACAATAGCGACATTGTGGTCTGTAAAAGACCAGTCCACGGCTGACGTCATGGCTGAATTTTACAAGCAGCTCAGCGAGCCGGGAACCAGCAAAGCCGAAGCCCTGCGTCAGGCTCAATTATCCCTATTAAAACAACCCCAATTCGGCGATCCGTTTTATTGGGCACCGTTCGTATTGGTGGGGAATTGGTTATAAGAAGCGCTTATAGACCGCGAGGCGAATAGCGCCGCGATGGGGAATGGGGAATGGGGAATGGGTAATGGGTAATGGCGCATGGGAGAAAAGCAAATACGCACTTTTCACTCTCCCCCACTCAGCACTCAGCACTCAGCACTCCTAATAACGTCAACAGACGTCAAGAAAAAGGAACAAAACTATGCTGCGATCGCACGCACAAAAACAACCAATCAGTTTTCTAGCAGCCGCTCTGCTGCTCGGTGGCGGAATCGCGCTGAATGCCAGCTCGGTTTCAGCCGTGACATTTTCCACGCCAGACGGCACCAAAGGCACTCCCCAACAGGAAACAACCGGAGGAGCCACCCGCAACGGCGGGCAGTGTTCTGTAGAAGGCAGCGCTTCCCAAGAAGCCGCTACCGCGCTCATCCCCAACAGCAAACAAGGGTTAACCGTCGCCGAACGTCCGACCTTTTTTGTTTTCGTGCCGCCAACAACAGCAAAAGAAGCCTCCTTCAGCCTGAAAGATGAATCGGAAAATCTGGTTTATCAAACCAAGGTGGCGCTGCCTTCTCAAGGAGGCGTGATCGGCGTTTCTCTGCCGGCAACGAGCAAGGCGCTAGAAGTCGAGAAAAATTATCAGTGGATGTTGGAAATTCACTGCGCGGCAGAATTTGACCCGGACAATCCGCTCGTGCAAGGATGGGTGCGCCGCACGGAAATGACTGCCGGTTTGTCCAGCCAGATAGAGAAAGCCAACACGTCTTTAGAGCGGGCGGCAGTTTACGGAGAAGCGGGAATTTGGTACGAAGCGGTGAGAGAGCTTTTCACAGCCCGCCAGTCCCAACCTCAAGATTCAAACCTGGAAAAGAACTGGCAGGAATTGTTAACCTCCGCCGGATTGCAAGCGATCGCCACGAAGCCACTTACTCGTTAATTCTAATGGGTCTATACGAGAAAGTTTGGCAGTGGCGTAAAAAATATTTTACAGTATTCGCCACAGCTACAACTGTGGCGGGTTTAGTCATTGCACTGAGCGGAACGGGACTGTTTCAACTTCTGGAATGGGCGAGTAGCGATCGCTTTTTTCGCCTGCGTCCGCCAGAGCCAGCAGACGAGCGCGTGGTCATCGTAGAAATCCGAGAATCCGATATTGCCGCGATCGGAAAATGGCCCATACCCGATGCCGTACTGGCAAAATTAATCGAGAAAATCAGGGTGCAAAAACCAGCAGCGATCGGGCTGGATATTTATCGGGACTTGCCCGCCGAACCGGGACACGAGAAACTGGTAGAGGTGATGAAGACAACCCCGAATCTGATCGGGGTCGAAAAAATCGTCGGACAGACAGTTGCGCCGCCGCCGATATTGAAGAAATTAAACCAAGTAGCGATCGCCGATTTAGTGCCCGATGCCGACGGCAAAAACCGCCGCGCGCTCATGTCAGCCGAGGACGCCTCCGGCAATTCCAAGCTGGGGCTGGGCGTTCGCTTGGCACTGATCTATCTGGAAGCCAAAGGAACTGAGCTGGAAATGGCTGACCCGAAAAAAATGCACCTGCGATTGGGGAAAGCTTTATTTGTTCCGCTCACAGGGCGCGAGGGAAATTACCGCCCTTCCGACATCGGCGGCTATCAAATCTTGATGAACTATCGCGGCACCCACGAAAAATTTAAAAGAGTCTCGATGAGCGACGTTCTCAAAGATCGGATAGCGCCGAACTTGATGAACGATCGAATTGTTTTTATCGGTTCCTCTGCCAAAAGCCTCAATGATTTTGTGTACACCCCCTACAGCAGCCCCTCCAGCCAAAAACCGCGCATGGAGGGAGTTTTGATTCACGCGAATTTAACCAGTCAGATCGTGAGCGCAGCCCTAGACGGGCGTTTGCTGCTGCGAGTTTGGGAGCATCCGGTGGAGTGGGTTTGGATTTTTCTGTGGTCGGCGATCGGAGCAGCAGAAAGTTGGATATTGCTGCAAGTGACGCAAGCTCATAAAAAAATTGTCGGACTGGGGGGAATCGTGGTGGGAGTGGCGATCGCGGGCACGGTTCTTTTCGGGCTGTGCTATGTCGCGTTTCTCGGCGGTTGGGTGATTCCCGTTGTCGCCCCCTTAGCGGCGCTGACCGGTGCTGCCCTAGCCGTGACAAATTATCACCAGATTTGGCAATTGAAACAAGCCAACGCCCAACTGACGGATTACTCGCGCACGCTAGAACTGCGCGTGCAGGAGCGGACTGCCGATCTTCAAGAAGCCAAAATGGCTGCCGAGCAGGCAAAAATGGCTGCTGATGCCGCGAATCAGGCAAAAAGTGAATTTCTGGCAAACATGAGCCACGAACTGCGCACGCCCCTGAATGGAATTTTGGGATACGCGCAAATCCTGGGGCGATCGCCCGCGATCGCCGCCAAAGATCTCGATGGCGTGGGAATTATCCGCCAGTGCGGCGAACACTTGCTCACTCTTATTAATGACATTCTCGACCTCTCGAAAATAGAAGCTCGAAAACTAGAACTTTACCCGACCGATTTAAACTTTCACAATTTTTTGGTAGGCGTGCAAGAAATCTGCCGCATCAAAGCCGAACAAAAAGGCATAGATTTTACGGTGTCGGATTTTTCACCCCTTCCCCGCTGGGTGCATGTCGATGAAAAACGGCTGCGCCAAGTATTGATTAATTTGCTCGGCAATGCGATTAAATTTACCGACAGCGGACAAGTCACGTTTCAGGTAGAAATCGTCAAGGAGGGGCATGGGGCAGGGGGCAGGGGGCATGGGACATTGAATGATAAAGAGTGTGGAGTGTGGAGTGAGGAGTGTGGAGTTAAATCTTTCAACACTGAAGATTCCGAGGCAGGCACTCACCACTCACCACCTCTCACTCAGCACTCAGCACCACGCAATAGGCACTCACCCATTCCCAATGCCCAATGCCCCATGCCCAATGCGCAATTCCCAATTGCCAAAATCCGCTTTTCCGTAGAAGACACCGGCATCGGCATGACGCCAGAACACTTGGAAAAGATATTTTTGCCGTTCGAGCAGGTGGGGGAAAAATCGCGCAGGGCAGAAGGGACGGGATTGGGATTGGCAATCAGCCAGAAAATAGTTTCTCTGATGGGCAGCGAATTGCAGGTGCGATCGCGCTACGGAGAAGGTTCGGTTTTTTGGTTTGACGTAGAGTTACCCGTTGACAGCTCTTTAAATTCAGAAAATGACCCGGAAAAACGCGGGGAAATTATCGGTATTCGCGGAGAAAAACCGACAATTTTAATCGCCGATGACAGCCAAGAAGCCTGCTCTTTCCTCACTGCCGCTCTCGAAGCCGTCGGATTAAACGCGATCGCGGCGAGCAACGGGCAAGAAGCCCTCGATCGCGCCCGCTCGTGCCAGCCCAATTTAATTATTACTGATATCGAAATGCCAGTGATGGACGGATTTGAGATGATGCAGCACCTGCGCAACAACCCCGACTTCAAAGACGTGCCGGTCGTCGTAGCTTCTGCCAGCGTTTTCGAGAGCGATCGCCTCAAAAGTTTGCAGGCAGGAGCCACTACCTTTCTGCCCAAACCCGTGCAGCTAGACGAACTTTTTACAGTATTGCAGAAATATCTGGAGGTAGAATGGATATACGAACAAGATGCCAAGCCCGCAGCCAACAAGAAGCCAGCGATTCCCTACGGGATAGCTAGCTCCTACGGAGCCGCTTCGCTAACGCTTCACGAACCCGAAAAAAGCCGCAAGCCGCAACCTGCTGCCCCGGAATCCGTGCCGTCCCGAGAAGCACTCTTGAAACTGTACGACCTCGCCCTGATGGGACACTTGCAAGGGATCGAGGAGGTGTGTGCTGAATTAGAGCAAAAAGATGCGATTTTTTCGGCATTTTATGCTGAGTTGCGCCAATTGGCAGACAGCTTTGAAATCGGTAAAATCGAAAAACTTCTAGAAACATGCCTGGAAAAATCTGAGAAATAACAGCGGCTCTCATCGCCCGTAAATTACCCCCCTAATAAGGTCAGGAGAAACCTATGAATAATAAAGTTTTGTTGGTTGACGACAACCCAACAAATTTAAAGGTACTGTCTGGAGCAATGGCTGAGTCGGGGTGGACGATCTTGATAGCAACCGATGGCGATCGCGCTATCAAGCAGGCACAATATGCCTGCCCTGACATCATTCTACTAGACGTAATGATGCCGGGAATTGACGGGTTTGAAACGTGTACTCGGCTGAAGCTAAACCCCCAAACTGAAGACATCCCGGTAATTTTTATGACTGCCCTGAGCGAGACAGTGGATAAGGTGAAAGGGTTGAAACTCGGTGCCGTCGATTATATCACAAAGCCATTTCAACACGAAGAAGTTTTAGCTCGCGTGGGGGTACACCTGAAACTGCGAAACTTGACGAAAAAACTGGCAGAGCAAAACGAACTGCTAGAAAAACGAGTCGAGGAGCGCACTGCCGAACTCAAACGGACGCTCTACGAGTTGCAGCAATCGCAACTGCGCCTGGTGCAAGGTGAAAAAATGTCCGCCCTCGGTCAGTTGGTGGCCGGAGTGGCGCACGAAATTAATAACCCGGTCAACTTTATTGCTGGCAATCTCAACTTAGCCGAAGAGTATAGCAGAAATTTGCTAAAATTGGTAGATCTATATGAAGATGAATGTTGCAATAAAGCCGCGCACATTGAGGATTTTATTGAGGACATCGATTTGGATTTTATCCGAGAAGACTTTCCCAAATTGATTTCCTCAATGCAGGAAGGAGCCGATCGCATCCGCCATATTAGCATTTCGCTGAGAACCTTCTCTCGCTCGGACAACGATACGGCGGTAGAGTTCAACATTCACGAGGGAATTGACAGCACGCTGGCGATTTTGAAACACCGCCTCAAAGCAAACGAACGACGTCCTGAAATCCAGATTTTGCGCGATTACGGAGATGTGCCGGAGATTACATGCTACCCGGGGCAGTTGAATCAGGTGTTTATGAATTTACTCAGTAACGCGATCGACGCGATCGAAGACTCGAATGCAGGGCATTCCTACAAGGACATCGCGGAACATCCCAATCAGATTTTAATCCGAACTGCGGTAGAGGATTCGCGCCGAGTGACGATTTACTTTAAAGACAACGGCTGCGGGATGGATGAGTCAGTGCGCGATCGCGTCTTCGACCACTTATTCACCACGAAACCCGTGGGAAAAGGCACGGGCTTGGGATTGTCGATTTCGCGCCAAATCGTAGAAGAAAAACACGGGGGGCACCTGCGCTGCCAATCCGTCCCGGGGCAAGGAACAGAATTTGCCATTGAGCTTCCTCTGGAAACACCAAGCACCGACGCGCCCGCCGCGCCCGCGCGGCTGTCTCAGCCGCATTCCTCGATCGCCAAGTAATCAGCCGCGCTCAAGTTTCCACCGCCGCAGCGCCATCCCCGACAGGTTCAGCGGCGACGGCTTGCTCTCCCAAAATCGTATAAACCATCGTGTCGGTTTGCTTGCCGCGCAATTGAATCGCGCCGACTTCTTTGGCGAGATAGCGATCGCCGAGATGAGCCAAAGTGCTGTCAGTCAGCAAAATTTTATAAGGACTGTCTGCCGTCAGCGTCTTCGTCATCGCCTCCAGCCGCGCCGCCACGTTCACCGTATCGCCGAGTACCGAATAACTCAGCCGCTCGGCTCCCCCCACCGTACCGGCGACAACCGTGCCGGTGTGAATGCCAATCCCAAACTTAATCACCGGCTTGCCTTCGGCGATAAAGTGCTCGTTTAGCTCTTCGAGACGTTTGTGCATGTCAAAAGAAGCCGCGATCGCTGCCGTTGCATCCCGCGTCACGTCTTCAACCTGCGCTTGCGGAAACGGAATCCCAAATACCGCCATAATCGCATCGCCGATATATTTGTCAATCACGCCGCCGCGATCCATAATGCAGCGAGCCATCGCGTCGAGATATTGATTCAGCCAATTGAGCAAATCGCGCGGTGCCATCGTCTCTGAAATAGTCGTGAAGCCGCGAATGTCCATAAACAGCACCGTTGCCGTCAGCTCTTGCGCTTCTAGCTCGCCATTTTCAAAAATTTCCTCCTTGCGCTGCCAAATCACCTCAGCCATTTCCGGGGCGACGTGCTGGGCAAACAAACTCATTAGCTGTTGTTTCTCGTACTGTTCCCGCAGCAGCACGCCGACACCCGACAGCAGGATCGTGCCGATCGGGGCGGCGACGGGAATCCACAAATTGCCCCAACTGAAAGCCGCCAAAGCGATCGCGAACCAAATCGGAGGCAGTGCCAGAGCGATCGCCATTCTTCCCCTGAGCTTGTGGTTAAAAAGCACCCAACTGGTGGCAGGACCGAGTACCAGCACCAGGGGAATCGTTGCCCAGTCGGGAAGTCGCTGCAGCAGCCGTTCGTTGAGCAAATTATCCAGCAAAGCCGCGTGCAAATAAACCCCAGCCGTGGCAGGCTCGCGATCGAGCGGCGTACTCAGCGGGTCCATCCCCGTTGCTGCGGGGCCGACCAAGACCAACTTGCCCGCAAAAACCCCGGGGTTCACTCGCCCTTCTGCTACATCTGCAAACGAATAAGTCGCTGCCGCTTGCGTTTTTCCCGGCCAGTTAATCCAAACATTTTGGAAATTTTGACTGGCAGCCGGTTCGGGCACGGAAACGCGATCGGGGGGATTCGCAGAAGCATTGTAGACTTCGAGCATGGCGGGAGCCAGCCCTGGAATGCTGCGATCGCCCGCGTTCACCCATATCGTCGCCGTGCGGCTGATGCCGTCGCTGTCGCGCTGGTGCAAAATATGCCCCACTCCTGCCGCCGAAGAAGCCAGGGTTGGCAGGGCTTGCAGGCTTTTCCCTTTTTCATCCCAAGCCCGCGCCAATATGACTTTGCCATTCGCCGCGATCGCCTCTGCAAACTCTCCGTCTACCGGGCTGGGAGCGAGAAAGAGTATGTCGAATCCGATCGCCGCCGGGGGCGCAGCTTGCAAAACTTGCAACAGCTTCGCATAGCGATCGCGCTTCCAGGGAAATTGGCCGTACTCTTGCAAGCTGGGCTGGTCGATGGCGATCGTCGCTACTCTGCTATCCCAATTTCTTTGGGGACGAATTTGAAATAGCGCGTTGTACCCGAACTGTTCGAGCTCCCGCCAAGCTCCGATCTGCCACATTCCCAAGGACAAAACTGCTGCCGCCGCTCCCGGCAGCCAGGGGCGATCGCCGGTTATGTAATTCTGAAAGCGCTGAATCCAGCTTTTTACTGCCATATCCGTCTCTTAGAAAAATGCTTGATTTTCTCACGCTTGAGTTTTGTTGGAAATTTTGAGGTGCGAAGGGCATGTGTTGCCGCAGACAGCGCAGATGACGCGGATAAAAAAAGACAGAAGAAGGAGCATAAATTTTTGCAAATCTATGAAAATTGCTGGTGTTATTTGCCTTTAAACAGTTGAGTCGAGCGCCTCTGAGGAAGAAACCCTGATTTTTTTATAGAAGCACCCGAATTCAAACAAATTGTCCTACAGCACCGCGATTTCATAATAGGTTTCCGTTGCAGTCGGCCCCCGCAGCACGAACCTGACGCGCCGATTCAGCGGTCGCGGGACGATAGTAGAAAATTTTCCGTCGATGTCGGTTTCTACGGGTTGGCCGTTGACGTACACCAAATCGTGGGGAGCTGCTTGACCGATGACGCGAATGCCATTATCGCCTATTTTTCTGACGCTGAGAACTCGGAACGCGGAGCGAGCGGGAGCCATTGCGGGTTGTGTTGGGGCTTTTCCGGGTTCGATGAGGGCATATTGGCCTTTATTCACCAAAACGGTTTGTCCCTGGGCGATCGCGGCAACGCTGCCGTCGAGGGTGGAAACGCCGGTTTTGCCATTTGGCCCCACATTGACGCCGAAGGAGGTGCCTTGCACGCCGGCAATCCCCGCTGGGGTTTCTATATCTACCGGATAATTCCCCCGCGAGGTATTGCTTTGAGCCAGTAGAGATTTGTCAGTTTCTTTTTCGATCGCTTTTTGGGAAAGGCGGTTTCTAGTCGTGCTGCCGATGGAGGCTCTGACTCGCCCTTGCGAGACGAAAAGGGAGGTTTTACCGCTCGCGAGGGTTTTGATTCTGAGGGTGGTATTTTCTGCAACTTCCACCGAACCGATGTAAGTATCGATGTGCAAGCGAACCGTAGAGTTATTGCCGGTGCGGAGTTCCTGCTCTCCCGCCAGCAAGCGCTGGCCCACTGTTACGGCTTGCATGGATGGCCCGTATGTTACCGTTCCCTTGACTTCTTCCACGACGATCTCCCGCTCGGACGCCTGCTGCTGCGCTATTGGGGCTGTCTCTGGAGGATTTGCTCTGGCGATCGCCCCCCGAACAGGAGCGAGAAGCGCCACTGCGCTTACTGACAAGCCCAGAATGGCAATTCTCGGCGACAGCCAACCGTAATTTAAAAAATGAAGATTTGACATATACCCTCACACCAAGATTCGATCGCGATCTCGTTTCCAATTCCGCCTCTGTCCCGTCCGGATTTGCCGGACACCGGGCGCTAACACTGCCCGCTGCCGGCGGATCGCACAGACTCAGAGTTTTGAATTTTCCACTCTACTATTTTGCCTTTCCTGTAGGAGTCATAGAGTACCGCTTGCCATCCAGGGGCTATCCCGGTGGCCCGGGACAGCCCCTGGCGGGTGAAAAAGCTTTTGCTCGGGCGAGAATTGCTGGCGATTCGCGCCGCACCAGCAAGACAGCTCGCAACCGCTTAGTGAGAGAAAAAAGCCTCTGGGATATTTTCACCCTTTTTTCAGGCGGCTTGAGGGCTTGTCAAACGGCGATCGAACCCCAACTCACCTCAGAAAGGCAGGTTTTCTCAAAAATCGCCTTTCTGAGATTTCGTTTTTTTCTACCTACCTGTTGCTTTGCTTTTAAATTTCTCAAGTTGAAAATTTTAGATTTTTTTCTAAAATTTCCATCTAAAATTATTTTCAGTTCTGGCAGCAGTGAAGGGCTCGATCGAGGCTCGATCGCTCCTTTAGCTTCGATCGGAAATCAGCAGGTTAGTCGCCAGACTTCAAAGACAGCAGGTTTGTGAAAAAATTCGGTGAGTCAGTAGGGGGGTGTCATGTAAAAAAGAGACTTGCTGCGAAAAGGTTCTGGTTTTCTAGCGATTGAACTCAACTGTATTATTTGTGAACCGGGGAGAATTTAAAGTTGGCTTGCCTTGATGAGAGAGCCAGAGGAGGACTGTAAGTGCCGCCACCACGAGCCCTACATAGCTGAGGTAAAAATAAATCGGACTGAGGAAAAGTTCTAAGGAAGGTTTCGGCTGTTTCCAAGAAGGCACCACAGATTTCTCTAGAGCTGCTATGGGCAAGGAAGCAGCCAAGCGATCGCCGTCCAGCCCCAACGCCGAGCCAATGCGGCGGATGAAACCTCGAACGTAGATGGGCTCTGGCAAAAGGTCGGCGCGCCCCATTTCCAACGCTTTGAGATGGCGGAGCGGTACTTGTGTCAAAAGGTGAAGTTGTTCGAGGGAGATTTCTCGGGCTTGACGCACCTGTGCAATTTGTTCGCCCAATTCGCGCAGCCTGTCGTCCCAATCGCCATCGGCTTTGCGATCGCGCAGCTCGGCGAGGGCGGGCTTCTCGGACGCTCCGAGAGCAACTCGACTGTCAACACCCTGTGAATGCGAAGGAGAAACCGGGTCAAAACTGAATGCTGGACTAGCTCCTGACATAATATTTCTCTCCGTATTTGAGAGGAAGGAATTCAAATTTCGCGGCCCTGTACCGAGGGGTATAACCCCTCGCGTATGAGATACCCTATTATTAACAATCTGGAACCAACTTGTCTAGTTGGTTCAGTTAAGTGTGGGAAAGTCGGCGCAAAGAGCTGCCGGGGCGTTCTTTGGGGGATGTTTTGAAGTCCACCGCGCTCGATCGGGCCGAGTTAAAGCTTGCAAATATAAGCAAAAATAAAATCCCCCTCCTGCCTGTTATTCTAAGGCGCTGAAGAGGGAAAGAAAAAATAGAGAGAATTTTTCTTAGACGAGCCTTTATGAAATCCGCTGGCGGGCTTTGGCAGCAGCGGATTGCCGAGGCAGAGGGATAGAGAGAGGCTCAGCGCCCGTACCGAGTTGATTAGGAGCGTCCAGTGCTTGCAGCCCGTCGAGGAGGGCATCGCGAACCAAGGGTTCGGCTTCGCGACTGAGCATCAGGCGGAAGTAGTCGAGGGCAGCGCGTTGCTGGGAACCGTCGGAGCGCTCAGCGATCGCCAAACGAGTCAGTTGACGCACCGCAATCAACCGCTTGAGAGAATCAGCATGAGTCAAATCAGCGACGAGATTGTCGAAATGTCGCTCATCCCGACTGGATTGGCGGTTGCAGACGTGCCAAACCAACAGGCTCAAAGTGGCCATTGTCCCCAAGCCTTGCAAAATCGCAGCCGTCGCCAGCCAGTGGTTTTCCGACTCCATCCACAGGGAAACCGCAATGTAAGTGCTCAGAGTCGCAAAGCCGCCGCTGCTCACAGCCAGCGTCATTTGTCGGTTGGAACCGCTCAAGACGTGACTGAGTTGCGATCGCAAGCGCTGCCACTTCCGCGCCTGCAGCGAGTAAACGGCTAACATCACCAGCACCCCCGTGCTAGTGGCCATCAAGAGTTTCCCATTCCACATCCACAGGGCGACTATTCCAGCCAGAGCAAAAAGCCAGCCCTCTCGCCCTTTGAAGCGGTGCAGGGAAAGCAGCGTTGAAGCGGATCGTTTGAATTCGGGATTTATGGAATCTTGAATCAAGTTGATAAGGCGCATTTCAGGCCCGCTGTCGGGATGGGGTCAGGGGAAATATACTGAGGAGCCATTATAGCACAGATTTCTCGTGTTGGTTCGCTATCCGGGGATACAATTGCTTCGCCACCCGCCAGCCGCGATCGCCGCCAGCGCTTTAGCGCTCTTCGTTCGTCGCGAGCGCTTGCTTCGCTCCTCTTCCCAAACCCAATACCTCTAAATCAAATGAATCGAACTCTCAAAAATCAAATCCTACTGCAACAGAAGCAAAACCCAACAAAAAATAATAAAATAATCCCGCATTTTGAGAAATATATTTTTCTCCTTCCAGCCAGCCATATCAGGTTATAAAAATAATAAAAATTTTTCTGAAATAAAGCCCGAGTGTCCGCCAAAGCTAGTGTACAATTGAAGGCTTGAAATACCAACTCCCCAGGAAAAAACCCATGAATCTACCCGGAACCGATCGCCAGCTCCCGCGCCGAAAAACTCTCTGGTTAATAGCGGGTGCAGCGGGTGGCGCTTTGCTGCACGCCTGCACGCAACCCGCCCCAAAATCCACAGATAGCAACCTCTCGGCTTCGATGGGGCTGCTCACCTGGGTGGGGCTGACACCCCTGTATATTGCCGTAGAAAAAGGCTTTTTCAAAGAACTGGGGCTGAACCTGGACATTAAAATTTTCAGCGCCAACGCCGATTCTAACGCCGCTTTTGCAGCCGGTCGCCTGAACGGACTCGCACCCGTCACCTCCGAAGCCGTTTTGATAGCATCCCAAGGCAGAGACTTCCGAATTATTATGGTTCAGGATATTTCACTCGGTGCTGACGGCATTTTAGCGCGAAAAAGCATTGCTGACATTAAGAATCTTAAAGGAAAGCGGATTGGAGTTGATAAGGGCAGCGTCAGTCACTTCTTTTTGCTGCAAGTGCTCAGCGATGCGGGATTGAGCGAGAAAGACGTGACGCTGGTGGCGATGACACCGGAAGCGGCGGCAGCAGCGTATCAAACTGGAAAAATAGAAGCCGCCGTGACGTATTCGCCATTTTTAGAGCAGGCAAATGCCGCGCAGAAAGACGGGCGGGTGATATACGATTCTGCCAAGATGCCGGGAGCGATCGCCGATCTTTTTGCCTTCGAGACAAAATTTCTCGAAGCCAACCCAAAAGCCGGGGAAGCGTTCGTGCGGGGAGTTTTGAAGGGACTGGATTTCTTGAACAAAAACCGCCCGGAAGGACTGGCGATCGCAGCCAAGCGCCTCGACATCAAGCCAGAAGAATTAGACGAAAACTTAAAAGTCTTGAAATTGCCCGACTTGCAGGCAAACCTCGACATGCTAGCCAACCCCCAAAGCCAGCTTTATTTAGGCAACCGGATGGAGGAAATGGCAACATTCTTGCAAGTCCAGAAGCAAATTAGCCAAGTGCCGGATTTATCCAAATTGATAGAACCCAAATATTTAAAAGCCGTGCAAGCAGGCGTTGTTCGCAGTCAGAACTGAAGTCTTGAGCGGATGTTGGCTGGCGAGCATCCCATTTTTGTAGAGGCGAAGCATTCGAGGAAAAATCTATTGCTCAAAACCGATAATTTATAATCCGAATGCTTCGCCCTCGCATCGGGACATACAGAACCGCGATGCTTCCGGTTGGCTTCAGGCAACAAGCCTTATTTGAAAGGAGATTACGGGAAAAATCCTTCTCAATCGGAGACGCAGGGAAATGTATCTCCAGAATGGCGCAGGAAACTCGACGATCTGAAAAATAGAAAAGCAGGCGATCGCTCCTCAGACACCAATCCTCAAAGTGAATCGCGCCCCAACGCGATCGCTCCTTCCGACACGGGCACCCGACAGCATCTCGCCGAACGCTACAATGCTCAACCCCCTCAACCGGAAAAGTCAGAATCATCAGGCGATCGCGAGATTCGCGGTATTCCCTAGGTAACGATAAACCTTTTTCTCTTCTCTGTGTCTTTGCGGGTTATCTTAATTTCCACCACACTCCCCCTTCCCTCGCAGGGAAGGGGGCTGGGGGGTTAGGTTTCTTCTACTGCTCCGCCCAAGGCGTCAGCATCTTCGCCAAAACTTTAAAAATCCAATCAGTCGCCCAGCCAATTAACCCAATAATCGCGATACTGAATAACACTTTATCCGTTTGCAAAAACCGCTGGGCTTGTACGATTTTAAATCCCAAACCATTCTCAGCCGCAATCAGCTCCGAAACCACTAAAAAATTCCACGCGCCCGCTACATTCACCCGCAGCGCATCTAAAATACTGGGAAAGACTGCCGGCAAAATCACGCGGAATAGTACGGCAGGGCGATTTGCCCCGAGCGTGTAAGCAACATTTAACAATTCGCTGGGGATAAATTTCACTGCATCGGCAATCATAATAGCATTGTAAAACACAATTCCCAAAAAAATAATTAAAATTTTAGCTTCTTCGCCCAAACCCGCCCACAATATAATCAGGGGAATAAAAGCGGCAACGGGCATGTAACGAACGGGGCCGACAAGTGGGCTGAATAAACTTTCCATACTGGGAAAAGTGCCCATTGCAATCCCCACCGGAATGCCAACAGCCGCCGCTGCTAAAAAGCCGGCTAATACGCGCCCGCAACTGACGAGAATATCCAGCAATAAATTATCTTCTAGAAACAGATTTTTGCCGGCTTGCAAGACTGCCGTGGGAGTTGGCAGGAATATCGCGGGCACTAACCCCGTATAGCTGAGTAATGCCCACAGCAGCAGGGGCACGAGGAGCGCTGCCATGACTAGCGCGATGCTCAGCCATTTAGGGATATCTTGGCGAATGCTCCAAAATACGGACGGTTGTAAATAGCGCTTTTTGGGAGAAGTGGGAAGTGGCTCAAGCATTGTAGAAAATTTGCGGTATCATCAATATCATTCATTTTCGCTCATTTAATCGGGTGCGTCCCGATTTTATATCCCTGACTCTGTAGGGGGGTAGCGTTTCGCTGCGATCGCAAGCCACTATGCTCGATAAATCTGGCCAACATAAATTAGAAGTCCGCAATCTCTTTAAAGGATTTGCCAGTCAGGGCAAGCAATTGATGGTGTTGCAGAATATCAACCTGCACGTTTATCCCGGTGAATTCGTTTGCATTGTCGGCTCGTCAGGATGCGGCAAGTCTACCCTGCTCAATATTATTGCCGGACTCGCAGCGCCCTCGTCCGGTCAAGTGCTGGTAGATGGCCAAAACGTGCCGGGGCCTGGGCCAGATCGTGGCGTAGTTTTTCAAACCTATTCGCTGTTTCCGTGGCTGACGGTTGCCGATAATATCGGTTTTGGGTTGGAATTGCGCGGATTGCCCCGACGGGAAAAACAGGAGCGAATTGCTTATTATTTGGATGTGGTGGGTTTGACGCAGTTTGCCAAGGCGTATCCAAAACAGCTATCGGGGGGGATGAAACAGCGCGTGGCGATCGCTCGTTCCCTCGCCAATGAACCGGAAGTCTTGCTCATGGACGAACCCTTCGGGGCGCTCGACACCCAAACCAAAGAACAAATGCAGCAATTTTTATTACACCTGTGGGAGAAAACTCACACCACTTTTTTAATGATTACTCACGATGTTGAGGAAGCAATTTTTCTCTCTCAGCGCATCTATGTGATGAGCGCCCGTCCCGGTCAAATTAAAGAAGAAATTAAGATAACCCTGCCGCACCAGCGCGATTTAGAGCTGAAACTCGCGCCAGAATTTATCGAAATTAAGCGGCAGGTTATCCAAGCTTTGCGTTAGAAATCACCCCGTTCTATAAACTCCAGTAAAATTTGCTGGTGAAGCGAACCGAGCGGGCGCACCTGACCGGCGCGCTCTGAATAGCGATCGCCCCGCCGAATCTCTTCCGGCGTCACCATGCCCAAATCCCAGCCTTCATACAGCACGAGTTCGCTGGCATCCACAGTGAGCGCTCCGTGAAAAACGTGCCGCACCACTGCCTCATCCGAGTAGACGCCAAATTCTGAAACTGCGGGCGGAGCGTAGCCGATTTCTTCGAGTAATTCTCGCGTGACAGCTTCTTCGGGGGTTTCGTCGGGTTCGACGTGCCCCCCAAAAAAACCCCAGCGCCCCGGATGGGCAATTCCGGGGATGTTATCTCGCAACTGCATGAGAAATTTGCCCTCTCGATGCAGGATGGCGATCGCGACAACGGCTTGCTTGCTCATTTTGATTCTGTGGGCGCGTCTTGACGCTGCAATTGTTCGATTTCTTTTATATAAACTTCTCCCAACTCTTTTCCAGCTACGGGAATGCTTTGATAGGCGACATTTCCTTTGATTTTAACCTCCTCTCCCTGCAGAGGCAAAGTGCGATCGGTCAATACCCAAATGCTGCCGGTGGCATCTTGCAATTGATAGGCACCCGCTCCCAGAAAAGGCGCTCGACTCCCCACCGTCCCTTCCAGGTAAACTGTGGAGTTGGCATCCCGCGCCTGCTGGAGCTCGCTGATGCTGGTAACGGGGACATTCCCGACCAACATGGCCATCGGGCCACAGCCGCACAGCCCCCCCAGCAGCAGGGTTGCGCTTCCCAGTCGCAATATCTGGCTCTTCGTTGCAGTCATCGTTAAGCGCATCGCAGTTTCTTTCTCTACTGGCTAGTTATCCAATTCTGGGCGAAATCTCGCTTCCCGCAAGCAGGCGCTTCACCTGCGAAGGCGATCGCTGCCTGTTTCTGTGCAAAATCTAAAATCTAAAATCTAAAATAATATCTCCCCTCCCTGCCAGATAAATCTGCGAAACTAAGAGATCTCGTAGATTTCACAGCCGAGCTGCGTGCTGTCGCACGCCACCCAGACGCTCCCTCAATCCCAATGGATTCCAAAACTGCTCAAATTCTAGACGGTAAAGCGCTCGCTCAGCGTATGCAAGCCGAGCTGCAAGCGCGTGTCGCCTCCTTGCAACAAGAGCGAGATCGCCCCCCCGGGCTAGCCGTCCTCATGGTTGGCGACGATCCCGCCAGTGCCACCTACGTCCGCAACAAAGAACGCGCCTGCGCTAGAGTCGGCATCGCCTCCTACGGAAAGCACTTCCCCGGCGACACCACCCAAGCCGAACTCGAAGAAGCCATTCACCAGCTCAATGAAGACCCTCGAGTGGACGGCATCCTCGTGCAGTTGCCCCTACCCAAACACCTAGACGCGATTTCCCTGCTCTACCAAATTCACCCCGACAAAGACGCCGACGGACTCCACCCGGTGAATATGGGACGACTGCTGCGGGGAGAACCCGGTTTGCGCAGTTGCACCCCCGCCGGCGTCATGCGCCTGCTCGAAGAATACAAAATTGATGCCGCCGGGAAAAATGCCGTGGTCATCGGGCGCAGTATTTTGGTAGGCAAGCCAATGGCGATGATGCTGCTGGAAGCCAACGCGACGGTGACGATCGCCCATTCCAAAACCCGCGACTTGGGCGCGATCGCCAAGAACGCCGACATCCTCATCGCAGCCGTCGGACGCCCGCACCTGATAACAGCCGACATGGTAAAACCAGGAGCTGTCGTCGTCGATGTCGGGATGAACAGCATCACCGACGAAGCCGGCAACTCCCGCCTCGTGGGCGATGTTCACTTCGAGTCCGTCAAAGAAGTGGCCGATTTTATTACTCCGGTTCCCGGCGGCGTTGGCCCCATGACAGTGACGATGTTACTGGAAAATACCGTATTGAGCTACAGCCGCAGCCGCTAAAGCCGGGATGAGGGGATGAGGGGAGAGCAAGTTTTTCCCCCAATCCCCCAATCCCCGCTCCCGATCGCGCGAGATTTTAAATCCAGAATCCGAGCATTCACAATCCCCATTCCCCGTAGAATTGTTAAATAGTACACAGGGAAGAGGGATCAAGGGATGGTATCGACCAAAGAAATTCAGTCGCTTCACAAGGAAGGAGACTCGGCATTTAACCTGTCAGCCTACCTGGCTGCAAAGCAAACTCTGGTAGAAACAGCGCTCGATCGCTCCCTCCCGGTTACTTATCCCGAAAAGATTTACGAGGCGATGCGCTACTCGCTGCTGGCAGGTGGCAAGCGCTTGCGCCCGATTCTGTGTCTGGCGAGTTGCGAACTGGCGGGCGGCACGCTGGAAATGGCCCTGCCCACGGCGTGCGCCCTGGAGATGATTCACACCATGTCGCTGATTCACGACGACTTGCCGGCAATGGATAACGACGACTACCGGCGCGGCAAGCTAACCAATCACAAGGTTTACGGTGAAGATATCGCGATTTTGGCAGGGGATGGCTTGCTGGTTTATGCTTTCGAGTGGATTGCCACCCAAACCCAAGGCGTACCCGCCGAGCGCGTCGTGCAGGTGATTGGGCGTTTAGCCCGTGCCTTTGGGGCAGCAGGAGTCGTCGGCGGCCAAGTGGTGGATGTAGAATCTGAGGGCAAGCCGGATATTTCTCTGGAAACTCTCCACTACATCCACACGCACAAAACTGGGGCGCTGCTAGAAGCCTGCGTGCTGAGTGGGGCGCTTCTGGCAGGAGCGCCGCCAGAAACCTTGCAGCGGCTCGCTCGCTATGCGGAAAATATCGGATTGGCGTTTCAGATTGTAGATGATATTCTGGACATCACCGCTACCGCAGAGCAGTTGGGCAAAACCGCTGGCAAAGATTTGCAAGCGCAAAAGGCGACTTTTCCCAGCCTATGGGGGCTGGAAGAATCCAAGCGTCAGGCGCGGCAGCTAGTGGAGGGAGCCAAAGCCGAACTGGAACCTTTCGGAGAAAAGGCTCGACCCCTGCAGGCGATCGCGGATTTCATTACCAACCGCAGTCATTAGGAACATTCAAATACCATGCATGACTTTGGCCGCATCCTAGACAACCACGTCCTGCTGGTTGCTCTCCTCGCCTGCGCGATCGCTCAAACATTGAAGACGATCGTTGAATTTCTCAAGCACGGTAAGGTGAATTTGCGGGCTTTGGTGACGACTGGCGGTATGCCCAGCGCTCACTCCGCATTCGTGACAGCCCTGGCAACTGGCGTCGGGCAAAGTGTGGGATGGGAGACGCCGGAGTTCGCGATCGCCGCCAGCTTCGCCATTATCGTCATGTACGATGCCGCCGGCGTCCGCCAAGCCGCTGGCAAACAAGCGCGCATCCTCAACCAAATCATTGATGAGTTGTTTCAAGAACACCCCAAATTTAACGAAGATCGCCTTAAGGAATTGCTGGGACATACCCCCTTTCAGGTGATCGTCGGTTCTTCTTTGGGGGCAGTTGTTTCCTGTCTGGTGGGGCCGGCGTATTGAGTGCTGAGTGCTGAGTGCTGAGTGGTCAGTAAAGTTTGGAGTGCCTGCGCCCGTGGTTTTTAGTGCTGAGTAAAGTGTAGAGTGCCGAGTCAAGTTTTATCACTTTCTACTCCTTATCCTCAGCACTCAGCACTGTCTACTCTTTATACTCAGCACTCATCACTCATCACTCATCACTTTCTACTCTTTATACTCAGCACTCAGCACTCAGCACTCAGCACTCTTCATTAAGACGCTGCCACTAAAGACGCTAAAGGATCTGAAATGGTATCCGACGGAGCCTGAAATTCTCCAGTGAGGACGTATTCCAATCGCAGTTTTAACCAAGTGATGAACTGCGGGTTGGTGGAAATCACCGCTACAGACTGCTGCGGACATTTCGCCTTAATTTCTTTCATCTCCGGTGCTTCCAAGAAAGCCGGCTGCTTCACCAGCCAGAAGTCTATCTCTTTTTCCTGTTCTTGGTAATTGCGGGTGCGCTCTTTTAGCACTTCCTCAAAAGGTTCTTCTTCTAGCAAAAAGCGCTGACTGGCTAGAACGTAGTAGTAGGTTTTCATCGCAAATTATTCCAATAGATAGGGTGAGTGGGAATTGGGCAAAAGGGAATTGGGCAAAAGGGCATCATCGCAAAAGGGCATCATCGCAAAAGGGCATTGAGAGTTCTTCTTATCCATACGCAATGCCCCATGACGGCAGTTGCTCAACTTGGGGAGACCCCAAGCAAGCACTGCCTCCCCCATGTCCCATGCCCGATTACGCATTACCAAACATCGCTTGTTTCATCTCTCGCACGGCTCGTTCTAATCCGACTAGAACCGATCGAGAAATAATTGTATGCCCGATGTTGAGCTCTTCCATGCCTTCAATACAGGCAATGGGGTAAACGTTCCAGTAGGTAAGTCCGTGACCGGCATTGACGCGCAGACCGGCTTGGCGAGCCAGCTTGCATCCCTCGGCTAAAATCGCTAGTTCTTTTTGTTGCTCTTCTTCCCCTTTCGCTTCTGCATAGCGACCGGTGTGCAGCTCGATAAATTTTGCTTTTACCTTGACAGAGGCTTCGATTTGTGCAGGTTCGGCATCGATAAACAAGCTGACGGGAATGTCAGCCGACTGCAAGGTATCCACCACCTTCATCATGCGATCGAGCTGCCCTACAATGTCGAGCCCGCCTTCGGTGGTCACTTCTTCCCGGCGTTCCGGCACTAAAGTGACGTAATCCGGTTTGATATCCAGGGCAATTTGCACCATTTCGTCGGTGGCAGCCATTTCTAAATTCAAGTGCGTGCGTACTGTCTGCCGCAGCAAGCGCACGTCCCGATCTTGCATGTGCCGGCGATCTTCCCGCAGGTGTGCGGTGATGCCGTCGGCTCCAGCGAGTTCGGCGAGTACCGCCGCCGCTATCGGATCGGGTTCTACGGTACGCCGCGCCTGCCGGATGGTGGCAACGTGGTCAATGTTGACGCCTAGTGTAGGCAATCCCAAATTCTCCTGAGTTAAGTAAGTCTTCCGCCCTCGATTTTACCGCGAAGGGAGGGGGGCGATCGCGCGAATCGCGTTTTTCAAAAGGGAGATCGTCGCTTAGCGCCATCCAGAGCAGACAGAGGCTACTGTAGCTTCTCCAATAACTTTTGCCAAATTTCTATTTGCTTGCGCAATGTTGCGGCGCTCTCCCCCTCAGTTCGCCGATCTTCTAACAGGTGATACGTTGCTAGTTCGTCATTAGCCCAGGCCACTAGCTGTACCAAGGCTTGTTTGACTGTTTGCTTGTCCTTCGGCGTTAATACTTTTGATATAACCCCTCTAGCGACTCGTTCAATATATTCTGACCTACTGACTCCTAGCTCACTGGCTCGCTTCTCAAGGTTATTCCAAGCTGTATCTGTCAACATCATAGTGCGTTTAATCTTCAATTCATCCCAGTCAACTGGAATGCCGCGCATCCTTTTCTCTTTTTTCATTTAGAATAGCTGTATATTCTGATATTATGTTCATACAGCTATTCTAAGCTATTACGGGCCAAAGGCGACAGCCCCTAGCCCCACTCGTCCGACAGCAGAGAGGTAGTTAGATCGTGTCCGTTCCTCATCCCATTCCCTACCAAGGAAGCAAGCGCCATCTAGCACAGAGTATTATTGCTTACTTTCCAAGTGATTTAGAAAGGCTTATTGAGCCGTTCGCAGGTTCGGCGGCAGTCTCGCTGGCAGCAGCTTACTATCAAAAGGGCAAGGCTTTTTTGTTGAACGATATAAACGAACCGTTGATGACTCTCTGGGCAGCGATCGCCGAACGACCCGAGGCTATAGCAGAAGCGTACAAAGAACTTTGGCACGCTCAAGAGGGACGGGAAAGAGAGTTTTACGACCTTGTGCGATCGCAGTTCAATCAAACTCGCCGTCCCGAACACTTGCTCTATTTGCTTGCCCGGTGCGTCAAGGCTGCCGTTCGCTATAACTCCCACGGCGAGTTCAACCAAAGTCCCGACAATCGTCGAAAGGGAACGCGCCCTTCAACCATGAGAGAACATCTGCTCGCAGCGTCAATGCTTTTCAAAGGCAAGGTATCTTTGCACACCGGCGATTACCACAGTGTTCTCAAGAGTACCGCGATCGCCGATCTTGTGTATATGGACCCACCCTATCAAGGAGTTTGCGGTACTCGCAATCCCAGATATGTGAGTAATTTCAATTATGAAGATTTCGTTGAATCGCTAAAAATTCTTAATTATAGACGCATCTCATACGTCATCAGTTATGATGGAAGAACAGGAAGCAAAAAATTTGGACAGCCCTTACCCAGTTTCCTGAACCTGAAACATATTGAAATCAATGCAGGCAGATCGTCGCAAGCAACCCTTTTAGGGCGCGACGTGCAAACCTATGAATCCCTCTACCTGTCACCTGCTCTGGTTGCACGGATGGGAACGATGAAACGACTGCAAGATAATCATACTTCACTTGAAGTATCTCTATGACTAAACAAGAATGGCCCTCATATTTTTTGGAGCGCTTAGAAGCAGTTAAAGGTAAGCGTGATCGAACAGTCATTAAACACATACTCGAACACGGCTCTATAACGACGTAAGAGTTACAGAAAATTTATAACTACCAGCACGCTCCAAGAGCCGTGAAAGACGTATCAGACCAAGGCATACCAATTGAAAGGTTTTCAGTCAAGGATTCACAGAATCGTACTATAGCAGCCTATCGGTTTGGTGACCTATCAAAAGTCCGTAATGATACGTTAGCAGGAAGAAAGGGGTTCTCAAAAGCGTTCAAGCAAAGTCTCATAGAAAGATATGGGTGTCAATGTAATATATGCCTGACAGAGTACGAAGCTCGTTATCTTCAGATAGATCACCGGATTCCCTACGAAGTGGCTGGAGACTCTTACGAAACCGAAAGAGACTCTGGAGAATACATGCTTTTATGTCGTTCTTGTAATAGAGCTAAATCCTGGTCTTGCGAACATTGTATTATACTAAGTTGGCTAAGATAGTATTATACTATTAGAGAAAAACATCAGGAG
>CAYOOD010000096.1:0-31664 GCA_964405435.1 uncultured bacterium
CGTACACTATCTTGCAAGCGCGATCGCCCAGACGTTCTAAATTGCTCGTTTTTCGCACTAACCCGGTGACGGTGTGACCTTTTTGTGCTAAAGCTTTCACCAAGTGAGAGCCCGTAAATCCGCTAGCGCCTGTAACGAGTGCTTTCATAGAGGGTGTCTTTTACTTTCAGATTCAGTTCTAGCCACATCCTGACGCCACTGCTCTAATTCTGTCAAGAAAGCCGAGCGGGTTTCTTCATCAACGATCGCTGCTTGAAAAGCGTTTCGCGTCCAACGTGCCAAGTCGTCAGCCGAAACGCCGCGCTCGGCTATTAACCTCGCCATTTCGCCAGTGAGATCGAGCCCGAACCAGCTCGGATCGTCGGAATTTACGGTGACGGCAACGCCAGCCTTATCTAATTCTAATAGGGGGTGTTCGTGATAGGAAGAAATAGTTTTCAATCGCTCGTTTGATGTGGGGCACATTTCTACCACGACTCGGCGATCGCGCAGCAGTTCGACAACTTCCAGGTTTTGAATGGCTGTCGTGCCGTGTCCGATTTGGTTCACGCCCAGTCCTTCTACCGCCGAGAGAATACTTTCATGTCCGACCATTTCTCCTGCATGAGCTTTGATTTTTTTTCCAGCCTCGCGCGCGGGGGCAAAAGCTTCCCGAAACAATTCCGCCGGCCAGCCTACCTCGTCTCCGTGCAGGTCGAATCCCGCTACAACGGGTTTTTCTGAAAGTTTGCGCACCCAATAACTAGCGTTTTCGGTGCCTTCGTTTCGAGCAATTCCGATAAAAATACGCAAGATAGTAGAGTGCGATCGCGCCCGTTCTACAGCTTCTTCTAGCCCCTCTAAAATTGCCTCTACATTGCCGCCAACCCGTCCAACCGTTGTCACGCTAAAATTCAGTTCTGCATAGCGAATGCGCTGTTCGATGATAGAGTCTACCACATCGTTTATCAGTTCAGCATATCCTGACGGCGTGGCTATCCACGGATAGAGGTAATTCCGAAAGCAACTGATAAACTCTGCAAAACTTCCGAATCGGAACTGAGGCGCGTACATGGGAGGAGATTCTGGAAGAATCAAACCCCTGTGACGCGCTAGCGCCGCCCGAAGGGTACGCCAGCGCGGCGAACCCTCCAAATGAAGGTGAAGCTCCGCTTTCGGCATTTCAGCCAGATTGTAGATTGTTTTTGCGGTTTCTAAATGGTGCGATAATTCAGGCATCTTTCTGGGCTAAATTTTGCTTTGAGTGGATTCTAAGCAGATGAGCATAAATCATGGCAGTAGGGTTGTGGGAGTGCGGGCGTCCTCTATGCTTCCATAAATCGCGGCTTCTAGCCGCACTACTTCCGTAGGTTTGTGCAATTGATTCTGCATAATTGCTTAGCCGATTGAAAGCAATTGTGAGGGGCGAGAGCGGGGCGGCTTAATTTTCAGGTTTTTCAGGTAATTTATGCCAGTTCACCAATCAATACAGATAGCCATTTAACCTTTTTTGCCTGCGACTTTTTCTGCTTGCTCCCAGAAGAGCGGGAGCAAGCGAACAGAGTTACTGAGGCGGCGGTACTGGCTTTATATATTTACTATTGGCTCGCACGAAGCAGTGTTTTGGCGCTCCTTTCGCATAAACTTTATCAACAAACATCCACGGTTTTTTTTGAGTGTCGTAGATAATGCCAAATCCGGCTGGCCCCAGTTCATTTTCAAATGATTGTTCCCGCTTCAATGTGCCAACCACCCGCCAGTTAAATATATCCATTTTGATGGTATTGCTGGCGTTGTAGATTTGTTCTTTGGTATATGACCCCATGCGGCAGTTAAGACCTTTGGGATCTGGATCGACTACTTGCCAATACTTGTGAGACGCTCTGGCATAATCCCCAGTTTTTTTGTCCGGAATTGGCAGTCCAGACTGTTCTTGTGCTAGGGCAGTGGCACAAAGAGCCGTGATTGAAGAAACTACAAATAAGGCCAGCACCCGTCGAAACATCTTTTCAACCTCCTTGATTTTTAGCAACCCTTCTCCTGACATCCTAACAGATGGCGAGAGTGGCAGCAGTCTTTCATATCATCTCAATATCGGGAAGCGCTTTTCAAGCGCGGTAACGCTTCGTGCAGAATTTCTTGCGCTCCCCCTCCTTTCTGCTTTCAGGCTGCTCTTGGCGCGATCGCTTTTTCTGGAAAAAGCCACTGCTACAAAGCTTTTTCGTAAATCCGATAAGTTTTATACAGTTTGCCCCCAGCCGCTTCGATCAGCTTGCGGGAGGGAAAATTATCTTCCCAAACCCAGGATAGCTCGGCGCGCTTGTAGGGTTTGCCCTTGAGCTGCCCGCCGCGCATCCCCAGATAAATCAAAGCCAGGGGCACCATTTTGCGGCGGTACTCGGGCAGGGAACAAATGGCGATGACGCGCCCTCGGTCGATCTGACGGCGAAACCACAGAAATTTGAGAATTCCCACCCAGTTAAGCTTTCCGCCGACGTGCTTGAGGGGAATATTGTAGTCCGGCAAACCCATAAAAAAGCCGATCATTTCGCCGTTATATTCGGCGATGGGGAAGACATCGGGATCGACTAACTGCTGCAGGGATTTTGCTTCTTTGAGAAATTCGGCTTGGCTGCGCGGTGTGGAACTCCAGTTATTGGCAAAGGCTTTGTTAAATAGGTGATAGAGGCTGATGCAATCTTGCTCGAATTCTTCGCCTTTTGTTCGCAAAGGTCGGAAGGTGACGCCTGATTTGCAAGCAATCCGATAGGCTTTTTCAAATTCTGCGGGTAGGGGTTTATCGAGGGGAAAATCATAGGCACAAGCATCTTTGGCTTTGTACCAGCCGCAGCGCTCTACAAATTCCGGGTAATAGGGGGGATTGTAGGGCATCATAACGATCGGCGGCGAGTCAAAACCCTCGACTAGAAACAGACAATTGTTGTGAGTGGACAGGTCGATCGGCCCTCGCGCTAAAGTCATGCCGCGATCGCGCAACCACTGGCACCCCGCGTCTAGCAGTGCTTGCGCGACTTCAAAATTTTCAATGCACTCAAAGAACCCAAATAAACCGATGTTTTTGCCTTCCCGTTCGATCAGGCGGCGATTGACGGCGGCCACAATGCGGCCTAGCGGCTGGCTGTCTGCGGAGAGGGCGATAAACTGCTGGAGTTCGCCATACTGAAAGAAGGGATTGCTGGGAGCAAATTGCTTGGCAATATCGCTGCGCAGGGGCGGCACCCAGTTGCGATCGCGGGCGTAGACTCGCGCTGGGATGTCCAAGAACATTTCGCGGTCTGCCGCTGTGACGACTGCTCGAATTTGAAGGGTTTCGGGTTGGTGGTTCACTTGAGTGCGATCGCTGTTGCTAGACTTTCACATTTATATCATTTCAGTCGCGCTCAGACTAGAGAAACCAGGTATTTTTGGGTTTGTTACCAGAAGGCAAGCTGCCTCCCACACAGAAGCCGGGTTTCTGAGATTACTTGACCAGGGTTGGCGGGAGGGTTGCCGGGAAAAGGGGGATTAGGGGCTGGAAGGGTGACAAGTTTTCTGTGGGGAGGCGAGCCGTTTTTTCAAAGTTGACAGCACATTAGAGGGGGTTCTTGCTAATCAGAGCTTTGCGAATGGTTGGCGCTTTCTGCCCTATCCAATCTACTAAAAAATAGTGAAACATTAAGGCCAAAAAACAGCGGCTTGCTACTGTTTTTTGGCCTTAAATAAAATGGGGTTTGATTTTGACCGTGCCAGTTAGGTTCCTACTGAGGGCTCAGCGATAAATACTCCCGGCCAAATGAGTGACTAAAGACCGCACTCGTTCCTCACTGTCTCCTGCCGATTCTAGAGTCCGATCCGGCTCATTTAATTGCCGAGCTAAACAAAGAATTCCGAAAATATTTCCCTCGCTGTCCTGCAGGGGAATTTTGTGAATGTCGAAGATTTGTATCGAGCCATCTGCGGGAGTTTTTCGCTGGTGGATCTGGTGGACTGCGCGACCCGAGAGGACGGCTTCGTCGCCGCGATCGCTGTATGCAGTCTTGTCGGCAGCGCCGAATATTTGTTCTTCGGAAATTTCTAATTCTACGTCGTCTTTGCCGAGGATTTCGCCTACAGTTTTGCCAATGGCGTCAGCAAAGCTCTTGTTAGCTAGAATGTAGCGGCAGGAACGATCTTTAGCAAAAATCCAGTCCGACGTCGCCGCGATCGCGGTTTGCAGCAGGATTTCGGAACGTTGGGCGATCGCTTTGAGTTGCGCCTGTACTTGCAAGGCTTCTACCAGTTCCTTTTCAGTGCGGACGCGAACCGTGATGTCTTCCACCAGAGAAACAATGGTAACAGAGGCACCGCAAGCGATCGCGGAGTTATACCACTGACACCACAAGAGTTTGCCACTTTTCGTATAATTGCGGTGGATGGAACTATTTTGCTCGATCTCGGATAGCTCGGCGTGAAGCGGGAGCGTTCCGGTTCCGGTGGAGCTAGCTATCCGAAAGGGAATCGCTGCCTTAAAGCTTTCTGCATCTTCTTCGCATACGAAGCGCAAATCCGAATAATTTTTGCCCAGCACTTCTTCCTTTGTCCAGCCAAAAATTTCTTCGGCGCGTTTCGACCACTGGCTGATCCGGCCTTTCTCATCCCACCCCAGCATTGCCAGGGGGCTATTTGCCGTGTTGAACCAGAGTAAATTGCTGGCTCTCTTAATATTATCTGCGAATTGCTCGCGTTCTTGTTCCCGTTTGGTGACGTCTCGACCTAGGCTGAAAATGCGGCTGACTTTACCTGACTTGTCCGGGACGGGCGTGTAGGTAATTTCGTAATATTTCATTCCCTGACGAGTCGGAATCTGATGCACGGCTTGGCGCATTTCGCCCGTACTCAAAACCCGCTGCAAATACGGTTCAATTTGAGAGACGAGCTGTTGCCGCTGTTGTTGCTCGAAAGTCTCTTGTTTTTTCTCGGAGGGCTCGTTGCTGGCAAGTGAGAGCAATTCTCGATTCGTTTTGCCGATCGCATCCGTCGGTTGCAAGCCCAGAAGAGAGGCTCCTGTGGGATTGAGGTAGCAGTACCGCAGTGCTGTGTCGTATTCGGCAAATAGATCCTGGGAATTGGCGAAAAATAACGGCCAATAATCTCGGTTTCTGACACTCATGCTCTGAACTCCCGCAGCCTGTTTTTATGATTGAAAGTTCCCACTCTGTGTTTGGGGCAGAGGGAGCGGACGGGGGAGGCAATCCCGGACGTCAAGCTTTCAACTTCACGCCCAAGAGCCTTTTTAGCCCAGTCATATAAAATAGCGCCTCCTCGCTCGTCATATCAAGTCTGGCGGTTAAAAGAGGTTGGAGGAAGGGGCCACAAGCAGGTTTCGGTTCTGCTTTCGGGTTGCTTCTTCCTCTCGGAGGCGATCGCCGTCGATATCGTCAGAGAATGCGAGGGAGTCTTTACGTCTGCCGGAGTTAAAACGCCATTGCGTGACAGTTCCCTCGCGTTGTGGTAGGAGTCCTCTGACGGATTTGAAGATCGCCCTCGCTGCAAGAGAGGCGATCGCTCTGGAACGACTTAACCCGGGCGGGATTGCGTTTGGGCGTGATGCGCCAGTCGAGCCGCCACATTCACATCTTCGGGTTTGACCGCACTAGGCCCTGATGGCCCTTCGGTGGAGGCAATGCCTTCCGTCGGAGCGTCGATCGCTTTCCACGCCGCCAGCCCTCCTTGGAGTTCGGCAACCTTGGCAAATCCGATTTCGCGCAGCCGTTGAGTCGCCATTGCCGTTTGCCCGTCATCGGAGCCGTAGATGTAAATATCGCGATCGCGATCGATGCTGCCCCTGGCGGCTTCTTCGAGGCGCTCTATTGGCATTGACATCGCGCCGGTGATGCGCTCGTAGTTAAAGGCTTCGCGATCGCGGACGTCAATAATTGTCAGAGCGGGTTCTCCCCATTCCAGACGAGCTTTCAGGTCGTAAACGCTCGAGATCGGTTTGAAATTCGGTGGAGTCGGAGTAATATTTGGGAGATTATCTTTCACCGTTTCGATGTTGTCTTGAATATTTGCCATGAGAATCTAAAACCACGATTGTCCTGTTGGCTCAAGTTTAATTAATTATTCATTTTGACTTCATCTATCTTGAGGTAGAATATTTCAGCCTGCCAGGGCTGTCTCCCTTTCTAGCAGAGTTTCTGCCAATCGAACCGAAGCTGATTATTTTTGATAATACCGCTGTTCCTTGTTTTATACAACAGCTTGTTTGCCCGCTTTCTGCCTGGAGAATGAAACCCATCTCTCACTTGCGGCTGATGGCGGTAGTTCGCCCTTTTCATCTATATTTTGATAAGTAGCGCTAACGGTTGAGAAAGCTCCTGTATTGTGGTTGGCCGCAGCATCCCGTATCTGACGGTTGAGAGCGCTCTTTTTTCCCGTTCAGCCAGCAGCAGCCTCAACATTGGTTAGCCCAGGTAACCTCCCAATTGCACGTTATCAATTGCTCAAAATGTTCCAGGTAAACTCAGCTTTTAAATAGGCAAACCGATTGACAAAATTGAAGCTTGTTCGAGTCGTGACGCTCGGACAGACTCCTGCGGATAGCCTTGGCTTTCCGTTGGCGATTCAAATCAAAACAAGAGTTCTGCTGGGGCTGCACGCGCGGGGCAGACATTCTCAAATCAGCCAGTGCTTATATTGCAGAACTTTTTCGCACGGCTTTGAGTCATTTTGGTTTGCAGCCAAAACCATCTGGGTGCTTTCATTTTTTCAAATCTGCTCTGATAGTTTTTGAAAGAAGCCACTAAACCCTCACGATTTAAGGCTGAAGCAGTTAGGCAACAAAAGGAAACGAAATAAAGTGGGAGTCGAGTCTTGCTGGCAGCGCGCCATTAGCTGGATTCTCCGCTCTGTGAAAAAAACGCCTGCGTGGCGCTAGTTTCATCCATAATTAGCGGATTTTGCAGAAAATGTAGAGAAGGAAAATTTGCGAAAACTTTTCAAATTCTATTCACTCAACCGACTCTGGCTGGTCAGTGCAGGCTTGTCCGACGGTCGGATTTTCAAATCTAAGGGTTATCTCAAAGAGGGCACAGATTATGAATCGATCGGACAGAACGGTTAAACTTCTGAATGTTTTGATTGACAACTTTTCAATGAAAGAACTTTTAGAGCAGCTCGATGAGGGAGTGATATTTACTCCCAACGTCGATCACTTGATGAAGTTGCAGCAAGATGCAGAGTTTCTCAAATGTTACGATCGCGCGGATTATAAAGTGTGCGATAGCAAAATTGTAGAATATGCGTGCAAATTTCTGGGAACGCCGCTGAAGGAAAAAATTTCCGGCTCCGATCTATTTCCGGCTTTTTACCAGTATCACCAGCACGACGAGCGGATCAAAATCTTTTTGTTAGGGGGGAGAGAAGGAGTCGCTCAAAGGGCTCGCTTCAATATCAATGCCAAAGTGGGAAGAGAGATAGTCGTCGGGGCGCATTCCCCATCCTTTGGCTTTGAAAATAACGAACGAGAGTGCTGGGAAATCGTCGAGCGGATCGAGCGATCGGGCGCAACCGTTCTGGCGGTAGGCGTGGGCGCTCCCAAGCAAGAAAAGTGGATTTGCCGCTACAAAGAGCAATTGCCGAATATCAAAATATTCATGGCGATAGGAGCGGCAATTGACTTTGAAGCCGGCTGCAAGCAACGCTCTCCCAAATGGATGAGCAATTTGGGGATAGAATGGCTGCACCGGCTGCTCTCTGAGCCGAGAAGGTTGGCGAAGCGATATTTGGTGGACGACTTGCCTTTCTTGTGGCTGGTTTTGAAGCAGAAATTAGAAAAGCTGAATCACCCGGTTTTTTCAGAAGAACTGTCCGACGTGAATCGAATGAAAAATATCAACCAAATCTGAAAATCCCGATCGGGAGCCAAACGGGGAATCGCCTTTCCCGTTTGGCTCTGAAATCCGAACCGGTCAGGCACTAATCGTGGACTTGTAGAGCAAATCCCGGGTGGAAACCATCGCCGCGAGCAAGCGATCCATTTCGTCTTTGGTATGGAGGGCGTTGGCGGTAATTCGCAGGCGGGGTTTGGCGATAAACCAGATGGGAGAAACCCAAATCCCGTGCTGCTCCATGAGCTGTCGGGCAAAAACTTTGGGATTGAGTTCTGGGGGCAAAATAACGGGGATGACATTGGTTTCGCCAATGGCACTGAAGCCTTGCTCGATCAGGCGCGATCGCAAATATTGGGTATTTTCTTGCAGGGTTTTCACCAGTTCGGGACGCTGGCGCACCTGACGGATGCTCTCGAGCGCCGCCGCCGCCTGGGGTGGCGAGAGGGAAATCGTGCCGATGGAAGTCGGAGAGACATTTAACAGCGGGATCAGCTCGGCAACGTGAGAACTGATGGCAGCTCCGGCAGAGGCGGCAAACTTAGAGAACGTGGTCATAATCAGCGGAACGACGCCCCGCTCGATCGCCTGTTGGGGCAGGATGCCGAAGTGTTCGTAAATGCCCCGACCGGTCGCTCCGAGGGCTCCGGAAGCGTGGGCTTCGTCCATTACCAGGACGCTGCCGTCATAGGGTTGCATCGCCTCGATCATGTCGGGCAGGGGGGCGATGTCCCCATCCATCGAGAACACGGCATCGGAAATTACCATAATCCGATCGCCCGGGCGGACGTAGCGGCGCAGCTTGCGAGCGAGATCCTCGACATCGCAGTGGCGGTAGGCGCGGACGCGCACGCGGGGGCTGTAGCCGAACAATTTGCCGGAACGGGTGCCGGCATTGGCGATCGCCGAGACGATGCAGCCGTGATTGAGAACGTCGGAGAGAATCAGCGTCTCGCGGGTGTGCTGAAACCCTGGCACGGGAATCGCCAAGTGGCAGAAAGCATCCATCAAGGCTTGCATCGCCATCCACGCATTAATAAAGAGCTGCGTGTGAGCCAGGTGCTTGAACGCCGAGATTTCCGCTTCTAACTGTCGGTGCAAGTCGATGCGACCGCTCAACACCGAGCAGGAACTGTTGGAGGTGCCGTATTGGAGAATGGCGTCGATCGCCGCTTGCTTGACGGCTTCTTCCTGAACCATTCCCAAGACGTCATTCGTGCAGAAGGTCAGAACCGTCCGGCGCTCGCCGGTTGCCGCCTCTTCAATCTCGACTAAATTTCCCTTCTTTTGATGACAAATATACTCGTCGGGATCGAGCCCGCTCTCGTACCAGCGCTGGACGTACTCTTTGACAACTTGCACGGAAAACTCCCCTCAGCTTTTCCTAGATGGCCTATCGTCGTTTGGAATAACAGTATAATTGCCTAGTCAAGTCTCTGCTAGCCCGGTGCAAAATTGCCCGCGAACTAGATTAGATGGGCTCGGATTGGCCAGTTTGGCTGGAAGCCATCACTTCACGCAGAGAAACCGACTCTCCGGAGCTCCCGTTCCGATTTTTTGGCGATTGAGTAGATTCTTGCACATAATGCTCGTATTGCCGCACGATTAGCCGCTGCAGGGCAATAATCGCCGGATTGATTTCTACATAGCGCCGATCGCGATCGGCCAGATAGCTGCGCTGTTCGCTTTCGATCATTTCGATATCTTGGGCGAGAAATCGCCTGAGCACGAAGCGTTCCAGAACGTTACTCAGCAGCGGTTTGAGCGGATTGAGCAGCCATTGCGGCAGGGGGAGCTTGAAAAAAAACAGGGCAAAGGAGCGGCTTTCGGTTGGCCCCACTGGCAGGCGCATCAGGTACAGGGCAGAGACGCCCTCTAGAGAGCTGTAATAGTGGGGATAGCGATATTGGATGGAGATGGTGCGGGTTGTCACTTCGTCGCCCTTGTCGCTCAAGCCGAGAAATTTGGCCATGCGGCTTTTGTAGGAAACGTCGTATTCGGCGCACAGGGCGGTTTCGGTTTCCCGCAAGCTCTTGAGTTGGGGGTTGAACCACCCCTGCAAGTTGCGGTGCAGGTAGCCGTGGAAAACGTCCATCGTGTTTTCGTTGCAGATGGAAAAATGCGCCTGGAATTGGGCTGCTAGGGGCACCATCAACCACTCGGGCTGCTTGTATTCGGTGATTTCCGGCAGTGGGACGTTCGCCGCTTCGCCGGCATCGCCGGGGAAAATCCAGATGAGGTTGTATTGTTCGCGGACGGGATAGCTGCGGGCTTTGGCGCGGGGAAGTTTTTGTTCTGGCGGGAGGTAGGGAATGCGGACGCATTCGCCACTGCCGCTAAATTCCCAGCCGTGATAGGGACAAGTGAGGTGGCAGCCTTGGACTTGCCCTTTGTGGAGGGCAACGCCTTTGTGAGGGCAGGCATCTTCGAGGGCGTGAAGTTGGCCCTTTTCGTCGCGGTAAATGGCGATCGCTTGCTGCCAAATCGTCACGGGCTGTACCTGAGAGGGCAGCAGTTGCGACGCCCAACCCACGGGATACCAGTGGTTGGGGTTGATGCCGACTTCTCGGATGCGGTTCTGAACTGTCTGGCTTTTTAAGGTTGTAGCCAGTTCCATCGCTGGTGCCTCTGTGTTTGTATCTGGGACATTATTTTGCGTTTGAGTGACAGATAAGTCAATGAAATTTAGACTTTAGATTTGTCTGTCGAGGGGGAGTGCTGAGTGCTGAGTGCTGAGTGCTGAGTAAGAAAAAGTTCTTCCTTGCTCCCACTCCCCCTCTCTCCCACTCCCCCCATCCCCCATCCCCCATCACTGCCATGTTGCGCGATCGCCGATTGTTAATCCTGTTGTCTGCTGGCTCCCTCACCACGATGGCGGGGGGCGTCGTCGCTCCCGTCTTGCCGGAGGTTGTTAAAGAACTCCAACTCGATCCGGCGCTGGCGGGCAGTTTAGTGAGTATGCACTGCTTGACGATTGCCCTGTTTAGCGCGCCGCTGGGAATTTTGGCTGACCGGCTCGGTCGGTTGCGGGTGCTGCTGCCTTCGCTGGTACTCTACGCGCTGTTTGGGGTTGCCGGTGCTCGGTTCTCCACTTTTTGGCCCCTATTAGCGACGCGGGCGCTGCTGGGAGCTGCCAGCGGGGGGATTGCGGCGGCGTCGATGGGGTTGTTGGGGAGTTTGTATGCCGAACCGGCTCGCACCCAGGCGATCGCATACACCACGAGTACCCTAACGCTGGCGGGGATTTTATTTCCGCTCTTGGGAGGCTGGGTGGGTGCCGCAAATTGGCAATATGCCTTTTACCTCTATGCGGTGGGATTGCCCCTGGCGCTGCTGGCTGCATTGATTTTGAAAGAAAAGCAGCCTCAAGGAGAGAAAGGGCTGGCGATCGATGGCGCTCAGCTCGCTAAAGTGTTTAAGCATTCTCAAACGCTGCAGTTATTGGGGGCTGTCAGCATCACCTCAGCGACGATGTATGCGTTTTTGATTTACGTTCCCCTCTACCTGAAAGCGACTCTGGCAGCCAATACAGTTGTGAATGGAATTGTCTTGGCATCAACGGCGCTCGGCGCAGCAGTTGTATCCGCTTTGGGAACGAGCCGTTTAGCCCAGAAATGGGGATTTGAAAAAGCGATCGCCGTGGGATTTGGCTTGATGGCGGCGATGTTTGTCGCGATCGCACATTTTACCCAGCTTGCCTTTATTGTTCCTGCCGCCTTAATTTTTGGCGTCGGTTTTGGTTTGGTATTGCCCAGTCTCTACGCGGCTTTAGCCAATATTGCCCCTGCCGAATTGCGTTCTACCGTGCTAGCCGCCGGCACGGGATCGGGATTTTTAGGGCAATTTCTTTCCCCGGTATTTTTAGGGCCGATTTGGGGGTTTGGCGGCCTCAAATTTGTCTTTTATGCAGCCGCGTGCGTGGCATTAGCATCCGGATTATTGCTGCTGGCTCCTCGAGAAAAAAAAGTGTAGTAATGGGCGGCTCTTTGAGAGAGGCTGAGTGATATAATAAGAGGGATATTTTTAACCTCTGAAAGCCAGCCTCACTTATGACCCAAGAACTAATCGACCTGAGAACTAGCATCCTTGAGGGGCGCTACGACGACGCCTTATCTATTGTTGACGATTTAGAAGGCATGAGTAAAAAGTCCATACTGCGCAATATAAAATCTTTTATAACGCGAATACTGATTCACCTGATTAAAAACCAAGTAGAGCAGCGTTTAACCAATTCTTGGGCGGCATCTATCCGAGATTCACTTGTAGAAATTCAAGACCTAAATCTTCAAGACCAGAAAAATTCTCACTACGTCAAACTCGACGAATGGGAATCAATGCTTCTCACGACAATTGAAGCAGCGATTCGCACGGCTAGTGTGGAAGTGCAAGGCGGGCGATTTAGTCCATTTCAGCTTGCCGAGTTAGTGGATAGAAAGCAAGTTATGGAAACGACACAGCAATTGCTGGCTCTGACTTACAAACATTCCCCAGAAATATTACCGGCAATTATCGATGAATACTTGACTCAGTTACCGGGTGGGGAAGATTGGAAAGAAGGTCGTTAGAAAACAGGGCGATCGCTCTCTGGTAGAGAGGCGATCGCTCTCTGGTAGAAACGCGATTTATCGCGTCTAACACTTGTATTTTATCCCCAGTGACGCGCCGAGAGACTTGCCAAATAGGAACACTTGCCGCTAATTTCCTACCGCCATTTTATTTCGCGATCGACGGCTAATCCCGCCAGAAATTGGCGGTCTTCGCTGATGTGGGGAAATTTTAGCTGAGAGTCGGGGATGCCGCGTTCTATCTGCCGCTGGCGGACGATCGCGAAGCTGCCGGGTGCCAAAATCCGCAGGTAGGGCGGGGGGATGGGATCTTTACGCGAGATTTCGTAGTGGGTATTGGCTTCTTGCAGCAGGCGATCGCACCGTTTTAAAAACTCTTCTGGATTTTCCAATTTATTTCCTGCTGCCAGTTCGATATTAATCAGATATCGGGCGGGAAAATCATTCTCGGACAAGGTAATGCAGAAATCCTCTAAAGCGACTTTAAATTCCTGCTGCAGGGCTTTCATCACCTGTGTCGCGTGTGCCTCGGTTGTCTTTTCCGTTGTCGAGGATATTTGTCCCGCCAGTCGATAGCGAAAGACGATTAAGGGCGCTGTATTGTAAAACCCCACCACTTCCACGACATCCCCGATATCATATCGGTAAAAGCCGCCATAATTCGTGGTGAGTATGCGGTAGCGCTCTCCGACTTTTACGTCGGTAGCGAGTATCGTTTTGGGCTGTTCGGCGTGCCACTGGTTTTCTGGAATAAATTCAAAAAATCCGCTTTCCAGTGCCAAGACGCTGCCATCTGTATTCACGTCGGGATAAATGCTGAACATGCCCTCAGCCGATGAAAAAACCGCGCCGAAAATGGGAGTATCTCCGAAATATTCGGGGAATCGCTGGAAGTAAAAATCTGAGGTTCCGCCCCGCGCATTGGCGACAAAAGATAAGCGGGGAAAGGCGAGTTTTGGCGTCAGGCGTCCTTCAGATTTCAAGATTTCTCGCAATTGACGGGCGCGTTTCGGCTCGGCTGCGTGCAATCGCTCTAATTGATTGCGGAGTTCTGGTTCGATTTCTAGCCAGCTAGCAAGGGTGCCTTTGTCGATATCGGCAATCAGGCTTTCGGCATATTTTTCTAAATAATTACACGTTCTTAAAATGAGCATGGGAAAGTTGGCGAGCATCCCGCTCATTAACGGATCGCGCAATGCAAACAACAAGCAGAGATAATGGCGAGCTAGGCTGTCTGCCACTTCTAACGCTTCGTAAGGATGGGCAAAAAATTGCCGGTAGAGGCGATTGTCCATGCGGAGAACGCCGGCACTGGCGGGACCGAAATCGATTCCTCCGTCGGTACGCCCCCAGCGCTGCACGGAATTGGTGACGAGTAGTTTGCCAAATTTTAATCCGCGTTTCTGCAATCCTTCGCTCAGAAATCCGATGCTGGTGAGGGTGGCTTGTCGGACGATATCCTGCGATCGCCTGGTTGTGGGGATGAGTTTTTTCTTTCCCGTCGAACCGCTGGTTAATGTCAGGTAAACGACGGGTTCGGCAGTTAGCAAATTTTGTTCGCCGGCGGCGATGCGTTCTAGATAGGGTTCGTAGCTGCTATAGGGTAAGATAGGAATGCGATCGCGAAATTGTTCGATGGTTTTTATCTCGCTCAGTCGATATTTGCGACCGAGTTCGGTATCCCGATGCGCTTGCAAGACGGCGTACAGAAATTGTTCCTGCACGGCGTCGGTTTGCCTGGTTTTGCGAATGAATTTTTCTTTGGCACGTCTGGCAACAGTCGTCAGGAGGGGAAGCAGTAATCCCATGTTATATTTTAGCGATTTGATGGTACAGTCAAGCAAACGCGCGATCGCGCCACTGACTGTTTAGCAAAATACCATATTTTTGTTATTTTCGCTTGCAGAAGCACCCTGTTAAATTTCTGCTTCCTCGGCGGCGCGAGTTCTGGCTATTGCAAGAATTCCTCCACGCGCCCAAATTCTCACACCATCGATTTGAGGTTTAAAGCGGCTTCATTCAGTTTTTGAGTGCCGATTTTGGTTTGACTGATACCGCTGGCGGTTTCGGCGGCTCCTTGATTGATGGCTGCCATCGCGTCTACCACTTGCTGAATGGCGATCGCTTGCTGTTTGGCTGTCAGCGAAATTTGCTGGCAGCTTTCCACTACTTGATTGATTGCCGCGACTGAATTTTCTTGATTGCTCAGAATAATCTGGGCGATCGCCTGCGCGACTTTTATGAACGCATCGGCTGTTTGCCGAGACATGGCGATACTTTCTTCGGCTTTTCTTTTTCCTTCATCCGTCACCATCACGGTGGAACTAATGCCGGTTTGAATATCCGTGACAATCGTATTAATTTTGTCGGCTGATTCTTTGCTGCGATCGGCTAGCTTGCGAATCTCTACCGCCACAACGCCAAAGCCCTTGCCGTGTTCTCCGGCTCTCACGGCTTCTACGGATGCGTTCAGTGCCAGCATGTTTGTTTGATTGGCGATATCGCTGACTAAATTGGTGATTTTTCCAATTTGATTGGTTTGCTGATTCAATCGGATTATTTGTTCGTAAATTTCTTCTACTTTTTCTTTCAAAGTAGAGATTTCTTCCAGGGTTTCCCTCACGGATTGCGTGCCTTCTTCCGCGAGCGATAGTACCTGATTTGCCCCGGCTGTTGAAGATTCGGCGAGTTTTAAAAGCTGGCGGGCACTGGCGGCTGATGATTCTGCTTGCTCGGCTGCATGACGGGATGATGCACCCAGCTCGTCCATTGTGGCGGTCGTTTGATGCACTGAAGTAGCCTGCAGGCTCGCCGTGCGTTCTTGCTGGGCGACTGTGGCAGCAATTTCTACTGAAGAACTGGAGATCGCGCTAGTCGCTAGGTTAATCGTGCTGGCAATTCCGGAAGAAATCAGCAAAGCGATCGCCACCGCCAGCGCTATTAACAGCAGTGAACCCAAAATCAGCGCTGTCAGCAAAGAATTCAACGATTCTTTAGCCTGACTCGATTTTTCTTCCAGCAAGTCTCTCTGGACTTCTTCAAACTCCTTCGTCAGGCGATCGAAGTCTTCAACAAATTTTGTTCCCTTCCCCGATGTGAATATAGCAATTGCTTGTTTTTGCTTGCCTTGATTGATTAAATTAATAAGAATACGCCCGTGACTTTCATGCTCCTTTACGAGTTCCTGCATTTCCTTTAGACGTTCTTTTTGCTCCGGGTGGATAATCAATGCCTCTACCTTTCTTCCTGACTCGACAGCTAATTTTAAATTATCTTCAAATTCTCTGGCAAAGTTTTCATTTTTATCCACCAGATAGCCGCGCACGCTGCGGATTGTCCCTTGCGCTCCCTGCTCCATTTGATTCGTCTCATTCAGGACTGCTTGAACTCTATCTACTTCTTCAAATGCCTGGAATACCTTAGTCGCTGTTGAATATGCTAGCCCTGCCATGCCCAGGTATAGCACCACCGGCACGGCATATCCCATCAACATTTTACCTTTCAGATTTACTTTTTCAAACATGCGGGTTTTCTCCTTGCTTGAATCCCACAAATCTCGTCTAATCTATTTTAGGAATTTGAACGAAAAAATTCTCCAACTTTAATAAACTTAATAAAAAGTCTCCTTTGGGGGTCTGCGCCCAATTACTGTAAAAAGCAGTCCGTGCTTGAGGGCAATTTACCGGCATAGAGGTTCGCGTCTCGCTCTAAAAGTTAGAGCCGTTGTCCCCCGTCAAGCTATCTTCTATAAAACAGATTTCAAGGTTTTCCTGATGGATGACTTCAAATCAAAACAATGATTGATTTTATGCAGGTCAGGCTAGCTGCAATTTGAAGGAATCGATTCCGCTGCCCTTCGGATTTGGAAAAGGATAAAAAGTTCTGTAGGAGAATTTATGCCTTTCTCCCAGAGCCTCCCGACCCTCCCGCCCAAGTGGGAATGCAACCGCGATTTGTTTGTGGCAAGTCACCAACGCCGAAAGCTGGATTGACGAGCTTTTAAATTCTCAACAATCAATTTGAGTACGCTCCTGGCAAAAGTATTTATTGATATTGTAGCTTGTAGGGGATTGAATGAGAGAAAAAAACTCATTGAACGAGAGATTGCTGGCGATTTGCTGCCCCCATATCGCCCTCAGCTTCTGGTGCTGAAAATGGCCCCGCCCTGACGGGGACATGCAGGCAATTCGCTATCGCTGTATAAAAGCGCTTCACGCAGTAAAGCCGCGCAATACTCTTTTAAATTTTAAATTTAAGCTTTTCGGTTGTCCAGACCGAGCGCTAACAAATGTTTCAGTCTCGTTATCCGTGCAAGTTCACAATCAAATAGGCTTACCACTGATATCGCTTCAAAACTTCTTGGGGATCGAGAGTGGGATCGGGTCTGATTTCGGAGGCGGCGCTGCCGACTTCTTGAGTTCGGGAAGGGTAGGCGTCTGGCGGCGGTTGTCCGGGTTGGGTGCTAGTCGGCTGGGTCAGGTATTCTAACTGAGCGGCGATCGCTTGCACGGATTGTTCCAACGTGAGAATCTGACCTTGCAGTTGCAGCATCGCCGCAATGATCCCCTTGATATCCTGGCTGCCTTGAATTTTTTGGGCTTCCTGATTCAACTGGGCGATATCTTCTCGCAGGGCATCCACGCGCCCCTCGGTCAAAGTTTTGACGCTGGCGAGTTTTTGGTCGAGCTGGTTCATCAGACCGGCGATCGACTGCCGGCTCACTTGCTCCCAGCGGTAGCGGTTGAAAAGGTTCAACAGCAGCGACAGCGACAGCGGCACTGCCGCATAAATGACTTGCTGCGAAACTACGGCGGCTACTGAGCCAACTACAGCACCAACTAGGGATAAATATTCGGCTATCTCTAGCCAATCAAGGCTGTTTGCTTTCATGGTGGGGTTTGCAAGGATTTTAGATTTTAGATTTTAGATTTTAGATTGACCTGTCGTAGGAGCGCTAAATTTTCTTTTTGGCAAACGGGATTTTATATGCAAGTTTATAGTAAAATACGGTGAATCGGCGAGAGGATGTCCCGATGTGCCGCGCGGGCCGTGCCTGTCCGCACAGCCGCTAGAGGGCGATCGCCTCACCCATTCAGCCGCGAGAAGATGGCAGAATATCTGAAGACTTGTGAAGAAACTGGATTTCTTGACGCCAGTCGAAGCCCAGAAACCCGGTTTTTCCTGTATATCCCAAGTGAGGAGACTTGATGATCGCGATCGCCTGTTTTGTCACCGCCTTTGTTCTGGCTAGTCTGGTGGAATACTGGATGCACCGGCTGATGCACGCCAATCCCCGCATCGGCGAACGCCACCGCGACCACCACCGCCGCAATGAAGGGCAAGGAGTGATCTGGGAATTTCGGGATTACCTGAAGGGCAGCTTCGTGGTGATGTGCTTGATGTTCTTCTACTCCATCGAGGCGGGCACCGGTTGGTTTCTCGGCGGGCTGGTGTACGCGGCTTTTTCCGCCTATGCCCATCAGCTCCAGCACGACAACCCCGCGAAGTGCTTCTGGATGAAAATGCCCGTCCATTATGTGCATCATAAATACAATATGTGGCACCATAACTTCGGTCTGGCGGTGGATTGGTGGGATCGCGTGTTTGGCACTTACAAGCTGGTGGAATGGCAGACCCCCGAGGAAATTGCCGATGGCGATCGCTCTTTCTGGCAACTGCGCTGGTGGTAGGGAACTGGTCATGGGGCATGGCGCATGGGGCATCGAGCATAAAATCAAACCAATGCCCAATTCCCTTTTGCCCAATTTTAGAAATTTGCCGATCGCCCTCCCCGCTTTGCCGTTGCTAATGCTATCTTTCCTCAGATATCCGCGATAGGAGATTCGCCTTGAGCTTATTTCAAGACGCTAAAGCCCATTTTGTGGCCCAGCACCAGCATCCCGTCAACCAAATGCTGCACCACTTGACCAACGTGGTAGCGATCGCGGCAGTTGTGTTACTGTTCTATGACTGGCGGTTGACCCTTCTTTGCGTGGTACTTACCCAAGTCTTTGCGATCGGGGGTCACACCTTCTTTGAAAAGAACGAACCGGCTTTCCGCAAATATCCCGGCATCACCATCCTCGCCTCGATGTCGTGGTCGTTTGAAAATTGGTTTGGTTTGCGCCAGTTGTTCTCTGCTAAGGATCGAACGTCACAACCCCACAATCAATAACAAACGACATCTCTACAAAGGACAACAAACCACTCACAAAGGAGAATTCATGTACGAAGGCATATTGGTGATTGATGCCGATGCGCACAAAATAGAAAATCCCCTGATCATGCGGGATTATCTAGAACCCGAATATCGCGATCGCATCGGCTTAGTCGTTGACAGTCTCGGCGATCAGCGGGCGCGCATCGTAGACTTCAACCCCGCCACCGGGAAAAACGATTTCAGCCGCATGTTCCCCCAACCCCAAGGCTTGGGCAAAGGCGGATTTCGCAACCTGCATCCCGAAACCACCCTGGGCGGGCTGTTCAATCAGCGGCGAGTCGAACACATGGATCGGGAAGGGATTGACGTACAAGTCATCTACGGCACCCTCAACCTGGTTTTCTCCAGCCTGCTCGACAAAGATTTTGCCGTTGCCCTGTGCAAAGCCTACAACAACTACATCGCCGACGATTGCCGCAAATACAGCGATCGCCTCAAACCGATCGGCGTTCTCCCGCTTCAAGATGTCGAAGAAGCCGTCAAAGAAATGCACCGCTGCGTCAATGAATTGGGCATGATTGGCGTCGCCGTTGCGCCGAATATGCCGATTCCGCACCCGAAAGCACCGGACGCATTTCCTGATATCCGCTCCTGCAAGACTATCAGCCATCCCGACTTTCACCCCATCTTGCAAGCAGCCGTCGATTTGGATATCGCCCTCGGCGTTCACGGCGGCCCGGGTTCCTACATGGTGGGCGGCATTTCCGACTACACCGAAACCTTCGTTCTCACTCACATTTTCGTGCAGCGCAACCAGCAACAATTGGCGCTGGCGCGGATGGTTTTTGACGGCGCTTTCGAGCGATTCCCCACCCTGCGCGTCGGCTTTTTAGAAGGCGGTTGCGGCTGGCTTCCCGATTTGGCGCACGCTTTCCACGAACACTGGGAAAAGCGGATTCGCGATTTCGATCCGAAGCATCCCTATCGTCCGCCGCTGATGGAATTTACCAAGCTGCTGATTCAGGAGCGCGGCAACAATAATGTCAATATTATCTCGCAGGCGAAGAACCTTTTCGATTTGATGTGGAACGCGCAAAACGATCCGACGCAAATCGACGACGAGAGCTTGTACGAGCATTATGACTTGCGCCACCGCGATCCTTTGGAGTATTTCGAGCGCGGACAAATCTTTACCTCGTTTGAATCTGACGATCCCGGGCCGGCTTACTTGCCGGTGGCGATGGGCGAAATCGGCAAGCATCTGGCTTGTTTCTCCGGGGATTACGGGCACTGGGATGGCGTGCTGCAAGATTGCGTGAAAGATGCGGCGACGGTATCGGATTACGATCGCCAGCATTTAGAATTGCTGCTGGGTGGAAATGCGCTGGCACTGTACGGCGATCGCCTGCGCAATTCTCTCCCCGCCACTCAGCTCGTTCATTCGGCTTAATCGTTCTGGTGCGAATGCTCATCGCTTTTTTCTTGTAGAGACGCGATTCGTCGCGTCTCCAAACAAGAGCGATCGCCTGTTTAGGATTTTTTCGGCAATTGGTTGAAAAACCGAAGCAACAGGCTGCAGAGTGCAGCAGCCCAGAATGCCAGCAATGCAGCGATCGCGTAGTGGGGCAGATATCGATTTAAAAATTTTCCCTGAATGGGGTTAACCGGAGAATTGATATCTGTCCCGACAGCAACGGTTTCGGCTTTCCCCTGAATGCTGACTGCCAAGCCTTGGGGTTCTTCAGAGTGAATCTGGAGATTTCCTATACGCTGAATTCCCGGCTTACCCGGCAGGAAAAAGCGATCGCTAGCAAGATTTAATTGCTGCCCTGCCATCTGAACTTTACCTTGAATGATGGTCGATTCAAAATTCGATTCATTGGAATTATACGTCGGACGGGTACGGTGAAATTTGACGGCTTGCACGTCTAAATAGCCCCAAATCCACTGATTCGAGACAGTCGGTTCGGCAGCGGGTAAGCTGAGAGAGAGGGCTGTAGCGTGTTGCAGCCCTAGGTTGACTTCCGCCAGCGCGGGCGTGAAGGTAAATTCTGCCAGATTCGGGATTTTGCTATCTTTGAGCTTGCCATCTGGCAAGCGATAGTCTTCCAGAGTAATTTTAAGGGGTTGTTTTCCGAGCGAAAGTTTTAACGTGTTGGGCGGTTGCGCGCGATCGGGTTGCAGGGAAACAGCAAGCTTCTGCCCGTCTGGATTGTAGCTGAGACGGGTAACTTTTGTATTGGGTTGCAGCCGCAGTTCAACCAGTTCTAATTGGCTTTGTTGGGGTTTGGCGGGTTCGAGAATCAATTTGCTGCTGCGGTTCGGCAACTGAACCGTCAGCTTGGTTAATGAGCTAAAGGCGGGATCGGATTGGCTTTGAAATTTTCCGGTTAAGGTGATCTGTTGCGTTCCCTCGAGTTCAAGTTGCTTGAGCCCGCGAATGGAATTGAGAAACAGCTTGTTGCTGTTAGAGCCAGTATAGGTGAAGCTCGTGCCTTCTACGAGCAGATTGCCTTGAAAATTCAGCACGGCTGGGGGAAAAGCTGCGATCGCAAACAACACAGAAGGCAGCAGCAAAATTAGAGCAACAATGAGCCCTACTTTTCCCCTGGCAGTCTTTAATCTCTGTCGGCGCGACTCAACCGCTGGCGGCGGTGTCGGTTCATTCGCAGGATTTTCGACAACCGCCGGGGTCTTGTTTTTCCTCGCGCCAGAGCCCAGCTCAGACATCGCTCTGCGCCGCAATTCCACCGATGGCGGCAGCGGCACTTTTTCCAGCTCCTCCCGTGCGGGGGAAGTTTTCGGAGAGAAGGGCTGGCGCAGCCTCGACAGTACCCAGACGAACAGCTCGATCGTTTGGATTAACAGCCAAAAAGCTGCCACAATCACAGCCCAAATTCCCAGCAGTAACTGCTTGAATGGCCAGGTAATCAGGGCCATTTTATTGCGTTTGAGAGTCACTTTCACCATGCGCTGCATTCGCGCGAGTTTTTTGCTGAGTGCAGACACCGCCCAGGCTGCTAGTTCAATGACTTGGACGATCAACCACAAGCCGCTTTTGAAGATTTCCCACAAGGCGGCAAGTATCGACTTGAGCAATTGCTGGGAAAGAGCAATAATTTTTTGCAAGGTTTTCTGAAAGAATGACTGCAATTTTAGTTCAAAGCTGAACTATAATTATTGTAGCTTATGCCTGTAGGCTAGGTATAACTAAGTAGTAATGTCCCTCCATATAGCGCTTTTCAGTCCGATGAAGTACACTCAAGAAACCCGGCTTCGTAGAAGTTGCCGGGTTTCTGATGTATCTCACTCGCGTGCAAACCGGTATAAATATTTTTTCTATTCCATAAAATTTTTTCAATTTTCACGCGAATTAGAACAAAACGACTTTTGTTGACATATTTGCCGGGAGTAAAAAATAGTAAAGTTGCCCCAAACTCTGTAGATTTTCTGGAGTTAAAAAATTTTAAAAGATGCGGGAAAGCAACTTGTAAATCAAGCGAAAGAGTGCGGTGATGGCGATCGCGGACAAACCAGCCACAACGGCTGCGACGACGATTACTTCTAGGGGGAAGCCACCGTGCAACGGGGAAAATAAGACGATAAGCAGGCTAATGGCGGCGATAATTGGCAGATCTTTGCCTTCTATGAGGCGGCGAGATTGGGCGAACACCAAGCCCGACAAAACTAACACGCACAGCGCGATCGTGATTCCCGGAGAATATAAAACGCTGCCTAGGGCGATAAACAGCAAACCGCCTTCAAATCCTGTAAACGCTGCTGCCGCCAATATCTCTAGGGTGGAAAACGCGGATCGAGGCGATCGAACCACTGTTGGCGGGCTAGTGACTGGCGCAACCGGCGGGGGAGAAGGCGGGGAGGTGACGGGTGGTGTCGGTTGTGCTGGTTTGGGAGCCAGAGCGGCTAGCACTTCGTCAGCCGACTGGAAGCGCTGGCTGGGCGTCGATCGCAGCATTCGGTCTAAAACACCTGCCAGCGTGTTGCTCGCATTAGGAGCATAGCTTCTCCAGTTCCATTCGTTGCTGTAGGAATCAAATAATTCCATAGGCTGTTTGGCGGTGAGGAGGGTAATGCAGGTAACAGCCAGGGCATACAAATCGGTGGAGGGGAAAACGGTACTGCCGGACATTTGCTCTGGCGGTGCAAAACCCATTGAGTAAATGCCCGTGCTGCGACCGGCAGGAGTAGCGGCGGCGGCTGCTTGCGTCACTTGCTTGACGGCTCCGAAATCTAAGAGGTAGATTTTGCCAGAGCGATCGCGCATGATGTTGGCGGGTTTTATATCCCGGTGGATGGAGCCGCGATCGTGAACGAATTTCAGCACTTTGAGAATTTCCTGGAGGACTTCCTGTATTTCTATCTCAGAAAAATGTCCTTTCTGCGCCAGCTCTTCTTCGAGATTTTGTCCGTCGATGAATTCTTGCACTAGATAGAAAAACTGCTCCTGTTTGCTGGCTTGCAGGCTGTGAACCTCTAAGGGAAAGAAGGCAAATAAATCGGGGATTTGGGGGTGTTGGTTGCCGAGTTCTTCTAATACTACTGCCTCCCGTTCAAAGAGCTGTTGAGCGATTTGCATCTGTTGCGGCGAGAGGTCGCCGGAGGGCTGAAACTGCTTGACTACGCAGCGGCGCATGGCGGGAGTGTAGCGATCGCGCGCTAAATAAGCCGCACCAAATCCTCCTTTCCCCAACAGCCGAATCGGCAGATACCGCCCGCCCAATATCAGGGGCATCCCGCAAGTGATGCAATATTTTTGCTGCACGGTTTTGAGAGTATTATTCTCATCCAGATCGGCAAAAGAATTTATAGGTCGGGGACAGTTTGGTCGGGTGCAGTGAATTTCCATAGCTTTTCAATGAATGCTTAGCTATCAGCAATTGAAGTCTTGCTAATTGCTAATAGCTAATTGCTAAAATGCGGTTCAAATCCCTGTCGCCGTTGCATTGGAAGTGGCGGCTTCTAAAGGGGAGGATTCCCGGGAAACAGCATGACTCAGAGGGGTCTCTATTGCCTGGGTAGCAAATAGGGGTAAAATTTCGCGACTGAATGCCTCTGCTGCTTTCGATCGATAGCGATTGGGGTTGTAAATTACCGAAAGCATCCGTTTGACCACCACTTCATCGATTTCTGCTCTGTGAATTGCGCCCATTTGCAGCTCTTTTTCAATCGCGGATATGGAAACAAATGCAGCTCCCAAACCGGCTTGTACGGCATTTTTTATGGCTTCAATCGAGTTGAGTTCCATCTCTATTTTGAGACGGCGGGTGTCAATCGCACAGCGAGAGAGTACCTGGTCGATGACCTTGCGGATCGTCGATTGAGAATCTAGGGTGATAAACTGCAGCTTGTAAAGATCCTCTTTTTGAATGGTATCAAATTTAGCGAACGGGTGAGAAATCGGCAGGATTAAGGCCAGTTCGTCTTCGGCATAAGCAACTATTTCTAAAGATTCTTGCAGTTCTGGCGGAACTTCACCGCCAACGATGGCCAGATCGATTTGACCGTTGGCCACGCTCCAAGAGGTGCGGCGGGTTGAGTGAACGTGCAATTGCACGGCGACGTCGGGATACCGCTGCCGGAACGCCCCGATCATGCGCGGGAGCAGGTAGGTGCCCGTAGTCTGAGAAGCGCCCACAATCAGGGTGCCGCCTTGAAGGTTTTGCAGGTCCTCGATCGCGCGACAGGTTTCCTGGCACAAAGTGAGAATTTTTTCCCCGTAGCTGAGGAGCAGGTGCCCCGCTTCTGTCAGTTGTGCCCGCCGGCCCCCCCGGTCGAACAATGGCACGTCCAACTGCCGCTCTAAGTTTTGCACCTGCAGGCTGACGGCGGGTTGCGAGACATAGAGGCTGTCGGCGGCTCGTTTGAAACTGCCCTCGGCGGCGATCGCTTTGAGGATGCGTAACTGATCCAATGTGAAAGGAAGGTCGGACATATGGCTAAACCTGAAAGGGGAATGGAGGCTTGAGGCAATCAACTGATTCAATGGGGTCGGACTGTCGGCAAGGTGCAGCCCATCGGGTTTTCGGGGCATCTTCGACAACGACAGTAACACAACGCACGGAGCAAGTCCCTTTTGGTGGTTTGTGACCTCAGTTGTAATAATATGTACCCTATTAGAAAAATATATAGAAGCGGGGAAGTCAGGTATTTTCTGAATTTAGCAGGAATTACTCGACTCACTCTAGCCTGTGGCCTTGGTTGCTTTGTTGGATTGTGTCGATTTGAGTGAGTGCGATGTCTTATGACTGGCTGACTTCCAGCCATTTCACGATGAGTGGGCTGCTGCTGGGGTTTGCGGTGGCCCACAGTGGCCTAGCGGCGCTGCGCCCCAGGGGCGAAAAATGGTTGGGAGCGAGGCTCTACCGCATTTTGTTTGCCCTGGTGAGCCTGCCGCTGGCGGTGGTGCTGATCGTTTACTTTTTCAACCACCGCTATGATGGCTTGCAGTTGTGGCAGTTGCAGGGCGTGCCCGGTATGCAGGCTCTCGTGTGGGTGCTGTCGGCGATTTCGTTTTTGTTTTTATACCCGGCTACGTTTAACCTCTTGGAAATCGCCGCGATCGAGAAGCCCCAAGTCCACCTGTACGAAACTGGTATCATCCGCATTACCAGGCACCCCCAAATGGTGGGCCAGGTAATTTGGTGTATTGCCCATACGCTCTGGATCGGGACTACTTTTACCCTGCTGACGTCGGTTGGGTTGGTACTCCACCACTTGTTTGCCGTCTGGCACGGCGATCGCCGTCTGGGCGATCGCTACGGCGAAGCGTTTGCAGCAGTGAAAGCTCGCACCTCGGTCATTCCATTTTTGGCCATTTTCCAAGGCCGCCAAACTTTGGACTGGCGCGAGTTTATCCGTCCCGCCTACCTGGGAGTCAGCGCCTTCGTCTTGCTGCTGTGGTGGGCTCACCCTCTCTTGCTCCGGGCGACTGCCAGCGTCTCTTTGTAGCTTGCTGTTGGGCACTGGACATCGGGCAAAAGGGATTGAGAATTCTTCTTCTCCATTCGCTTTTGCCCATACCCCCTTCGATCGAGCCCCCTGCCGCGACACCTTCCGAGGCGATCCCGGATCGCACTGGGTACAGGATAGATTTTTAGTTGCAATTCTGTTGTTGCGACGATCCCAAATAGAGGTAGCATGATCCCAACGTCGATAGTAAACAGGAATAGACCTCGAGGGATCATGCTGTTGTCTTCTATCAGTGAGCGGGCGTTTACACAAGAAGTTTTAGAATCTCCTACTCCTGTCCTGGTTCATTTTTGGGCCCCGTGGTGTGGCCTCTGTCGCTTGATTAATCCCCTGCTAATGCGCTATCAGGCAGAATGGGCGGATCAGCTCAAAATCGTTGGCTTCAACGCTGACGAAAGTTTGAAAATCGCCAACACTTACCGACTGACGAATCTGCCGACGCTCATCCTGTTTGAAGGAGGCAAGGTACGTCATCGGCTTGATGGTTTCAAGGGACGGGAAGATCTGCGCCAAGCATTGGAAACGATAACGCTCAATTACGCCCAGCAATCTCCTACCCTCTGGCTACAGCCGCAGGAGCATCAATCTTATTCGGCTTAAATGTATTGTTCGATACATTGTAGTCGCGATCGCCCCATTCGGTCAACGGATCGAGTGGGGTAAAACTCGGTTTTTATGTTTGAGGCTTGCAACTCTAAAGCAGGCGTTGAAAACAGAAAATTTACTAGAATTTAAGACTTGTAGGGAGCGCGTGATGGAACAAATACGGGCAAATCTAGCGCAAATTAGCAAAAACTGAAGCGACTTTCTGAACAGATGCTTTGACGGGTCGGGGCAGATCGCTTTGAAGGCTATGCTGCGAATACTGGCTCGTTACAGGGTTCAGTGTGTCACAATGTAAAGATTAGGCCACCTAAGTAAAGAAACTTAAACTAAGGCGTTCAGTGATGGAACCGATCTATCAGTATGCCTGGCTGATTCCAGTGCTGCCTCTTTTGGGGGCAATGTTGGTAGGCTTGGGATTGATCTCGCTAAACCGACTTACCAACAGCCTGCGGCAAGTGAATTCCGTGTTGATCGTCTCCCTGCTGGGAGCCGCAATGGTTTTCTCTTTTGCGCTGCTCTGGAGTCAGATTCAAGGGCATCCTCCCTATACCCGCACCCTAGAGTGGGCGGCGGCTGGGGATTTTCACCTGAGCATGGGCTATACCATCGACCACCTCACAGCCTTGATGCTGGCGATCGTGACGACGGTTGCTTTCCTGGTGATGGTGTACACGGATGGCTACATGGCTCACGATCCGGGCTACGTTCGCTTCTACGCATACCTGAGCTTGTTCAGCTCGTCGATGCTGGGGCTGGTGGTGAGTCCGAATCTGGTACAGATTTATATTTTCTGGGAACTCGTCGGCATGTGTTCTTACTTGCTGATCGGGTTCTGGTACGATCGCAAGGCGGCGGCTGATGCCTGTCAGAAGGCGTTTGTTACGAACCGCGTCGGCGACTTTGGCTTGCTGCTGGGCATTCTGGCGCTCTATTGGTGTACCGGCAGTTTTGAGTTTGACGTGATGGGCGATCGCCTGCAAGCGCTGGTACAAACCGGTTCTCTCAGTGCCGGTCTCGCTGCTTTGTTTGGCGTTCTGGTATTTTTGGGCCCTGTCGCTAAATCCGCTCAATTTCCCCTCCACGTCTGGCTTCCAGACGCAATGGAAGGCCCCACCCCGATCTCAGCCCTGATTCACGCGGCAACGATGGTGGCGGCTGGCGTATTTCTGATTGCCAGAATGTACCCGGTGTTTGAAAATATCCCGGCGGCAATGGATGTCATCGCCTACACGGGAGCTTTCACGGCGTTTTTGGGTGCTTCGATCGCTATTACTCAAAACGACATTAAAAAAGGCTTGGCTTACTCCACTATCTCCCAGCTCGGCTATATGGTAATGGCAATGGGAGTAGGGGCTTACGGTGCCGGCTTGTTCCACCTGATGACTCACGCCTATTTCAAGGCGATGCTGTTCCTCTGCTCCGGCTCCGTGATTCACGGCATGGAGGAAGTGGTCGGACACGATCCCATCTTGGCCCAAGACATGCGGCTGATGGGGGGACTGCGCAAGTATATGCCGATTACGGCGATTACCTTTTTGATCGGAACTTTGGCGATTTGCGGGATTCCGCCGTTTGCCGGGTTCTGGTCGAAGGATGAAATCCTCGGGGCTACCTTTGCGGCAAATCCGTTTCTTTGGGGCGTCGGCTGGCTGACGGCTGGAATCACGGCTTTCTACATGTTCCGGATGTATTTTATGACCTTTGAAGGGGCATTCCGGGGCAATGAAATGGATATCCGCCAGCAGTTGCTGGAAGAAAATAACGTCGTTCTGGAGCCTGCTTTTGGCCCGGGTGCGATGAACCCGAAAGAATTGGAAAGTGGCCACGACAGCCACGGCGGGCACGAACACCACAGCGAGTACCCGCACGAGTCGCCGCTGACGATGACTTTCCCGTTAATGGCGCTGGCGGTTCCTTCCGTACTGGTTGGGTTCGTGGGAACGCCTTTTGCCAATTACTTTGAGGAGTTCATTCATCCCCCCAGCGAGACGATCGCTGCAGCGATCGAACACGCCGAGGAATTCAATTTAACGGAATTCCTAGTGATGGGCGGTTCTTCGGTAGGGATTGCGCTGATTGGGATTACGCTGGCTTCGCTGATGTATCTCTCTCGCAAGATAGACGCGGGCGCGATCGCCGAGAAGCTCCAACCCCTCTACCAGTTCTCCCGCAACAAGTGGTATTTGGACGACCTCAACGACTTCCTCTTCGTCCAAGGCAGTCGCCGCTTAGCCAGACAGGTGATGGAAGTAGACTATCGCGTGGTCGATGGTGCCGTGAACCTGACTGGCTTGATAACCATGTTGGGTGGCGAAGGTCTGAAATACTTTGAAACCGGTCGCGCTCAATTCTATGCCCTGATCGTGTTTGGGGCTGTTTTGGGCATGGTCATTGTCTTTGGCGTGACTTGATAGGGAGCAGGGCGCGCCGAGGCGTGCCCTACTGCCCTTGATTAATAAATCTTTAATCCAGAACACTCTCGGCACCAAGGAGTGTTTAGTGATAATGAGGAGGGGCAACGTTAACAGCGTCATTGCCCCTGGTTTTTTTTAAAAAGGTTAACATCTGGTACTTAATCTATGCCTTGGCTGACCGCGATTATTTTGTTGCCGATCGCAGCGTCGCTGCTGATCCCGCTGCTGCCGGACAAAGACGGCAAAACAGTGCGGTGGTACGCCCTCACTGTCGGGCTGATTGATTTTGCGCTGATTGTCTACGCCTTCTATACGGGCTACGACTTCAGCAATCCAGGGCTGCAACTGGTAGAAAGCTATTCCTGGGTGCCGCAGCTCGATTTGAAATGGTCCGTGGGCGCAGATGGCTTGTCCATGCCCCTGATCCTCCTGACCGGCTTTATGACGACGCTGGCGATTTTGGCCGCATGGCCGGTGACGCTCAAGCCCAAACTCTTTTATTTTTTGATGCTGGCCATGTATGGCGGCCAGATTGCCGTGTTCGCCGTTCAGGACATGCTGTTGTTTTTCCTGGTGTGGGAACTCGAGCTGATTCCGGTTTACCTGTTGCTGGCTATCTGGGGCGGCAAAAAGCGCCAGTACGCTGCGACGAAGTTCATTCTCTACACGGCAGGCGGTTCGCTGTTCATTTTGGTGGCTGCCCTGACGATGGCGTTCTACGGCGATACGGTGACGTTTGACATGAGAGCGCTCGCCGCCAAGGAATACGCCCTCAATTTCCAACTCTGGCTCTACGCCGCTTTCTTTATTGCCTACGCCGTCAAGCTGCCGATTGTCCCGTTTCACACTTGGCTGCCGGATGCCCACGGTGAGGCGACGGCTCCCGTACACATGTTGCTGGCGGGAATTCTGCTGAAAATGGGCGGGTACGCGCTGATTCGCATGAATGCCGGCTTGCTTCCCGACGCCCACGCCGTATTTGCGCCGGTTTTAGTGATTCTGGGCGTGGTGAATATCATCTATGCCGCGCTGACTTCGTTTGCCCAGCGCAACCTCAAGCGCAAGATTGCTTACTCGTCGATTTCTCACATGGGGTTCGTGACGCTGGGGATTGCCTCGTTTACCGATTTGGGAATGAGCGGTGCGGTGCTGCAGATGGTGTCGCACGGTTTAATCGGGGCGAGTTTGTTCTTTCTGGTGGGAGCGACTTACGATCGCACTCACACCCTGATGCTCGATGAAATGGGGGGTGTGGGGCAGAAAATGCGCAAGATTTTTGCCATGTGGACGGCTTGCTCTCTGGCGTCTTTGGCACTGCCGGGGATGAGCGGTTTCGTGGCGGAGTTGATGGTGTTTGTGGGCTTTGCGACGAGTGATGCTTACAACCCGATTTTCAAGGTTGTGGTTATTTTCCTGGCGGCAGTTGGGGTGATTCTGACGCCGATTTACTTGCTGTCGATGCTGCGCGAGATTTTCTACGGGCAGGAAAATAAGGAACTGGTGGAACACGAAGCCCTCGTCGATGCGGAACCGCGCGAGGTGTTTATTATCGGTTCTCTGCTGGTGCCGATTATTGGGATTGGCTTGTATCCCAAGATTGTCACTCAGGTGTACGATGCGACGACGCATCAGTTGACGGAACGGCTCAGAGCCTCGGTGCCGTCGCTGGCGCAGCAGGAGCCTGCAGAGCGCATGGCTTCGCTGTGGGTGGAAGAGCAGCCGATTTTGAGAGCGCCGAGAATTGGGGAATGAGAACCTCTCCCCCCAGCCCCCTCTCCGAAGCGGGGAGGGGGGATGTGAAGAATGTGAGGTTTTTTGAATGTATACTCTGTGAGATAAAGTGGGGCTCCTCGATACTGAGGGGCTTTTTTTTAGGATGTTGGGGAGGGGTAAAGAGGGCGATCGCTCTTTACCTCCCTACCTCATCCCCCTCACCGGACAAAATGTAAAAAATTGTGAAGATACGCGCCAACTTCAGCAAACTTGCCATACCATAAAGGAATGGATTAAGTTGGCAGCGTCCAGTTAATCTCGAACCTAACAAAATTAGCTTTGCAGCCACTCAGAAGCTCAATAAAGCTTGGAGCGGCCCATCTCCCTCACAGACTACATTCCAGTCCAGAGGCTAGTTCAGTAATATCAGTTTCATCTAGCCTCCTGAGACAACAAAGAAAACGTCATCGGGAAGCTAATGCGTTGTTAGGGGAATCGCCAAAAACGGAGATAAACATTATGGCCATCCCCCTTTCATGTTTCGTAAAGCCTGACTCTCTGCCTTTTCCGAAAGCGGAAGTAGCGCAACTGGCGAAAACAAGCGTTGAGAAAATTGTAGAAATCCACCACTGGCGCTTTGCCGCCTGGGTTGAGCGAAAAGGCTGCATCCCCATCACTGTCAGCTTTCGCCGCCTTTCTACATGGATTCCGAAGCTACAGCAGGTTGTGGATAGCTGCAAGGGCTGGCGTCGCCTGCGGGCGTTGCGGGAATCTCTGGAAGCCGATTTTGTCAAACACCCGGAAATCTACCCGACAGAGGTACGGGAAGATTTGAGAGCGCGCCTCGACGCGAGAGCCAAACAAGTGCAAGCCAATCAACCCAGGCTGCTGCACGCGGAGAACCTCACTGCTGCCCTAGAACTGGTGCTGCGCAGCACCCGCGCCATCCCTTTCTTGGAGCCAGTGGGGGCAGTAGTTCAGCAGCACGAGGCGCTATTGCAGCGGTTTCCGCACTTGTTGGAGCGGCTCAGAGAAGCGTGGCGGCAGCAATTTGCTTATCTGCGCGAATTTGGGGCGGCTTGAAGGGCTCGCTCAGTCATTAGGGAAGATTTTTCGCCTGTTGGGAGCGATCGCGGCGTTCAAAGCTGGTGGAAATGCGATCGAACGAAAAAAAGGAAAAAAGCTATATCAAAAAAAACTGACCGATTTTTAATCGGTCAGTACGATACACGAATCTTATTCAAACTGAGGAATGTTCCCATTCCCCAGCCGAGCTATACCTGTCTAGATGACTGTGAAACTCGTTGACGTAACCTCATACTAAGTTGGCTAAGATAGTATTATACTATTAGAGAAAAACATCAGGAGT
>CAYOOD010000097.1:0-29490 GCA_964405435.1 uncultured bacterium
CTCCTGATGTTTTTCTCTAATAGTATAATACTATCTTAGCCAACTTAGTATGAGATCGCGCCTTGACTGGGTGCTAGGTACAATTGACCGTGAAAAAAGTGAGTTTGTGACGCTAGTTGACAGGGGTCAAAATAATAAAATACAATTGTACAAGCCCAGCAGACCCATCCAAATGTTTGAGACTCTGAGCGCTGCCACGTCATCACCTGCGATCGCCTGTAGCCGTTCATTAGATAGGGTTGAACTCCAACACCTCGCACTCTGCCGCAGCCACCGATGACGACTCCCAAAACCCTAACCCTTCCCTACTCCCGCCACTTCCTAGAGTGGTTGCACTCTCAGCAAGTCAGTCTCGCCTTAACGACCTACCAAACCAACCGCCTTTGTTTCATCGGAGTTCAACCCGACGGACAAATTTTTACCCCCGTGTGGGAGTTCGATCGCCCGATGGGGCTCTATGCCACTGCAGAACGCTTCTATCTCGCCACCCGCTACCAAATCTGGCGCTTTCAAAATGTCCTCGAAACCGGGGAACTTTTACAAGACAAATACGATCGCCTCTACGTTCCCCGCGTCGCGTATACCACCGGAGATTTAGACGTTCACGACCTCATAACCGACAGCGCCGGTAACATCATTTTTGCCAACACCGAATATAGTTGTTTAGGCACCCTCCATCCCCAACACAGCTTTACCCCCATCTGGAAACCGGATTTTATCACCAAACTCGCCCCCGAAGATCGCTGCCACCTAAACGGATTAGCCGCAGTCAACGGCATTCCCCGCTACGTCACCGCCGTCAGTCGTTCCGATGTCGCATCCGGTTGGCGACATCGACGCAGCGATGGGGGAATCGTCATCGATATTCAAACCCAGGAAATCGTCGCCAGTGGTTTATCTATGCCCCACTCCCCGCGATGGTATCGGGGTAAATTGTGGTTGCTCAACTCCGGTGCCGGAGATTTCGGTTATGTAGAAAACGGCGAATTTGTCCCCGTCACTTTCTGCCCCGGTTACGGACGAGGTTTAGCTTTTGTCGGCGATTTTGCTGTGGTGGGCTTATCCAAACCCAGGGATTATCATTTCTCGGGTTTGTCGCTCGGAGAAAGATTGCGGCAAAAAGATGCCGAAGCCCGGTGCGGTATCGTCATTATTGATTTAAAAACTGGGGATATCGTTGAATGGTTGGATATGGACACCGAAGCCACCGAACTTTACGACACAGCCGTATTGCCGGGGGTGCGCTGTCCGATGTCCTTGGGCTTGAAAAGCGGGAATATTGCAAAATTAGTCACGATTGGCAAACCCCCGGAAGTCGGGAAAGTTGCCAGCGATTCTCCCCCGGCAATAACGCCAGCATCCTATTTTTATAGGGGCGAAGCATATAGCCCTACTCTGCGGGAAATCGCTAACGGGCAAGAAATCTCTGAGTCAGAACCGACAATTAACAATCCGAATGTTTCGCCCTCACCCCAGTACCTGCCCAACTGGGATGCTTCTGCACCCAGCAGCAAAACTCCGTCTGAGTATTTTTTGCAAAGAGTATTATTCCGCTCGGTTAACTGGCAAGAAAAAGATGGGTTTGTCGCAGCGATCGCCCTCGCCTGTCTGCATTTAAATAAGCCTTTCAATTTCCTCGAAGTTGGCAGCAGGCGTTCTCCCCAGGAAACCCCTCAGACATCCCCAGCAATTGCTTTGTTTGAGCGCGGGCAAGACTTGAAGAAGCAAGGGAAATTTGAAGAAGCGATCGCCTGCTTTCAACAAGCCATCCAAACCGACCCTAGCTATATCCCCGCCCGCAACAATCTGGGCACTTTACTGCAAAACAGAGGTCGGCTAAACGAGGCGATCGCCTGCTATCAACAAGCCCTCCAACTCAACCCCAACTTACCGCAAACCCTCACCAACCTCGCCTCAATTTATCTCCTGCAAGGACAGTTCGAGCCAGCCGAAGAGCTATTAACTCGCGCTCTGAAACTCAAAGCCGACTTCGTACCTGCTCTGTACAATTTAGGCTTACTTTACAAACAGCAAGCCAAATTAGAGGAAGCGATCGCACTCTTTCAAACCGCCGCCAAACACCAACGCAACTACGCCGATGCTTATTTTCAGTTGGGACAAATTTGGGAATTTCAGGAAAAATTTATCCTAGCAAAACTTGCCTACGAGCGAGTCCAGCAACTCAACCCCAGCACTCGACATTTAACTGCCCATATCGGCTTTGTTCAACTCAATCTCTGCCAGTGGAAAAATTACGATCGTTTCGTGCGAGAGTTGATAAATTCCACCACTCAATACGTTCGGGAAGAAAGCGGCGGCTTTACTCTGGCACCTTTTCAGCTAAACGCCGTGCCTCTCCCTCCAGAGTTCTCCCTGGGAGTCGCCCGGAAACACGCCGCAGCCATTGAGAAATCGGTGGCTGGAAAAAACCTCCAATTCACCTATCCTCAAAAAACCGATAAATTGCGGGTGGGTTACGTTTCTGGCGACTTCCGAGAACACGCCGTCGGACGATTAATTAGCCGAATTTTTGAAAATCACAACCGAGAGCGGGTTGAAGTTTTCGGATACAATTTATTGAATGTTGGCGATCGCGTTGCGGAAACCATTCAAAAAGGCTGCGACGAATTTCGGGATATCTCCCACCTCTCAGCCGCCGATGCCGCCCGTCGAGTTCACCGCGACGGCATCCATATTTTAATCGATTTAGCCGGATACACGGGTTACAGCAAACCGGAAATTTTTGCCTGCAAGCCCGCCCCCGTGCAGGCGGGATTTCTGGGATATCCTCAGACAATGGGTGCCAGCTTTATCCCGTATCTGCTCGCCGATAAATGGGTAGTTCCGCCGGAATTGGCAGAGTATTATAGCGAAGAAATCGTCTATTTGCCCCATCAGTTTGTCTGTTCCCCGATGGAGATATCTCAGAAACGCTTTACTCGCGGCGAAGTCGGGTTGCCAGAAGAAAGTTTTGTCTTTGCTTGCTTTAACCGTCACTATAAAATTACCCCAGATTTATTTGCCGCCTGGATGCGCATCTTGCAGCAAGTGGAAAGCAGCGTTTTGTGGCTGTCTGCCCCCGCAACCGAGGAGGTTATCGAGAATTTACGTCACCAAGCGGTTGCTGCCGGAGTTGCACCGGAACGGCTAATTTTTGCTCCTAAAATCCCCCATCCCGAATATCTGGCGCGGTTGCAGTTGGCAGATTTAGGTTTGGACACCTGGATTTATAACGGGGGTTCTACGACAATTGCTGCTTTGTGGGCGGGTTTGCCCGTGTTGACAAAACCCGGTTTTGCGAATGCCTCGCGCATGGGAGCGAGTATTTGTGCCAGTGCGGGGATCGCTGACACAATCTGCTATAGTGTCGAGCAATACGAACAAAAGGCAGTCTATTGGGCAACTCATCCCCAGGAGTTGCAACAGTTAAGGCAGCGCTTACAAGTCCGAAATGCACCTTTATTTGACGTGGCGGGGTTTGTCGCACATTTAGAGGAGGCATTCCAGCAGATGTGGAACCGTTAATGTAGCGCGATCGCGGCTCTCAGCCAGGGGAACAATTTTTAAATTGATGCGTCCTCACTCACTTCTAAACATTAGGAGAGAAAAACAGTGAACAATGCCCCGTTATTAGATAACACTAATTTCACTTACCTCCTCACCACCATCCAGGAGGACGATACCAACTCCCCCGGAGATACGATAGGGGCAATTCTACCCGATCGCACCCTCAGGGAAGACACCAGCATTTCCCTCACGGGTACTTTCAGGAGTGAAGTGGCTACCGCCGATTTTAATAATGACGGCTACCTGGATATCCTGCTGACGGGCAACCCTAATAGCGGCGTCAGTTCGCCCAATGCCGTCAGCAAAATTTATCTCAACGATCGCAGCGGGGGATTTACCGAAAACACCAATGCTTTCTTCACGAATCTTTACCGGAGTGCGATCGCAACCGCCGACTTTGATAAAGACGGCGACTTAGACATCCTGCTGACGGGGCGGGATAGTTCTGAGAACCCCTTCAGCAAAATTTATATCAACGACGGCTCTGGGGGATTTACTGAAAATACCAATGTTTCCCTCCCCGGTATTGGGCTGGGTTCCGTCGCCACCGTTGACTTTGATAAAGACAGCGACATCGACATCCTGCTGTCGGGTATAGTTGCGATTGGTATTGACCGTTCTGAAATCTATATTAACGACGGCAGCGGCGGATTTAGCCAGAACACCAATGTTGTCCTGCCACCTCTTTCCAACACGATGGTCGCCACCGCCGACTTTGATAAAGACGGCGACCTAGACATCCTGCTGTCGGGGTTGGATGCTGTTAATATTGAGAGCTCTGAAATCTATATTAACGACGGCTCTGGGGGTTTTAGCGAAAATACCAACCTTTCCCTGCAGGGGATGTACCGAGGTGCAGTCGCCACCGCCGACTTTGACAATGACGGCGACACCGACATCTTGCTGACGGGGGATGCTAATGCGTTTACTGCCGCGTTTAAAATCTATACCAACGACGGCTCTGGGGGTTTTAGCGAAAACACGAGCGTTGCTCTCCCGGGTGTTTTCTATAGTGCTGTCGCCACCGCCGACTTTGATAAAGACGGTGACTTAGACATCCTGCTGACGGGCTATCAAACTGGGGTGATCCCAGTCGGCAAAATCTATAACAACGACGGCAGCGGAGGATTTAGCGAAAATACCAAACTTTCCTTCGCGGCTGTTGTCAACAGTGCCGCCGCTGCCGCCGATTTTGATAAAGATGGCGACACCGACATCCTGATATCGGGGGATGCTGACGTGTTGAAACCCACCACCAAAATCTATGAAAACCTGTCCCCCATATCTGACGTCGATAGCGCGATTGAGATTGAAGCCATAGCCATCACCGCTGCTGACACCACCAACGGCACTTGGCAATACAGCCTCGATGGGGGCAGCACTTGGGTAAATTTTCCCGCCGTTGCCAACAACAACGCCCTGCTGTTGGACGCAGGCAACAAAGTCCGCTTTGTCCCCAACACCGACTACAACGGCAAGGCGACTTTCGAGTTTCGCGGCTGGGATACAACCGCAGGCACTGCCGGGAGTACGGCAGACACGAGCGCCAACGGCGGCACCACCGCCTTCAGTACCGCAACCGCCACCGCCGAAATAACCGTTGAGCCAGTCAAAGACGCGCCGAAACTGGATACCGCCCCAGACTACAGCCTCACGCCCATTGACGAAGATACGACTAACCCCGCTGGAGACGACCTAGTAACTGTAGTCCCCGACAGCAGCGTTACCCTGGACGAAGCAGGCAACGTCGAGGGCTTCTCTCAACTGGCAGCAGGACTGACGGCTGTGAGTCAGGGCAAAGTTGCTACCGCCGACTTCGACAACGACGGCGACACCGATATTCTGCTGACGGGTTCTGATAGTTCGTTTAGCCCCATCAGCAAAGTCTATACCAACAATGGCTCTGGGGGATTTAGCGAAAATACCAGCCTTTCCCTGACGGGTGTTAGCAATAGCGCGATCGCGACTGCCGACTTCGACAACGACGGGGACACCGACATCCTGCTGACGGGTTCTGATAGTTCGTTTAGCCCCATCAGCAAAGTCTATACCAACAATGGCTCTGGGGGATTTAGCGAAAATACCAGCCTTTCCCTGATGGGTGTTAGCAATAGTGCGATCGCGACTGCCGACTTCGACTCTGACGGCGACACCGACATCCTGCTGACGGGTTCTGATAGTTCTAATACGCCCATCAGCAAAGTCTATACCAACAATGGCTCTGGGGGATTTAGCGAAAATACCAGCCTTTCCCTGATGGGTGTTAGCAATAGTGCGATCGCGACTGCCGACTTCGACTCTGACGGCGACACCGACATCCTGCTGACGGGTTCTGATAGTTCTAATACGCCCATTAGCAAAGTCTATATTAACGACGGCTCTGGAGGATTTAGCGAAAATACCAGCCTTTCCCCAGCGGCTATTTCTCAAGGTGCGATCGCTACCGCCGACTTCGACAAAGATGGCGACACCGACATCGTGCTGACGGGGCGGGATAGTTCTAATACGCCCATTAGCAAAGTCTATACCAACAATGGCTCTGGAGGATTTAGCGAAAATACCAGCATTTCCCTCACGGGTATTTCTCAGGGTGCAGCCACCACTGCCGACTTTGATAATGACGGCGACAGCGACATCCTGCTCTCGGGCGTGGATAGTTCCTTTAAGTTTCTGAGCAAAATCTATACTAACAATGGCAGTGGCGGTTTTACCGAAAATACCACCGTTTCCCTGACAGGTGTTTTGCAAGGAGCAGTGGCTACAGCCGACTTTGATAATAATGGCAACACTGACATTTTACTGACAGGTCGGAATAGTTCGTTTGCCCCCATCAGCGAAATCTATCAAAACAACTTTTTCAAAGTCGAAGTCGGCACAGCCATCACCGCCGCCGACACCGCTAACGGCACTTGGCAGTACAGCTTTGATGCGGGCACCACTTGGGTTAATTTCCCCGCCGTCAGCGAAACCAATGCCCTGCTGCTCGACTACACCGCTAAAGTGCGGTTTATCCCCAACCCCAACTACGACGGAAATGCCACTTACACTTTCCGCGCCTGGGATAAGTCGGACAGGCTCCCAGTGGGCACGACTGCCGACGTCAGCACCAACGGCGGCAGCACCCCCTACAGCGCCGAGAGCGACACGGCAACCATCACCGTCAACCCCATCAATGACGCGCCGGTACTCGCCAACACTGCGATCGCGCTTTCCGTAGACGAAGACACCACCCCCACCGGGGCAGTGGGCAGCCTCGTCAGCGAAATCGTTTCCCTCACGGGCAACGTCGCAGAAGTTGACACTATCCCTGCCCCCGTTACCGGCATCGCGATTACCGCTGTCAACAACACCAACGGCATTTGGTACTACAGCACCAACGGCGGCAGCACTTGGAATCCAGTGGGGGCAGTCTCCGACACCAGCGCCCTGTTACTGGCTGCTGATGCCAATACCCGCCTGCTATTTGCACCCGCAGCAAACTTCAACGGCACCGTTGCGGATGCCATCACTTTCCGAGCTTGGGACCAAACTTCTGGCACTCCAGGGACAAACGCTGATGTCAGCAGCAACGGCGGCAGCACCGCCTTCAGTCTCGACACCGACACCGCTGACGTCACAGTCGCCCCAGTGAACGATCCGCCTACCGCCGCCGACAAGAGGATAGTAATCAACGAAGACACCAGCTACACCTTCACCGCCGCCGATTTCGGCTACAGCGATTTAGAAGGGGATGCCCTGGCTGCGATCGCGATCGCTATTTTGCCAACAGCCGGCAAGTTGCAGCTAAACGGATTTGACGTCGCCCCCAACCAGGTTATCACTGCCGCCAACATCTCCCAACTGGTATTTACTCCGGATGCGAATGGCAGCGGCAGCGGTTATGGCAGCTTTGCCTTTACCGTCAATGACGGCACCGCCGACAGCGCGCCAGCCAATATCTTTACTTTTGACGTCACCCCCGTCAACGATGCGCCGGTATTAGACAGCACTCAAAGCTTTGCCTTAACCAGTCTCTCCCAAGACAGCACCAACCCAGCCGGAGATAGTGTAGCTGCTCTCGTCGCTGACGGCAGCATTTCTGATGCGGATGTCACGCCCGCCCCAGAAGCGATCGCCATTACCGCCGCCGACACCGCCAACGGCACCTGGCAGTACAGCCTCGACGGCAGCACTTGGGTTAATTTCCCCGCCGTCGCCAACAACAACGCCCTGCTCTTAGACGCAGGCAACAAAGTCCGCTTTCTCCCCAACACCGGCTACAGCGGTTCTGCCACCTTCACCTTCCGCGCCTGGGATACAACCGCAGGCACCGCCGGAGGTACGGCAGACACAAGCAGCAGCGGTGACACAACCGCTTTCAGCAGCCTTATCGGCACCGCCCAGATAGCAATCACCCCAACGCCCGCGCCTGTGCCCGCACCAGTGCCCGCGCCAGTGCCCGCGCCAGTGCCCGCGCCTGTGCCCGCGCCGGTTCCCGCACCAGTGCCCGCGCCAGTGCCCGCGCCTGTGCCCGCGCCGGTTCCCGCACCAGTGCCCGCGCCAGTGCCCGCGCCTGTGCCCGCGCCAGTTCCCGTTTTCGCGCCCGTTCCCGTTGCAACTGATTCGGGTTGTTTGTGCGAAGAGTTCCCCACTCCCGCACTAGAGGAAATTGCACTTTCTCCCAATCAAATTGCCGAAACATTACAAGGAACTGAAAGCGACGATCTCGCCTTTGGCGATGCCACGGCTGAATCTTTCGATGTAAGAGGTGGCAGCGATATTATTTCCGCTTTGGGCGGCGGCGATAACATCTACGGCGGCACTGGAGCCGATTTACTCTTCGGCAACGAAGGCAAAGATTATATCGAAGGTGGTTTGGGGAACGATATCATTTTTGCGGGTAAAGATAACGATGCCGTCACGGGCGGTGCCGATAACGATACGGTTGTCGGAGATATTGCCAATGACGCGCTGCTTGGCGGCGATGGGGCAGATATGCTCTTCGGCAATACGGGCAGCGATACGATTGACGGTGAAACTGGCGACGATATTATTTTCGCCGGCAAAGATAACGATATTCTCAAGGGGAATGTCGGCAATGATGTCATGCTGGGCGATGTCGGGAACGATACGGTACTCGGCAATGACGGCAATGACTTCCTCTATGGCAACACGGGCACTGATTTTCTCGATGGCGGTGCGGGTGAAGATACCCTCTTCGGCGGCAAAGAAGATGACATCGTGAAAAGTGGCGCTGGCAATGATATTGCTTCGGGGGATATCGGCAATGATTCCGTCTGCGGCGGCGAGGGGAATGATTTGCTCTTTGGCAACGTCGGTGCTGACAGTATGGATGGCTGCGAGGGTGACGATACGCTTTACGGTGGTAAAGATAGCGACACTCTCATCGGCAATCAGGGCAATGATATTCTCTTTGGCGATATGGGAAGCGATTCTCTGATTGGCGGTACGGGCAGCGACACTTTTGTCCTTACTGCAAAGGGCGGCAGCGATATTGTTTATGATTTTGAGGATGGCTCTGACAAGATCGCATTGAGCGGCGGCTTGTCTTTTGAGCAGTTATCTGTTACCTCGAATGGCAGTGCAACGAATATCGCAGTTGCCAGTACGGGCGAGTTGCTGGCTACCCTTAACAACGTGCAATCCCCCCTGATTGCGGCGGAGGATTTCGTGTTAATTTAGTCGCTCTCCTCTAAAAAGGGGAGGCTCCCCGCCCCGACAGCCTCCCCTTTTTGTAAAAAGACAATTTGTTGCAGTGCAGTCCGATAAGCCCCAAGCTGACAAGCACGCTAGGATTAGAGCCAACCGCTATCTTAATAAAAAAACGGGCTTGTCGCGCCGCACTCCAACAACAGGATGCTGCCGGGGCAAATGCGATCGCACTCCTCGACAAGCGATCGCGCCCCTTTTGGCAAACATTTGTTCTTTTCATCCTTCAAATATCCCCCGGCTGCCGCGTCAGCGGCATCGAAATTACCGCAACCATCGAGGCACCCCGAAATTTGCCTTAAAAAATGGGAAAATGAAATGTTTTGACAAATTAAAAGAAATTTGATAGGTTAAAATAATTAAAAAAAATCAGCATTTTTTTGCTTCAGCGCGATAAACTCAGCAGGCACTGGTTGGAAGCTTTTAAAAAAGTACCCTGTACGAACTCCGCAGCCGCAGCCTTCTACCTCAAAAGAGGATATCACAACGTGAATCAGCCCAACACCACACCGACTACCTACTCTTTATCCATTTCCACCTCTAGTAATTTTGGTGCGTGGCTGAACCAGCAAAAAATCAGCCTCGCCTTCACCACCTATCAAACCAATCGGTTATTTCTTATTGGATTGAAACCCGACGGCAGGCTGTCGGTGTTCGATCGCCAATTCGAGCGCCCGATGGGACTTTTTGCCACGCCAGAGCGCCTCGTAATGAGTACCCGCTATCAAATCTGGCAATTAGACAACCTTTGCCGCTCTGAAGTCGGCGATTATTTAGAATACGATAAACTCTACGTTCCCCGCACCGGCTGCACCACCGGCGACATCAATACTCACGATCTCATCGTAGATAAATCAAACAATTGGGTATTTATAAATACGCAATTTAGCTGTCTCGCCACCCTCGATCGCGACTACAGTTTTCGCCCCATCTGGCAACCGCCGTTTATCTCCTCCCTCGCCGCCGAGGATCGCTGCCACCTCAACGGATTGGCAATGATAGAGGGCGAAGCTGCTTGCGTCACGGCTTGTTCGCAAACCGATATCCCGGCAGGTTGGCGATCGCATCGAGAAGGCGGCGGCTGCGTTATCGACATCCGCTCTAATGAAATAATTTGCAGCGGCTTAACCATGCCCCACTCGCCCCGATTCTATCAGAATAAACTCTGGGTTCTCAACTCCGGTACGGGTGAATTAGGATCTGTAGAAAACGGAAAATTTCAGCCCCTTACCTTTTGCCCCGGTTTCGTGCGAGGGCTGGCATTTCACGGCAACTATGCGATAGTCGGACTCTCAAAACCCAGACGCGACAATTTTCAAGGATTGACATTAGACGAGCGCTTGGAGGCGCAACAGCAACAAGCTCAGTGCGGCTTGATGGTAGTGGATTTAACCACGGGCAAAATCATTCACTGGTTGATATTTGAAGATGTCGTCAAAGAATTATTCGACATTGCCGTACTGCCGGGAGTGCGGCAGCCGATGGCATTGGGATTTGAAACCGACGAAATCGAAAGGTTAGTGATTTTTCCGGGTTCCAAGCGGATTGTATCAATCAGACCGGGGATTCATCAACCCCCGGAAACTCCTGTAAAAATTACCGAAACCGCCGAACCCGCAGGGGCAGCCCCCCGGGAGAGCCTCCCTCCAGACACCGAACCCGCCGAACCCGTAGGGGCAGCCCCCCTTGCCGCAGAAGCTGTCGCAGCTTTCCATCGCGGCAGAGAATTGAAAAAACAAGGAAAATTGGAAGAAGCAGCGGCGTGTTTTCGAGAAGCCATTTCCCGCGATCGCAACTATATCGCTGCCTACAATAACTTGGGAAATCTCCTGCAATCCCAGGGGAAAACGCTAGAAGCGATCGCTTTTTACCAGCAAGCCCTGCAACTAAATCCCAACTTGGCAGTCGCTCACTGCAACTTAGCAAGCGCGCGGCAATTGCAAGGAGAAATAGAACCTGCCATCGCCGGCTACCGAGAAGCATTGCGCCTCAAGCCAGATTTTTTCCTAGCTCACCACAACCTCGGCAAACTCTTGGCAGGGCAGGGTAAATTATTAGAAGCCGAAAGCTGCTACCAACAAGCACTCAGCCTTCAACCCAACAACGGGCGAGTTTATCTAGACTGCGGGTATTTGCGAGAGCAGCAAGGGCGCTGGAAAGAAGCGATCGCTTGTTTTCGGCGAGCCATAAGCTGCCAGCCAGATTTAGCGGAGGCATACAATTCTCTCGGCTCAGTATTGCAAGCGCATGGCTTGGAAGAGCAAGCGCTGGTGAATTACCAGCGAGCCCTCCAACTCGATCCTAATTTCGCACAGGCGCATTTTAAATTGGGCGAACTGTACAACGCCCGAGAGAAATTTCCTGAAGCTTTAGCGCACTACGAAAGAGCGCTTGCCATCCAGCCAGAAGCCACAAACGTTTTTTATTCTCTCAGCTACCTGCGCGTGCAAATGTGCGACTGGAAAGACTATCGCTCGCGCATTGAGGAACTCATCAGACGCACGGAAACCCACATCCGCAACAACACAGCCGCCTTCCTGTCGCCTCTGATGCTCAGCAGTTTTCCCGTTCCCCTTTCCCTGCACGCCGAGGTAGGGCGATATTACGGGAAACTGGTGAAGAAATTCGCTGGCTGTGACGACTTCCAAAAAGCCACCAAAAGCGATCGCAACCCCAAAAAACTGCGCGTCGGCTATTTATCCCCCGACTTCCGAACTCATCCCGTCGGCATTCTCCTGCACCAACTCTTCCAAAATCACGATCGCAGCGGCTTTGAAATCTATGCCTATTCCTTAGTCGATGTCAAAGATAATTTCCGCCAGAGTATAGAAGCCGGATGCGACGTTTTCGTCGATTTTTCCGAAATGTCCACCCTCGCCGCCGCCCAGCGCATTCAAACAGATGGCATCCACATACTCGTCGATTTAGCCGGGTACACCACCTATTCGCGCCCCGATATTTTGGCTCTGCAACCCGCACCCGTACAGTGCAGCTATCTGGGATTTCCCGACATGACAGGAGCCGATTTTATCCAGTATATGCTGGCAGACACTTGGCTGATTTCCGAAGAATTTTCCCGGCACTGCCCGGAAAAAATAGTCTTTTTGCCCCACTATTTCGCTGCCTCGGAAGTAGAAATTTCAGAAAAGCCCGTGTCGCGGCAGGAATTCGGATTGCCGGCGGAGGGGATTGTTTTTTGTTGCTTCAACTATCCCCGCAAAATCGATCCGAACGTATTTGAAGTTTGGATGCGCATTTTGCAGCAGGTTCCCGAAAGTGTCCTCTGGTTGTATGACGGCAAATCGAGTTTCGTGGTAGAGAACTTGCGCCGCCAAGCCACAGCCTGCGGTATCGCCCCCGAAAGACTCGTGTTTGCCAGCAACCTGCCGCTTTCAGAATATTTAGCCCGCTACCAACTGGCTGATTTATTTTTAGATACCTTCATTTACAATGGTGGCGCTACTGCCATCGGAGCCCTACAGGCAGGAGTGCCCCTCCTCAGCCTCCCCGGCGACACCTTTGCCGCTCGCATGGGCGCGAGCATTTGCGCTGCTGCCGGGTTGGAAGAAATGATTTGCCACAGCCGGGAAGAATACGAACAGCGCGCCGTTTACCTGGCAACCCATGCCGAAGAATTGGCGGCAATTCGCCGCAAGCTTCAAGAAAATCGCCACAGCGCGCCCCTGTTTGATATGCCGCAGTTCGCGCGCAACTTAGAAGCAGCGTTCCGGCAAATGTGGGCGGAGTCGATGGATTTTGACACCGCAACAAATCGCGTCCTTCAGCGCTCTGGATTGGCAGAAAGCTATGTTTTGGAAGTCGAAGAAGGCAGTAACCAAGACGACTTGCGATCGCGCGATCGCAACGCAGCCGCCGGCGATGCCAACCCCTTTCCCGTCAAATACCAAGCCGTTCACAACCTCACCCCCGACAACCTTGCCCCCTACGACGCCTTCACCTTTCCCAGCCTGCAAAAACGCTGGCAAACCCACCCGCAACGGGGCGAACTCATAGGAGTTTCTGCCACGATTGACAACCAAATGGTAGGAATGGTAATAGCAGAAATCATTTCCAAAACCCAGAATCCCCCCCATGCCAGCATCCTCTCCTGCTACGTCGTGCCCAACTATCGCGATCGCGGCATCGGCACGAACCTGATGAGCCATTTGGAAAAACAACTGATAAAATTCCAGTGTCAGCGAGTCGAAATCTCCTACAAAAGCAGCGAAACAACAGAACGAGCCCTCGAACCCCTGTTGAAAAAAGTCGGCTGGCTCCCCCCCGAACCCGCCTTTGTACTCGCTCAAACTACTACCCAAAAAATTGCCCTCGCCCCTTGGCTGCACAAATATTTTCTGCCAGCAACCTTTGAAATTTTCCCTTGGGGGGAACTCACCGCAGCCGAAAAACAGCTTCTTTTGACGCGCCCAGACTATCCATCTGCCTTGACACCCTTTAGCGAGGAAACCCGAATCGAATTTCTCAATAGTTTGGGATTGCGTCATAAAGGAGAAGTCATCGGCTGGATGCTAACCCACCGCGTCGCACCCGATACCATTCGGTACTCCAGCTTATTTGTGCGAGAACCCTATCAAAAACTCGGGCGGGCAATCCCCTTGCTCTCCGAATCGATAAAACGGCAAATCAACAGTGAAATTGAAAAGTGTATTTTTTCTGTAGCAGCAGAAAACCAGCTCATGCTCCGCTTTTTGGAACGACACCTGCGCCCCTATTTAACCGGAATCGGATTTTCGCGGCGAGCCGTCAAACTGCTCCAGCCTCATCACCCTAGCGCTAAACTTTGACGCACGCCCCTACCTCACCGGGAAAAGCCCCGGTTGGGGGAACCTCCCTCCCATCACCAACTACCCCTTAGCAACTACCAAACTCACCATGCCAACTTTTAACACCCCCCTCACCAACCCCTTCAACCTCACTTCGGTGGGGACTTACGCCGGCCCCACCTTAGTCGATATCGACAGCGACGGCGACTTAGACGTCTTTATTGGGGCAAAAGACTCGTTTATTCCGGGTGAAGGAATGGACCACAACATACACTACTTCGAGAATACCGGCACCCCGATCGCCCCAGCCTTTGCCACCCCCCAAATCAACCCCTTCAATCTAATACTTGATATAAATCTGGGGTTTTCCACCGCCCCCAGCTTAGTCGATATCGACGACGACGGCGACTTAGACTTCTTTATTGCGGAAGGTGGCGGCACCATTTACTACTACGAGAATACCGGCACGCCGAGCGCCCCAGCCTTTGCCGCCCCCGTTACCAACCCCTTCAATTTTCTCACCAATGTGTATTCCGGCATCCCCACCTTTGCCGATATCGACGGCGACGGCGACTTAGACGGCTTTTATGGGAGTAGTGTAGGCAACACCTACTACTACGAGAATACCGGTACAAAGAGCGAACCAGCCTTTAGCACCTTCGTCATTAACCCCTATAACCTTACCGATGTGGGGGGTTACGCCGTCCCCACCTTAGTCGATTTCGACGGCGACGGCGACTTAGACGCCTTTATTGGGGCATTTGACGGCAACACGAGCTACTACGAGAATACTGGCACAAAGAGCGACCCAGCCTTTGCCGCCCCCCAAATCAACCCCTTCAACCTCACTTCGGTGGGGAGTAACGCCTCCCCCACCTTTGTCGATATCGACAGCGACGGCGACTTAGACGCTTTTATTGGGGCTGGTGACCGCAACACCTACTACTATGAAGATCCCAGGCGCGGTGTCAGCATCGCCCCCGGCACCGCACCCAGCGAAGCCGGCACTACCGCCACCCCGGGCAACTTCACCGTCACCCTTTCCAAAGCCGCCACTGCTGACATCACTATCCCTTACACAGTCAGCGGCAGTGCCACCACCGGTACTGACTACACCGCCATTACAGGCAGCGTCACCATCCCGGCAGGGCAAACCTCAGCCAAGATTGACATCGTACCCATCCTCGATAATGTCGTCGATCCCAGCGAAACCGTAGAAATCACCCTGACTGCAGGCACGGAATACAATCTGATAAAGGCGAGAACAGCCGTTTTGCGAATTGCCGACGAAACGTTCCGTTCCTTCAACGCCCCTGTCAGCAACCCCTTCAACCTCACCAATGTAGGGTTTTCCGCCGCCCCCACCTTTGTCGATCTCGACGGCGACGGCGATTCGGACGCTTTGATTGGGGCTGGTGACGGCAACACCTATTACTATCAGAATACCGGTACTCCAAGCGCCCCAGCCTTTGCCGCCCCCCTCACCAACCCCTTCAACCTCACCAATGAGGGGAATTACGCTGCCCCCACCTTTGTCGATCTCGACGGCGACGGCGACTTAGACGCCTTGATTGGGGTTAATGACGGCAACACCTACTACTACCAGAATACCGGTACGGCAAGCGCCCCAGCCTTTGCCGCCCCCCTCACCAACCCCTTCAACCTCACCAGTGTGGGGGGTATCGCCTCTCCCACCTTTGTCGATCTCGACGGCGACGGCGATTCGGACGCCTTGATTGGGGCTGGTGACGGCAACACCTACTACTACCAGAATACCGGTACTCCAAGCGCCCCAGCCTTTGCCGCCCCCCTCACCAACCCCTTCAACCTCACCAATGTGGGGAATTCAGCCGCCCCCACCTTTGTCGATCTCGACGGCGACGGCGATTCGGACGCCTTGATTGGATCACAAGACGGCACCACCTACTACTACGAAAACGCTCCCACCGTCAGCATCGCCGCCGGCACTCCCCCTGCAGAAGGCGGCGCAACCGGCACCTTTACCGTCACCCTCAGCGAAGCTGCACCGGATGGCGGCATCGTCGTTTCTTACACTGTCGGCGGCAGTGCTACCAACGGCACCGACTACACCGCCCTTACAGGCACCGTCACCATCCCGGCAGGGCAAACCACTGCCACCATTGACGTCGTACCCATTGACGATGCCACTGTCGATCCCGACGAAACCGTCACCGTCACCCTCACCGACGCACCCGCCTACAATGTAGCCGCTTCCCCAGCAGACACTGCCACTCTCACCATTACCGACAACGACACGGCAGGCGTTACCATTACTCCCACCTCGCCAACGGCTGCAGAAGGCGGCGCAACGGGCAGTTACACGGTGGTGCTGACTTCGCAACCGACGGCTGACGTGACAATTGCCATTTCTCCCGACGCCCAAACTACCGCCTCGGCGGCGACGCTCACTTTTAATGCCAGCAATTGGAATCAACCGCAAACGGTGACGGTGACTGCCGTTGACGACGCGCTAGTCGAAGGCACCCATACCGGGAATATTGCGCACGCGGCAACTTCACTCGATGCCGTTTACAACAACATTCCCGTTGCTGGTTTCGCGGCGGAGATTGCAGACAACGACACGGCAGGCGTTACCATCACTCCCATTTCTACCGCAGCCACAGAAGGCGGCGCTACGGGCAGTTACACGGTGGTGCTGACTTCGCAACCCACCGCTGACGTGACGATCGCGATTTCTCCCGACGCCCAAACCACTACCGATGCTGCCACGCTCACCTTTAATGCTACTAACTGGAATGTCGCGCAAACGGTGACGGTGACTGCCGTTGACGATACCATCGCCGAAGGCAACCACACCGGGAATATTGCGCACGCGGCGACTTCACTCGATGCCAATTACAACAATATCGCCGTTAATTCTATCACGGCAAATATTACCGACAACGACAGCCCCGGAATTAGCATAAATCCCACTGCCGTTGCGGCTGCAGAAGGCGGCGCGACGGGCAGTTACACGATCGTGCTGACAACGGCACCTACTGCTGATGTAACGATTAATTTCAACGTCGGCTCTGAGATTGCCGCCATTTCTCCGATTACGTTCACGCCAAGTAATTGGAATGTCGCGCAAACCGTGACAGTACAAGCCGTTGACGACACGATAGTAGAGGGAACGCACGCGGAAACGATTTCTCACGCGGCGACTTCAGCGGATGCGAATTACAACGGGCTGGCGAGTGCTTCTGTCAGCGTGGAGATTGCCGACAACGACACGGCGAATAATCCGCCGGTTCTCGTGAATGCGATCGCCGATATAAGCTCCACTGTCTCGACGCCATTTAACTTTACATTCCCCGCGAATACTTTCACCGATCCCGACGGCGACGCGCTCACTTATACGGCTACCCTAGAAGATGGTTCCCCCTTACCTGCGTGGCTGACATTTGACGCCACAACGGGCACCTTTAGCGGCACGCCAACTGACAATAATGTCGGCAGTTTCAATGTCGAGGTGACGGCTTCTGATGGCAGCTTAGAAGCGATCGATATTTTCGGAGTGACTGTCAGTGCTGCGCCGACGCCGACGCCCGTGCCGACGCCCGTGCCAGTGCCCGTACCCGCACCAGTGCCAGTACCCGCACCCGCGCCGGCACCCGTACCCGCACCTGTACCCGCACCAGTGCCGGCACCAGTGCCAGTACCCGTACCCGTATCCGCACCGACTTTTGTTGCGACGGATTCCGGTTGTCTTTGCGATGTTTTCCCGACTCCTGATTTAGGAAATATTGCGATCGCGCCTAATATTATTGCCGAAACCTTAGAAGGAACAGAAGGCAACGATATCGCCTTTGGCGATACTACTGCTGAAGCATTCAACGTTAAAGACGGCAGTGATATTGTTTCCGGTTTGCGCGGCGGCGATAATATCTATGGCGGCGCAGGAGTCGATTTACTCTTTGGTAACGAAGGCAGCGATTATATCGACGGTGGCGAAGGGGCAGATATCATTTTCGCCGGGAAAGATAACGATGCCGTTACGGGCGGTGTCGATAACGATACGGTTGTCGGAGATATTGCCGATGACGCGCTACTTGGCGGCGATGGCAATGACATGCTCTTCGGCAATACGGGCAGCGATACGATTGACGGTGAAGCGGGCGACGATATTATTTTCGGCGGCAAAGATAACGATGCTCTCAAAGGGAATATCGGCAATGACGTGATTCTCGGCGATGTCGGCAACGATACGATTCTCGGCGGCGAAGACAATGATTTTATCTACGGCAACACGGGGGCTGATTTCGTTGCTGGCGGCACGGGAGAAGATACCCTGTTTGGCGGCAAAGAAGATGACATCGTAAAAGGTGGCGCGGGCAATGATATTGCTTCGGGGGATATCGGCAGTGATTCTGTCTGCGGCGGCGAAGGCAATGACGTGCTCTTTGGCAATGTCGGTGCTGACAGTATGGATGGCTGCGAGGGTGACGATGCCCTTTACGGCGGTAAAGATAGCGATACCCTCATCGGCAATCAGGGGAATGATATTCTCTTTGGCGATATGGGCAGCGATTCTCTGATTGGCGGTACGGGCAGCGACACTTTTGTCTTAAGTCGTAATGGCGGCAGCGATATTGTGTATGATTTTGAGGATGGCAGCGATAAATTGGCGTTGAGCGACGGCTTGACAATAGAGCAGTTATCTGTTATCTCGAATGGCAGCAGTACGAATATCGCGATCGCCTCTTCTGGCGAATTGCTCGCTACCCTCAATAACGTGCAAACTTCTCTCATTACTGCGGAGGATTTCGTGCAGATTTAGGGCTGACGCAAGCGGTTCTATTTGAGTCGCGAAACTTCAGAAACCCGGCTTCTTGAAGAAGCCAGGTTTCTGCTGTCACAACCGAGGTTTGCGGTAGAGAGAGCGGAAAAAATTAAAGGATATGAAAATTTCACAAAAATGGCTAGTTAAAGTCAATCGCGGGTTGCTCTTGTGGTTAGTAACCTTAGAAGTTTTCTTTGTAATTGTGTATCTCGGCAGGATTGCGATCGCAGGCAAAAGCTACCCGGCTTTTGACATGGATGGCTTCCAGACAATCCCGTCATTATTTGCTGCTGTTCAGTTACTTTGTCTGGGATTGGCTTTTCTGGGATTGTCCCTGTATCGGGCTCGTCTTTTCCAACATCCCTCGCGCCGACTGTTGTTAACTCTGGGAGCCATTTTTACCTATATCGCGGCTGACGAAACTTTCAAGGTTCACCAATTCTTCTACCTGCCTCTTTGTATTTTCCCCTGGATAGCCGATTGTCAGCGTTTGAAATCTATCTACCTTCTCGTCTATCCCGCGATCGCAGTGGCATTAGTTTTAACGTTGCGGCGAGATTTGCTCGCGTCGTGGCGATTCTACCGCAAGGGAAGCGCGATCGCAGCCATCGGCATTTTTACCTTTCTATTCGGCGCGCTGGGTTCGGAAATTATTCGCTATACGATTTTACAGCCGATTTTGTTAAAATTTGTCAGCTATGACAGCGCCCTATTTCGACTGGTAGAACTGGTGAGGGTGGCATTCGAGGAATTCTCGGAAATGCTGGGGGTGACGCTAACTCTCTACAGCCTCGGCTTATTTTTCGGCAAGCGGCTTGAAAAAGAGCCCCACTCCTTCGATTAAAATTAAACCATGAACAAACCTATTAACTTATTTGAGTACGAATCCCTAGCGCCGGAGTCTCTCTCGAAAATGGCGCTGGATTATTACAGTAGCGGCGCGCTTGATGAGGTGACGCTGCGAGACAACCGGGCAGCGTTCGATCGCGTGAAACTCCGTCCCCGAATGCTGGCAGACGTGAGCCAGCGAGACTTGAGTACAAAAATTCTCGGAGAACTCGTCGAGATGCCGATATTAATTGCCCCGATGGCATTCCAGTGTTTGGCGCATCCAGAGGGAGAACTAGCAACGGCGAAGGCGGCGCAAGAGTTGGGGGCGGGAATGGTACTCAGCACGCTCTCCACAAAGAGTTTAGAAGCAGTGGCGAATATCAGAAAAAACGCCCCTCAGTGGTTTCAGCTATACGTTCATCGCGATCGCGCCCTCACCTGCGCGCTGGTAGAACGCGCTGAGGCAGCGGGTTTCGCGGCTTTGTGCCTGACAGTAGATGCGCCGCTATTGGGGCGCAGAGAACGCGATATTCGCAATCAGTTTAGTTTGCCGCCGGAGATGGAAGTCGCGAATTTAGCCGGAATGGCTATCCCGGAAATCGCTGGAGATTCGGGGCTGGTTGCCTATGTTGCCCAGCAGCTCGATGCCAGTCTGACTTGGCGGGATTTAGAATGGCTGCGATCGCTCACTTCTTTGCCCATAGCCGTCAAAGGCATTTTGCGCGGCGACGACGCCAGAAAAGCCGTCGAACACGGAGCCTCGGCGATTGTCGTCTCCAATCACGGCGGCAGGCAGCTCGACGGAGCCATTGCCGCCCTCGACGCGCTCCCTGAAATCGCCGCTGCTGTCGGAGAGAGCGCCGACATCCTCGTCGATGGCGGCATCCGGCGCGGCACCGACATCCTCAAAGCCCTGGCGCTGGGTGCCGACGCGGTGCTAATCGGGCGTCCGATTTTGTGGGGCTTAGCCGTTGGCGGAGAAGCCGGCGCTCGCCACATTTTAGAACTCTTGCGCGACGAGCTCGATTTGGCGATGGCGTTGAGCGGCTGTGCCAAAATAAAAGATATTGATGCCAGTTTGGTGAGGCTGGTATAACAGGGCTTGCACCCAAAAAAGCCAATAATCAAATATCAAATCACAGGTTTATCGCGATCGTGACTTTTTTTAGAATGTCTTATCCTAACTGCGCTCTCATCGGTACAATTGTTTTATCAGCGCTGCTAGCACCGCTTCTCAGTCACGCCCAAATTGTACCGGACACCACCCTACCTGCCAACTCTGCGATCGCACCTGACGGCAATACCGCCATCATTACCGGGGGCAGTCGGGCAGGAGGAAATCTCTTCCACAGCTTCCGGGAATTTTCCGTCCTCACGGGCAACACTGCCTATTTTAACAACGCTTCCGACATTCAAAATATCATCACTCGCGTCACCGGAAGCTCGCCTTCTAACATCGACGGGCTAGTCAAAGCCAATGGCAGCGCCAACTTATTTCTCATCAATCCCAACGGAATAAGTTTCGGTGAAAATGCCCGGTTAAATATCGGCGGTTCGTTTGTTGCCAGTACCGCAAATAGTTTGAAGTTTGCCGACGGCACAGAATTTAGCGCCACCAATCCCAGTGCCACGCCATTGCTAACCGTCAGCGTGCCAATTGGGTTGCAGTTTGGGGGTGCCAATTCACCCGCGATCGCCTCGCCAACACCGGGGAGCATTTCAGTTACCGGGTTCGGGCACGATGGGATTGCATACGATGACAAAAACGACCAGCCGCGCGTCACCTTAAATAATAGCGATCGCGGTCTGAGCGTGCAACCGGGAAAAACTCTCGCCCTAGTAGGCGGTTCTGTCAGCCTAGACGGAGCTATTTTACAGGCACCGGGAGGGCGCGTTGAATTATCAGGTATTGCCGGCGAGGGAACCGTCGAATTAAACATACAACCGTCAGGAGAAGCCCGCCTGCGTTTTCCCGATGCTGTCGATCGCTCCGATATTTCCCTGAGCAATAGAGCTTTAGTCGATGTCGCTGCCTCTGGTGGCGGCGATATTGCCATCAATGCCCGCAACTTAAATATTTCGGGATCGAGCGCGCTGCGCGGAGGGATAAAACCGGAGAACTCTACTGGCAGTCAAGCCGGAAATATTGAAATTAATGCCACAGGAAGAATCGCCCTTCCAGATAACAGCCAAATTTTCAATACTGTCGAATCTGGAGCGATTGGCAATGCGGGCGAAATCAAAATAACCGCCGATTCGCTTTCGCTTGCAAATGGTGCTGGACTGGAGTTAAGCACTTACGGGCAAGGAGATGCAGGCGATGTAGACATTAACGTTCGCAATACTGTCTCGTTTGATGGAAAACACAGCCCTGAAGAACCCAGCGGTATCGCCACAAAAGTAGGGCAGCAAGCTACAGGCAAGGCGGGCGACATTAAGATAACTGCGGGTTCACTTTCTGTCAGCAATGGGGCTGTAATCGTTGCCTTGACTGAAGGACAGGGGGATGCTGGCAGCCTCACTATTAATGCCCGAGATGCGGTTTTGTTTGATGGAGATTTTTCCGAGGCAAGCAGCTCGGTGCAATCAGAAGCTATAGGCAACGCGGGCAACATTAATATCACAGCGGGTTCCCTCACAGTCGCTAATGGCGCTCAACTCTATGCGCTTACTTACGGGGAGGGGGATGCTGGCAGCGTCATCATTAATGCCCGCGATGCGGTTTCGTTCGAGGGGGGCTTTGCAAGCAGCTCGGTGCAATCAGAAGCTATAGGCAACGCGGGCAACATTAATATCACAGCGGGTTCCCTCACAGTCGCTAATGGCGCTCAACTCTATGCGCTTACTTACGGGGAGGGGGATGCTGGCAGCGTCATCATTAATGCCCGCGATGCGGTTTCGTTCGAGGGGGGCTTTGCAAGCAGCTCGGTGCAATCAGAAGCTATAGGCAACGCGGGCAACATTAATATCACAGCGGGTTCCCTCACAGTCGCTAATGGCGCTCAACTCTATGCGCTTACTTACGGGGAGGGGGATGCTGGCAGCGTCATCATTAATGCCCGCGATGCGGTTTCGTTCGAGGGGGGCTTTGCAAGCAGCTCGGTGCAATCAGAAGCTATAGGCAACGCGGGCAACATTAATATCACAGCGGGTTCCCTCACAGTCGCTAATGGCGCTCAACTCTATGCGCTTACTTACGGGGAGGGGGATGCTGGCAGCGTCATCATTAATGCCCGCGATGCGGTTTCGTTCGAGGGGGGCTTTGCAAGCAGCTCGGTGCAATCAGAAGCTATAGGCAACGCGGGCAACATTAATATCACAGCGGGTTCCCTCACAGTCGCTAATGGCGCTCAACTCTATGCGCTTACTTACGGGGAGGGGGATGCTGGCAGCGTCATCATTAATGCCCGCGATGCGGTTTCGTTCGAGGGGGGCTTTGCAAGCAGCTCGGTGCAATCAGAAGCTATAGGCAACGCGGGCAACATTAATATCACAGCGGGTTCCCTCACAGTCGCTAATGGCGCTCAACTCTATGCGCTTACTAGAGGGGAGGGGGATGTTGGCAGCGTAACGGTTGAAACAGGCAGGTTGACTGTCCGCAATCAGTCTCAAATCAATACAAGCGGTTTGAGTTCGGGAAACCCTGGCGATATCAATATTGTTGCTTCTGACAGACTGCTGCTGGATAACCAAGGAAACCTCACCGCTCAATCTGAAATCGGCACAGGTGGGAATATTAAACTGAAATCGCCCAACATACAGTTGCGCCGTCAGAGTCAAATCTCTGCATTTGGCGATCTCGGTCGAGAAGGCAATATTACCATCAACGCCGACACCTTAGTTCTGCTCGAAAACAGTCAGATTGTCACCTTATCTAGCGATATAAATGGCGGGAGCAATATCAGAATTTCCCCCTTAAATAGCTCGCGTGTAGCTATCTTCAAGTCACCCGAAAGTTTAATTTATTCCGATGGAGAGCTTTTTATAGAAGACATTGCAACAGTCGATCCCTCTGACATTCCCGATGTCAAAGTCACCAGCGTTGAAGGGCAGATTTCTCCCGGCTGCGAAGCTTACGAAAGCAGCAGCTTTGTCGTCACCGGGCGCGGCGGCTTGCCCCCCAATCCCAACGATCCCCTCGCCAGCAATGCTGTGGTAGTGGAATGGGCGCGGCGCGAGGTAGCAGACAGTGGAATGGGGCATCGGGCATCGGGCATGGGGACGAATAATCTCGCGAATGTCCGAGAACCAATACCCAATTCCCAATCCTCATTAGTGGAAGCAACCGGCTGGAGAGTTGCTGCATCAGGGGAAATTATTCTCACTGCCGCAGCGCCAGCGCCAACGTTACAAAATCCGGCATTGATTCATCCGGGCTGTCGTTTTCCCTAAATCCCCCAATTCCCCATTCCCCCTTATCCCCAGAGGTGACCCCGAGTTCCCCCAATCCCGGCCTTTCAAAAAACGCGATCGCGCTAAATATTTTCTAAAATTTTAGCGGCGATCGCCCCCAAAATCATCACCCCAAACCCCAGGCGATACCAAATAAAAATCCAGGTACTCTGAGTTTGCAGGAAGCGCAGCAACCAAGCGATCGAAGCGTAAGAAAAGGCTGCCGCCGAGATAACCCCCACCAGCAACGGCACGACGCCGACACCGGCAAACCCTGTTTCTACCACTCCCTTCAACTCAACTAAACCCGCTATTGTAATCGCCGGGATACCCAGCAAAAAGGAAAACCGCGCGGCGGCGGCTCTTTCCAAACCCATAAACAACCCAGCGGTGAGGGTAGAACCGGAGCGAGAGACGCCCGGAATCAGAGCCATTGCTTGAGCAGCGCCCATCCAGACGCCATCTTGGAGGGTGAGCTGGTTGAAACTGCGCTTGCGCTTGCCGAAGCGCTCGGCAACGCCCAAAAGCAGGGACATGACAATCGAAGCGCAGGCGATCGCGGCCAAACTCCGCAGCGGCGAGTTGTCAAAATCTGGAATCAATAATTTAATCAGAAGCCCGCCGACGAGAATCGGCAGCGTTCCCAAAATAATCCCCAAAGCAATCTGGTAGTCTTGGTCATCGTACTCGCGCCGGACGAGTGCGGCAAAGGCACCGGTCGCCACCTGCGTCAAGTCCCGCCAGAAGTACCACAGCACTGCCCCAATACTGCCCAGTTGAATCACCGCCGTGAAAGCCACCCCCGGATCGCCCCACCCCAAGATTGCGGGCACGACTTTTAAGTGAGCCGTGCTGCTGATCGGCAAAAATTCCGTCAGCCCTTGGACGATGCCTAAAATAAATGCCTGAAAAATATCGATCTGAGCAGCACTGGCAGCAGCTCCAGCGGCAGCCGCTTCTGGCGGTGCTTGGGCGAGCGGCGCGATCGCAAAAGACAATCCAGCGCTCAATCCCTTCAAGGGAGAGGCGACTACCGAGCCGGCGACACCGACACCGACGAGCGTAAAAACTTGAGTGCGTGATAAACCCATAATTTTGTCGTAAGTATTCTCGAATCCAACTGAAGCAGGGTACGCCTTATGCCCCTCTTATGCCCCCTACAAGCTCGGGGTTTTATAAACCTACGCCAAGAGCGTTCCCCAAGGATAGGCGCTTTCGCCTGCCGATGTCCCGGTGAGGCATGTCAGCGCCAGAGGCAATTGCAAAAATACACCTTCCCCAAAGATTGACGTTCTCCAGTACAATTAAAATTGTAGAAAATACCCCCTGGGGGGATACAATCCGCCATATCTTAAATAAGATAAAGTTACGTTAAGAATCTTAAAGAACCTTGTTTAACCATATTTCGTCCCCGTACACCTCTAACTCAGAGCCAGCAAAGACTGGCAGCAATTATTTGACGTTATCTTTGCGAAAAATCAGATTAAGCCAAACCCTCGCGATTTTCGCGGCGGCGGTTTTCCTGGTTTCCGTACCCGTGTTTTTCCAAGCGCCGCTCGTGCGGCAGTTGCCGGTTCTGAGTCTGGCAATGACTGGCGGCTGGGCGTGGCTGTCCTTCTGGCTGATGTCCCGTCCGGCAACTCGGGTCTGGGGAGATCTGCTGACAGGATTTACCTGGAGCTGGCTGGCTGGCTCGATTTACTGGGGCTGGCTGCGCTGGGAACCTTGCGTCCACTTGCCCGTCGAGGCGATCGGCTTGCCCTTTGCCCTGTGGTGCTTGTGGCGCAGCCGCTGGACGGTGGGCAATTGGTTTTATCTCGGTTCCCTGTTCGGCACCGCCGTCACGGACGCCTATTTTTACGCAGTCGATCTGATCCCGCACTGGCGGCAAATTATGCAGGTCGAACCAGAGCTGGCGCTGCCGATTTTTCAAAGCGCGATCGCCAAAGTGCAGACCCCTTGGGGCACGAGCTGGGCGATCGCCGGGGTTGTCGTCCTCATCGCCGTCGGCGTTTTCCCCCTGCAGGGGCAGAAAAACAGTTCCACTCCTTCCCTACACCGCTGGGCATTTAGCGGAGCGGTCTTGAGTACAATTTTTGTAGACGGCTTATTTTGGCTGGCTGCCTCTATAGCCTGAGCGTGCCGCAACGGGTGCATTGAACGGCTGTTTATAGCCGATATCCCGGCTGAGGAAGGCTGGGCTCCAGCCGGCAAAGTAAAGTTTTCAAACGACTCGTCCGTCGTCAAGTCGTCAAGCGCGCTTTTTACCTGGATGGAGGCCATTCCAAACTGCCGAAACTGCTATTATGGCTGTGGGAGAGCAGTGTGGAGTGCATGACTCCCTTTCAGGGACTGAAATAACCTAGCCTGTGGTGACTTTGCAACCCACTCCTCATTTGGTACTCAAGACCGATTCCGGCAATCACACTTTTCCGCTAACGGGCTCTAGTTGCTGGACGCTCGGTCGGGGTGAAGAAAATAATTTCGTCCTTCCGGATCGGTGGATCTCGCGCTGCCACGCCATGTTGCAGTGCATGGACAATGGTGAATTCTATTTAATCGACTTGGGCAGTCGCAATGGCTCGTTTGTCAACGGTCGCCGGGTGAGCATTCCAGTTATCTTGCACCACGGCGATCGCCTGACTTTTGGCCAAACCGAACTGACTTTTTACTGTCCGTCCCGCCGCTTGGCTGCAGACGAGGACGACGACGACGATTTTACCGTCACCGAAGCCCTGCGCGTCCGCAGTTTGATCTCGGTGATGGTCGTTGACATCCGCAACTTTACCGTCCTGACTCGGCAACTGGATGAAAAACTGCTCTCCGAACTGATGGGAACTTGGTTTCGCCAGTCCGGGGATATCATTCGAGAGCGCGGCAGTTGGGTTGACAAATACATCGGCGATGCGGTAATGGCCGTGTGGTTCCACAACAAACAGAAGGTCAGCTCTGAGGAAGTGACCGGCATTTTGCAGGCCCTCGATGACCTGTACCAACTGACCGAAGAATTGAGCGATCGCTATCCCCTGCCCTTTAGAATGCGCATCGGGGCGGGGGTGAATACGGGATATGCAATGGTCGGCGATACGGGCAGCCGCGACCGCCCCGATTATACCGCTCTGGGCGATACCGTCAATGCCGCCTTTCGCCTGGAATCTTGCACGAAAGAAATTGGCGCGGACATTGCCCTGGGGGAAACGACTTACCAACCTCTCGCCCCTTTGGCACTCAGTCAAAGGCTGTTCGAGCAATACACCGTCCATCTCAAAGGCTACGACATGCCCACCGTTACCTATGCCAGCACGTTTGCCAACCTCAAGGCGTTTTTGCGGGCCAAACGCTGAGGTTGCGCGCGCCGATAGGCTGCGTATATGTAAAGGAATGGTAAGCTCTTTAATATTAATGCTGTGTATGAGCGAGAGAGGCAATAGATTATGAGACGATTGTTTCGCATGTTTGCAGTTATGGCACTCGTGGTGGGCTGCTTGGGATGGTTGGGCACGACCCAGAAGGCGATCGCTGCCGATTTCACCAGCGTCACCTCGCCCTTCCAGGCGATTTTGGCGGTGGAGGCTCCGCTGCGCAATCGGGTAGACGACAAGAAAATTCAGATCGGCGACAAAATCGACCTGAACAACACCAACGTGCGGGCATTTCGCCAGTATCCCGGTCTGTACCCCACTTTGGCAGGCAAGATCGTTGAAAATGCTCCCTACGAAAAAGTAGAGGACGTTCTCAGCATTGCCGGTCTGAGCGATCGCCAAAAAGAAGTCCTGCAAGCCAACCTCGACAACTTCACCGTCACCGAGATCGAATCAGCCTTGGTGGAAGGCGACGACCGGATTAACAACGGCTACTACTAAAAAGTGAGGAGTGAGGAGTGTGGAGTGTGGAGTGGAAAGTGCTGAGTGCTGAGTGCTGAGTAAGAGGAGAAAGTGAGAGTAAAAAAGTGAGTTGAAAAATATTTTGGAACACTCCCTACTATTTACTCTCCACTCCACACTCCCTACTATTTACTCTTCACTCCACACTCCCCACTCTTTACTCCCCACTCCCCACTCCCCACTCAGCACTCAGCACTCAGCACTCATCACTACTTAACAGAGGGCGATTTTTAATTGGTAACTGCTTCAAATCCCGAATCCTCACAGCCAGTCAACCTGCCGCGCTATTTTGACGTTCTCGTGGTGGGCACCGGAGCTGCCGGCTTGTATGCGGCACTCTGCATCCCAGACCACTTGCAGGTCGGCTTGATTACAAAAGATATCCTGCCCCAGTCGGCGAGCGATTGGGCGCAGGGCGGCATCGCGGCGGCGATCGCCCCCGAAGATTCCCCCACGCTCCACGTTGAAGACACCCTCAAAGCCGGTGCCGGTCTGTGCGATCGCCAAGCCGTGGAATTTCTCGCCCAGCAAGCCCCTCAATGCGTCGAATCCCTCGTCAAACTCGGGGTTGCCTTCGATCGCAAAGGAGACGACCTCGCCCTGACGCTGGAAGCAGCCCACTCGCGGCGTCGCGTTCTCCACGCTGCCGATACCACCGGTCGAGCCGTTGTCAGTACCCTCGCCGCGCAAGTCACCCGCCGCAAAAACATCTGTGTCATCCAACAAGCCTTTGCCCTCAACCTTTGGATAGATTCCCAAAACAATCGCTGTCAGGGAATCTGCTTGATGTATCAGGGTCGGATCGCCTGGGCGAGGGCCGGGGCCGTGGTATTGGCCACTGGCGGAGGCGGCCAGGTGTTCGCGCAAACGACCAATCCAGCAGTCAGTACCGGCGATGGCGTCGCGATCGCTTGGCGCGCCGGTGCCGTGCTGCGCGACTTGGAATTCGTCCAGTTTCACCCCACCGCCCTAACCAAACGGGGCGCTCCCCACTTCCTCATCAGCGAAGCCGTGCGCGGAGAAGGCGCGCACTTGGTGGACGATCGCGGCTATCGATTCGCGTTTGACTACCACCCCGCCGGCGAACTCGCCCCGAGAGATGTTGTCAGCCGCGCCATCTTCAGCCATTTTCAGCACCTCGGCGTCGATCCGGCAGACGCGAACGTCTGGTTGGACTTGCGATCGATTCCAGAAGAGCGGATTCGCTACCGCTTCCCCAACATCATCCAGGTTTGCCAGCAGTGGGGCATTGACGTTTTCTCGCAACCCGTGCCAGTCGCGCCCGCCGCGCACTACTGGATGGGCGGCATTTTAACCGACCTGAGCAACTGCACCTCCATCCCCGGCTTGTACGCCGTCGGAGAAACCGCCAGCACGGGCGTACACGGTGCCAATCGCCTCGCGAGCAATTCCCTGCTCGAATGTATTGTCTTTGGCGCTCAGCTCTCGCAGATAGAAGTTTCCCCCGATCTCAGATACTCCCCCCCTCCCCCCCTCTCCCCCTCTCCCCCTCTCCCCC
>CAYOOD010000098.1:0-29064 GCA_964405435.1 uncultured bacterium
GAAGATACTTGGCGGGTCACTGCCTGGGAAAATAGCTCAGTGCCAGGGTAATATTTCAAAGAGAAGCGCCTTCTTTTTTAGAAAAGAAGGCGCTTCTCTGTTTTGAGGTTTAAAAAGATTCGCGTCTTTGTTGGTGAGGCAGGGCGAAGCATTCAGGTTGGTTGGTGAGGCAGGGCGAAGAAGAAAGCGAATGAAGATATCGGGTTACCCGCCACATGGTCGCGCGAATGCTTCGCCCCTACACCCCTACACCCATAGGAAAGGTGAGGGAATTTATTACGATCGCACTTACTTTTTTTTCTGTTACACCTGTAGCAAGCTATTCACAACAGAGAAAAGAGGAAAATTGCTCATGTCCCCTCAGTTCGTCTCTAGCGCAGGTGCTCGGCAGACGCCGCCTCTTTACGCGGTTCGCAGCGAAATCAATCAGCGGGAAAATAATGAAGACAGTTTTCTCATTTTTACGATCGCACCCGCACCCGCACCCCCTTTTTCTTTCTCCCCCGTGCCCGTACTCGCGATCGCAGACGGTATGGGCGGCGGGGCGCGCGGTGAAGATGTCAGCCGCGAAGCCCTGCGCAAGCTGAGTTTATCCTTGTTCGAGCAGCTCGCTGTCGAACCCTCCCTCAATCAGTTGCAACCCGCGCCACCCCCTGACGTCGCTACGATCGCGATCGCTTTTCGCGAGGCAATAGCACAAACAAACGTTTTTGTCAAGCGGATGGTGGAAAATAACCGCTGGGGAAAGGCGGGCACGACGGTTGTTGTGGCAGCGATTCTCGAAAGTGTGGCGGTAGTGGCGAATTTGGGAGACAGCCCCTTGTTTCACTATCAGGCGAGGAGCGGGGAGCTGGCGCAAATTACCGAAGATCACACCCTAACCGGCGCGCTGCTGCGATCGCACTTAATTACGCCGGAAATGGCTCGCTATCACTTCGGTCGCAATCAATTAGAATTTTACCTCGGCTGCGCGCAACTGCCGCCAGAATTGCCGGTGCATCAAATTGCGATCGCATCGGGAGACTTGCTGCTGCTGTGCAGTGACGGCATTAGCGGCTCTCTCTCTTGCGCAGAAATCGCGGCACTGCTTGAGGGGGATGATTTGGATGCGATCGCATCTCGGCTGATTCGCGCCGCGCGGGAAGCGGGAGAAACCGACAATCAAACCCTGATTTTGTGGCGGCATTCGGGCAGGAAAATCGCCGATACCCTGGTGCAGTCAGGCGATACCGTCATTCAGAATCTTGATACGCTAAAACAAGCGATCGCGAAATCGGAGAAATAAACCATGTCTGTTCCCACGTTACAGCTTATGGTTAAGGGGCGCGTACCCGTTAATATTGGCAAAATTAAAGAAATTCAACTGCTGGAACTTTTGGGCACGGGGGCTTTCGGTTCGGTTTGGAAAGTTGCCGACTGTGCCAGCAAGCAAATTTACGTTCTCAAAGTCATTCAGGGGCTCAAACCCGGAAGCGTGATGCTGGAGCGGGTGCGCCTGGAAGCAGGAGTTTCTATTCCCTCGAAATATATCATTCCCGTCATCGGATTGCGCCAGTGGGATGATTATACATTTCTAATTTTATTTGAGTATTGTACGGGACAATCTCTCGACAAACTCCTCGCCACCCGTTCCCTCACGAACGCGCAAAAACAGAAGATATTTCAGCAAATTCTCGCTGGGGTTTCCGACGCCCACCGCTGCAATATCATTCACCGCGACTTGAAGCCTGCTAATATTTTAGTTGATGCCGAGGGAAATGTCAAGATAATTGATTTTGGCGTTTCCAAATTCAAAAGCAAGGGCTTGACGGCTGACGGCGAAATTATCGGCACCGATCCTTATATGGCACCGGAAATATGGGTAGCGGGCGCAAAAAATATTGACGCGCGGGCAGATATTTATTCCCTGGGGCACGTTTTTTATGAATTGGCGATGGGGGAGCATTTTTGGACGCGCAAGGGCTGGTGGAAACCGGATAATTTTATTGAGTACCTCACGCAATCTCCCCCACCGACAGATGGGATTGAGTTGGGGGATTTTCGCTGCGAGTTTTATCGGGATGCCGCTGCCGTGCTGTCGCGCATGGTGAAAATTAATCCCGACGAGCGATATCATTCAATTGGTGAAATTATTTCCGCACTGGGGGGAATTCCTGAAGGGCGGGAAGTTGGCAAAGGAGTGGTGCTCAGGTATCCGTTATTGATTGTGGAATCGGGCAGCAATAAAGGCGCGCGATCGCTCGTGAATGTGGAAGAAGGAGGCGCGTTAATTGTCGGGCGAACCGATATCGCTGGGGCAGATGAGAGTATCAGCCGACGCCATTTAGAATTTACTCGCAAAGGCGATCGCTATTTCGTGCGGGATGCCGGCAGTAAAAATGGCACATTGCTGCGCGGTAAAGTTCTGGGGGATTCTCCCGTAGAAATTTACCACAGCGATGCCTTGAAGGTGGGGGACGTATTTTTGCGGGTTGCCTTTTTGGGAGAGGCGTAACTTTTGCCCCTTCCCTTGCCGGGAAGGGGGTTGAAAAGTTAGGTTTTTTACAGGTATAATTTTTTCTCAGGAGAGAACGAGCCATGAAAATTTGCAGCCATTGCGGCGCATCCAATCCTGAAGGAGCGAAGTTTTGCGGCGAGTGCGGCACGGCATTTACCGCGCCGACGGTGGCAGCGGGGAATTTGGCGGAGGCTCTGCGAACGAAAGTACAAGCTCTCGAAGCCAAGCGCCAAGCCGACATCATGTTTGTACTCGACTGCACGGGCAGTATGGGGGGCGAGATTGACGCGATTCGCGATGCGATTGTGGAGTTTGTCGATACGATTAAATCGGAGGGGGTGCGGGTTCGCGTCGGATTAATTGAGTTTCGGGATAGGTTGATTGACGAAGAACACCGCGCCCTTTCTTTTGACGGAGAAATTTTTACTCGCGAACCGGCTATTTTTCGCCGGGAAGTGGCGAAATTAAAAGCAGACGGCGGCGGCGACGAGCCGGAAAGTTCGCTGGATGCGCTGATGTTAGCCTTGCGCCAGCCTTTTGCAGCGGAAGGGCAGAAAGTCATTGTTTTGATAACGGATGCACCGCCCCACATTCCCGATAAGGAAGTGAAGAGTATCGAGGAAGTCGTGCAGGCATTTCGCCGCATCGGGGTGGAGCAGTTTTATTTAGTGGGGCGTCTGGAGAAGGCGAAATCTCAAGTTTACCTGAAATTTTTGGAAGGCAGGAAGGGGATGGCGTTTGATTTGGGGAAAGGGGATGATTTCCGCAGTCGGGCGGAACATTTCAAGCAGACTTTGAAGGGGCTGGGCAAGACGATTTCTAATGCGACGCGGTAATGCGGGCAGGGGGGCGGTTTTGTTGGCAGCCTTATCGGTTTGTGGGAGATTGTAAAGTGTAGGGGGTGTAGGGGATGTAGGGGCGATAGCATTCGCGCGAAGAATCTAGCGGGATGGCGTAAAGGTTTATTCGCGAATGCTTCGCCCTGTCACCGCGAATGGATGAGATTGTGATTTTAGGAGATAATTTAAGATTGTTCGTTGTGGCGGGCGAAGCATTCGCGTAGGGTGATTGTCTGTGAGCTATCAAGATTATTGGCGCGAATGCTATCGCCCCTACAGCCCTAAATGAGAGGGGGAAATAGATTGAGGGTAATTTTCAGTTTGTCGTTGTGGCGGGCGAAGCATTCGCGTAGGGTGATTGTCTGTGAGCTATCAAGATTATTGGCGCGAATGCTATCGCCCCTACAGCCCTAAATGAGAGGGGGAAATAGATTGAGGGTAATTTTCAGTTTGTCGTTGTGGCGGGCGAAGCATTCGCGTATGGGGATTGTCTGTTAACCGGGAGATTATTTGCGCGAATGCTATCGCCCCTACAGCCCTAAACGAGAGAGGAATATAGGTTGAGGAGATAATTTAGGATTGTTCGTTGTGGCAGGGCGAAGCATTCGCGTATGGGGATTGTCTGTTAACCGAGAGATTATTCGCGCGAATGCTATCGCCCCTACAGCCCCTACAGCCCTAAACAAGAGGGGAAATAGGTTGAGGGTAATTTTCAGTTTGTCGTTGTGGGAGGGCGAAGCATTCGCGTATGGGGATTGTCTGTTAACCGGGAGATTATTTGCGCGAATGCTGTCGCCCCTACAGCCCTAAACGATAGGGAAAAATAGCGGTGCCCCCGTGCCCGCCCCTATCGGCAGGGGTGCGGGATTCTCAAAAGGGGCGAAACGGGGTAAAATCGGTGTTGCCGCGTTGAAACCGATATCTATAAAATATGCGCTGCCTGCACTGCCACAAAGACGGCATTCACCTGAATGCAGAAATTTGCCCGAATTGCGGGGTACACCTGCCGTCGCTGATGCGAGACGTGCTGGAGCCGGGAAAGCGGTTGCGCTCCGATACCTATCAAATCGAGTATGCGTTGGGGCGGGGCGGTTTTGGCATTACTTACCGCGCTCACCACACGCTCTTGGAAGAGGTTGTCGCGATTAAGGAATTTTATCCCCAAGAATACGCCCTGCGCAATGGCAGTACGGGTGGGTTGATTGTTCCCAAGACTGACGAGGAAAAGTACCGCAGCGGCAAGGAGCGGTTTCTCAAAGAAGGGCGGATTTTGGCGAAGCTCAGACACGAGAATGTCGTGCGGGTGCGGGATTTGTTTGAGGAGCGGGAAACGGCTTATCTGGTGATGGAGGTGGTGGCGGGGAAAACGCTGCGGCAGGAATTAGAGGCGCAACCGGTTAAGAAATTGCCGCCGGCACGGGTAGAGAAGATTGTGGGGCAGTTGGTGGCGGCGCTGGAAGCGGTACACGCGGCAGGAATATATCACCTCGATATCAAGCCGGAGAATGTTTTGCTGACGGCAGAGGGGAAAGTAGTGCTGGTGGATTTTGGAGCGGCGAAGCAGGCAGCAACGACGAGTCGCTCTCGCAGCACGCGCTCGTTTACAGAGGCGTATGCGGCACCGGAAATTATCGCTATGCAGGCGGTGGGAGCGGAAAGCGATATTTTTGAATTGGGGATGATGCTGTGCGAAATGGTGACGGGTACGCTGCCGGAACCTTCTTTCTCTCGGGTGCTGATGGGTGATAGCTGGAAACCGGAGGGTTTGGCGAAACCGTGGCGGAGTTTGGCGGCGGCGGCGTTGGTGCTGCAGAGAGAAAATCGCCCTAATAGCGTGCGGAAATGGTGGGAGGTGGGGATATCTTGTTCAGATTCTAAAACAAAATTAATTCCCGAACCCCTAGCTACCAAGCCGCTGTCAGCGTTTGAGTTTGAGGTGGTGACAGTGAATGCGCGGGGGAAGGAAAGCAACCGCCAGCGCCGCCAAGCCGAATTTTTTGGCGAAGATTTGGGAGGCGGGGTGATTCTGGAAATGGTGTCGATACCGGGTGGAACCTTCTTGATGGGATCGTCGAAGAGCGAGCCAAATCGCTTTAACCTGGAAAGTCCACAGCACCGCGTCAGTATCGCACCTTTCTTTATGGGAAAGTATCCCGTGACGCAGGCGCAGTGGCGTGTAGTTGCTGCTCTGCCCCAAGTCAAAATGTCGCTGGAACCCGAACCGTCTCGATTTAAAGGAGACACTCTGCCGGTGGAGGGCGTATCTTGGGATGAAGCGCTGGAATTTTGCGCGCGACTGAGCAAAAAAACCGGATGGGCTTTCAGACTGCCCAGCGAGGCGGAGTGGGAATATGCCTGTCGCGCGGGAACGACGACGCCGTTTTACTTCGGGGAAACGATTACGCCTGATTTGGCTAACTATAACGGGGATTATCCCTATGCAAATGCCCCAACAGGAACGAATCGTGAGAAAACAACGCCAGTAGGCTGTTTTCCGCCTAATGCCTTTGGCTTGTACGACATGCACGGAAATGTCTGGGAGTGGTGTCAAGATGGCTGGCACGATAACTATAACGGTGCCCCCTTTGACGGGAGCTCTTGGGAAAGTAATGAAAATGATGAGCGCGTGCTGCGTGGAGGTTCCTGGAGCAGCTATGCGGTCTATTGCCGCAGTGCTTACCGGGGCTGGGACGCTGCAAACCGCAGGAGCGCTTCCTGCGGTTTTCGCGTAGCGGTGGCGCGTCTGCTGCCGGCGTCTTAGTTCTACCCCGCCGTGGCTTTAAACCCACGGCTGTAGGGGCGCTTCGCGAAGCGCCCCTACAGTCTTCTTCAGAGGACTGAAAAAATATCCCCGAGCATTTTCAGTCGGTTTAAAACCGACTTAGGCTATGAGGCGGGGGTTTAAACCTCCGGCGGCTCGCGGGGCTTTGCAATTGCGGAAAAAGTTGCTATAGTTCGAGCGGAAGATACTTCACCAACCAACCCGTTACCCTCAAATAACAAGAAACAACATGAACGCGAGTCAAATGGCTGTTGAGGTGCCTTCCGCGAATCTAGGGGAAACGCCGGAATTCCTGCCCGCCGGCGGAAGCGATCGCGATCGCTTCGACTGCAAGGAAGCGTGGTATCCCGTGCATTACGTCGAAGATTTGGACAAGTCGAAACCTACCCCGTTCGCGCTCCTGGGCAGAAATATCGTCATCTGGTGGGATAAAACAGGCGATCGCTGGCGGGTTTTTGAGGACAAATGCCCCCACCGTCTCGCCCTGCTCTCCGAAGGCAGAATTAATGAAAGCGGATTGTTAGAATGCCCCTATCACGGTTGGGCGTTTTCAGGAGCGGGCAACTGCGAAGTTATCCCCCAGCAACCCGAAGGCGGAAAAGCTGAAACCTCCCAGCGAGCTTGCGTGCCGTCACTGCCGACAGCGGTGCGGCAAGGGCTGCTTTTCGTGTATCCCGGCACCCCAGAAAATGCAGATAAAACACCCGTTCCCATCATTGAACCCCTAGAAGAAACTCCCGAAGAATGGGTGTGCCTGAATACGTTTCGAGATTTGCCTTACGACGCCCTGACATTGTTGGAAAATGTCATCGATGCCAGTCACGTTCCCTACACCCATCACGGCTCGGTAGGGAATCGCGGCTATGCCAGCCCGGTAGAATTGGAAATCCTCGAATCTGACAGGCAGGGCTTTAAAGGACAGTGGAAATCTGGCCCGAGACGGGGGACATTGGGACAGCAAGATACCACATTTATCGCCCCTTGTTTGATGTGGCACGATTTGACATCGAAGCAATTTGGCAGAACTGTAACCGCTGTTTACGCGACGCCAACTCGCAAAGGAGAGTGCCGGCTGTTTGCCCGCTTTCCCTTCAAGTTTGCTTCTAAAATGCCCGCCTTTTTCATCAAACTGACGCCGCGCTGGTACTCTCACTTGGGGCAAAACTCGATTTTAGAAGATGACCAGATTTTCTTGCACTTTCAAGAACGCTATCTCGAACAATCGGGCAGCGGCGCGAACTTTTCCAAAACTTATTACCTGCCAACGAAAGCAGATTTGTTCGTGTTCGAGTTGCGAACTTGGGCAAACCAGTACGGTTTCGAGCCGTTTCCGGGGGAAACTTTGCCGCCTGCGCTGCCCAAGGAAAAATTACTCGATCGCTATCACTCCCACACTGTCAATTGTTCGAGTTGTTCGGCGGCGCTTGCCAATATTCGGCGCATTCGGATGGGGTGCGCGGTTGTCGCTGCGATCGCTTTGGCAATTGCGCCCCTCGCTGTTGTAAATCCTGTTGTCTTAACGCTGTTTGTACTCGCTGGTTTGGGGGGGTGGCTGTTTTTGGGCAAGTTGGAAAGGCAGTTTTATCAGGGGCGGGAAGTGCCGACGAGAAATTTGCCTGTGAAAAAATAATAGGTGCGGGCGGGGGAACTCTTCGCCCCTGCGATTTTCCTGCTTGTAAGTACGCGCAAAATACTGTAAGTTCTAAGTAAGTGGGCGTAAATAAACGTAAGGAGACGGGAGCCAGAAACCCGGCTTCTTGGAGAAGCCGGGTTTCTTACCCTTCGCTTTATTTATGTCTAGCTACTTCATACGCTAACCCAAAATAAACAACGATGGCGCAACTGCAAGCTTTAATCTTTGACGTGGATGGAACCCTCGCCGATACGGAGCGAGACGGGCACCGCATCGCCTTTAACCGCGCTTTTGCGGAAGCGGGATTAAATTGGAATTGGGAAGATTCCCTCTACGGGGAACTTCTCGCCATTGCCGGGGGGAAAGAGCGGATTCGCTTTTACTTGAATCAATACCTGCCTGATTTTCAGCCGCCTGACGCTTGGGATAAATTTCTCGCCAATTTGCACGCCATCAAAACGAAACACTACGGGCAATTGCTGGCAACTGGGGCGATTCCCCTGCGCCCGGGGGTGAAGCGCCTGCTCGAAGAAGCGCGAGCGAATAACCTGCGACTTGCGATCGCAACTACGAGCGCTCTGCCCAATGTTACAGCGCTTTTAGAGCAAAGTATCGATCCTGCCTGGTTTGAAATTATTGCTGCGGGCGATATCGTTCCCGCCAAGAAACCCGCCCCGGATATCTATCTCTACGTTTTGGAAAAAATGGGGTTAGCGCCGGAGGAATGTCTGGTTTTTGAAGATTCCCATCACGGCTTGCAAGCGGCGCTCTCAGCCGGCTTGAAAACCATTGTCACTGTCAACGGCTACACGCAAAATCAAGATTTTACTGGAGCTTGTTTGGTAGTTGATTGTTTGGGAGAGCCGGGGCAACCGTTCCGCGTTTTGGCTGGAGATAGCGGCGCGGCAACTTACGTCAATTTGGAATTTTTGCACCCGTTGCATCTTTTGGAAAACCGCAGAGGCGCAGAGGGCGCGGAGTGGGTTTGAGGGGAGGGGTTATATGCGCGCACCTTTTCTATTGTATTTAGAGTAGCGCAATAGCAGCAACTTTGTCAAGGTGTTGCGGGAATTTGTGTCACATGGAATTGGCACAAAATGCGAGGGTTTTACGTCGCTAAAGCGCCTACTACGAACGAAGAAGCTGAAGAAAGGCGCTAAAGCGCCTACTACGAATGGGGGCGCGTCAAGTGCCTGCTAGAAACGATCCGGATGGCGGGTAAAAAGTCTGTATTGGTGGAGAGCACCTGTCCACTGAGCTTTCACCATTCTGGCTATTCTTATGCGTGTCCGGATTGCTGCCCTATCTACTTTAGCTGTTCTGATTGTTCAGGATTTTGGCATCAAGGCTAGCGCTTATTCGAGTGTCGCTCCCCCAAGTTCTGGAGTCGATGTCAGTCGCTTTGTCGTGGGCGCTTCGGCTGCGACGCGGGAAGAGAATGCGATTGTAGCGCAGCAATTGCCGTCGTTAGGGCAGCGTCTCGCTGACGTGCAGGGGCACTGGGCGCGAGCTTTTATCGAGCCGCTGGTATCGTTGGGGATTTTGCAAGGGTTTTCGGATGGCAATTTTCGCCCGGATGCTCCGATGAACCGCGCCCAGTTTGCGACGCTTGTGGCTCAAATTTTTCAGAAAAATCCGATTCGCAATGCGGCTCAATTTGCGGACGTGCCGAGGGATTACTGGGCTTACAATGCGATTCAAGCTGCCTATCAGATGGGGTTTCTGGGCGGGGATGCGAATAATAATTTTAATCCCAATAAAAATATTTCTCGCGTGGAGGTGTTGGTAGCTTTGGTGCAGGGATTGAACCTGCAAGCGACTGCGGTGAATCCAGCGGGTTTAGAAAATTATTTTGAAGATGCTGCCAGCATTCCGGCTTATGCCCGAAATAGTGTGGCGGCGGCGGTGGAAAGTCGCTTGGTGGTGAACTATCCGAATGTTCGCGCATTCAATCCCAATCGGGAAGCGACGCGGGCGGAGGTGGCGGCGTTTCTGCATCAGGCTTTGGTGAGGGTGGGGAAATTGCCGCCGCTGCAGCCGGGAGCGATCGCAAATCGTCCGCAAAACCCGCCGGCTGCACCGCCGGAGCAATTCTCGCCGACTAGCATTCCGGTGCCTCCGCCTCCGGGGGGTTTCAATCAGGCGTCTGCGCCGCCGCCGGGGTTCAATCTCAAACCGACGATTTCTGTGCTGGAAGCGCAGGAGGCTGATTACACGCTAGGAGCGGGCGATCGCGTCCGTCTCGATATTATCAACGTTCCCGAATACAGCGGCGAATATCAAATCTTAGTGAATGGCTCTGTGAATTTGCCCCTGATTGGCAATGTTGCTGTCAAGGGCATGACGTTAGAAGAAGCGAGCCGGGTTATTTCTGCGCGATATTCCCGGTTAATCAAAGAACCGATTTCTACCGTCAGTCTGGTTGCGCCCCGCCCCCTAAAAGTTGCGATCGCCGGAGAAGTCAATCGCCCCGGTTCCTACACGATTCCCCTGACGGCAGGCGTAGATGGTAAAGGCGGCATTCAATTCCCGACAGTGACTCAAGCGCTGCAACTGGCTGGGGGAATTTCGCAAACAGCAAACCTGCGTCAAGTGCTGGTGCGCCGCCCGCAATTAGGCGCTGCCGATCAAATTATCGGAATTGACCTTTGGGCGCTGTTGCAGGGGGGCGATTTGCGACAAGATTTAACCTTGCAGGATGGAGACACTATCTTTATTCAAACGTCAGCCGCTCCTAATTTAGCCGAAGCGCCTGCTTTAGCCTCTGCCAGTTTTTCTGCTCCGAAAAGCCAACCCCTCAATATTGCCGTTGTCGGGGAAGTTGCCAAACCCGGTGCCTATACCGTAACGGTTAGTGATGCCGGCGAGCGCCCGACGGTGACGAGAGCGATTAAACAGGCGGGCGGGCTGACGCAATCTGCGGACATTCGTCGCGTTATCATCCGCCGACCGACGCAATCCGGTTCGGAACAGTTAATCGCCGCAGACCTCTGGCAGCTCTTGAATGCGGGCGACTTGCAGCAAGATATTATCCTGCAACAAGGAGATACGATTCTTATTCCGACTGCCACCCGTTTTAATGTCGCAGAAGGAACGCAATTAGCGGCGACAAATTTAGCGGCTGACCTCACGCAACCTTTAAATATTGCCGTTGTCGGGGAGGTGAATCGTCCCGGTTCTCACACAGTGAAAGCCGATAAACCGGGAGAACTGCCTACCGTGACGCGAGCGATTCAACAAGCCGGCGGCATTACGCAATTGGCGAATATTCGGCAAATTCAAGTACGCCGCCTCACCCGAGATGGCTCGGAAAAAACGATCGATGTCGATCTCTGGCAGCTTTTGCAAGGGGGCGACTTGCGCCAAGATGCGATTTTACAACCCGGAGATACTATCTTGATTCCTACGGCAACTGCTCTCAATCCAGAAGAAGCAACGGAACTGGCGGCTGCGAGTTTTTCACCGGGTGAAATGACGGTGAATGTCGTGGGAGAAGTGACCCGACCGGGAGCGGTGAAGCTGCCCCCCAATACGCCTTTGAATCAAGCGCTGCTGGCTGCTGGCGGATTTAACAATCGCGCTCGCAAGGGCTCGGTGGAGTTGATTCGTCTCAATGCGAATGGGACGGTTTCTAAACGAGATGTGGATATTGATTTTGACAAGGGAATTAGCGAGGAAAATAATCCGACGCTGCGCGCGAATGATGTAGTCGTCGTCCGGCGATCGGGTTTGGCGCAAGTCACGGATACGTTGGGGTCGGTATTGACGCCGGTTGGGGGGATTTTTACGCTATTTAACTTTTTTAGGATTTTTCAGTAAGTTGTTTTGGGGAGCAACAGGAGCGATCGCATCTCCTGGGAAGTGCGATCGCTCCTGCTGCCTGTCGTGTGGAGAACGGAGATTTATTTTTTGTCGAACAGCCCCGCCATCGTCCACGCGAGATTGACTGCAAAAGCTTTCGCGAGCGCTTTCATCTCTGCCCCGTCTGGCTCCTGCGCCCCTTGCGGCTGAGTTGGGGATGGCGAGATCGACTCTCGATCGCGTGTTTCGCAGCAGCCTAGGGAATCGCCTCTAGCTGGCTGCTCAAACTCAGTATCGCTGCTGTCGGTTTCCGGCAGAATTTCTGCCGCCATTTTCTGTAACTCTTCAGACATTAGCTTGCAATTTCCTATTGATCTAGTAATGGTCTTTGTGGTAGATGCAAGCCAACTGCTGGCTCAACCATAACAGCCTTATTCCCCGATCGCTTGCGATCGGAAGTCTATTTGAGACTCTTTAATAAATCAACCGTAAAAACACTGATTTTTCAGTCCCCGCAACCGAGCGCAGGCACCCACCCCGATTGATTCAGTGCTTCTCTACTCAGTTTAACTTATTTTGAGTATTTTTCCATATTTTTGATAGAAAGTCAACCGCTGAGGCGATGAAATCTTGATTTTTCGCGATCGCCTCAGCCGCACGTCCCTGCGGTTGACCGCTGCGCAAGCCAATGGCCAATCCTTCTGGCTGTTCGCATAGGAAGGGGCTTTCCAGCGCCGGGGTAGGGGCTGGAAAGTCAATTTTCCCGCAAGCGCTGCAGCGATTACCACACTTCTAATTCCGTGTCAATAGAAATGAAAGCGAGGGAAATGGTATTGAATCTGCACGCTTGTAAGCGGGGCTAAAAGCACCGTCAATCTTCTCCCAGCAAGCCCCACACCGATGACACCGATGCACGGATGAATTCGCATACACATCCGCGCATCCGCGTGTCTTACCGTGTTGTGCTCTCCCGCTCTAGAACTCTCCCCCTCCCCCCCGTCTCCCGCTCTCCCGCTCTCCTGCTCCCCCCCTTCCCCCTCCCCCCTACAGCCGAGGCGCGCCAATTAATCCAAAAATAAAATAAAATTAGGTTGATTAATTATAATTTGTGATAAAAGGGCACGCGGGTAAAAATCATTAATTTCCGAACTTTAGGGAAGTGCAACCCTTGAGAAAATCTAAAATCTGAAATCTAAAATTTACAATCGCGCCATCTGGGAGTAAAATCAAATAATAAGAAGCGTGAATCGAGAATGCCAGCTAAGTACACTGAGATAGAAAAGCGCCTGTGGGCGGCGGCTGACGAGCTAAGAGCCAATTCCAAGCTGAAACCGTCAGAATACTCGCTGCCGGTGTTGGGGCTGATTTTTTTGCGGTACGCCGATCACAAGGTGTCAACGCGATCCATCCAACTCATACAGCGCCACACTGCGGACAATCAAATCAAGCCAGTAGGCGGCATCCTGAACTTGCCGCCCAGTGCCCGATACTCCCACCTGATGCAACTGCCGAAAGGAGCGAACGTCGGCAAGGCGATCGACGAGGCGATGATCGAGATCGAAGCGGCAAACGAAGACCTCAAGGACGTTCTGCCGAAGAACTACCACCGCATCGACAACGACATCCTGCGGGCGTTGCTCAAGAACATCAAGGCGATCGGGATGGATATCGAAGGGGACGCCTTCGGTAAAATTTACGAGTATTTCCTCGGCAACTTCGCCATGAGCGAGGGACAGAAAGGGGGAGAGTTCTACACCCCGACATCCCTAGTGAAGCTGATCGTCGAGATCATCGAACCGTTTCACGGACGCCTGTTCGATCCCGCCTGCGGATCGGGGGGGATGTTCGTGCAGAGCGCAACCCTGGTGGAGAAGCGCCGGAAAACCAATCCGAAAAACGAAATCAGCATCTACGGACAAGATAAAATCGCCGAGACGGTGCGCCTGTGCCGCCTCAACCTGGGGGTTCACGGGTTGAGGGGCGACATTCGCCACAGCAACACCTACTACGAAGACGTCCACAATAGCGTCGGCAAGTTCGACTTCGTAATGGCCAATCCGCCGTTTAATGTCGATAAAGTGGACAAAGAGCGGCTGAAAGGCGATCGCCGCTTCCCCTTCGGGATGCCTCGGATGGACAATGCCAACTACATTTGGATTCAGCTCATCTACAGCGCCCTCAACGAAAACGGGCGGGCGGGCTTCGTCATGGCCAACTCAGCCAGCGACGTGCTCGGCTCCGAGCAAGAAATCCGCCGCAAAATGATAGAAGGCGGGGTGGTAGACGCGATGATAGCAGTCGGGCCGTACTTTTTCTATACGGTGCGGCTCCCGTGCAGCCTGTGGTTCTTGGATCGGGCCAAGGCCAAAACTCCGCGCCGGGATAAAGTGCTGTTTATCGACGCTAGGCACATCTTCCAAAAGCGCGATCGCGCCCACCGCGAATTCAGCGAAGAACAACTGCAATTTCTCGCCAATATCGTGCGCATGTACCGGCAGCAGCCGATCGACGCCGAGCTGATGTCGCAGCCGATCTACTTGCAACCCAACGGCACCGTAGCCGACTGGCAGGAACTATTCCCCGACAACACCTATCGGGATGTAGCAGGGCTGTGCAAAGTTGCTACCATTGCCGAAATCGGCGAGCAAAATTGGAGCCTCAACCCGGGACGCTATGTGGGCTTTGCTAGACGACCCGAAGAAGACCTCGACTTAGCCGAACAGTTGGAAGAATTGAATGAGGAACTCGTCAAGCTAAACTCCGAAGCGCGGGAATTAGGCGAACGGATTGCGGAAAACGTCTCGCTCCTGCTGGACAGCCTCAAAACTTAGCGAAGGATAATTAAATCTTAAAAATTTCCGAATCGCTGAGTCGGACGGGCAAAATCTCCGTAAAATAATCCATTACTAGGAACCCGGTTTCTTTCAGAGGCCGGGTTTCTCAAACCCGTCCGCCCTAGTTTTCTGGCACAGACCCCTAAATTCTCGGGTGAAAAAGTTTTCTCTACCACAGCAGCTACGGGCTGTTTAATTATGTCGGCACAACTAATTCTGAATCCTTTGTCTTCAAAAATTACCCCGAAAAAGTCTACGCAGTGGACAGAACAGCGCATCGGCGATGCCTGTGCCGTGGGAAATGGAACCCACGCCAAGCTGGAGCGGCTTTCAGAGGGCGTGATGTACTTGACCGCCAAAAATTTCAGAGAGGACGGGCTGAATCTAACGAGAATTGATTACATCTCAGAAGCCGATTTTAACCGATACTTCCGGGAACAGTCGCAAGCCCTCACCAAGCCATCTAGTGGGGATGTCGTGTTGAGCATTATCGGCACGATCGGGCGGGCTTATTTAGTCAAACCTCACGAGCGTTTTGGTCTGTCCAGCAGCGTGGCGATTTTAAGACCCAATCCAGAGATTTTATGGCCCAAATATCTTTACTATTGGGTCAAAGGACACGCTTTTCAAAATGCCCTGCGCGGGATTGTCGGAGGGGTGGTTCAGGCGTATGTCAGCCTAGCGGGACTCAAATCTCTGCCCCTGAGATACCCCAATCTCGCCAACCAGCGCAAAATCGCCGCGATTCTCTCGGCGTATGACGAGTTGATAGCCAACAACCAGCGGCGCATTCAGATTTTAGAAACCATGACGCGATCGATCTATCGCGAATGGTTCGTGCGCTTCCGCTTTCCCGGCGGAGAACCCGTCAAGCTGGTGGAGTCGCCAGCGGGAATGATTCCGGAAGGCTGGGAGGTGAAGAGCATTGACGAGGTGATCGAAACCGTCAGCGGCGATACTCCTTCCACCAAAAGGCCAGAATTTTGGGAAAATGGGGACGTGACTTGGTTTACTCCCTCGGATCTGACGGCAGCAGGGACGATGTTTGTCACGGACTCTCCCAGGAAAATTACCCAGTTGGGGCTGAAAAAGACAAAGGCGCGCATCTTTCCCCCTTATTCAGTGATGATGACGTCTCGGGCGACGATCGGCGTGGTGGCAATCAATACCCGCCCTGCCTGTACGAATCAGGGCTTTATTACCTGCATTCCCACGGAACAGCTCTCGGCGTTTTACCTTTATTATTGGTTGGAAGAGAATATCGAAAAAATATCTAGTCTCTCGTCAGGGGCGATGTTCAAGGAAGTGTATCAAAGCAATTTTCGCCAGTTGCCGATCGCCATCCCTGACCCCAAAATTCACCGCCGCTATGTGGAGCATGTGGGGCCGCTTTGCAAGCAAATTGAAACCTTACTGGCGCAAATCGACAATCTCCGCCGCTGCCGCGATTTGCTGCTGTCTCGCCTGATTTCTGGGGAGATAGACGTGGAGAATTTAGCGGTGGATTTGGGCGAGGTGGATTGAATTTCTCGGAGGGGAAAAGGGCGCAAGTTACAGGCGATCGGGCTTTGGGAGTGCGATCGCTCTCTGCTTTTCCGTTCTTCATTCCCTCAACCCAACAATTCATCAACCGCTACGCTAAACCCATTCAAAACCGTCTGAGTGCTGGCGACTTCACCGGAAACAAACACGAGCCGAGAGGATTGAGTTACCACAATAATCCAGCGACTGTCGGGAAACACGAGCCAGACTTCCTCGCCGCCGGATTGCAAATATTCCTGTGCTTTGGCAATCACCTCTTCAGCCAAATCCGTCGGCGAAACAATTTCCGCACTCAAGGGAAAACTCTGAGGCAGCACGTCGCAGTTTCCAAACTGTGCCAATAGCGCTGGCGTCAGATAGGCAACATCCGGACGCCGCCCCTGTTTGGTGGTGCGACAGGGAACATCGGTATAAACTTCTCCAGCTTGCCCGCTGGCATCCTTGTAAGTTCTCCAGTCAGTAGTTAGTTTTGCTTGAATCCGACTGTGTTTGAGTGACATGCCATTTTTCTCGACTAATTGCCCATTCACCCATTCTGTACCGTCAGGAGCGTTTTGCATCCAGCCTTCTAGAGAAAAAACCTGTGACGTTTGAGAAACCACTGTTGCCGTTACCATGTTCGCCTATTCTCCTGTGCAGGGATTAGTCTGATTATAGAGCCATATAGCGTCCCTTGCAGGATTGGTGAAAATCCGAGTGCGGTTTAGGAGCCCGCGATCGCTCAGGTGGCGAGTTCCTAAACCGCACTCCTGATATAAACCTATTTCACGACTCAAATAGAACCGCTATAGAAAGAACGGCAGGAACAAACGAATGAACCCACGAGCTAGTTCGCGCCCCCAAACGCCGCAACTCCAGATCGATCGCCCTACCTGGCTAACGAGCGTAAATGTCTAGCTTTGCCGCAGTTCTTCGCCCTTTTCCCACAGCAGCCCACCCCAAGAGTTGGCTGCTTTCACTCTTGAGATAGAGTAGCTGCCGGTCAAAACCATTTTGCTTTCTCTCCTGCGGGCGAGCGCCCTCCTGCCCAACTGAAACAAACCCTAACTATTATCTTTCAGCAAGAATCTGACTCAACAGCGCCTCAACACAAGCGAACGGCATTGTATTCCTCAGCTCTGAAATCGCACTCCAGGTAGAGTTTTTGTAGCGAAGTTATCAAACTCTCTCTATCGGGTAGAGTTTTGAAAGCAAGCTCTAGTCTTTGCTGTCTTGAAATTTTACGACTCGGGAAAGATGATCTGGGCAAGCGAAAAGTGATACACCAATATTGAAAGAAGTTATTTCTCAGGCTGCTAGTTGAGGAAGAATGGCAGCTCGGAGGAGCAACTACGGGGGAATTTCCCCGACGTTGTTTCAATTCCGCCGAGGCAAGTTTTTCTCTTCCGCCTACCCGATGGAAGCCGCCTCCGAATCTCTTTCCTCAACTATATCGTCCCCTCTGTGAGCGGGAGGATAGCTGAGGAAAAACTTCGGAAAACGGCACTCCAGTAAGGGAAAGCAGCCGTTTCGCTCTCCTGAATCAGCAGGCAACTTGACTTCAGCTCAAATTGGTTGAGGGAGAAAGTTCCCTGCCAGCATAACTTGGCAGTTTCTGTCAAATTTGCGTTGATTCAAATCGTTTAAGCAAGCAAGCTCATAGAGTTCCGATAGGATACTTCTACCGCTCGAAAACCAGCCACGCGAGTGCTACCTGCCGTGCGGGTAGCGGGCGAGTGCGGACGCTTTTGCCGCAGCGTCTTTTTCTCGGTGCTGGGTTTAGATGAGCCCGATTTCTCGCATCCCCGTTAGAACCAGGGAAGCAGAAATTAGGGGAGGAGCGCCTATTGATTAGCAGCGATAAAAAATCGACTATTAAGAGGAACTCCATGAACGCTGTATCATCATTAGAGATGCATCACCCTTCGACTTGCTCGACGTTTAAACGCTTTATCGATATTTTGGGAAGTTTAGTCGGGCTGTTGATACTGGCTTTAGTTTTCGTGCCGATCGCGATCGCGATAAAACTGGACAGTCCTGGCCCGATTTTCTACAGCCAAGAGCGTTTCGGACTTCACGGACGAAGTTTTAAAATTCGCAAATTCAGATCGATGGTTGTCAATGCTGATGCCTTAAAATCTCAGATTCCCAACGAGGCAAAGGGACTGATTTTTAAAAATAAGCAAGATCCGCGCATTACAAAAGTCGGAAGCTTCCTGCGCCGCACCAGTTTGGACGAACTGCCGCAGTTTTGGAACGTGCTCGCGGGAGAAATGAGTCTGGTTGGCACTCGCCCGCCGACGCGGGATGAGGTTGCGCAATACAGCGATCGCCACTGGCAGCGCTTGAAGGTAAAACCCGGACTGACAGGGGAATGGCAGGTGAGCGGTCGTTCCAGAGTAACGGATTTTGAAGCGATCGTCGAGCTCGACTTGCGCTATCAAAGCGTCTGGACTCCCTGGTACGATCTGGGAATTATCCTGAAAACGATCTACGTCGTTCTGGCATTGGATGGCGCTTGCTAGTCCGATTTTTCCGAGAAACGGGGTGCGCTCGCATCAGTTCGTAGCGAACGATGCCAGCGCTTTCTTCTCGCTGATGAGGACTGCAGTCCTCACTACGAACGATGAGGACTGCAGTCCTCACTGGGAACGGCGCGATCGCGCGATTCGCCTGCTTACTTAAACCCTAAAATATGCGCGATCGCCTCCACAATATTCAGGTAAAAATTCCCTTCCATCTCCCGAAATAAAACAAATGTTTTGTCGCCCGGATCGCCGAAAAACGGCCTCAGCGTCCATCCCAACTGACAGCCCACGATCGCGTACAGCAGCAACCACAATTTCAAAATTTTTCCTCGCGTTGCTTGCCCTTCGTCGTTTTCTTGCTCCGCCATATACTGCATTCCCTGATAAAATAGATTAATGCCAAAAAACCCCGTCACGGCCAATATGGCCACATTTAACAACTTAAAAAATTGGTAGTCATACGCTGTAATCAGGAAAAATAGTACCACCGGCGCGAACGCAAACAGCAAAACGCTAATCACCGCTACTGCCGCTATCAGCAGCGCGAAATACTGGCTGAAGCTGCGGCGGGAACCGAATAATATGCTGAAAAAATACAACGTCGGAAAACAAATTCCCAGCGTCATTAAATAGAGAACAGGCAGTTTTACCGCTGAGGAAAAAGCTTGCAGGAATGTATGCGATCGGTCTGACGCCCCGATAATAGCACCGTAGATGGCGAAAAAAGTAGAACTCGCAATTAGCAGGGAGATAATCTTGTGATTCAGTCCGATGCTTTGTCGGACTTCTTCGAGAAAAGCGGCGCGATCGCGCAGCAAATCGACCAACACTCCAAACGAATTTGTCAATTGATATTGCTGTTTTTTCATGGGTTTTTCCGATATCCTTTCTATCTTTCCAGTAGATTTGCCAGAAGAAAAAAACGCACCCTATTTTAGCTGTAGGAGTTGGTTTTATTCTGTATCAATACAGCCCCAACATTTCCCTGAGCGAAAGCCAAACGCTCACATAGAAGTTCCCTTCCATCGCGCGAAACAGCACGAAATCCGTTCCGGCTCTGCCAAAGAAAGGTCTGAGCGTCCACGCCATTTGAGTGCCCACAAAGGCATAGAGAATTAGCCAAAATTTCAAAAGCTTCTGGCGGGTTTCCAGCCCTTCGGCATCTTGTGCCGCTATGGCTTGCATTCCTTTATAAAGGATTTTAATTCCTGTGAAGCTGGCAATGGCAAAGATGGCAACATTCAAGAGAATAATAAACTGATAGTTTTTCGTAGTAATCTGAAAAAACAGGGCGACTGGGGCGAAACTGAAAAGCAATGCACCGATTATAGAAACTGCTGCTAGCAGCATTGTCAAATACTGTCCGAAACTTTTTTTAGAACCCAAAAAAATGCTAAAAAAATATAAAGTTGGAAAACAAACAAACAAGGTAATGAGATAGAGAGCGGGAAGTTTGACCGCTGAGGAAACTGCCTGCTGCCAACTGTGTGAAGCTCCAATAATGCCTCCGTAAATACCAAAAAATAGAGAGCTACAAATTAATAAAGCCGTAATTTTGCTGGGTAAATTAACCCCCTGGAAAATGTCCTCGAAAAAAACAGGGCGATCTTGCAGCATTCCGAACAACACCGCGAAGGAATTGGCTAATTTATATTGCTGTTTGCTCATATCTTTCCGCCACCTACCGATCTGATTTCTCGAATGCGCTATCCCTCATAATCGCCTCCAGAACCGTACCGCCACGCCTCCAGCCAGCGGCGGAGATAATATTGCAGTGCGGGCGAGAGCCCTTTCACCAGCGGTTCTGCGGCTGGCTGCAGCGCAGACAGGGTGCTGTAAGCGCCGAGGTTGATGTAATGCCGCATCCAGTCTAGCAAAGCTACCAGCCCCAACTGGGGGACGAGCTTTGCCACTAAGGCGGGATGCGCTAGCGCTGTGCCCAAAAGGGTTTGGGAGAGCGCGGGAAACTGCACGACATCCTGAAGAAATGGCTTGAGTACGGGTTCGCCCAACTCTTCCATCACCTGAAACACTGCAGAAAGCAGGCGGTTGATTTGCTCGGGATCGGCTTTTTGCTCTACGCCCACCGTCATCGCTTTTTGAAACAGCCAAGTGACGGATAAACTGGGCTGGTAGGGTTGCAGCGCAGACATTGCTTTTTGGCTGAGGGCATCTGTTTGCAGGGCTTCGTCGATTCCGGCACTGAGACGCTTGAGGTGGCGCAGCATCGCCCCGAATCCGCCAAAACTCAGGGGGGATTGGCAGCCGCTGCTGTCTCCGACTGCGATCGCGCGATTCCAAGGCAGTTGCAGCGGGCTGTGGCGGTAGGAGGGAAAGAAACCAAACAGCGATCGCTGAAATTGCAATTGTTCCAGTTCGATGCCTTGGTATTCGGGCAGCAGGCGCAGGTATTCCTCGAACAGGAATTCTAAACTGAAGCGTTCTTTGCGGGCGTCGAGGTAGGTAAATAAATAGGTCGTGCGCCCGTCTCGCGCCGGGAATGCTTCCCAAAAATACTGGCACTGATGCTCAATTGGCGTGAATGAGGCGAACAAATCCCCCGTGTCGTTGCGGGGAAACCCTCGGGCGCAACTGCCAACCACCAGACAAATGCCGTCGGGTTTTTCTCCCGATCGCGCCTGCCGCACGATCGGGGAGAAATGCCCCATTGCATCGATTAACAATCGGGTTTTGAAGTTGCCAGCGCTGCCCGCTTCTACCGTAACGCCATCCGGGTGAATGACAGCGCCTTCAAAGGCGGTATTTTCAAATAGCTTGCCCCCGGCTTGCAGGAATCGCGACTTGAGAGCTTCTAGTAAATAGACGGGATCGACGCCGATGTTGAGCACGTCTTTCACCCAGATTTCGGGACCGTTGAAAAAGCTGATGCGGGCTGGGTTGTATTCGGTGGCGATCGCTTGCTCTACTTGCTCTGTTTGCAGCAGCTCCAGCTCCTCAAATACTGCCAGCTCTTTGCGCGATACGTTCCATTCCTGCTCCCTGCCCCGCAGTATCCCCCGCTCGATTAACGCCACTCGCCATCCCCGCACCGCCAGGGCTGCACCGATAAAAATTCCCAAGGTGCCGCCGCAGATGAGTACGTCCCAGTCTGTTTCTCCCAAAGGCGTCTGGCTCTGTTCGACGGCGACTGGTACGGGCGCGCTGTTTTCTTTGATGGTTTGCCAGAGGCCGTCTGCCCGCCGCAGTCCTCCCAAGGCGTCCCCGGGCAGTTGTCCGAGAATTTGCTCTGTTTGGGTCATGGTACAGTCGATGGTCTTGAGATGCTTCGCTTACATCGTAATCTCTAGAGTGAAAATAGAATGGCGCATTTAGAAAATTAGCTCTCTACGTCCAGTCTCTCCAACCCCGCGCGAATCGCGCGATCGCCGACAGCCCGCTACAGATTTTTCTATCTCCGGCAATACAATCACGTTACTGAGCGGCGGTCTTCCCCTCTCCCGTTCAGTCAGGTTACTTTTATCGAGACTTATTTCAACAGAAATCGTTTTTTTAGAAGCAGCAGCCCTTTAAGGGGGGTAAATGTTAAATTTTATTGAAAGCGATCGGCGAGAATTGCTAGGATTTGTACGATCGGGGCAAACCAATGCTTAAGGAAGGAATAAGGGACAAGGAGAAAACCCCGGCAGGCGAGTCGCGCTTTGCGTTCTTCTGCCCCTCCGCGCGCGATCGCGACCCGCGCCCTCAAGGGCCAGAAGAGTGTTTTGCCAATTCTCTCAAATATGGAACAAGCAAAATAAAGGGGCGAAACTGAATTTTGACCGAATTATTAAAACATCCATATCGAGCCATTTTGACGGCAAAAATCGGTTCGGTAAAGTTCGCGAAGCTTTCAAAAAAAAGTAAATTATTTTTATAAAAAACAGGGATGGTATGTCATTCACAATAACAGTCACCAATGGCCAAAAAACAAGTCGGACGCAGAAAAATCGCACATCAGCGCAAGCAAGACGAGAGTATCCAGGGGAGCATCCCATTTTTGGAGTGCGTTCGCGAAGCGGGTGCGTAAGCGTTGCGGCTCTTTTATGAGCTAGCACCCACGTCTCGTTCGCTCTTGGATTAATAGGGAGCGAGACGCTCCCACTTCTGAAAAAAGTCCGAGCGGGCTAGCTTCATGCCGCCTGGACGGGACGCTTGTAGAGGTCAATCCAGCTTTCGCGGCGATTGTCAGTCGCACCGTTGAAGAAACTCTCAACCTCACCTACTGGTAAATCACCCCTGAAAAATACTTAGAACAAGAAAAAATTCAACTGGAGAGTTTGAAAAAAACGGGTCAGTATGGCCCTTACGAAAAAGAATACATTCACAAAGATGGCCACCTCGTGCCCGTGCGGCTGAAAGGGGCGATCGTCGAAAGCGAGGGAGAGCAATTCATCTGGTCGAGTGTTGAAGACATCAGCGAACAAAAACAAGCCGAAAAGAAAATATCGGAAAGCTACAGCCTTTTGGAGGCCGTGGTAGAAGGAACTTCCGATGTCATATTCGCCAAAGATTTGCACGGACGATTGCTTCTGGTCAACTCGGCAGCAGCCAGCGTTTATGGCCGTTCCCAAGCAGAAATTATTGGCAGAGATGAGGCAGAATTATTGCCGCCAGAGCTGGCGCGACAAATGAGAGAAAGCGATCGCAGAATTCTGACGGCAGGCGTTGATGAAACGTTCGAGGAAGTGGTAGCCGTAAACGGCATCCCGCGAACGTATTTGACAAAAAAAAGCATCTGGCGCGACCAAGATGGAAACGCGATCGGTTTAATCGGAATTTCGCGAGATATCAGCGATCGCAAGCAAGCTGAAGAAACCCTGCGAACGAACGAAGAAAGATTAAATTTAGCCCTCGAAGCCACCGATAATGGCATGTGGGATTGGAACGTCGCCACTGGAGACTTGTATTTCAGCCCTCAGTTCCTCCGGATGAGCGGCTACCGCGCGGGCGATTTGGAGCGAACCCTCACTGCTTGGACAGGGTAAGAGCATCGAGATCGGGCTTGACACAAGCATTTGAGAATCTGCATCTTATGGTCATCATTCATGGCAGCCCGTTTCCTTTTCTGTTGTAAGCTACGCCAAAGAGTCGTTTCTTGATTAACAGCATTTAGCGCCATCCGTCTTACTGTGGCCAAGTTTCTAGGGCTGTTTAACGACCGAATCCGGCATTTGTCCTCCTGAAACGTGACATCTAAAGTCCAATGGCCTTGGTTTTCAATGCCCCAATGTTGACGAATAGCACGACCATTAAGCTGCGCATCTACTGGTAAAGAACTGAGGTAAAACTGCACCTCATGGGTAGTTTTATTCCAAAGCTTGCGGATTCGTTCGACAATAACGATAGTTTGAAGACCTGCCCATTCTTCTTGCTTGTACAGCCCTCCTAATGAGTCAACCGGAACTGCCCAAACTTTCCGGGTCTCGATGCGATGATGTCCCTTTTCCGTTCGAGATTCATAGGTCACTTGAGTTCCCGAAAAATTGTCTAATTTTGCGGTCTCGAACCATTTTTTTATCTGTCGATAAAGAGTCGGATGGTTGCTTTTTAAAGCAACCACATAATCGGCTTGTTTCTGATGAATTAACTGCACAATTTCAGTTTGAGTCCCCATAGCATCCATCGTAATAACCGCTCCCGTCACGTCGATTAATTCCAGCAGTGCCGGGATAGCTGTGATTTCATTAGAGTGGTCTTCAACTTTAATTTGTCCCAGAACTAACCGATGTTCGCTCGCCCAAGCCGTCACTAAATGTAAGTTTTTCAACCCTTTTTCTCGGTCATAAGAACCCCGCAGAGTTAGGGAAAACGCATCTAATTTTTTTGACAAAATTTTGAGATTATGCTAAATGGGCAACTTCCCGCTCGGTCTTGACAATTTTATAAAAATATGGTCGGCTAGACTCCGACAAAAAAAAATAAGTATTTTTGTGGGATGATCTAGGCAATAGATGTAAAATTATTTCTGAGTAGTCAGGCCACCGTAATAATTTCCATGAAACTCAAGCCTAAGCTAACTATATCCGCTGGACAGTGAAAAGTTGAGGTGGGGATGGCCCTTGGCCTAGCTAACAGCGAATAGGCTCTGTAAAAGGTTTTGAATTTCGGAAAGGCCGCTTTTGAAGAAATTTCGTCAAAAGCCAGCCCGGCCTACATTTAGCTAAAATCGGTGTAGCTTGATGAAAGCAGAGTGAGGCGGACGATTTGTTCTGTCGGATAACCATGAGAAGGAAGTGTGCGGAACCAAAAGGGGAAACCGCGCCAAACGCAATCAGGCATTTCCAAGCTGAGCAATTGTAGAATTCCTAATGCCAGAGCATTGAGGTTGACAAAAGCCTCAAAAGCTGCTGTTTTTCGCTTGAGTTGGAGGCTGGCCTCTACAGAAAACTGGGAAAGAATAAGATTTTGTGGCCAACAGCAAGTCAGCGGCAAAGATTTCATCCAGAAACGATAGCTAAAACCCCATAACAATTGTATGAGAGTGCGGAAAGTTACCTCAATCTTGAAGCGCCATCCATAAGCTTCAATAATTTCCCGGCCTGAGAGGGTGATATCTGTCGAAAGGAGAATTAGTTGCTTGCCACAAGGAAGTACACTCAGGACAAATCGAACCAAATGCTGTGGCGAATCCCAATACAAATCAATTGGGCGATAGCGTACTGTTATTAGCTTACCGTAGAGCCGGACTGTCTCGCTTATAAAAGAGTCTGCCTCAGCAAACAAAGAGCGTAATGGTAAACGCTCTCCCCAGATTGCTGGTTTACCTCGCCCCCGTTTAAGCGGAGGTGGTGGCAAGGGGCGTTTCCCAACGGTGTTGATTCGCACGCGAGTAATTAAGTGTAAGTGGTGTTGACGGAACTTAGTTAGTAAGCTTCCGGCAGCAAAGTAAGCATCCAATACGATGTAACTGCCAACGGATGCCAAACGCACACAGAGAGAGGCCATCCGGTCTACCAGTGTGCTTGCTTGCTGTTCTTGCTGCTGTAATCCATCTTGTAGCCGGAAAACTATGGGGACAGCAAATAAAGCATCAGTTGCTCCCATCAGAAGGCATAAGCAGCCCAAGTAATGGCCGCGAATCCACTCAGCTTTATTAACATCCTCTGATTCTTGATGTAGTTTTTTGACGGCAGGCATTTTGCGTCCTTCTTTACTGATTTTGATTCCATCTCCTAAATAAACAGGTTGGCCTTTTAATCGATGTACATTGGGGTGTTTTACTAACCACTGCTGCCAAGTCTGTGATAGGTTTACTACATTCCACGCCTGTGAATGAAACCAATGCAAGGCTTGATGGTAGTAGTATTCACTCAATCCGACTGCATTCAGATAGCTCGTTACTGCTGGCGTTTGAGAACACAAAAGTGTCCCCCACATTAACAGGACAAACCATTCAAAGGCCGCTTGTCGGCTTTCAGACTGGGCGCAGTTCGCTCAAAATTTGCTCTACCCGGTACTGTCCGGCGCATAATTGATTACATCTGGTTGAGTCTGGATAACTCTACCAGTGTCGAACATTCCTGCGGTTTTAGCCAAGGGGATGTTCTTTCCTCCTCCCTCTGTCTCCGCGCCTAGTGGCCCACTCTTTCCAGAACTTCGCACTGTCCAGTTCTTCTGCTATACCGCACTAGATAGTTTACAACTAAGCTGAAAGAATAGAGTTATGGCAAAACAAGACCCTGCCAAATTGAAGAAAGTATCTGTAAATCTTCCCTTCGGCATCGGCGGTGCGGAATGGGAAGCAGATGAAACAGAACGAAGGGCGGCATGGGCGCTCTATGTGGAACTCGTAACCCGCATCACCGTGCAATCCCTCGAATCCGATTTCGGACTGTTGCGGGAAGCCCTCAACTCCCTGCACGGCATGTTTGCAATTACGCGCCAAATCCTCCGAGAAGCCGGCCTGGGGGTGGGCTTATCTTCGGCATCGCTTGGCGGCATTGCTATTGCCGTTCTCAACAAAGGGCTGCGCCCTTTTCTGTCAAAATGGCATCCCTTATTGCAGACATGGGAAGCGCAGCGCCCCCCCACCAACAGCCCCAAACAGCATGAAAAAAACTGGTCTGAGGAGCCTCAGTTGCGTCAGGAATTGCTATTACTGACAAAAGAGTTAGAGCAATACACAAATGCACTGGCATAAATCGTGGGAGTAGCCGATTAAATAAGCAGGCATAAGTCAAGGTGATGTGACGGGACACAGAAACCCGGTTTCTTGGAGAAACCGGGTTTCTAGCTATCTCGATAGGGAGAGAAATCCTTTAGATATGCACCCAAAGGCACGGGTAGAAAAGAAGGTTGCGCATCCGAAAATAGCCTATCTGGCAAGCGGCATACTCGCACTGACTCAAATATTCAAAAGGATGCCAGTCATTTTTACTGATAGATTCAAAGTAGCTGCCATCCTGTAGGGGGATTTCCGGCTCTATATCAGTAACGTCGCCACAGTACATATAGCAAATTTCGTTGGTTTGAGTGCCGACAATATATTTCCCTAGTGGCTGAAGCTGTACGGAAAACCCTGCTTCTTCCTGTACTTCTCTAATGGCTGCTTCCTCTGGCGATTCTCCTTCATCGATCGCACCTGTAATCGGGCACGGATAGAGCCTGAGTTCTTCATCAATATGGGGGTTTATATCGGGATTGTCGATACAAAGCGGCTGCCACCTAATCAGAACTTCCCAGTTGGGTTTGTTAATCTTGCTTTTCCTCACTAAAAATACAGCAACCGAATCTTTCCCTTTTCTTTCTAGGAACTGAAACCCCTTTGCAGTTTCTTTTACTGTCACCCAATTGGTACTGAATAGGATTTTTTCTTGGTTCATCTGGCTGGCTCCACACTGGCTTGACATTCTGGCGATCGCCCGTTACTATCTTTCCAGCAATCTTCTCGCCACCCGCACCCTTTAGCCTGTGGGCTGCCCTTGCCACTCCGGCAATGCGATCGTAAAATACGGTAAATCTCTCTCAGGTGCCCGCACCAGAGGATTGAAAAACAACCGCATTTCTGAGCGTTCTATTTCCGAGCGTTTTTCAGATTAGCACGCTTTCAGAAAAATGTCAAGAAATTAGTTTTCTACAGGAGCAGCCGTGCATCTACTTCGTGACTGCGATCGCCCGAATCCTCAAAACTCAGAACTTCGCCACTCGCCTCAACACCCCTATCATCTGATTCAACAGTACCGCCGATAGAGAAATTTTGAAATGACTCTGGAGGATTATCGTGTCTGCGCCACCCCGTCGCGGTAAGCGAAGCGATGCCGAAGGCGATCGCTCGCCTCTCAAATCCCCGACTTCCTCTAAACCGCCCGAACGGAATACAAAGCAACTAGCCATTCTCGCCTTGCTGGGCTTTTTGGGAATTCTCGCGATATTGGGAGTTGCCAGCACCTTTAAATTTAAAACCCAGAGGGCAAAATTACCGCCGCTGCCGCAAGATCCGTACATCCAAGTTTACATGAATCACAGTCAAGCGGCTGACTATACCGAACCCTATCGGAAAATTTCTCGTCTCGGCGATGATTTAGAAAATCTGATTGTCGAGGCGATCGCATCTGCGACTTCCTCCGTCGATGTCGCAGTTCAAGAGTTGCGCCTGCCAAAGATTGCGGCGGCTCTCGTCGATCGCCACAAAGCCGGCGTGAAAGTGCGCGTGATTCTGGAAAATAATTACAGTACGCCGTGGAGCGAAATTACCGAGACTAAACAAGGAAAATTTACAGACAGAGAGCGCGATCGCTATGCAGAATACCGCCGCTTGGCAGATGCGAACGGCGACAATCAACTCAGCCCAGAAGAAATCAAACAGGGCGATGCCTTGGTGGTGCTGAGAGATGCCGGCGTTCCCGTTATCGACGATACCGCTGACGGTTCCAAAGGCAGCGGCTTGATGCACCACAAATTCGTTATTCTTGACGGGCAAAGATTGATTGTCACGTCAGCCAATTTTACTCCTAGCGACATTCACGGAGATTTCAGATTTCCTGCCAGTCGCGGCAATGCCAACAACTTGTTAAAAATAGAAAGTTCGGAATTGGCGGCTGCATTTGCCGAAGAATTTGCTATTATGTGGGGAGATGGCCCCGAAGGTCAACCGCATAGTAAATTTGGCGTCAAAAAGCCGTTTCGAGCCGCGAGGCAAGTAACCCTCGGCACTGGCACAGTTGCGGTGCGGTTTTCCCCGACGGGTAAAAAAGTGCCGTGGGAGGAAAGTACGAACGGGGCGATCGCAAAAACTTTGAGTACAGCGGCGCAGTCGATTGATATGGCGCTGTTCGTGTTTTCAGAGCAAGGAATCGTCAATACTCTGGAAAGCTTGCATCTTTCTCGGGGCGTGAAAGTGCGATCGCTCATCGATCCGAGTTTTGCCTATAGAAATTATAGCGAAGCTTTGGATATGATGGGAGTGACGCTCTCGGAAAATTGCAAGTACGAAGCAAATAACAAACCCTGGCAAAATCCCATTTCGACTGTAGGAGTTCCGAACTTGCCTCCCGGTGATTTTCTGCACCACAAATTCGGCGTCGCCGACGCGCAAATGGTAATCACCGGCTCTCACAATTGGTCTGCTGCTGCCAATACTAATACTAAGTTGGCTAAGATAGTATTATACTATTAGAGAAAAACATCAGG
>CAYOOD010000099.1:0-28753 GCA_964405435.1 uncultured bacterium
CTCCGGGATATATAAAAAAATGTAACAATACTAAGTTAGCCAACTTGGTATAAATATGCTTGCATTTAAAAAACAAACAAAGAGTTTGTTAAGTTTTTGCAACAAAAGTTATAAAAGTTTGATAAACTTTAACAGATTTGACCGTAAAATTACAGAGGCCAGTCGAGAAACTGGCCTTCCCTAGTGTTTTGTCAAGAGGGTTGTGGAGGGTGGGTGGGAGGGTTGCCCGGATTGGGGGATGAGAGGATGGGGAAAAATGGGGACAAGTTTTCTGTTCAAAGCTGTATGCTGTGAAAGTGGAAGTTTGACCGATCGCCGGTGGCAAGCGTCGGATTGTGCAAGCGAAAATTTACTGCAAAGCCAGACTGGGGAAGGGGCAGAGGCGATCGCGCCCCCAAACCCCAGTCACCAGGAGGGTTCAGAATTCCCACATCACGGGGTTTTCGTCCAGGCGATCGGTAACGGTACGCCCGATCGCGTCAATTTCTGCGATCTCCTCAGCATTCAGGCGAACTTCTGCCGAGCCAGCGTTGGCGGTGGCTTGTTCGGCATTGCGAGCCCCGGCGATCGCGCTGGTTTGGGGTTGGGCGATTAACCACGCCAGCGCCAGTTGGGCGAGGGTACACTGGTGGCGCTCCGCGATCGGGCGAAGTTGCTCCAGGGCTGAGAGTGCCCGCTGGTAATTTTCCCCCTGAAAGAGCTTATTTTTGGAGCGGAAATCTTCTGCCTCGAACTGGAAATCGGGGCCAAATTTGCCGGTTAAAAGTCCCTGCGCGAGGGGAGAATAGGCCAGAATAGAGATATTCTGCTCAATACAGTAGGGCATGGCGTCTTTTTCCACCCACCGCCAGAATAGCGAATAAGGCGGCTGCAAGCTGTCGATGCGCCCGTATTGCGAGGCTTCTTCCAGTTGGGCACGGGAGAAGTTGGAAACGCCGATCGCCCGAATTTTTCCCTGTTCTTTCAATTTATTGAGAGCGCTCATCGTCTCTTCGATCGGGACGACTTCTGTTTTCCAGGTGCCAGAGGGCCAGTGAATTTGATAAAGGTCTATATAATCGGTTTGCAAGTTCGTTAAGGAGCGATCGCACGCCTCTATCACTTGCTCGTATTTCATATTGGCGCACCACACCTTCGTCGCGTAGACGACTTTATCCCGCACGTCAGCCAGCGCTGCGCCCACAATCCGCTCCGAGTGCCCATCTCCGTAAACTTCAGCCGTGTCAAATGTAACAATTCCGGCATCATAAGCCGCCCGCATGGCTTTGGTGGTTTCCGCATCGTCAATCCCCACCCAGCCGCGCTTTCCCGCTTGCCAAGTGCCCATAATAATCGGGGTGATTTTCACGTCTGAGGTGCCTAGGGTTCGCGTTTCCACGATCGCTCCTGATTTGTACTGATCTGTTTCGATTCTAAACCTTGACATTTCAAGAGCGCCGTGGCGACAGGGAGACTCTGGAATCGCTAGCCTGATATCAGAGTTCAAAGGTTTGAAAGATGCGATCGCCGACTACCCGCGCCCTCAAAGAATGGGCTATTGCCGTCCGCGCTCTCGAGGCGGGCGACACAATCGTGCTGCTGCGCAAGGGCGGCATCCGCGAAGAAGGGGGACGTTTTACCGTTGCCAGCACCCAAGTTTTGCTCTATCCAACTTACGAACACCAACAGCCCGATTTACTCAAACCGGAATATGCCGGCGAAGTCACAGCGGTTCCCTCCGGCTGGCACCCGGAAACCATTCGCATCGGCAGTTGCGCAGAAATTGCAGAGATTTTGCCGGTGACGGAGGAATCAGCGGTGGCGGCACTACTGCCCTATCACGTTTGGAATGAAAAATTTGTCAGCGATCGCTTGAAGTGGAAGCGCCGCGAACCCCTCTACATTCTCCTGCTGCGCGCTTACCGCCTGGAAGAAGTGCGAGAAATTCCCTACCTGCCGGAATACGGAGGTTGCCGCTCGTGGATTGATTTGGCGACGCCGTTTGAGATCGAGCGATCGCAACCGATTTTGAGCGATGCCGAATTCGCCCAGCAGGTTGCGGCTATTCACAAAACGTGCGAACTTTCTGCATCCGCAAATCTTGGCAGTGCGTAAAAAATCATAATTTTTTTAACCGCAAAGACGCAAAGGGCGCAGAGGGAGGAAAAGAAAAGAGTTTTTTTCAGCAATCGGTTCGTAGTGACGGCTTCAGCCGTCTTCCCTCTGAGTTATGACGACTGAAGTCGTCACTACAAACCACAAGAAAAGGCTGAGTTTATTTGGCTTGGGCTAACAAGCCTTTTGATTTGAGAAACTCCCGCACGACTTCTTCGACGGGGCGAAATTCTCCCTCTACTTGATAGTTCATGCGCTGCATTTCGGCGGCTGTAATGGCTCCGCCCAGCCGTTTGAATGCCGTTCGCAACTGCGGATATTTTTTCAGCGTCTCCTGACGCACGATTGGCACTGCTTCGTAAGGGGGGAAATATTGCTTGTCATCTTTTAAAATGACTAAGCCTAGCCTTTCAATTTGTCCGTCGGTGGAGTTGCCCGCTACCATATCCACTTTTTTTTCGACCAGCGCCCGGTACATCAGCCCTAAGTCCATGATCTGGGGGGTTTTGGCAAATTTTAAATTGTAAGTTTTGGACAGTCCCGGAAATCCGTCTTCTCGTTCCATGAATTCGTAACCAAAACCGGCTTGCCACTGGTTCGCATATTTGGCAGCTTGGGAGAGAGTTTGGAGATTCAGCGCCTTTGCATCGGAGCCGCGCACCACCATCGCAAAGGTATTTTCAAATCCTAACGGTTCTGTGACTTCTAATTTGAATTGTTTGGCATATTCAGATTTTACTTTTTGATAGACAGCTTTGGGGTCGCTATTGGAGTTTTGTTTTAAAATAGAACTAAAGGCAGTGCCGGTGTATTCTATATAAGCATCTAATTGACCGGATTTGATGCCTTCGTGGCAAATTCCGGTGCCGCCTAAGTTGAGTCGTCGCTGCACTTTTAAATCGCTATTGGCTTCGATTTGCTGGGCGAGGAGTTCGCCGAGGATGATTTGTTCGGTGAAGTTTTTCGAGCCGACGATAATGTCGCCGCTGCCACCGCTGTTGTTGTTGGGGTTGGCTTGGCAACTGGCGATCGCTGTCAAACTGAGAAAGAATAAAGCCAGAAGTTTTTTCATTTTTCCTGTTTCCTTGCTCCAGCGGGGGTGAGGTAATGTTCGAGCCACCCGATCGCAAAATCGGCGAGTAAAGCGAGAACTGCTGCTGGAATCGCTCCCGCGAGAATGAGCTGATTGTTGACGACTGAGATGCCGCGAAAGATAAATACACCCAGCCCGCCGGCACCGATGGCGGGGGCGATGGTGGCGATGCCAATGGCGATGACGGTTGCCACGCGCACGCCTGCTAAAATAACGCCGGTTGCGAGGGGCAATTCGACTTGATAAAGCAACTGCCAATCTGTCATTCCCATGCCGCGCCCTGCTTCGCGAATCGCGCGATCGACGCCGGTGATGCCGGTGTAGGTATTGCGAATAATCGGCAGCAGGGAATAAAGGGTGAGGGCAACAATGGCTGGAGTATTGCCAATTCCGCCCAAGAATGGCACGGAGATGAGGAAGCCGAATAATGCCAAACTGGGAACGGTTTGCATGATGTTGGCTGTGCCTAGAATTGGCTTGGCGAGTTGCGGTTGGCGGGTGATTAATATGCCCAGGGGGATGCCGACAAGCAGGGCGATGCCGATCGAAATAGAGACGAGGATTAAATGTTCGCCGGTGCGGGATAGAATTTCCGGGGCATAGCGAATTAGGAAAAAGTCCGTCACAGCCCCTCCTTGATTTGTTCGAGGGTTTTCAAACCAGCTAAGAAAGATTGGGCTTCAGGTTCGGGCGATCGCAAAAATTCGTCGGGCGTTCCCAGTACCACCATCCGCCCTTCCTGCATCAAGCCGATGCGCGTCGCCAGTACGAATGCTTCTTGGATGTCGTGAGTGACGAAAATCACTGTTTTTCCTAATTCTTTTTGCAAGCGGCGAAACTCCTGTTGAATTTCCAAGCGCGTGATCGGATCGAGCGCGCCGAAGGGTTCATCCATTAACATAATCGGCGGATCGGCTGCTAGCGCCCTAGCCACGCCGACGCGCTGCCGTTGCCCTCCAGAAAGTTCGTGCGGGTATCGCCGCGCGAAGTGTTCGGGCTCTAAGCCGATTAATTGCAGGAGTTCCCAAACGCGGCTTTTTATTTGTTTGGGCTTCCACCCTTCCAGTGCGGGGACTAAGCCGATATTGCGCTCGACGGTGAAGTGGGGAAATAAGCCGCTTTCTTGGATGGCGTAGCCAATACGCCGCCGCAGCGCGATCGGGTTCCACTCGGTGGTGGGCTTTCCCTGTACGAGTACCTCGCCGCTCGTGGGAACGTGCAGGTGATTGATGAGTTTCATGGTGGTGGTTTTGCCGCTGCCGCTACGCCCCAACAGTACCAGTGCTTCCCCCTGACGCACGGATAAATTCAGATTGGATATTAAATCCCGATTGTTGACGCGATAGCTGACGTCCCGGAATTCCACGGCGATTTCATTATCCTGCGGCATGGTTGGCTCCCGATTTTGTCCCAAAAGCGACCTGCTGGTACTGGAATGAGTTTACTACAGGAGTCGCCACGTTACTCGTCGTGCTGCTAAAGTCACTGTTACATTTCCCCACCCCTGACAGAATGAAATTTTCAGGGTTTTTAACCCTTCTCGCCGTCTGAAAGGTGTAGGGCGTTCTTAATCTTTACTTTATAAAGTCGAGCGAATTAAAAATATTTAGCTCACTTAAATTAAAGAATATGTTTTTTTACACTCTTTACACCACACTCAACACTCAATACTCAACACTCAGCAGTCCACACTTTGAGACAGGGGCAGGGTGACGGTAAACGTCTCTCCTTGCTCTTCTCCAGGGCTGTCGGCGCGAACGGTGCCGCCGTGCATTTCTCGAGGTGACGGACGATCTCGTTCCCCAGATCGATCCCGCCGCGCGATCGCGTAATCGAGCCGTCGGCTTGGCGGAAGCGATCGAAGAGACAGGGCAGAAAATCGGCGCTGATTCCGATCCCCGTATCGCTGATTTGAATTTGCGTATGGGGAATTGGGCATTGCCTGGATTATTTTTTTGTGCCATGAGCCCCATAGCCCCTACACCATCTCCGACAACCGCAGACAGCAGTGCGACGCAACCTGAAAACTGGCAACTTCATAACAAGTTCTCAAGCAGCGATCGCATGGATTTCTGTTGTTTTGCCGAAACCAGTAAAACTTCTATTCAACGATTTCCGTTTCTTTATCTATCCACTTTGCTAAGTCTAACCGGTTTCCGCTTCGGCGAACTGCTGAGAAACCCGATTTCTTAAAAAACCGGGTTTCTGCTCCGGACTTCATCCACCTAAAAACTGCTCTGGATAGCATTATACCACAAAAAGGAAAGTTAAAACGAGCTGTTGAAAAAAGCGCTCTTGCCTTTAAAATAAATAAAGGGAGTGGCAAGTAAAACAACAATGGCTCGCACATCTACCATTACATTCGATCGGGGCACTCTGCTGCTGCATCCGCCGCCGAGGGGCAAAGCCTGGGTAGACTTTGCAACCTGGGACGATCGCGTGGAAAAATTCCGCATCCCGGCGATTCACTACCGCCCGCTGATAGAAGCCTTGCAATCAGAAGGCGTTGATTTTAATGACGAGGCGAAGGCATTCGAGCCCTTGGAACTCGTCCCCAGCGTGGAAATGCCGCCCTACCCGCACCAGCAAGAAGCGCTGGCGGCTTGGAAGCAGGCAGGGCGAAAAGGGGTAGTCGTGCTGCCGACAGCAGCGGGGAAAACTTATTTAGCGCAGTTGGCGATGCAAGCCACACCGCGCAGTACCTTAATTGTAGTGCCGACGCTGGATTTGATGCACCAGTGGTACGCGCATTTAGTCGCAGCTTTTCCCGATGTAGAGGTGGGATTGTTGGGGGGAGGATCGCGCGATCGCACGCCGATTTTGGTTGCCACTTATGACAGCGCCGCCATCCACGCCGAATCTCTGGGCAATCGCTACGCGACGATAGTTTTTGACGAGTGCCACCACTTGCCAACAGATTTCAATCGAGTCATTGCAGAATACGCGATCGCTCCCTACCGTCTCGGGCTGAGCGCCACTCCCGAACGCACTGACGGCAAGCATTCCGAACTCGATATTTTAATCGGTCCCGAAGTGTATCGGAAAACCGCCGAGGAACTGGCAGGCGGGGCGCTGGCGAATCACGAAATCGTGCAAATTAAGGTAAAATTGTCGAAACAGGAACGCGATCGATACAGCGAATTAATCAAAATTCGCAACGAATTTTTGCGGGGAGCGCGCATTTCTCTCGGCACGATTCAAGGCTGGCAAAACTTTGTCATGGCTTCCGCGCGATCGCCCGCCGGTCGTCGCGCCATGTTAGCCCACCGAGAAGCCAAAGAAATCGCCCTCGGCACCAGCGGCAAACTGCGGATTCTCGCCGACTTGCTGGCGCAGCACTACCCCGAACGCATCCTTATTTTTACCGCCGACAACGCCACCGTTTACCGCATTTCCCAGGAATTTCTCGTTCCCGCCCTCACCCACCAAACCCCCGTAAAAGAACGACACGAAATTCTCTCGCGCTTTCGCACGGGCGAGTACAAAGCGATCGTCGCTTCCCACGTTCTCAATGAAGGCGTAGACGTACCGGATGCGAGGGTTGCCATTCTCCTGTCGGGCACTGGTTCGGCGCGGGAATACATCCAGCGCTTAGGGCGAGTTCTCAGAAAAGGAAAGGAGAAAGATAAATTAGCGATATTGTACGAAGTCGTTGCCGAAGATACCGCCGAGGAAGGAACCTCCCAGCGGCGGCGCGGAGAAACGAAACCGCAAAAACGCCCAGAAGAGAAACAGCCCGAACCGAGTTACCGGCAGTTGGAAATTTTATCGCCTCCGCCCGCCGAAACTCCCCCATCTTCTCCCGCGCCAACGCCTTTGTATGGAAGAAATAAATCTGCTAGCAAGCGGGCGGCAGAACCGAAGGCAAAATGGGGAGAAGAAAAACCCAAGGATGAAGAATAGAAACTGTAGGGGCTGTTCCGTGCCCCTACACGGACGAGTTGAAAGGTTAGAATAAAAATGCTGCCGACTGATTTATTAATTCACCGACAAAATGGCGAGGCGATCGCGCCTAAATACCTAAAAATTGAAAGCAAGAATCTAGCGATCGCCTCTTCTGTCATCAACTGCTTTCAGGAAGCACGGGGCGCAACCCAGGGCGAACTCGATCGCCTGCTTTTGGAATTGGAAGGCGACAGCCCCGACTACCGAGTCAAGCGGGGATTTGCCCACCTGCTGAAAAGCGAAGCGTTCAGTAAATTTGAGGTAATCAGTCCCCTCGATCCGATCGAATTGCGACAGCGCGTATTTGCGATCGCTTCCGCAACCGTCCCCAGCAGCCACTCAACCCAGCTCGTACTAGAAAAGCTAGCAGCAGAACTCGCACAAGAATTAAAGCGGGAAGTATTTCCCCTCGAAATAAAAGCCGGTCTGTACGCCGACTTAGCCGAAAATAAAATCCTCACCGAATTTGAAACCCCCACCCCCGAAGACTTGCTGCACCGATACAACCTCGCCCAAGTGCAGGGCGTCTTTTACCGCGCCAGTCACATCACCATCAACGCCCACCGCAACGTCCCCGGGCAATACAAATTATTATTCCGATATCTCAAACTATTTCAATTAATGGCGTATATCGAAGGCGACGCCGATCGCGGCTTCACCATCACTATAGACGGCCCCACCAGTTTATTCAAGCCCAGCACCCGCTACGGGCTCGCCCTCGCCAAAATGCTGCCCGCCCTGCTGCACGTCACCAAATGGAGCCTCAAAGCCACCCTGCACAGCCGCGATCCCTACAGCGGCGAGTGGAGGAGCGGGCAATTCAGTATTGACTCCGAGTGCGGATTGGTGAGCCACTACCCGCCCGGAAAACCTTATGACAGCATGTTAGAGGCATCCTTTGCCGATCGCTGGGACTCCTTAAAAACCGAGTGGCAGTTAGAGCGAGAAGTCGATCTAATTCCCATCCCGGGCAGCGTGATGATTCCAGATTTTCGCCTCGTACATCCAGATGGTCGCGTTTTTTTGCTAGAAATTGTCGGTTACTGGCGTCCCGAGTATCTGCAAAAGAAATTTGCCCAAGTCCGAAAAGCCGAGTGCGATAACTTGATTTTGGCCATTTCCGAGCGATTGAATTTAGAAAAAGCCGGCGTAAATTTGCGGGATATACCGACGCGGATTATTTGGTTTAAAGATAAACTATTACCGAAAGCAGTGCTGGAAGTGCTGGAGTGAGCGCTCATACAGGCAGGCGCGGCCATCAAACAAGCTGCGCCAGCAGCGTATTTCCCAAGTCTGCCGGAAGGGCTTTCTCGCCTGTTGTATAGATTTAGCTGAGCCCGCTAGCTCGTCCGTCCGTGGAAATACTGACCAACCAGATCGTATTTACTATTTTTATCACTATCGCTGAAAACACTAATCTCTACCTTAAGACCCTTCCCATAGTTAGATAGATAAGTCACAATAAAGACAGAAGGCTTAATGCCCGAAACTACTCACCGATCTTCTATCTGGGGCAGCTAGTTTCATCTGATAGTTGTTTACTTACTTCTCAAGAGTTCAAATGATGGCCACTACTTACAAATTTCCCAAAAACGTCTTGAATTTCGATCGCGTTCGCGCCGATAGCATTCTCGCACAACTCCCCCCAGCAGCGCGGAAATGGGTAGAAAGCCTGCCCTGGGAAGAGCGCCGCTACGTCCTCTCCCTGTCCCACCTCATTTGTGCCGCTCCCGCAGAGCAGCAAGCTGAATTTTTAGACGAATATACCGCAGATGGCTTGGTATCCAGACTGCTGCAAGACCGAGATACCCAAGAAAAAGTCACAATCTACCTGAAAAAATTTCGGATAAATAACGAGTTAAGTGAGGCACTCATCCGAGATTATATCAGACAGTTTTACATCCATTCGGCTCAAGACGTGCGCCGCCAGCCCGACTTGTATTTAGAAGCCGCGCTGAGATTGGTGATGAGTCCCGAAGAACAAAACCACGTTTTTAATTATATTTTGGGTTTTGAATTGCTCAAAATGATGTTCCAGATGAGCTGGGCAGAACACGAAAGATTGTACCGCCTGCAAAAAAATCAGGAAGAGTTTATCACGACTTATATCAAGCCGATTCAACACGCCCACGAACTGAATGGGATTGTCCGACCCAAAAAATACGAGAAAAAGTTTTTTGCCAAGCGAGATTATTTCATACAGAAGCCAGAAATGACCGAAAAGAAATTGGTCGAACTGGTAATGGCGACCTTTACCACCGATACAGTCAGCAATCTGGGATTTTCAATTATTCGCCATCTCAGATTTATGGGATTTGACTACGATTATATTTTCAATGGCTGCGAACAAGAAGCGATATTTGTCGTGTAAGCTGGGTTGCCGCCATCTGATAGAGTAGAGTTTTACCAGGCTGGGAATCTCGCCTCCCAGAAAAAATAATATGTTACAAATCGGGGAAATAACGGATGTCAGCCATCCGGATTTCAGAGAAGCCCTGAAAATTTATACAGAGTCCTTTCCGGCGGACGAACGCCAAGCCATCTCCGTCATCGAAAAAAGAGTCACCGATAAAGTTTCTCGCTTGTTTGTCGGACGGTGGGAAGATAAAGTCGCCTGCATGGCGTTATTATACGAGTTGAAACATCCAGAGTTTCTCCTGCTGGATTATCTAGGAACTGACGCCAATTACAGGAGTCAGGGACTGGGATCGAAAATTATGGGATATATTTTAAAAGTTGTGGAGGAATCCCAAAAAACGCTTATAATAGAGGTGGAAAGTCCCGATTTTGGCGAAAATCGAGAAGAAAAAGAGCGGCGGATTCAGTTTTACAAGCGCGTCGGGGCAAAACTCCTGAAAGGGGCGAGATACGTCCTCCCGCCTTTAGACGGCGGCGAACCGATCGAGATGAATTTGATGGTTTTGCCAGAGTACGGGAATGGTAAAATAGCGGGGGCGCTGGTGAAAGAGGCGATCGCGCAAATGTACGAAGAAGTTTACGATCGCCCTCGGAGCGATCGGCTTTTACAGTCGTTTATTAATGACATCAGCGAGACAGTCGAGCTAGTGTGAGAGATTGTCCTCAAAATCCCGTGTAGGGGATGAAAGCATTTGCGCTAATAATGTTTCGGGAAATGGCAGATTTCTCTACGCGAATGCTTCGCCCTACCCCGCGACTAAAACCCCCTCGCCGGATTGATATTTAACTCCTGAAATATCGCCAGAGATAGAAAAAAATTAACCATAAAAATTGCTATCCACCCGCTGACAACGGCTGCAGTGCAGGAACGGCTCACGCCTTTAGCGCCTCCCCTCGTTGTCAGCCCCCAACCGCAGCCAATTAGGGAAACCAACGCCCCAAATACCACGCCTTTTATCAAAATACTCACTAAATCCCGAATTTCTAAAAAAGATTTCAGAGAATTCAAAAATTCCTGGGGAGGCTGGTTGTAAAAATGAGTGGCGACGAAAATTCCTCCGCCAATCCCCACAACGAGCGATAATACTGTTAGAATGGGTAACATGATGCAGCAGGCAAGAACGCGAGGGGTGACTAAATAATCCACCGGATCGGTTCGCAGGGTATACAGCGCGTCGATTTGCTCGGTGACTTGCATTTCGCCGATTTCTGCGGCAAAGGCTGAACCGATTTGTCCGGCGATGATGCCTGCCGTTAAAACTGGCGCTAATTCGCGGCAAAATGCCAGTCCGAAAGCACCGCCCAAGGCTTGAAGTGCCCCGAATCGGGTTAATTCTCGCGCGGTTTGGATGGTGAAAATCATGCCGGCAAAGTAGGCGATGAGCAGCACTGAAGTGAGCGAATCGGGGCCAACTTCGGCCATTTCTTCGAGCAGGTTGCGGACGTGGATTTTGCCTTGGAGCAGGCGAAATAAAACTTGCCCCCCCAGAAACAAGGTGACATAGGAACGATGCACCCACCGGCTCTTAAAAGTTTCTTCTGATAATATATCTGGGATGGCTGAGCTTTTTTTGCTCTCCTCTTCCGGGGGTTTTTCGCGCTTCTTCGTCATTGAGCGGTTCTCGTGCAGCAGGGGCTATACAGGTTTTTTGTATTTTCCCATGCTACGGGCATCCCGGCGCAGCAGACGCAACCTGCTGTAATGGTCGCGTCCGCTTAAACGCAATCGGGCTGTCGGGGCGGGTTCGTCAAGGATATGTGCTGCCTGCAGACACTTTTTATTTTCCCCGCCCCTCTACCACCCGCTCGTCAGCGACAGCGAATCGCTTCTGTCTGCGCTTTCTCCAATACTGCCCTCAATTTTTCACAGAGAATTCGGACGCGCGGTTCTAATATCAAGGTTTTGTGATGTCCGGGAACGTCTACAACTTCGACGCCGCCTGCCGCTAAGTCTCCCCAGCAATTAAACGGATCGTCATATTCCCGAGTCGGGCGCTCGATCGCTCGCAACAGTGTCACTTTCCCCGGATATACTTGCGGGACGTACTGGGCAAGGGCTTCAAAATTTAACTTTTCTATGCGTTGCAAGTGCGCCGGGAGTTCTTCAGGCTTGGAACGCCCCACCCGCTTGTAAACTTTTCCAGCAATTTTCTGGAACGCTCCCTCGACTTGCCAGCCCACTCGCTCTAGGATGTAACGCGCTTTCTCTTTGCGATCGAGCCGCTTGAGATTCAATTTGTGGATGGAAAGCTGATAGTCAAAAGGCGGGATTTTTTCAGGAAATGTGGGACTGTGAGAATCCAACATCGCCAGCAGGGCTATTTTTTGGCCGGCGCGAACGAGCTGCTGAGCAATCTCGAAAGCCAAGCTGCCGCCAAAGGAGTGCCCTAGCAGGAAATAAGGGCCATTTGCCTGCACGGTTCGCATTTCTTTGATGTAATCTGCCGCCATTTCTTCTAGTTTAGTGTGGGGCGCTTGTATGCCATCCAGTCCCCGCGCTTGCAGTCCGTAAACGGGTTGTTCTTTCCCCAAATAGGAGGCGATGGGCAGGTAGGAAAGCACGTTGCCGCCGACTGCGTGAATGCAGAACAGGGGCGGTTTTGTTCCGCCTGTCTGAATCGCTACCAGATTTCGCCACGGCGCTACCCAGCCTTTGGAATGCAAAATATTCGCGAGTTGCTCGATTGTGGGTGCCTCGAATAAAGTGGCAAGGGGGAGATTTTTGGCGAATTTTTTCTCGATTTCGGCGAACAATTGCGCGGCGAGGATCGAGTGCCCTCCTAAATCGAAGAAGTTATCTCGGACGCTGATGGGGCGAACCGCTAGCACTCTCTCCCAAATTTCTCTTAGCTGGAATTCGAGGTTATCGGAAGGAGCCACAAAGTTTTCGCAAGTTTCGGCGCGGTTAAAATCGGGTGCGGGTAAGGCGCGGCGGTTGACTTTGCCGTTGGGCAATAGCGGCAGGGCATCTAGCACTACGAAGTCGGAGGGTATGCTGTAATCGGGCAATTTCTGTTTGAGAAATGCCCGCCACTGCGTTGCAGATAATTGCCGTGCTTTCGCGCTTTCTGCTACTAAATACGCGACTAATCGCTGATTTCCTGTTGCGTCTTTCCGCACGTCTATCACTGCACTTTTTACGATCGGGTGATGGCGCAGGTGATTTTCGATTTCTCCTAATTCGACGCGGATGCCGCGAATTTTGACTTGATTGTCTTTTCGCCCCCTCAATTGAAATGTTCCGTCATTCAATACCCGCGCTAAATCGCCGGTTTTATAAATTACCTCATCGGGAGTGTTGCTAAATGGGTTTTTGACGAAGACTTTTTCCGTCAATTCTGGGTTGTTGTAATATCCCAGGGTTCGGTAGGGGGTGCGGATATAAAGTTCTCCAAATACTCCGCGAGGACAGATATTGCCGTGTTTATCCAATACGATCGCTCTGGCTCCTGTCATCGGTTTGCCGATGGGAATGAATCCCCGTTTTATATCGGCTTCCTGAATGATGTGGTAAAATTTTACCATCGTGGTTTCGGTGGCTCCATAGAGATTTACCAGTTGCACGCGATCGCTGTATATTTCCCGCCATTTCTTGACGTCGGCAATCGGCAAAGTTTCGCCTGCCATCAAAATATACCGCAGCGACTGGAATTTCTGCGGGTTGAGCGGGTAAGTCGCAATTGCGCCAAATACGGAGGGCACGCAGTGAATTAAATTAATCTCGTGACTGTCAATCCACTCAATCAGTTGCCCGATTCCCATCCGCAAGGGCTTTTCAGGTGGGATGCAAACGGTTCCTCCCGCACACAGCGGCACGAAGATATCTCTTAAAAAGGCATCAAATGTCGGCTGCGTAAACTGGCTGAATCGCCATCCCGCCCCGATATTAAAGGTTTCTATTTCCCACTTAATAAAGTGCGAAATTCCTCTGAGTTTTCCGGCGATTCCCTTCGGCGTTCCCGTCGAACCCGATGTATAATAAATGTAGCACATCTCCTCGCTTGTCTCCCGCACTTTAGCGCTGGCTATTTCTGCGCGCGCCGCAAGCGCTAAAGCGCTTCCTCTTTCTTCGTTCGTAGGAAGCGCTAAAGCGCTTCCTCTTTCAGGAAATCCCAGGAATGTGCGACGTCCATTTAACCGATCGCTCTGTTGATTCTCTCCCCAATACAGCACCTTACTGCCGATTTTATTAAACCGCTCGATTCGAGCAACTAACTTTTCAAATGCGGGCTGAATGATATAGGCGTCGGGGGACAAATCGGCAATAATTTTGCCGAGCCGTTCTTCAGGAAATTCCGGATCGAGCGGCACGAAAACGCATCCGGCTCTCAGAATGCCGATGAGGGTGGCAATGAGTTCTATTCTGCCATCCAGAATCACGGCGATTATGGCACCTTTTGACAGGTGGTTGGCATTCAAAGCCTTGGCGATTCGGTTTGCCATTTTGTCGAGGGCGCTGTAGGAAATTTTGCGATCGCCTTCTTCGATGGCTGTTCTTTCTCTAAATTTCTCGCACGCTTCCTCCAGCCATTCGAGTACGCCAGCCCCCTGGCTTTCTAATCCCAGGTACTCCGTCCCTTTGGCGCTATTTTTTACAAGTTTGCTACGCATCGATAAACCTCCAAAAGTTAGTGGCTAGCGTTAAAAGAGGGTCGATAAGTCGGTAAGTTTTTCTGCTTTGCTGGGGGGATTTTATCAAATATTTTGTAACTAGATGAAATTCCGTACAGCCCGCGATAAACCCTTCGACTTGATATTTTTCTAAGAGCGTTTCCAAGTAATTGCTGTACTCGATGACGGCTGGCTGGCTGTTCTGACTTTTAATTTTGTAAATGCAGTCGTGAATGACTGCCTGATCTTCGTCGTTCGGAAGCACGACATAGGGCTCGATCGCGCTCCAATTCTGGGATTTTTGCAGAATTTCTGCCTTGCGGGTTCCTTTGGTACACAGCAGCAGGTAGCGCGTTTTGCTTTTCAGCACTTCTTCGACGATAACCTCGACGAGGGAGACAACTTGATTTTGCAGGGGCAGGGGAATTTTGGGCAGGAAATAGTGCAGCGTCACGCAGGCGATCGCGATTTTACTCGCGCCCAATTTGCCCAGATTCTCCAGCGCTTCTACCAACCGCTCGATTAACAGTTCCTCCGTTCCTTTGAAAATCGCCTCGGTGCGATCGGGAAATGTCGGATCGGAATAGAGAATGCAAGCGGGGGATTCTTGTTCGCGATCGCTCGCATTGAATTCGTAAATACTTTGCAAGAATTCCGCCGAAGCCATCGGTCCCATGCCCCCCAAGATTCCCAGTAATTTTTTCATAAGCCGCTCTTTTTTAATAAAAGGTTTAATGAAGGCAGGAAAAATTTCATTGGCTCCCGCTTTTCGCTCGGTTAAAATTCCTCCTCTAACGGGGCGTTGAAATGCGCAAGTAACTCGTCGGTTTCCGCTGCGCTCAAAAGCGACAAGCGCGCGATGGGTGTGTCGAGATCGATCGCAATTTCGGCAAGCAAGTTTTGCAAGTGACTGAGCATTCGCGCGATCGTGGCGGCTTCAAACAAATCGGTATTGTAGGAAAATTCCAAAAAGAGCCCTTCCGGGCTTTCTACAGCCGCAAGCGTGAGGTCGAATTTTGCGACAACTTGCGGCGATCGCATCACTTCTACCGTCAGCCCCGCTTTTTCGGCGCGATCGCGATTCTCGCGCAGCATGTTAAACCACACCTGAAAAATCGGATTGCGCCCCAGATGCCGCTCTGGCTGCAACTCTTCCACCAATTTCTCAAAAGGCAATTCTGGATGGGCGAAAGCTCCCAGCGCTGCGTCGCGGGCGCGAAACAGCACTTCTCGAAAAGTAGCCGCCTCCGCCAGATGCGATCGCAAAACAATCGTGTTGACGAAGAATCCAATTAAATTCTGAATTTCGGAGCGATTGCGCCCTGCAATCGGAGAGCCGATGATGATGTCTTCCTGCCCGCAATAGCGGTAGAGCAGGGTTTGGAAAGCAGCCAGAAGCGTCATAAATAAGGTGACGCCGCAGTCGCGAGAAAGCGCTTTGAGAGATTCGCTCAAAGCGGCGGGCAGCATCAGCGATTGACTCGCGCCTCGGTAATTCTGAACGGTTGGGCGCGGCTTGTCGAAGGGCAAGTCGAGTACCGGCAGCTCGCCGCTCAGGTGCTGCTTCCAGTACGAGAGTTGCGACGCGAGCACCTCCCCAGTCAGCCACTGCCGCTGCCAGGAGGCGAAATCTGCATACTGTAGGGGCAGCTCGGTCAGCGGCGATCGCTCTCCACGGCGAAAGGCTTCGTAGAGTTCCCACAATTCTCGCAGCAATATTTCTACCGACCAAGCATCAGTGATAATATGGTGCATCGTTAGCACGAAAATGTGTTCTTCTTCTCCCAACCGCAGCAATTTGACGCGCAACAAAGAGTCTTTACTCAGATTGAAAGGCTTCTGGATTTCCTCCTCTGCTTGTCGCTGCCACTCGCTCTGACGCGCCTCGAAAGCAAGCGATCGCAAATCCACCACCGGCACGGTTAATATCAGCGATGGGGCGATTACCTGAAACGGCTGCCCGTCTGTCGCGGCAAAAGTGGTTCGCAAGACTTCATGGCGTCGCACGATTTCGTTGAAACTGCGCTCTAGAGCGGCAACGTCGAGCGCTCCCGCGAGGCGCAGTACCGTCGGCATATTGTAAGTAGCCGTGCCCGGTTCTAACTGCTCGAAGAACCACAGCCGCATCTGGGCAAAAGAAAGGGGGATCGGTTGGGAGCGATCGCGCGGCTGCAAGGGCGGCGCTTGCTTCTGCAAGGCAATGACATTGCCAATAGATTTCCAGAAATCTGTCGGGGCTGCTTTTGGATTGGTTGGGTTCTTGACGTTGCCGTTCGGGATAACTGATGCAGCACTGGGAGAATTCTTGATATCTATTTTCTTCATGGTATTCCCGCTTTTTTTAGCTTTTTACTGATAAGTAGATGAGCCTAAATCATTGCAGTAGGCTTGTGGGAGTGCGGGCTAGAAGCCCACTTCCTTAAGGTGCGGGCTTCTAGCCCGCACTACTTCCGTAGGGTTGTGCAATTGACTCTGCATAATTGCTTGTGGCTCTTTCTCCGTTCTCCTTTGTGTTTTTTTCAGGAATAGACTCGATTCATAAAAAAATCTCCTGGCGCGATGTCAAAGGGAGCCTAGGGGTGGGCTTCGTCTCGTTTCTTCCGATAGGGTAAAACCTATCTAGAAAGAAACCCCCTTCGTTCGATTGGCTTCCTTGCCGCCGAATAGAATTCGGTGGAGAGGGAGTTCAGGAGACAAGAGAGTTTAAAGTGGAGAAAGAAGAAATCGCAACCATCTGCAATCTTACTTCCGGCGAAAAATTTCGGTGCCCTCACAGAGGATATCAATAATAATAAGCTTGTCCGCTGGCGTCCGCATCTTCCCGGAGAGAGAGGCGATCGAAGTCTTTTCAGAAGTAAAAAAATCGCGATCGATCCAGACATCAGGCTTATTTTCTCCTTCTCACTCAGGCGAAAAGCCAATTTTCCCGCTTTTTTCTAGCAATCAATTCTGCAATTTTTCCGACGGTACGAAAATTATCAAAGCTGACTTCGCTGCTGTCGAATGCCACGCCAAACGTATCTTGCAAGGCTAAAATCAAACGAATGGCATTAATGGAGTCCATGTTGAGCGTAAACAAGTCGATATCTTCTCGCAAAACTTCGCGGTTGACGTGCAGGATTTCCAGAACGAGATTTTGAGTGGTTTGCGCGATGGTTTCAAAGCTTTCCATAATTTTCACCAAGTGTTTCGGTTTGCGACGGGTGGCAGAAGGCGTTCAGGCAGCGATCGCCTCTTCGCTAAAGTAGGGCATGACTTCTCTGGAAAATAGGCGCATAGAAGATTCAGCCGCTTCTACGGGGATCGCGTTGAAATTTACCTGCAGCGAGGCAATGTCAAACCCGCCAACTTGGCGGAAATAATCGGCAATTGCTTCGCGCAATTGTTGCGGCGTGCCAACCCAAGCCGCCCCTTTTGCAACTTGCGATTCAAATGTTTCTTGTTTGAGCCCTGCGATGATTTTGTCGTAACCGGGATAGTTGCTAGAATTCGCGCCAGAAGTCCAGTCAGACGCCGCCTCGACGAGCGATCGCAAGTAATCATTTAACGGTTGCCGCGCGATCGCGATCGCCTCAGATTCGCTCAGCGCGCAAAGCATGTGAAATGCCAGCATCACCCGCCCTTTTCCCGGGTGCCCCGCTGATTTCCACGCCTCCCGATACAGCCCGAGCAATTCTGCCATTTTGCCCCCAGCCAGGGGAATCGCCATCACCCCATAGCCTTTTTTTCCCGCCGCGACAAACGACTCTGGCGTCGCCAGTGCGGCTATCCAAAACGGCGGGCGCGGTTTTTGCGTCGGGCGCGGCAGAGACGTGACATTTTTGAAGCTGTGAAACCAGCCTTCCGCCGTGACATCTTCTTCTTCGAGCAAGCGGCGCACCTGTTCGATTCCTTCCTCAAACCGAGCCCTGCTCTCGTTCAAGCTGACGCCAAATCGAGCGAATTCGTGGGGCAAGAAAGCGCGAGCGAAACCCACTTCCAGACGCCCGCGCGCGATCGCATCTAGCATTCCGATTTCTCCCGCCAACTTCAGCGGGTTATTAAAAGCCGGCAGCACCGCCCCCGTAATCAGTCGCGCCTTGCGGGTGCGCTGCGACGCGGCGGCTAAAAATACGATCGGGTTGGGGCTGTAGCCGCCGTAATAGTGAAAGTAATGCTCGACCGTGCGAACGCTACTGTAACCCAGCTCGTCGCACAAACTCACCAAGTGCAAGGCTTCGTCAAAATACTGTTGCGCGGACTTTTGCTCGGGTTTGACATCCGGGAAAAATTGCAAGCCGAATTCCATCTTATTCTCCTCTACCGTTTTAACAAGTTTCTAGCGTTGGGCAGGAACAAGCGATCGCGCCGGGAGCAACCATAATTCCTGTAAAGGAGAGGAAGTTCATTTTCCTTCCCCCTCTCTTCCCCTCTCCCACTCTCCCCCTCTCCCACTCTCCCCTCAAAGCTGCTTGCGCAAAACTTTACCCAGGGGATTTTTCGGGAGCTGCTGGCGAAACTCTACCCGCCGGGGAATCTTAAAATCTGCTATCTGCTCCCGGCAATAGGAAATGATTTCTTCCTCTGTACAATTCCCTGCCGCCACGATAACCGCCTTAATCAGTTCCCCTTCGGAAAAAATTTCTTTCACGCCGACGACAACCGCTTCTTCTACCTTGGGATGGCTCGTCAGCACTTTTTCTACCTCCAGCGGATCGACTTTTTGCCCGCCGGTATCGATAAATATTTTCTTGCGCCCCGTCAAGTACAGCCGTCCTTTTTCATCTTTTTTGCCCAAGTCTCCTGTAAAAAAATGCCCGCAACGGAATGCCTCTTTATTCACTTCCGGCAGATTGTGATAGCCCCGCGTCAGGGTTTGACTTTTGATGACAATTTCGCCGGGGGTTCCGTTGGGCACTTCGTTCCCCTCCTCATCCATCACCAGAATTTCTACATTTTTCATCGGCAACCCGATGGAATCATAGTTCAGCTCGGCTTCGGAATCTAAGTTAATCGCCACCGCTCCCGCTTCCGTGCAGCCGTACAGTTGTCGGAGCGGAATTCCGAAACGCATCAGGAATTTGTCGAAAATATCCTTTGACAAGAAATTTCCCGCTGAAATACACAATCTCAAGCTTGACAAGTCAGCTTTTGCTTCTGGAGGCGTTCCTGCCAAAATGCTGAAAATATACGGCACTCCCGGCAGTACCGTCACCTTGTCTTTTTCAATCAGTTCTAAAACTCTGGGGCGTCGAAAAATAAAAGGCATTTCAATCGCATACGACTCTTTGAAAAATTGCTCTAAAATAATCAAGGTTGCGCCAGTTCGCGCTGCAGCTAACAAGCACTCGCCCAGCCCGTAGGCATGAAACATCGGCACGATGGCGAGAATATTGTCAGATGCGGTTATATTCAGGGTTGCGGTACAATTCAGCGCTTGATGATAGAGGTTTTTTTGCGTTCGGCAAACTCGTTTCGGCTTTCCTGTCGAACCCGATGAATACTGATAAAGCACGTCTCCTTGATAAGGGGCGGGATTTTTATCTGGCTCGAATTCTGATTCGATGAGATCGTTAAAATAAAGCCCGCACAAGTGAAACCCGTCAATGACGATGATGTCAATTTTTACCCGCAATTGCGAGATAACTTGACGGCACAGTTCCGCGCGGGTGATGTCAGTAATGATGGCGCGAACGTTGCCATCTGCCAGGTAATATTTAATCTCGTTTTCTTTGAAGGCGGGGTTCAGGGGCAGGGCGATCGCATTCAAACGAGCGATCGCAAAAAAACTGATAACAAACTCCGGGCAGTTCGGCAAAAGTATTGCTACGCAGTCCGATTGCTGTACGCCTGTAAAACGCAAACCCTTGCTCAATCCAACGACTTTGGCATATAGTTCTTGATAGGTGAGCTTTGCCTCGTCGCAAATAATCGCTGTTTTTTTCGGGTACTTTTTACCCGTTTCCCTTAACATTTGAGCTAGCATGGCATGACCTCGTATTTTTCAGCGCTCTTTTAAAAAAGGGCAGACTTTGGCTGATTTCATGACAAAGTTGTGAAAATAAAATTCTCCGATTCAAGGCAAATATTATTTTCTATATAAGCCTCGATTTCGATGTCTAGTTCTGGCCTGCAAATATCGGATTTTAAGTAGATTGTTCGGTCTTCTTTTGCTGCAAATATACTGGCCGAAAACAACTCTTTAATGCAGGAAAAATCGGTTTCGTGCCTGATATAAACTTTAAAGTGTCGAGCGTATTTTGCCGGATCGGGCATGATGCCGCTAAAGCTCATCCGCTCCTCTACTAATCCCATCCGTTCAAATACGAGACTCATATTGTCGAGGGTTGTGTGCAACTGTTCGCTGACGGCTCCCAGCGTCACGGATTCGTAACTTTTAATGCTGGCTGTCCCCGACAAATAAGCGATTTGTTTACCGGGTTTGTAAATGAGCGTACCTCTCGCAAAACTGGGCGATCTTGGGCCGTATCTTTTCGGATAGAAAAAAGCCGAAACTTGTTCTGGATTTTCCATATAAATTCCGGGTTCTTTCCCAGCAATGAAATATAACACGAGTTTATCGTCATTGATGCCAACTGCCGAGGCTGCTGGCAATTTGACGGTGAAATTTTGGCCGTAAAATCTTTCAAAAGCTAAGGAACGTCCTTTGCAAAACGACTTGTAGTTCTCCAGCCCCCATGTCTCCTCATTGATGTAGGGAACGTAATTCCAAATGCGGAATAAATTCCAGCCTCGGGTGACTTGTAAAAAATTCAGATAAATTTCATAAGCGGTTTGTTCGAGGGGAAAACTCGCTTCCTTGACGATCGCTCCCGCCAGTCTGTCAGCGGTTTCTATTACATTAAAATCTAACTTTTGGTAGATGCGCCCCGGTTGGGAGAGGAGGCATTCTGCGTTCTCTTCACCGAAGCTCGGCAGGTTCAAGTACAAGTCTATTCCATTTTCCGTACAGGTACATTTTGTTTCATCTTGGCCAAATAAAGCCTGAAGCCTTTTGGTTTCGGAAGCAATTGAATGCAGGACTTTCATAAGGTTTGAGCTTGAGACGGCGGCGTGCAAAGTCGCGAAGCCAAGCGAGACGCTTGACGACAGCCAAAGGGATCGGCTTTTCACCTGCTAGGTTTTAAAAATTGAGCGCCTATCCAGCAATTGGCTTTAACTATTTATTTAATCTCAACTCCTACAGGGCGTGTTGCCATTTTGGCAGACTTTTAATTAAAAAGTGTGTAAAGAGTGGTGAGTGCTTGATGCTTCGGTTGAGTGTGGGGTGCGAAGTGTGGAAGACTCAGAAAGAAAGTGTAAATTTTAGAGGAATTGTAAAATCGACAATCGGAAACTGACATGACATCGATCGCGCGTGATTGGCAATTGCCCCCCGCGAATCTGTCGCTGTCGGGGGATGCTGTCCACGTCTGGCGGGCAAACCTCGACCAACCGGCTCAGATTCGCGAACAGTTGGCGGCTTCGCTGTCTGCAGACGAGTTGCAAAGGGCGGAGCGTTTTTATTTCGATCGCGATCGCCACCGCTTTGCAGTCGGGCGCGGCATTCTCAGAACGATTCTCGCCCGTTATTTAAATAAAGAACCTCGCGAACTGGAGTTCTGTTACGGCTCCCGGGGCAAGCCCGCCCTGGCGACTGCTGAGAGGGAGGGCAGGCTGTGTTTTAACGTGTCGCACTCCGGGGGACTCGCCCTCTACGCGATCGCCCGCGATCGGGAAGTGGGCATCGACGTAGAGCAGATTCGGGAAATGCCCGACGCGGTTGCGATCGCGGCTCGGTTTTTCTCAGAGCGAGAAAATGCCGCCCTCCGCGCCGGGGCTGCCGAGCAAAGACTGCAGGCATTTTTTCACGCCTGGACTCGCAAAGAAGCGTATCTCAAGGCGATCGGCGACGGATTGGCGCAACCGCTTTCCTCGGTTGAGGTATCCCTGACTCCCGGAGAACCCGCCAAACCGATCGCGATCGCGGGGGATCGCGCGGCTGCCAGCCGTTGGGCGATCGCGGATCTGACGCCTGCCCCGGGTTTTGCCGGTGCGATCGCCACACAAGCCGGCGACTTTTCGATCGCCTGCTGGCAGTGGCAGAGCTAAGCGCGCGTCAAGACGGCGCGATAGCGAATCGTATTGTCGCGGACTTTTTGCAAAGCTTCCTCGATGCGATCGAAGGGAAACGTCTCGACAATCGGCTGGATGCCAAAGCGATCGGCCACGTCCAGCATTTCCAGCATCATCGCGCGTCCGCCAATGGGCGAAGCCATGACGCGGCGGCGCTTGGCTAGCAACGACCAAACGGGAATCGAGAGCGGATTGTCGGGCACCCCTACAAGCGACAGGGTGCCGTCAGCATCGAGATAGTTGAGATAGGCTGCCCAGTCGAGGTTTATCGGGACGGTACTGAGCAGGAGATTCAGGCGGCGCTTGGGTGGCGGCAGCTCTCCACCCGCAGGAACGACAATCGCATCGATCGCGCCGAGCTGACTGGCAAACTCGGCTTTATCTGGGGAGGTGGTAAAAACGGTGACGCGGTTGCCCAGCTTGCTGGCAAACTGTACGGCTAAATGCCCCAGCCCTCCCACGCCAATCACGCCGATTTCCAACCCCGAACCCATGCCGGCGTGCCGCAGCGCCGAGAAAACGGTGATGCCGCCGCAAAGCAAGGGGCCGGCTGTGCGGGTTTCGATGCCGGCGGGGATGGGAAAGGCAAAGCGGGAATCGACCTGCAGGTAGTCGGCAAATCCGCCGTAGCCGGTGACGATCGTCCCCTCGTTTTGGTCGCAGAGATTTTCGTCGCCCTGGAGACAGTAGCGACACTGCAGGCACGCCGAACGCTGCCAGCCGACGCCGACGCGATCGCCGACTTTCAGGTGGCTTACTTGCCCTCCCTTTTCCACCACTTCCCCGACTACCTCGTGCCCGGGGACGAGCGGATATCGGGCGTAGCCCCAGATATTGTCCATCATAAACAAATCCGAATGACAGACCCCGCACGCGAGCACTTTGATAATGCAATCGCAGCCCCCCAGGGCTTTTGTCTCGAAACTGAAAGGTTCGAGAGAGGCACCTTTTTGTTTAGCCGCCAGTGCGTGAATTTGCATAGTGTCTCCTAATGTTTAAAGGCGATCGGCGATCGGCAATCGGCAATCGCTCGGACTATTCTTTCCCATGCCCAATGCACCATGCCCCATGCCCAATCATTGCGAATCCGGCAGAAGACCTTTTGCGGCTAACCACTCCCGGTTGTACAGTCGCGACTGGTAGCGAGCGCCGCCATCGCAGAGCACCGTCACGATCGTGTGACCCGGCCCCATTTCTTTGGCCAGAGCCACCGCTGCTCCCACGTTAATCCCCACCGAGCCGCCCATAAATAGCCCGTCTTTTCTCAGCAGTTGGTAAATCACCCGCACTGCTTCGGTATCGTCGATCTGAATGGCATCGTCTGCGGGTGCACCTTCCATGTTCGCCGTCACCCGACTGTTGCCGATGCCTTCGGTAATCGAATTTCCCTCTAGTTTTATTTCTCCCGTTTTGACATAACTGTAAAGCCCGCTGCCCATCGGATCGGCAACGACGCATTTCACCTTCGGGTTCTTGTCTTTCAAAAACATAGCGACGCCCGCGTAGGTGCCGCCGGTGCCGGTTGCCGCCACCCAGGCATCGACTTTGCCGTCTGTCTGCGCCCAGATTTCTGGCCCTGTCGTCTCGTAGTGCGCCAGTCGGTTGGCTAAGTTGTCGAACTGATTCGCCCAGATGGCGTTCTCCATCTCTGCCGCCAGCCTGCCCGAGAGTTTGACGTAATTGTTGGGATCTTTGTAGGGCACTGCTGGCACGGTTCTCACTTCCGCTCCTAGGGTTCTCAAGGCGTCGATTTTTTCCTGGGATTGGGTGTCGGGAATGACGATCAGGCACTTGTAGCCCCTGGCGTTGCAGATGTGCGCCAGCCCGATGCCGGTGTTGCCCGCTGTTCCCTCGACGACGGTGCCCCCGGGTTTGAGCAAGCCTTTTTCTTCGGCATCTTTGATGATGTATAAGGCGGCTCGGTCTTTTACGGAGCCGCCGGGATTGAGAAATTCTGCTTTGCCGAGAATTTCGCAGCCCGTTTCGTTGCTGAAGCTGTCGAGCCGAATGAGCGGCGTGTTGCCCACGGTTCCCACAAACCCGTTTTTGATATCCATGCGGAATTTACCTGAGAATTTCTTTAAAAAATTATCCCCGATCGCGGCAGGATGATTTATACTTTGTTGCGATGTCAATATCTCCAGCCCTATTCTTGTTGGTGCGGCGTTTCGTTCGCCAGTGCTGTAGTTCGCTTGTTTTACCAAATTTTGCTCAGATTTAAATTAAATCCGGGCAAGACTGGTTCGCCGCTGACTGTAGCGGGATTTTCCAAACATTCTTCTGCCATTCCCGGACGGTAAATGTAGACTCTCCGGTGCTTGCGATCGATGAGCCAGCCGAGCTGCACCCCAGGTTCGCGCATGTATTCTTCCATTTTTTCTTGCAGGGGCTTGAGGTTGTCAGAGGGCGATCGCAGTTCGACTACAAAGTCGGGACAAATCGGGGCAAATTTCTGCTGCTGTTCTGGGGTTAGGGCATTCCACCGTTCCAGTTTTATCCACGAGGCGTCGGGCGATCGCTCTGCTCCCGTTGACAGGGTAAATCCCGTGCTGGGGCTAAAAGCCATACCTGTGCCATCTTGTTCTGCCCATACCCAGAGCTGCCCAAATATGTTGCCTTCTCGATTTCCCGTTTCGGAACCCGTGGGAGACATAATCACCACTTCCCCTGATTGATTTCGTTCGATCTGCAAGTCGCGATTGAGCTGACAGAACTCGAAAAATTCGTCGTCTGTCATTTGCATGTCTGGCGGCAGTCGCAATACTATGGAAGATGAAAGCATTTCGGATTTCCTCCTATTTTCCATCGCCTGCAAAGCTGAGATATCCTCTCAGTTTCTCACAGACTCTAATGCAAATATTGTAGGGTGGAAAAGGCTCACCCTACAATATTATACTGACTTTTGCAGGCGCGATCGCCCTTGCGGCTGGGTAAAGTGGGCAATGCCCACCCTCCGAACGCTAACCCTATTTGTTTGGTTGAGGAGTCAGCCGCAGGTAAGGTTTGACTGGGTTGTAGCCCTTGGGAAATTTTTCTTCCAATTCTTTCGGATCTTGGATCGAGGGGACAATCACGCAGTCTTCGCCGTCTTTCCAATTCGCAGGGGTAGCAACGCTGTATTTGTCCGTTAACTGCAGCGAATCGATCACCCGCAGCAATTCGTCAAAATTGCGCCCGGTGCTGGCGGGATAGGTGAACGTCAGGCGCAGTTTTTTGTCGGGATCGATGATGAAAACCGAGCGGATGGTTAAGTTGTTGAGCGAGTTCGGGTGGATCATGTCGTACAGATCCGAAACCTTGCGATCGGGATCGGCGAGAATCGGGTAGTTGAGGCTGACGTTTTGGGTTTCTTCGATGTCTTTGATCCAGCCGAGGTGAGATTCCACGTCATCCACGCTCAGCGCTAGCGCCTTGACGTTGCGCTTGTCGAATTCGGGCTTGAGGCGGGCGACTGCGCCGAGTTCGGTGGTGCAGACGGGGGTGTAGTCCTTGGGGTGGGAGAACAGCACCACCCAACTGTCGCCAGCCCATTCGTAAAAGTTGATTTCGCCCCGGGAGGAGGCTTGGGTGAAGTTGGGTACGGTGTCGCCTAAACGGAGGGCCATAGGTTATTTCCTGTTATTTTAAGCACAAAAACATTTGGTCTATTGTGCATCATCCCACAAAACTACGGTTCTCCTACCGGGCTTTAGATGGTTTTTAGATTTGCGCGAACCCGATCGGGCTGCTGTCGCTGAATTTCTAATTGACGATTGCTAATTTGTAATTGACCGATCCTCAAAGGCAGGGAGCCTATTGCAACTAAATTGTTGTATTAGTAATATCGAAGTGCAGTTTCAGCCTAAAACGACTTGCTGTGTTTCAACTACTATATCCTCTCGTTCGGGCAATTCAGCCGTTTTTGGTTCCCATTTGTTTCGCGATCGCCTGGATATTTATACTGACTGTGAGTTGGAGTATTTACAGGGCGATCTCTGCAACGTTTGCCAGTGCCAAACGCTTGCACCAAATCCCGTGTTCTCACTGCGTATTTTTTACTAACGACTACCGCCTCAAGTGTCCGGTGCGTCCGACGGTTGCCCTGACAGAAGAGGCGATCGGCTGTCTCGACTACCGCCAGAAACAGGCGATGAGATAAAACTCAACGATCCGCGCCGATATCGAGCAAAACTTTCAAAACCCCCCGCTCTCGGGCGCGGTTGAAAGCGGCGATCGCGCCGTCTAGGGGATAGCGATCGCTAATTAGGGGCTTGACATCTACTTTGTTTTCTGATAGCAATTCGATGGCTTTTGAAAAAGGGCCGCAGCGGGAGCCGATGAGGGTAATTTCGTCTACGACAATGGAGGAAATATCCAAGCTCAGGCGATCGGCGTAGGTACTTTTGAGGACGAGAATGCCGCGCGATCGCAGAGCGCGACGGGCAATGTCGAATCCTGCAGGGTTGCCAGTACACTCCACCGCGATGTCAAAAGCCCGGTCTGCCACCGCATCGGCGAAGCCAGTTTTAATGCCGCGCGCCTCCAAATTCGCGAGTTTGTCGGCGTGACGCCCCACCGCCAGCAAGTCGCAACCCGTCAGCGCCAGCGTCTGCGCCACCAATTGCCCCAACTTGCCATCTCCAACCACCAGTACCCGTTCCTCGGGAGTCACCTTCACCTGCTGCTGGATTTCCATCGCTGCTGCAAGAGGTTCGGTAAAAGTTGCCGAATCTGTATCTACATGGTCAGGCACGCGGTGCAGGTTTTCCACAGGCAGGGAGAGATATTCAGCAAAAGCGCCATCGCGGTTGACGATGCCGAGGACGGTGCGGTTTTCGCAGTGCGTCGGCACGCCAGCGCGACAAAAGCGGCACTGCCCGCAGGCAGCATTGATTTCGCCGACAACGCGCTGGTTTACCAGATTATCAGGCCCCTGTTCGACGACGCCGACAAATTCGTGACCTAAAATGCCACAGTAGGGGTAGTAGCCCCTGACGAGTTCTAAATCCGTGTTGCAGATGCCAGCCCGCAGCACGCGCACGAGGGCTTCCCCAGGTGGCGGTTCGGGAATGGGGAGATCGGTTTTCAGTTGCAGTTGCTTGTTTTCCAGCCAGAGTGCTTTCATAATCAGGGGTTGCAATAATTGATGAATTTTCTTGCTCTTCGTTCGCAGTAAGCGTTTCAGCGCTCTCTTGGTTCGAGGACTAAAGTCCTCACTACAAACGAAGAGGAGGACTGAAGTCCTAACTGCGAAGGCATCTTTATTTTAGAAAAATCGTTCCAGAATTAGGGCTGTGGAAGGCGATCGCTAGCGCGCGGCGGGGCGATCGCGAGGCAAAATAGCTTTATGAAAAAAAACGCGATCGCCAAACTCTGGGCGTGTTCTCTGGGCATCCTGCTGCTGTGTGCCAGCCCTGTTGACGCCCAGCGAATCACCAGCCCCCTACAGCAGCAAACCTATACGCCCCAAGAGGTTTTGGCAGAACTCGCCAAAGCCAATGTCGTATACTTGGGGGAGACGCACGACAGCGCCGAAGACCACAAAGAGCAACTGGAGATTATTCGAGAACTGCACCGGCAAAATCGCAAGGTCGCGATCGCGATGGAAATGTTCCAGCGTCCATTTCAGGGAGCGATCGACCGATATCTGGCGGGCGAGCTGACAGAGGAGCAGCTCGTCGAGCAAACCGAGTACAAGCGCCGCTGGGGTTTTCCGTGGGAATATTACGCGCCGATATTGCGCTTTGCCAGAGAGAATCAACTGCCGGTATTGGCTTTAAATACGCCTACAGAGGTGACGCGAAAAGTCGCGCGGATGGGGTTAGAGAGCCTGACGGAAGAAGAACGGCGCTACATTCCCCCTTTTGATGAAATTCGCACCGACAATGCTGAATATCGCCAGAGGTTGTTAGAAGTTTTCAAGCAGCACGCCTCAGCCGGTCACGGTTCTAGCGATGGATTCGATCGCTTTTTTCTGGCGCAAGTCGTGTGGGATGAAACAATGGCAGAAGCGATCGCGCAGTTTGCTGTAGCCAATCCAGATTATCAAATAATCGTCATAGCCGGTAGCGGGCACATTGAATACGGGCACGGCATCCCCAGCCGCGTGCAGCGACGCATCAACCGGGCTGATTTCCTGCAGCGATCGCTCTTGCTCAATCCCGACGCCGAGGTACTCTCTCGCCAAGAGAAGCAAATTGCCGATTATTTTTGGAAAAGCACAAATTGAAAAAAATGTAGGTTGGGTTTCGCCACCGCAAAACCCAACCCTCCTGCCTTTAAATCAGGGTGAAATCCTCCGCAGTAATTACAGTGGATTGCACATTATTCAGCGTCGCCAACAACTCGCCAGTATTGGCAAGACTGATAACCGTGTTGCTGCCCGACGTGCTAATAGATAACTGCTCAAAAGTCAACCCCCCTGTCAACGCCAACTTATCGCTGCCATCCTCAAAATCAGCAACAATATCGCTGCCGCCATTAGCAGTTAAGACAAAC
>CAYOOD010000100.1:0-18381 GCA_964405435.1 uncultured bacterium
TCCGGGATATATAAAAAAATGTAACAATACTAAGTTAGCCAACTTGGTATAAGATGCGCTGGTTTCTCACGTCAACGTAGCGAGTATCGGTGAGTCCGAAACTGGGGATCAAAGCCACGCTGTACTTTTCGATCAGATATTGTTTGCCGTCGTGCAGGGCAGCGATCGGGAGACTGCGCAATCCCGCCCCCATCGAGAAAACTAAAGTATTGGTTTGGTTGGCTTGCAACGACGGTTCGAGACGCTTCAGCAGCCATTGATAGAGTTTTTGCGACTCGGCTAGAGACCTCGGCTCTGAACTGACAGGAGGCAGGGCAATTTCTTCTCGCCAAGCCGTCACGGATTTTTTCACGGCTTCGCGATCGCCTGCTGGAATCCCCAACTGCCCGAATGAATCGCTTGCAATGCGCGAACTCGCCATCTTGCTTGAAGTCGGGTAATCGCGCGCCGGAAAAATATATAATTCCCGCAATTCATCTGATAAAGCGTCTGCATAAATTAGCGCGGCGTTATTTTTTGTTGCTAGAGCCAGCGCGAACAAAGTTTCGCTGATTTCTTCGAGGGAGGGCGGCTTGCCTGCTATTCTTTTTCTGAAATATTGAGAAAACTCCGTGGCTCTCAGTTCTTCAAAGAGATCGACGGCTTCGCCAACGGAGGCAGTCGCTTGAATCTGACTGGCAAAAGCGGATTGAGACAGCGGTTGAAAATCCGCCCCCAACGGAACAAAAGCTCCCTCGGAAAGAGAAGGACCTGTAGCATCGGAGAAATTGCCATTTTGGCTGATAGTGAGAGGTGTTGCCGTCCGCACCGTTCCGATCGCAACCCCTGCTCTTACAACCCACGCAGCCGCGAACAGGATGGCAGCAAATTTGAGATATTTTTTAATAGATTTCATTAGATTTCTCACTTAAAAAGAAAGAATATATCCGACCCGAAAAATCAACCGACTGCCATCGCCAGCATTGCCCGTGAGATCGGTGACGCCACCCGTCAGCACCAAAGGCGTTTTCGGAAAGGGCACCCACGACAATCCTAATGTCATATCTTGCCCAGTCCATTCGGCGATCGCGTTGAGGGGTTTCGCCACTCTGAGCGCCGCACTCCCGAAGACTCCCACAGTTTCTCGATCGCTGTAAATATCTGATTCCGAGCGAAACTGTCCCGAACCGATGCCCGCTGAAACCACCAGCAAACTAAACGGTTGATTGACGCTCTCCCCCAAAAGAAATGTTTTCGTCAAAACGCCGTAAAAACTGGTGCCGGCATCGGTAGAGCCCCAGACAATAGCATTTTGCCAGCCGAGAGCGACTTCAAAATCATTCGCGATCGCGCGGTGGAGCTTGAAGCTAACCGAGCCGCGACTGGCAAAATCCGAAAGGTCAAAAATAGAAATGCCGACATCAAACCCGACAAGTTTCTGGGGATTTCCCAAACCGAGGCTAATTCCCATGCCGCCATCTGCTGAATTGGTGTAGCGGGTACGTTCTTGCAAGCCCAACCCGATGCCAACGCTCCCCAGGGACAAGCCATAAGCAAAAGGAACGCCGACTGAAATGCTCGGAGGTGCCTGATAGTCGGTTTCCGGAAGTAAGCGAAGGCTGGGAGGTTTTCCGGCAGCAGCGGCGATCGCTCCGCGATCGCCTGCTGCTCTTATTTGTGTATCAAGAGCACTGACTTCCCATTCTCCTGTAGGTGCCGGTAAATTCGAGACTGTCAGGGGAGAAGGGGAAGGCAAACGGTGAAATTTTTTCAAGCGACTGACAGCTTGAAAACTCGCGCTTTCTGAAGCGGGGGCGGAGAAATTTAACCCAGGCGAGCGATCGCGATCGGATTCCTCGATTCCAGGCGATAAAGGCAGATCCCCGCAGTCGTTGTGAGAACGAATATTGAGGCGAGGCAGAGCCTCTGGGTTTTTGTTCCCTGGCTGTAGGGGGCTTCCAAGGCTGCCCTGGAAAAAAGAAATTTGTTCTGACAAACTGCCAGAAGGCATGAGTTCGGAGGGAGGGGGCTGGGCAGAGGTAGCCGAAGCGACGCAAACGGCTGTCAGACAGCAGGCAGTAAGCGCGAGAGCGCCAGCGTTGTGCGTGGGGAGCGCCAGAGCACCGACTGCGAACAACATGAATTTGCGTCCACTGAGCTAGAGACAACTCTCTACATCCTACTAAGTTCAAGCGCGCGATCGCGCGCGATAGTAGCGTTCGGAGAGGGATCTCAGCCCCACCTGTTCGTAGAGAGCGCCCAGCATCAAGTAAACTGCCGTGGTTTGGTTGCCCTTGGCGAGGGCACACTCCAGGGCTGCGATCGCGTCGGCAAATAAACTGTAAGAACTGTAAATGTGTGCTTTCGCCAGCGCTTCTGCCTCTGCAGACAAGCCCTGTTTCGTCAGTGCGGTTATCCTTTCGTGGACTTCCTGCGCCTTTTGCGCGTCGAGCACCCAGAATTTCGCCGATTCTCCCTCCGTCGGATAAGCGCTATCATCTTGAACGAACGCCAGATATTCTTGACCCGCTTGCAAGGGCTGCCCCGCGTAGGCGACTTCAGGGGCGCTCACTTGAGTCTCCCACATCGCCCCTGACGCGCCCCAGACTTTCACGGTGTAGCGTTTCGCGCCGGGAACGGGATTCCAGCGCAGTTTTGGCTGAGAGTCCAGCAGGGCTGTATTGCGGGGGCTGATGATGTACGGAGCGTCGCCATCGATGGGGCTGCGAGGATTGGGAACTCTCGGATCGCTGCTGGGAAGCACTTGACAGCCGTTGAACACTCCGGAGACGCCTTCGGGCAATGTCCAATTTCGCCCGTCGGCACAGCGAACTGTGGCGGTTGCTCGCTTGGTGACGATAATCAAATCGCCGGGATTGAGTTCTGAATTGGCGATCGCGGGTTTAATATTGGCATCCCCCAGCCTGTGCAGGAAAACTTCTCCTTTGACTTCTAAGAGCGTGTAGGTTCCCGTTGCCGCTCGAGCCGGTGGAATGGTTTGCGCGACTGCCGGGATCGCGCTCCCGTGGCTAAAAAGCCACGGGCAATTTGCAAACAAAAGCGAGATGAGGACGATTGTTCGGGGTAGTGGGCGGTTCATTTTTCCTCTCCTCCGGCATTGAGGCGATCGCGTGCCATGTCTATCCAGGCGGCTTCATCTGGGTTGTATCGAGAAGCATATCGGATACAGTTTTTCCATTCTACCTGTGCGGCTTGCGACTTGCCCTCACCTTCCCAGACTTGCGCCAGCAGGCAGTAAGCCGGCGCGCTCTTCTCCTCGATCGCGATCGCTGACTTCAATTTTTCTGCTGCTTCTCGATACCTTTTTTGACCGAGTAAAGCCCATCCCCAATTCTTGAAAACCGCATATTTCGCGCGCTGCTCTTTGGCGTGTTTCAGCGCTTCTGAAAGCAGCTCCGCTGCTTTTTCATACTCTTTGTTTAAAATCTGCAATCGGGCTAGATTGTTAGAAGCGGCAGGCAAGCTTTTTCTCGCTTGCCGGTAGGCGATTTTGGCGCATTCCCAATCTTGCTGCTCTTCGCAAACTACCCCCAAGTTAAAGTGCGCGATCGCTAAAGAAGGCTGGAGGGCGATCGCCTTTTCGTAATCCCGGCGCGCGCAGTCGATATCTTGTCGCTGTTGGCAGAGAAATCCCAGGGCGTTGTAAACTTCTGCATATTTGGGATTCAGTTGCAGCGATCGCTTGTAATAAGCTTCGGCTTCGCCTGACTGACGGGCTAAGTGATACTCCAGCCCGCGATTGTAATAATAAGCCGCCACGGCATTTCGCAGCCCTTCCAAGCCCATCATTCCCAACCAAATCAGCATCATTCCTGTCAGCAACCAAGGGGGTTTTACCGCCTCTCCCCGATTGTGCTTCGCCATTTCCAGCCGCTGCAAAATCACTCGGGCACTGGCTGGGCGCTTTCCCGGAAACGGTGCCATCATCTCGTCGATTAAGTCAGCCAAGGCGGGCGAAATTTGCGGAGCGTTTTGCAGCCAAATCAGCTCCCCAGTTTTAGAGTTCTCCGGCAAGTCTAGCGGATGTTTTTCGGTCAGCAAGTGAACCAAAGTGCGCCCCAGAGCAAAAAAATCCGATTGCGGCACCGCTTTGCCCGTCGCTTGTTCTTGCGGCGTGTATCCGGGGGAAATAATCCCGGTTATTTGGCGATCGCTCCCTACTTTTGCCAGATAAGTGCCCGTCACTTCCCGAACCGTCCCGAAGTCAATCAACACCAGTTGCCCGTCGGGGCGCAGCATGATGTTAGACGGTTTAATATCTCGATGAAATAAATTATTTTCGTGTATAATATTGAGAATATCTGTCAGTTGCTCTAGCCATTCAATGGCTATTTTTTGAGAAAGTTTTCCAGATAATTTACCCCATTCTTCTAAATTTTCTCCGGCTATTTTTTCCATCACCAAGCAATGCAACACTTTGGAACAATTGCTCGGATAAACCGTAAAATAGCCGTCGGGTTCGACCTTGGGAATTCCCGGATGTCTGAGCTGCTGCAATACCCGCGCTTCTCGCTGAAACATCGGGCTCAACTTGGGACGTTTTAAAACTTTCAGCACTTTCAATGTTCCCCCATCGTCTACTTCAAAGATATCGGTCGGGGAGAATTCATCTAATTCGCGCAGGGGTTTAATCAGGCGATAGCGGTTATTGACAAGCAGGGGAGTATGGCAGCTCTGGCAAGCTGCCAGATTGTCAGGATTTTGACGGTAGAGGCATTTGGGATTGATGCAGTAATTCACTGATTGTAGCTCGGCTATTTTAGCTCGGCAGTGCCTAAATGGGTGACGTATTCCATCACGACTGGCTGCAAGGCAAAACGTCCAGCACTTTTTTCTACGAGCGATCGCCCGACTAAAGAAGCTAGGGCGTTTGAAAATTCGACGATCGAGTACCCTGACACGCTTTCCTGTAAGTCACTCAGAGAAATCGGCTCTTTTTCAAGAGCGATGCGGGACATAATTTTTGTTTCTAATTCTGACAGTCGCTCTAAGTGAACTTCTATAAAATCGCTGATATCCCGCGTGACTTGCGTGGTGCCGAGCTTTAAAAAGTCGCCGACTCTGCCGTCAAAAACTTCTTTAATGAAAGCCGACACGATTTTCAACATAAAGGGATTGCCCCGATAGATGTTAATCAGGGTGGCCCATTTTTCTGGCTGCAACAAGCGCTTTTCTTTGAGGAGTTCCCGCGCTTCCTCCCCCAACCCTTCGACTTGGTAAGAGCGAACGGGCAAGGTTTCTCCTTCTAATAAGGCGATTTCGCGGAGTTTTTCCCGACTGGCGAGCAACAAGCAGCTCTGGTGGGGCGTTTCTCCGACTCGTTTCAAAAGTTCGCCGTAAACTTTATAGCCTTCTTGATAGTGTCCGACAAAATCGCCGCTTCTGAGAATCGCCTCCAAATTATCGAGGACGAGCAGGCAGCGGTGGCGGCGCAAGCACTCGATCAGGCTCGAGAGGCTGTCGTTGATGTCTGTCGGGCAATCGCTAGGGCGGCGATCGCACAGGAATTCCAGCCAGTCTGAGAGGATGTGTTGCAGGGGTGGGGCTTGGTGGAGGCTCCGCCAGATCACGCACTCAAACTTTTCCTGAACTTGCTTGGCGAGCTTCACCGACAGCGCCGTTTTGCCGATCCCGCCCATGCCCGACAGTGCCACGAGGCGGCAATGTTCCGTCACGAGCCACTGCTCCAGCACGGCGAGCTCGCGATCGCGCCCGTAGAAAACCGCCACATCTGGCGCTTCGCCCCAATCTACGTTCGGCTCTGTCTCCGGAATGGCATCGGCGACCTGTTTCCAGTCCGTCACCCCGACGGCTTGACAAATCCCGATAAAGGCATCTTGCCGAATGGGAATGCCCCGCCAAAACCGCTTTAAGGTGGCTTCCGTCGCCCGTGCCTTGTCGCACCAAGCCGCAGACGCCTTTTTCCAGCCTTTCTTTTTTCTAGCGCAGTCAACGATTTCTAGCCCCTGTGGAGAGGCTCTGAGGACAGTTGCCCTGAAAAAACTGGTCATAACCTGGCTTACCGCTAGGGAGGCTTTTCTCTAACCTATCAAGTTTTTTCCCGGGTAAGGGCTCACTTGTGCTGAGGAGTGAGCCGCCAACTGCGCCGCCAACTGAGCTAAAAAACAGTAGCGAAAAACCGATCCAAATCGACCTTATCAGCGTCAGCATCCTAGAAAAGCGGGGATGCTTGCCTTGGTCTGTTCCGGTCGCGAGGGTGCCAGCCAGAACTCAATTTTGGGTTCGGCTCGATCCGAGGGGTATAGCTTAAGGCTGCGTTCGTTCGTAAGAACGCTATCCTATAACTCCAACAGGGCTAAAATCCCATGCTGCCATTCTCATACAGATACACTTTCGTGAGAGAAAATTTACCTGCAGAGTAGTTTACAACTTTAAAAGAAAAAATGGAAACCATGAATAGCCCGTGCAGTATCGTTTTCATTGACTCAGCGGTGGAGGACACGCAGGGGTTAGTCGCCTCTGTGGCAACCGAGTGTGAGGTATTCCTGCTCAACCAGCAGCAAGACGGAATACGCCAAATTACGGAAATTCTGGCGGATCGGGCCGCGATCGCCAGCGTCCACATTGTCTCCCAGGGCAGTCCGGGCTGCTTGTATTTGGGAAATTCTCAACTGCATCCTGACAATCTCCATTGTTATGCCAGCGACTTGCAGCGGTGGGCAGCGGCTTTGCGCTCTGCCTGCCTGCACGGGACTTCTCCTGTACGAGTGTTCTTCTACGGCTGCAACGGGGCATCGGGAGAGAGGGGCGAAACTTTCGCGAACAAGTTGAGCCAACTGACGGGGGCAGCAGTGGCGGTTGCCGCCACGCAGCCAAACAGTGCCGATCGCGATCCGGACTGGGGATCGGTGTTTGCAAGCGACCTCGATCGCGCTGCAGTGTCGTTTTGCACGATCCCCGATCTGATTCTGACTTTTGAGGCATCGAGCGGAACTGTCCGTTACTGGACGGGCGCTGGTGAGGACGCGAAGTGGAGCAACCCCCTCAACTGGTCGGGTAATGCCCTGCCCTCAGCGGGGGATCGCGTGGTTTTCGACGCCAGGTGCAGCAAGGACGCCATGCTCGACATCTGCCCGCAAATTAAGAGTCTGACGGTTGCTGCCGACTACACCGGCACCCTCTCGGGCTGGCACGAACTCATCGCCAGCGAGAATATCTCCCTCTCGGGCGGAACGATTAACGTCAATCTGGAGGCGGGCGGCGACCTGACCGTGGAAAATGGGACCGTGAACAGCTACTTGCAGGTGAAGGGCAATCTGACTATTGACAGCGGAACCGTAACGTGGTATGGAGGTAAGGTGGCAGGAAACGCCAACCTCAGAGGGGGAACGGTGTCTTTTTCCAGCAATTACGACAGCTACTATATCTTTGAAGGTAATTTCACGCGCAGCGGGGGCAGTATTGAAGGAATGCCGATTTTTGGCTTTTACGGAACCGGCTGCCAGAGCTTCGATCCCGGAACGGACGGGATGCTATTGCGGGATTTATACAATAATTTCGAGTTGATTCTCGATGGCGACGTGACCGTGAGCGGCTTGTTGTTTAATAGCGGCAGCTTGACGGTGGTGTCAGGAGCCGTGCTGGACGCGCGACTGACGACTTACTTCTCCAACAGCGGCACCATTATCGAACAAGGCAAAATCTTGCGCAGCGCTAAGGCGATCGCGAAACCTGAAGCGGATGGCAACCCGGTGACATTGAATACCTCCAGCAATCCCTCGGACATCCTCCAGCGCGAGCAGGATGAAAGGTTTGACGGGAAGGCTCAGCAGATCAATCAAGCGGCACTCAAAAGCTTGACCGCATTTAATGAGGTATCGTAGATGATGGTAGACAATAGAATAGGTTGTCCCGGTCTGAAGGCATGTTGGCCGAGTTCGTCGGGGTATGCCTGCAGTGTGGAGCGCCTCTCAAAGCAAAATAGCCCGTCGGAAAAATCAGGGGATCTTGACGCGGCGATTGTCTGGACGGGGGCGGGTGCGGACGCCCGCTGGAGCAATCCGCTCAACTGGCGGGGTGAGAGAGTTCCGCTACCATGCGATCGCGTGGTTTTTGACGGCAAGAGCGCCCGCGATGTCGTTCTTGACTGCGAAGTAACGGTCAAAAGTCTGGATATCTCTTCTGAATATATCGGCACTGTGGCCAGTTGGCCATCGGGCAGCCTGACGGCGATCGAAACGATCTCGATTCGGGGCGGAACGGTGAACGCTCGCCTGCGGGCTCTTGGCGATGTCGCGATCGCCGGCGGAACCGTCAACGGCAGTTTAGAAGCCGGCGGCAATCTGGCGATCGCCAGTGGCAGGATTCACTGCTACTTATCTGCGAATGGCGATCTGATGATTCAAAGTGGGACAGTTGTCTGGTACGGGGGCAAAGTCAAGGGAGACGTCCTCTTGAGCGGAGGCGCTCTTTTTCTAGCAGGTTCCTATTATTTTGAAGGGGATTTTCAACGGACTGGCGGCACGATTTCGGGGACGCCCAGTTTCTATTTCACAGGCAACCGTCCCCAGACTTTCAACCCGGGCGCGGGAAAAATAAATTTGTGGGATTTGTCGGTACTCGCTTCCCAGTTTGGCAGCGAGCTGAATTTGGAGGGTGAAGTGAGCGTCGGCGGCTGCTTCTCCAATACAGGTACTCTCAAAGTGCTCGACGGAGGGGTTCTGGAAGTGTCGGCGGAGGGCAGCAAATACTCCAATACGGGCACGATTATCGCAACCAGCAGCGGCAAAGTGATTCGCCAAAAATTGGGACTGGCTGCAAGTGAGACTGAAGACGTACCATTGCGGGCGATCGCGATTGAGGGCTTTGCGCCGATCTAAATGGCAGTTTCTTTTCGATCGCGCCATGCCGCCGACGATGGGGCGATCGAAAAGCAAAATCCCTCACTCGCTCCAGTCCACATGAGTGGCTTGTACCTTCGCTCCCTTGGCGACTTGCCCCCGAAATGACGCTGACTGACCGGGCGGAACGGTAGAAGGTTGCGCGTAGATAAATCCGCTATCGATGATATTCCCCGTCTCGTCTAAAACTTCATAATTAACCTTCAGGTACTTGACAGTTTTACAAGTGTTATTCTTGACTTGACCGGTCAAGAAATCGCCGCTATAATTGACACTGGCGATCGGCAAGTCAGCCGCTGCAATTTTTTCAGTACACGGCTTAACCGCGCTGGCGTCCGGCGATCGCTCCTGCCCGCACAGCTTGTCCAGATTGATCCTCCGCCCGTCGGGGGCTTGCATGTAGCAAAGCGGCACGTCAAATTCCCAATTCGGAATCGCTGGGGCGTTGCTCTGTGCCAGAAGAGGACGGCTGAATAACAAACCCGGTATCGCGGAGAACAGTACAGCAGTGAGGGGGGCTGTCAAACGCTTATTTTTCAGCATATTCTACCCTTTTAGATTAGAGATTTGCAATTTTAAAATCCGAAAGAGAGCAGTTGCGCTTTCTCCGTGCAGTGAAGCTTTTGCTATTCCGCAGGGAATGGCGCGACTGCAAACAGAAACGTTTTTCAGCAGGGAAGAGTTCCAGAAATCTCAAATTGCAACCTGCCGACGAGTCGGTCGCCGCTGCGGCAGTCTGCGGCTGGGGCGGCGGCGATACTGGCGGTTGTTTCTCATTCGCAGCAATAATTGAGCGCCCTCAGTTCCCAACCCCAAATCTTGGAGAATTTCAGCAGCAGCGATTTCGCCAGTTTCGCACCCGCCCTCCATATAACCCTGATTGTCTAGCGAGCAATGTTCTCCCGCGAAAAACAGATTGCCGACGCGCTCGCCTTCGACGCCATACAGTTTCGTCCACTGCCCGACTAAATAGCAGGAATAGGAGCCTTGAGAATAGCGCTCTCCCGGCCAAAAAGCTCGAAGAAATTGACCAGTTAAGACGCTGCTAATACCGGGAAAAACCTGCTCGTATTGCGGCTGAACTCTTTGGAATTGATCGAGGGGCGTGCCGCTGCCGAGAAGTAACCCCTGACGACCGCCGAGAAAGTCTGTCACCAACCCGTCAGGACCGGGGTAAAAAGGAGTTGATTCCCAGCTATTTTGCAGGGGCAAATCGGTAAAAATAGAGGCAGTCGAACCGTAGCGGGTGCGCCAGACTCGTTCGCGATAGCCGCTGATGAATTTGGAGTTGGTGCCGTAGCCTAATGTATCGATCGCCAGCCGTTTTGTGGGGGGCAAAGGGACATTGAGTTGGACTTGTCGCAGGACGCTAAACGGTATCGCTAACACCACTCGCTCGTAAGTGCGATCGAACGCGCTTTGTCCCGATCGCAGGGAGACCCGATAGCGACCGTCTGGCAGGCTAGTAATTGCTTCTAGAACCGTGCCGATTTCAATCGAACCTGCCAGCAACTCTGCCAATTTAAAGGGAATTTGGTTATTGCCGGAGGCAATCTGATAGCGCTCGTCACTGGCTCCAAAAAGATTTAATTGATCGGTTTCGGTGCCGATTAAAAATAGCAGGTTGAGGGAAGACTGTTCTTCGGGTTCGCGCCCATATTCTCCCGTATAAGCCACTCGGAACAAATTCCGGACTGTCGAGGTTGTCGGGACTTTTTCCAAATATTCGGCAATTGAAAGATTGTCTAAGCGCTGCGCCTCTGGCGTGGAGGATTGATAGCTCAGTTCGTTTCCGACTGCCGATAAATCCTCGTCTATTTGCGCCGCTAAGGGGACAAAATCATTGAGAATTTCCTCGAGAGCAATGCGACGGCCTTGAAAGTAGTAGGTATCCTGTACGAGTCCCTGCTGAGCCGCTAGCAGGTCAACTTCTTGCAAACCAAGTTCTGCCGCGATCGTTCTGATGCAAGTATGACCGGTATTGATATATTCTCCCCCCAATTCGGCTGCATTGAGAGTCCCGGCTGCTTTGGGAACCGTGCGGATGCGACCGCCGACTTGATTGCGGGCTTCGACGATATCGACGGCAATGCCATACTGTTTCAAGCGATAAGCTGCCGTCAGCCCCGCAATGCCGGCACCGACGATCAGGATAGGAGCGCCTGCCGCTGCGGCGCTCAAAGGACGCCCGTCGCGGCGAAAACTAGCGGCAGCCACTGCCGAGGCGATCGCCAGACTTCCCTGGAGCAGGCGGCGGCGAGAGACTCTTTCCTCGAACATCCCGAGCAATTCCCCTGGCGGAATTCCAGTTTTTATCGAGGCCCGGGCAATGAGACAAGCTTGCCGCAGGGTTCTCATCAGAGCAGACTTTGACATAATTGATGACCCCTCACGCGAATGGGTTGCGAATCATGCGATTCTGTGAAATAAGAATACAACAGGTAGAATTTATCGCAAGGAACCGGGAGAACTTCTTAAGAAATGTTAGACGCCAGCGCTTTATTCAACAACAGCCTTTATCTGGCCCTGTACCCGGATGTGGCAGCGGGAGTCGCTGCGGGGCTTTTTAGCAGTGGATTGGAACACTACGAGCTATTCGGTCAGTTTGAAAACCGCATTCCCGGCGCTTTATTCGATCCTGGGTATTATCAGGAACGCTATACGGACGTGGCAGGGGCAGTGGCAGCCGGGGAGACGACGGCGATCGAACATTTTATCACTTCCGGTCAATTTGAGGGGCGCGACCCCAATATTCTGTTCGATACGACTTTTTATCTGGCGTTCAATCCTGACGTGAGAGCTTTGGTTGCCGCAGGGGGAACAACTGCATTCGAGCATTTTGTCAGATACGGTCAATTTGAAGGGCGCGATCCGAGTATTGTCTTCGATACTCAGTTTTATTTAGCTGAGAATCCAGATGTCGCCGACGCGATCGCCCGGGGCGCGATCGCCAGTCCGATTCAACACTACCTGCTGTTTGGACTGGCAGAGGGACGGCTGACTAGCCCCCCAGAAGCGAGAGACAACCTCGATACAGCGATCGACCTCGGTTCGCCGAGCGGAACTCAAACCGCCAGCGATTTTGTCGGCAGTGCCAACCCCGATGATATCTACCGTTTCCTCCTCAATACTCCCAGCAATCTCAGCTTAATTCTTGACGGACTGACAGCGGATGCCGACCTAGAACTCATTCAGGACATCAATGGCAATGGCATCATTGAATCCGAGGATATTTTCGCCATTTCTTCCCAGTTGGGAACCGCACAAGAATCAATTAACTTTAACGGATTGCCTGCCGGGACTTACTTCATCCGAGTGTCTCAATTTGACGGCGATACCACCTACAATTTAAACCTATCTATCACCTGAAATTGCAATCCTAGCATCAGGATAAAATTTGTCGGTGGGGTTAAGCAAAGCACAACCCAACCTACTGTTGCTAAAGAAAGCGCGCCGCCCCACCAAAAACGTGTCCCCCTTTCCCCCTGCCCCTAATCCCCCAATCCCGGCAACCCTCCCAGCAAACCTCGCGGAAGCGAGATACATTACAGAAGAGTAGAATTTTTTTGGTAGCGGTGACACAATGGCTCAAGAGCAAGCTCCAAGACGGAAACCGGGTATTGTTGAGGCACCAATAGGATTGCTGGCGGGTGCAACCTATCCCTTTCGCGCGCTGGGCGTTCTTTTCGGCAACCCGCGTCTGTGGGGTTATGTACTGATTCCCGTCTTAATAAACTTTGTAGTTGGAATTGGTTTGTATGTGGGATTATTACTGCCGGGGTTGCGCGGCGTTAACGCCCTGATTCTGAATTTGGATGCGCGTACAGACGCGCTCATCGCCAACTTGCCAAAGTGGCTGGCGGTGCTGGAGGTACTAGACGCTGCTCTGGGTTGGGTGCTGCGGGTGCTATTGGTTGCGCTGCTGCTCATTGCTCTCGGTTTTTTGCTGGTGCAATTCGGGGTGATATTGGGAGCGCCGTTTTACGGTCAACTTTCGGAGCAGTTGGAGCTGTTGCGCGTCGGCAAGCTGCCAACTGCAGAACCGCCGAGTATAGCATCTATTAGTCGCGATATCGGGCGAGCGCTGATGCACGAAGTCAATAAATTGAAATTGACGCTTAAGGTAGGGCTGCCACTGCTGATATTGAATTTTGTGCCGGGATTTGGAACGGCGATCGCTTCGATTGGCGGGATAGCGCTGGCGGCAACGATTGTCTGTATTGACTTTCTCGACGCGCCGCTAGAACGGCGTCGCTTGTCGTTTGAAAAAAAACTGGGGGCAATCAAGGGCAGCTTGCCGGCGAGCGCGACTTTTGGGTTGGTTTGTTTGAGTTTAATCAGCGTTCCCCTGCTGAATCTGCTAGCGGTTCCCTTGTGCGTGACATCTGGAACTCTGTTTTTCTGCGATCGCATTTTGCCGACGTTTGACGAGGCTACAGAGGAGTCGCAGACTTGAGCAATTGTATTTTTTCTTCTTTCTTTTCTTCTCTTTTCTTCTTTCCCTGAGTTAAAAAAGAGTTGAATCTGCCGAAATCTGGTAAAATTAAAGGGCTGACGATCGCTCGGGCGGGGGAAGAAGAGGGGATGAAAGTTTGCGTCGTGGGTGCGGGAATTATGGGATTGTGTGCGGCGTGGGCGATCGCTCGTCGCGGGCATCAAGTGGCGGTATTCGAGCAGGGAACGATTCCCAATCCTCTCGCCTCTTCTTACGACAATCACCGCCTGATTCGCTATCCCTACGGCGATCGAGAAGGCTATACTCTCATGGTAAAAGACGCTTACGTCGCCTGGGATGTCCTCTGGCAAGATTTGGGCGAGTGCTTCTACTTGAAAACTGGAACGCTGATTCTCGCCAATGACGCGGCAAAATGGGCAGCGGATTCAGAAGCAATCCTCGCCCGTTACAACATTCCCCTAGAGAAGCTTTCGCGGCAGGAAGTGGCGCGGAATTACCCTTTCTTGAATGCAGATTCTTTAGATTGGGCGCTCTACACGCCAACCGGGGGCGTTTTGCTGGCAGAAAGGATTCTCTTGGCGATCGCGCAACACTTGAAAAAGCGAGGCGTCGAACTCTACCCGCACGCGATCGCCCGCGAGATTGACGCGACGCGATCGCGCTTGATTCTCGACGGCGGTGCTGAAATTAATGCAGATATTCTGATTGTAGCAGCGGGGCCTTGGGTAGCGCAACTGCTGCCGGAAATGAGCGATCGCGTCGCTCCCTCTCGCCAAGTGGTTCTCTATCTAGAACCGCCGCCAGAATTCGCCGCTTTGTGGCAGCGGGCTCCGATGATTCTCGACATCGGCAAAGATGCCGGTTTCTATGCCGTTCCCCCCGTCGCGGGAACGGGTTTAAAGGTGGGAGATCACAGTTTCAGTCTCTGGGGCGATCCCGACTGCGATCGCGCCGTTCTCGATCTAGAAATAGAAGCGCTGCGCCATCTTTGCCAGCACCGTCTTAAAGAAATGTCGCGCTATCGCTCTTACTCAGCCAAGACGTGTTTTTATACCGTTGCCCCTGAAGAACGCTTTCTCGTTGAAAACCATGATAAAATGTGGATTTTAAGCGGGTTTTCCGGTCACGGGTTTAAATTTGGCGCTGCCCTAGGAACTGCTCTAGCCGAGGCAATAGACGGGGTGCGAGAACCTGCTGAAGTGACGCGCTGGGCAGCCGGACAAGTAACCTAAGATAGGCGGTAAAGTTTCTCTTGAAAACTCACCTTCAAACCAGAAAAATCTAACCCTAATGGAACGCGAAGAAACCATCAAAAAACAGTTCGATCGGGCGGCGGCGGCTTACGGTACGTCGCCGATATTTGCGAAGGGGCACGATTTGGCGCTGATGGTGGAAGCGGCATCGCCGACACCGGAAATGCGCGTCCTCGATGTGGGGTGTGCGGCGGGACATGCGGCGTTTGCTTTTGCGCCTCGCGTTCGGGATGTCACGGGCATTGATATCAGTGAGGGGATGCTGAAAGAAGCGGCTGAGCAAGCCAAAGCGCGGGGGATTGAGAATGTCAGGTTTCAGGAGGCGATCGCTTCTTCCCTGCCTTTTGCTAGCGAGGAATTTGATATCGTCACCTGCCGCTACGTCGCCCACCATTTCCCCAGTTTGACTCCCGCCCTTACTGAAATTTTCCGGGTACTCAAACCGGGCGGAAAGTTTGTTTTGGTCGATATTATTTCGCCGGAGGATAAGGAACAGGCAGAATTTATCAATCGGGTGGAGGTGCTGCGCGATCGCTCTCACAGTCGCGACTGGTCGATTTCTGAGTGGCAAGCGGCGGGAGAAAGCGTGGGGATGCCGCTGGAAGTCGTTTCACAGTGGGATTTGCCTATTGATTTTGCCGATTGGGTGGCGCGGCAGCAAACGCCGCCAGATGCGATCGCTCAGTTAGAAGCGCTCCTCGACAGCGCGCCAAGAGCCGTACAGTCGGCTTTTTCTATTGTGAAATCGCCCCAGCGATCCTTTCACCTCTGGGCAGTTCTCCTGTTGGGAACGAAAACATAAGAAACCCGGTTTTTTGGAACAATCGGGCTTCTCGATAGAATTCAGAAACCCGGTTTTTTGGAAAAACCGGGTTTCTCGCGATCGCTGGGTTTTTAGTGAGAGCGCGCGATCGCTCGCCAGTGCTAAACGCGCGTTCGCTGTCATCGGTTTTTTACTAAAACTCTCACTAAAAAATGGTTTTATTATCGGCTTTTTCATGCAACCTGACTGGAAGGAACGCTCGATTTAGCGTTCCGCTGTGGGTTTCAGAAACAGCCAGCCGACAAAGAAAAACGACGCCGTGAATAGCTGGGCAATATCCACAGCAGACAGAAAGCCGTCAGACAAGCTGGCGATACTTCTATCTGTCAAACCGAATATCCAAGAGGAGATGCCAAACAGCCAGATTCCGCTCTTGAGATTTCCTAGAAAAAGGGAGCGTTCCGAGAGTTGCTGGTTTTTCATCACTCGATTCTCACTTATTATCCGATCTTGTTTCCAGGTATTCGAGGGGTTGAGGATGTTTCCGCAGGCTCCCTCTGTCCTGTTATGTTAAAAAATATTTCCGAGTCTTGCAATAATTCCCCAGACGTAGTAAAGAACACCAGAAGTTCCGCAGAGTCAGCCTGTAGGGGGACATTGGGGCGGGACAAATGGCAGCACCAAGCTGAAACGCCCTCCCAGACTGGGGCGTGGAGCTGGGAGGGCGATCGCAATTGGGGATTATGTTTTAAACCGAATCGCGGCGTACTGTATCCGGGGAGAAGGCAGGCAGGCAAACGGCAACGTATTCCGCGCCCTCATGCGTCGGCGTGCTGTAGCGCACCCATTCCCCCTGGCGGGCAATAACCGCTTGCCCCCCTTTGACGTCTAGGTGCCCGCCTTCATATTCGACGCGGAGGGTGCCTTTGAGGACGACGGTAAATTCGTCGAATTCCGGGCGCTGCCCCGGTTCGCTCCAGCCGCTCGGCGATCGCATGTGGGCGATGCTGACGGCTTCAGTTTTGCTGTTGACGCGCCCGATATACTCGTCGATGAGTTTGGGCTTGTTACCGGCTGCCTCGATGCGGGTGGGTTTTTCGATGAGTTGTGGCATGGTGATTTAGCAGTAAAAAAACGCGGTTCAGTGTATCAAACTTTCAAAGCTCCAATCTCTTCGAGCATCTGTAAATGTTTTTGCAAAGGAGCGAGGGTATTGGCTGCGATCGCGCCGCTGGCGGCAACTGCCGGCAGCCCGATACCGGGAAAGGTGGAATCGCCGCAGCACAGCAGCCCTTCTAGGGGCGTATTTGCGCCGGGAAAGAAGCCTGCTCCCGCCCGAATTGCGGGACCATAAGAGCCCCGGTGGCGGCGCAGAAACCGCTCGTGCGTTAGGGGCGTGCCCACGAGCGTCACTTCGCAGCGCGATCGCGCGTCTGGAATAATGCGCTCTAGGGCTCGCCACATCACCTCAGCCCGCTCTTGTTTGAGCTGCGCGTAGGCTTCGCTTTTGCGATCGAGCCCCTGCCAGAGCGCGTAGGGTTCGCTGCCGGGGGTGTAGGCGTGAATGACGTGCTTGCCTTCGGGAGCGAGAGTGCGATCGAGCAGCGACGGAATCGACACGAGCACGACATTTTGCGGAGCCGCGACGCCTTTTTCCCAATCGTTCACGACAATGTAATGACAGGCGAGGTCGCTTCTGAGCCCTGCGCCGTCAATTCCGAGGTGCAGGTGCATGAAACTGTCGCATTCCGGAGTGTTGCTTCGCTCTTTTACAAACGATTTTGGCAGGGAACCCTCCGGCAGTAGTTTCAGCGTATCCCATACTGACGCATTCGATACCACGGCTTTGCGGGCGCGGATTTCCTTGCCGTTGCGCAGTCGCACCCCTGCGGCGCGGTTGCCTTCCACGAGAATTTCCTCGACGTGGGCATTGAGCAGCAACGTGCCGCCGTGACGCTGCAATCCCTGCACGAGGGCGTCAACCAGCGCGCCGCTGCCGCCGATGGGATAATCCAGCACGACGCCCGGGCGATACCAGTCGGCAAACATAAACGCGACTTCGGCGGCGCTGGTGCCGTCGGCGGGAAGTCCGGAGAGGAGGAAACACAGGAGATTGAGCCAGTTGCGGATAAACGGATCGGTGACAACTTCGTCCATAATGCGGCTGAAGGGGCCGGTTAATTTGAAGATATTGGCGGCATTTTGCGCCATTGCCGGGGCAAATCGCCCCACAGTGAAGAGCGCGCCGAGATCGAGGCGAAGGGCAGTTGGGGGTAGGGCGGTTGCGGCTTTGGCGTAGGGTGCCATGACGCGCTGTAGCTCGCGCCATTCGGCAACGGCTCGATCGCCGCGCAGTTTGGCGAGGATTTCGCAAAATTGGTCGGCTCCGACGGAGGTGTCGAAATCTCCTTCGGGGAGACAGCAGCCCCAGGTATCGTAGGTGGCGCAGGGCAACGGAGAGGCGATCGCATCCAAAACTTGCCGCAGGGGGTTGGGAGAAGGGCTGTAGGAAAGTCCCGAATACAAAGAGGGACCGGAATCAAATTTAAAACCATTGCGCTCAAAGGCGTGTGCCGCGCCGCCGGGGATGGCGTGGCTTTCGCAAACTGTCACCTCAAAGCCGTACCGCGCCAGCAGGGCGGCACAGCTCAATCCGCCAATGCCAGAGCCGATCGCGATGATATCTGTTTGTCCGTTTTTCATTATTTTGCTGGGGGTTTGTTTTTCTCTTTAAAGTAGCAGTTGAAGGGAGGAGTGCGATCGCTTTTTTTAATTTTTCTGGCGGAGAGGGCGAAGCATTCGCGCAGGGAGTTTGTCAGTTTGTCTCTAAGGTTTATAACGCGAATGCTTCGCACCTACAGAGTTTATTTTTGGTAAAATACAAAAGAACTAACGCAGCGCAGTTAGATGGTGTAGGGGCGAAGCATTTACGCGAATAATTTCTCGGTTGAACCGAAATCTACAATCGCAAATGCTTCGCCCTCCCCCAGCGCGTAGGGGCGAAGCATTTACGCGAATAATTTCTCGGTTGAACCGAAATCTACAATC
>CAYOOD010000100.1:18481-28499 GCA_964405435.1 uncultured bacterium
GCAAATGCTTCGCCCTCCCCCAGCGCGTGGTATTGTTAAAAGAGAGATAAGCCGCAGGCCGGAGCGATCGCGTCTATGTCCCGTCAAATTTTTCAAGATGCGCCGACAGTCGAGCTGCTGCAATGGCTGGCGCGGGGTTCGCTCAAGCAGAATTTGCCCCGGGCGGCGCGGCTGTGGGTGTGGCTGCGATCGCTCTATGGCGGGGAAAAAGAACGGATCGAGCTGCCAGAAACCTTCAGTTACGCGCAGTGGCGGGATGCGTTTTTCACCAAAACCCATCCCAAAGGCGAGGAAATCCCCACCCTGCACGATCGCAACTGCCCCTGCAGCAAAACGGCGGCGAGCTGGCTGTTTGACGGGAAAGCGGGAATTCCCGAAAGACACTGGCGCGCGACTTTGGCGCGGCACGATTCCGAGCCGGAGAATTTGGAGGAACTGTTGCAGCAGCGGTTGTTTGGGGTGACGCGGCGCACTTTGGCGGGCGACTTGCGCATTCTAGCCGATTTGGGCTGGCTGCAGCGCCACGGCAGCTCGTATGCGAAAGTCTTGCAATGGCCAGTACGTCCTGGCATCGAGAAAGCAATAACAGAGACACAAGTACAGGTTGCAGAGTTATTGCAAGTGCTGGATTTTGATAAATTGATGCTGGTTTACCCGGAAGTTGCGCCGATCGCCGAGGATTTGTACGGCGCTCAATTGCAGGAGGGAACGCGCCGAGTATTTTTGCACTTCGATTACATTTTGCCTGACGAAACGAAAGAAGCGGTTGATGATTTGCAGTACGAGTTGCAGGAACTCTGGAAAGAAAAGTCGGTAAAGCCGGTGATGCTGAGATACCGCAGCGCCAAGTTGAGTAAAACGGTGGAGCGGGCGACGTATCCGGTTTGCATTTATTATGTACAGCGGGCGAAATATTTGTGTGCATTTGGGGAAACGCCAGCGGGAAAGGTGGGGTGGTACAATTGGCGGCTCGATCGCGTTGAGGAGATAGAGATTTTGGAGTGGAGCGACGCGCGAGTCCCTTCAGAATTGCGGGAACTGTATGAAAAGAAAAAGCTGCCGGAGCCGGAGTACATACAGAAGCAAATGGAGGATGCGTGGGGTTTTGATTTTTACCAGCCGGCGGTTTTGATGGTGTTGCGATTTGAGCGGAGTTTTTACGATCGCTATATTGCCGGGACTTTTCGGCACGATACGTTTGAGGCGATTAGTTACGAGCAGGCGGGGAAGTTGATAGAGAAGAACGCGCCGGATTTGGTGGGGGTATGGAAGAAGCGATCGCGCCAAGATGCGTACTGCAGCGCCATGTACCGAGACGGCGATCCGAATTTAGAAATGCGCTTGCGATCGTGGCGTCCGAATGTAGAGGTTTTGCTGCCGAAAAAACTGCGTCAATCGGTTGCGTTGGAGGTGGAGAGAGAGGCGCAGTTTTACGGGGATTTGGGTTAGAGAAACGAGCGATCGCAGAGTTTCAGTCCCCTTGCGGGGATTCGGTTAATCGAAAGATTAAGTAAAGGTTATGAAATTAATTATCTATACTCTTTAGAGTTTCAGTCCCCTTGCGGGGATTCGGTTAATCGAAAGAATGGAATCAACGTTGTTTTCGAGCCAATTGATAATGGTTTCAGTCCCCTTGCGGGGATTCGGTTAATCGAAAGGATTGCTCCTAGCGCTTGCCCTAAGTAATTCATGGTTTGTTTCAGTCCCCTTGCGGGGATTCGGTTAATCGAAAGCACTCGCCGCCCAGGCCAGCGTAGCCGGCGAGGAATTGTTTCAGTCCCCTTGCGGGGATTCGGTTAATCGAAAGTCCAACGCTTCAGATTTACAAGGAATTTGGTTTGGGTTTCAGTCCCCTTGCGGGGATTCGGTTAATCGAAAGGAAATATGGGCCTAGTCCGCTCCTCCCACTTTCAAGGGTTTCAGTCCCCTTGCGGGGATTCGGTTAATCGAAAGGATAAAAAGTTTAAGTTGCGGCTTACGACATCGGTGCGTTTCAGTCCCCTTGCGGGGATTCGGTTAATCGAAAGTGGGATTGAGGGTTTCTGCGATCGCAACGGACGATGGATGTTGTTTCAGTCCCCTTGCGGGGATTCGGTTAATCGAAAGATGATTTTAGACTTGATTTGGTAAGTCCATTTTACCTTGTTTCAGTCCCCTTGCGGGGATTCGGTTAATCGAAAGACCGAGGAGGGCTGGGGCTTCCATCTCTCGATAAATGTTTCAGTCCCCTTGCGGGGATTCGGTTAATCGAAAGAGCTGGGGCGGAAATTGGGCATGGAAGTCGAGACCTACGAGTTTCAGTCCCCTTGCGGGGATTCGGTTAATCGAAAGTTTTTCAGAGAATGAGTGCCGCGACCGAATGCTGGGTTTCAGTCCCCTTGCGGGGATTCGGTTAATCGAAAGCTCAGTTTCCCTCTCGCCCTCCACACTTTTAATATAACAAGTTTCAGTCCCCTTGCGGGGATTCGGTTAATCGAAAGTGCCCAGGGCATTGTTACTCTAATGTGTTCCGATGAAAATGTTTCAGTCCCCTTGCGGGGATTCGGTTAATCGAAAGAGGCTGCCGTCGCCGTTGTAGTTTAATTCTCAGTGAGAATGTTTCAGTCCCCTTGCGGGGATTCGGTTAATCGAAAGCTTAAAGATATCCCATTTTGATTTCAGAGTTTCTATAGTTTCAGTCCCCTTGCGGGGATTCGGTTAATCGAAAGATGGATACTAAAGCTATGCAATTAGATAATAAATTGACGTGTTTCAGTCCCCTTGCGGGGATTCGGTTAATCGAAAGCTGGGGCGTGGACAACCCGATCGTTGTTTAGTTGCTTTGTTTCAGTCCCCTTGCGGGGATTCGGTTAATCGAAAGATTCTCTATAGTGCTTTTCGCTATATGCGATTCAACTGTTTCAGTCCCCTTGCGGGGATTCGGTTAATCGAAAGCTCGATTTTCTCTATTTTGTTGAAATATGATCTGCAAGGTTTCAGTCCCCTTGCGGGGATTCGGTTAATCGAAAGTTCTTTCTCAAAAATCGGGTAGTATTAAGTTTATATTTGAGTTTCAGTCCCCTTGCGGGGATTCGGTTAATCGAAAGACTTAAATTGAGTGTATTAAATGAATTAGCCAGTTTATCGTTTCAGTCCCCTTGCGGGGATTCGGTTAATCGAAAGATCCAGCAAACCGGCTACATCATCGCTGATGAAGTGGAGTTTCAGTCCCCTTGCGGGGATTCGGTTAATCGAAAGCCGAGATTCAATTGCTTTCAACGATCGCTGCAATGTTTCAGTCCCCTTGCGGGGATTCGGTTAATCGAAAGATCTCAAAGTAAAATCTATATGTAAATGAGTATTTAGTTTCAGTCCCCTTGCGGGGATTCGGTTAATCGAAAGTTCTCGTTTGGATTTTATTAATAGTCTTGCGGGAAATATGTTTCAGTCCCCTTGCGGGGATTCGGTTAATCGAAAGGCAGCCTCTTGCTGCGCTTCTTTCAAAAAATGAGCGGCTGCTAAGTTTCAGTCCCCTTGCGGGGATTCGGTTAATCGAAAGTCCAACGCTTCAGATTTACAAGGAATTTGGTTTGGGTTTCAGTCCCCTTGCGGGGATTCGGTTAATCGAAAGGAAATATGGGCCTAGTCCGCTCCTCCCACTTTCAAGGGTTTCAGTCCCCTTGCGGGGATTCGGTTAATCCAAAGCTTAAAGGTGCATTAGAAAAGATGAACAACAACAGTTTGTTTCAGTCCCCTTGCGGGGATTCGGTTAATTGAAAGTACCGGCACACCTATCAGGCCATTTGCAATGAACGTTTCAGTCCCCTTGCGGGGATTCGGTTAATTGAAAGCTGCTTGCTTGGGCTCCAGCGATGCGTTCGCCGACTGGTGTGAGTTTCAGTCCCCTTGCGGGGATTCGGTTAATTGAAAGGACGCAGTGCGCGACCTGTGCGCACATCTGCGAGAAAGTTTCAGTCCCCTTGCGGGGATTCGGTTAATCGAAAGACCGCCGGCTGAAACCCCCTCTGGGCGAGGCTCGCAGAACCGAAATTCGTGAGTCTCCTCGAAAACTTCATTTCAGCCATTGGCCACCCCTCTGAAACGGGGTTTTTTCCCCAGGGGCAAACGCTGAATCTATTGAATTGTCTAGGTTCTGGCGTTTTTCGTGAACCTCCCGGGTTTTTCGCCCCCGCTTCGGTTCACGAATTTTTGCTCACAGACACCATATTAATATAGTCAACTTGACTTGTCTATAGTTTTCCCAAACTCAGCCGATCGCCCCCTTAGCAGCCACCACCGCTCGATCGCCAGCGCTCCCACCAACCCGATCGCGTAAGCGAGCAAATCTCCCCAATCAAAACTCGCTCCCAAAATAAACCGAATCAGCCACGGTGCCTGTTTCGGCGTCCACTGCAGCCACTGGGCAATCTCGATCGCCACAGCGATCGCCAGCGGCACCCCAGCCCTGGCCAGAACCGGGCCATACCACAGCCCGCTCAGACCGAAATACATGCACGCCACCCCCAGCACGTCCACCATATAGAACCGCACCCACGCGCTCGCCGGCCCCCTGTAAGCCACAACCCCCATTCCCGCCAGCAAGCACGCCAGCGCCAGCACAAAATACTGTTTCCGCAACCGCGCGCCAATCTTCACAGCGATCGCCGCCCCCCTAGCAGCCACCACCGCTCGATCGCCAGCGCTCCCACCAGCCCAGCCGCATAAGCGAGCAAATCAATCGCGTCAAAACTCGAACCAAACACAATCTCAGTCACCAGCGAACCATCTTTCGGCGTCAACTCCAACAACTGGGCAAACTCAATCCCCAAAGCGATCGCCGCGATCGCCCCAGCCCTGGCCAAAACAGGGCCATTCCACGCCGCACTCAGCCCGAAATACAAAAACGCCACCGCTACCACATCTCCGACATAGTACCGCAGCACAACCCAACCAGGCCCCCGATAAACAAAAATCGCCAGCCCCGCCAACAAGCACGCCAGCGCGGACAAAACATACCCCTTCCGCCACCGCGCCCCCCCTTCACCGCCATACCGCCCCCACACCGCTCGCTCAACTACCCTTCCGCAGAGATATTTTAAGTTGCAGGAAGCTGGAAGGGCTACAAGTCCCGCGCTTTCCGCCGTTCCGGCAAGCGTCGGGATACATACACCCCATCTGCCTGCTGAATCTGGGTGAATGCCCCACTCAGCAGGCTTTTACTAAAATTTGTTGGCGCGGTAAAATCATTCTATGAACTGTTCTTCCAGCACTGACGGGAGCTGTTTGGAAACCAGAGGCAGGGGGCAGGGTGCATCGACAGGTTTCTGGATAAACGATTCTGGCAAAAATAATTCCCCCTTCTTCCCAGTCGGTGTCCAGCGGCGTCAGGAAGCCACCTCGCGCCCCACTTGCGCGGGATTTTTGGCATTTTTGCTAGATTATCCTAGAACTCAAACTGCTCTCCCTCCCACCGCCCCATTTTAGCTGCGTCAAAACCGGGGAGAAATCAGGCGCGGCATCGATTGAACCTTGAAATGTCCCACTTTCCCAACAGCCATCCCGTGAAAGGAAATACCGCTATGCTGAACGATCGGGGTTTTGACGCCCTCCTGTGCGAAATGTGGCAGGAAATTACCTTAAAAATAAAAAATCAACTGGCAGCCGATCGCGCTACTCTCTTCTTATTAGATGAAGAAACCAAGGAATTCTGGGCGATCGCGCCCTCCAACAGCAACCGCGCCGCCGCCGTTCGCATCCCTGCCAAAGAGGGGATTTTCGCCGAAGTCACCGCCACCCAAAAACCCTTGCACCTGCCTTTCAAATCTTCTGACAAGCAGCATTTAGCCCAAGCCAAATCTCTCTTTTCTGAACTGAGCGATCGCCCCCAGGCAATGCTGCTTTTTCCCTTCTTCAAACACCCCAAACACCTGGCGGGTATCGTTCAATTAATCAACCCCTTAGCCCAGCCCAACAATCCCCTCTCTAGCAGTTTCACTCGCGAAGCCGAAACTCGCTTGGCAGAATTGGCACCCGAAATTCTCCGCAGTTTGGAAAAATGCCAATTGCTTTATCAAGCCGCCCAGAAACAGCAGGCAACCGAGGCGCTGCTCTTTGCCACTCGCGCCCTGAGTCAGACTCCATTAAACAATCTAGACGAAATTTTGCAGCGCGTCGCCGACGGAGCCCAGCAAATCACCCACGCGGAACTCTGCATCTTGTGGCTGCTCGATCGCGATCGCGAGGAACTCTGGACGAAAATGAGGATAAACGGCACCTGGAAAAAAGCCCGCATTTCCAAAAAACTCGGCTTTATCAGTACCGTCATTCAAACCGGAGAACCCCTAAGCGTCAGATTTGACGCCTACGAGCATCCCAATGCCGCAACTGCCAAACAGTTCGATCGAAAATTTAACTATCGCACCTGCAGCCTCTTATTATTGCCTGTATTCGACGCCGAGGGAAACTTGTTAGGCGTCACCCAATTAATCAATAAAAAGAAACCGGGTGAATTTCCCCCTTACAAGCCTGAAAATTGGCCTCAAGCTCCCGAATGCTGGAAGGCAAGTTTCAACCGCACCGATTTGGAAGTCATGCAGGCATTTAGTGCTAGCTTCGGTGCCGCAGTACAAAATGCTATCGAATTTACCCGCATTTCCCAGCAAGAACGCATTCAGCGAGAGATGCTGCGCGGCTTGAACAATGGCGTTCTCTACGCCGATAAAATCGGTCGAATCGTGCTGGCAAATCCCAGCGCTGAAAAATTACTGGGTTTCAGCAACGGCGAAATCACCCTGGAAGGCAAGGCAATTCGCGATTTCGTCCGCATTGAAGGGGAGAATATTTCCGAACGGTTCAAAGCGGCGGTAGAAGGCAAATTAGAGTGCGATCGCCGACAATTTTACCCCGATCGCACCTTAATTTCGGCTAAGGGAGAAAAACACTGCATCAATCTGTCCATTCAAGCGATCGCTTCTGACAGCAGTGATGCGACGAGATCCGGCGTGCTGCTCGTTCTCGAAGATATCAGCGAACTCAAACGCACTCAGCGCGAGATGTATTCGTACATCACTCGGCAATCTGTCGAAAACGCCCTCCAAGACAGGGAACAGCGCCCTACGAGCGATCGCAAAGAAATTTCTATTCTCTTCTCCGGCATTCGCAGCTTCACCCACTTGCTAGAAAACCTCGAAGATCAGGAAGTCATGCAACTGCTCAAAGAATACTTTGAGTCAATGACCGAGGCAGTTTTCCAAAACCAAGGTTCTATCGACAAATATATCGGCGATTCTATCATGGCAATCTTTGGTCTGTCAACCCCTCTCAAAGATCATGCCTGGAATGCGGTACTTACTGCTGCGGAAATGCGGCAGCGGTTGGTAGAATTAAACGTGCGCCGCGTCGAAAATGGCAAGCCAGCCATTCGCATCGGCATTGGCATCAATTCTGACACGGCGATCGTCGGCAACATCGGCTCCTCTCACAAAATGGAATTTACGGCGATCGGCGACGGCGTGAATTTGGCATCGCAGCTCGAAGAAGAAAGCAAGCGATACGGGCGCGATATTATCATTAGCGAAAATACCTACCGCTTGTGTGCCAATCGCATCTGGGCGAGAGAACTTGACCTGATTCACCTCAAAGATACTCACCAACCCGTCACCATTTACGAGCTCGTGGGAATGCGCTATGAGGACATTCCGGAGGAAAAATTATCGGTGATCGAACACTACACGCAGGGACGCGAGTATTACCGCGATCGCGAATTTGTCAGAGCTGCGGCGAAATTCTCCCAAGTTCTGGAAATTTCTAGCTGGGACAAACCTGCTGCCCTGCACTTAGAGCGCTGCCAGTATTTCCTGCAATCCCCTCCGCCTCCTGACTGGGATGGCGTCTTTTCGCTTCCCGGCTCCCAAGAAGATGATGGGTAATCTCCTGGTTCTCGTGGTTTTTTTGGCAACCCAGCAGTGGTTGCCCCCATACCGGGCAACGAACACTCAGAATCAGATAAAAAAAACTGCACTGATACAGTGCAGTTCGCTCCCAAATGTCTCAAAATCTAAAATAAAAATTTTTTTTCTGGTAGGGGATCGGTAAGCGGGACCGTCCCCGATTCTCATTGTCCTAAAATTTGTTGAATGCCAGTCATAAGAGGTGCGATAAGTGAGAAACTTATTTTGCGATCGCTCGTCTGGAAGGGTGAGGGCAGGAGCAGGCTACTTGGCGGATCGATTTGCGGATCGATTAGTCGAGCATTTTCAGCCATCCCCGACGAACGGCGTGGAAGAGGCGATCGACGGCGGCATATTCATCGTCGCTGAGGACCTCGTTTAAAAACGCTGCTTGCAGTTGTTGCCGAGCTGAGTAAGTAATGCGCCCAGAACTCCAGGCTTGACCAAAAATGTCGGCGACGGTTGATTTGCTAAGAACGGCTTGAGCTGGCATCTTCGCTGACTGAACTCGATGATTCTAATATCAGGCATTTCTGGGGAGGCTACAGTGATCTCGCGCCCTATTGATTGTGATAATGTGTAGCCTTTGACGCGATCGCGATCGGCACTTTGCTGTGATAATCTCCTTGGCTCGAAGCGATCGCGATCGCACTAGGGCTTGCGAGTCCTCCGATGCGCTGCACCACAGGGGGCAAGCCGGCGCGTGTCGGGGCGCGTCCACCTGCAACGAGTCCAACACTTCACTTTTAATCTAATCTCTACAACCCCAAACGTGATAGAGTGCTCCCACCCCCTACAGGAAGTTTGCCGTGTTGAGCGTTCAGTGTTCAGAAGGCTGGCTTGGGTTATTCCACTCAACCCAACGAACCCAACCTATCAAAAAAAGTTCAAAGGCTTGCACTAAGAGTATTTTTCGTGCCCCATGCCCCATGCCCCATGCCCGGAAAGGCTATTGTTTCCACTCCGAAGTCTGGAGAGCCCCAGGTAAACTTGTTGTGGCGCTGTTTCGCCAGTCATTTTTTCCGCCTTTTCCTTAATACACTTGAGTGCCATCCGTACCACCCAGGAGGACAGGTGAGGATTACTTTCTATCTCAGCAATGAGGATTTCTAAATCATCGACGAGAGAATTAACCGTGATAGAAGTATCTTTTTGCATATATTTTTATCGGCCCTGTAGCTCTTGAAAATGTTAATTTGCGGTCAATCAAAAAGGACGCATGAGAATTTCAATAGTTAGCTCTCGTTCGTCCAGCAATCGGTCGTTGAAAGCGGCGGCAGGTGCAGCGTACTTGGCAAAATTGGCGTGACGCACCGACGACGGATTAGCTGTTAAAGAATTGAAGAACCAAATCAGGCGAACGAAAGGATAGGGGAAATAATTTTGAATAAATTTCACGGGCTTGCTTGACCTCATCTATCGCTATGTTTATAATCTATTAGCTGCCAATAAATTCGGGAAAGTTTTTGTGTCACTGTTTCAATTGCCCAGAGAAACGCGCCGGGGGCGATTTTGGCTGGAATGTCGCATTACAGAGGGCAAAAGCGTGCAGCGTCAGCATTTTGAGCCAATGGAGGCGATCGCGAGAAACCCTTGAACGGAAGCGCTTTTCGCCTCCGGAGAGTGGACAGTCTGCCAACTGGCGCGTTTTGATAGCGTCGCCGCCAGTCAATCGAGACAGCAAGCGATCGCCACTTTTTAGCCGCCGAGAAAGATAACTCTTACTTTCCTGCAGCCCGCCCCCCATTCCGCACTCTTTGGCGATCGGAAAAAAGATTTTTTATAGAAGCGTCACTCTTTAAAGCTTTTATAAAGCATTTGAAACTTTTATAAAGGCTCTTTAACTTAACTGTAGGAGTTTTAAAGATTTCATAAAGCACCTTGGTATTTTCGAGCAGAATTTTAAAGTTTTGGCAAAGGCGAACGAGAGCATCTCGGTTTTGCAACGCCGACCTTTTTTCAGGAGTGCGAGCTTCCAGCTCGCTCTGGGATTGATAGTGAGCGAGACGCTTCTTCAGGAGAGCGAGCTTCCAGTTCGCTCTGGGATTGATAGTGAGCGAGACGCTTCTTCAGGAGAGCGAGCTTCCAGT
>CAYOOD010000101.1:0-28209 GCA_964405435.1 uncultured bacterium
GGAGAGTTGGGGATTGTTAGTGCGAATGCTTCGCCCCTACACCCACAGGGGCAGGCGCAGGGGCAGGGCTCAGGAGGATTCGCCTCTTTCGTGGGGGCGGGCGAAGCATTCGCCAATGAAGATGGTAGTGGAGAGTTGGGGATTGTTAGTGCGAATGCTTCGCCCCTACACCCACAGGGGCAGGCGCAGGGGCAGGGCTCAGGAGGATTCGCCTCTTTCGTGGGGGCGGGCGAAGCATTCGCCAATGAAGATAGTAGTGGAGAGTTGGGGATTGTTAGTGCGAATGCTTCGCCCCTACACCCACAGGTGCCGGGGCAGGGGCAGGCACAGGCGCAGGGGCAGGCACAGGGGCGGGGAGGTTTTTCGCACCGACAGGAAATCTGCCTGCTCGACATTTTCCCCGGCGGGGTACGTTACGCCCCCAGTTGCCAACTGCTGCAGCGGGTGCAAAATCGAGAGCGCGACAAGGGGGATGCCCGCCGCTTCTTCGCTATCCAAAATCCCACGGAAGATTTGAAGTACACCAATCTCGAAGTCGGCGCGATTCAAAGCGCTTTTGCTCCCCACACCCACATTCTCGAAAAAGCCGCTGCTACCAAAACCGCCTTCTACGAAAACCAAGATATCCTCCGCCGCGCCTATTGCGCCCACTTCTCCTGTCACGGCGCTTTTAATTTCCAGTTTCCCCTGCTCTCCGGCTTGATACTGGCAGATTCCCTGGAAATCCCCGCCGCCAGCGAAGCGCCCGCCTTTCCCCCAGCCGACAACTCAGCCAAAACCTCAGCGGAAAAGAAAGCGGGGCGCTATCTCACCTTGCGCAGCGGGCTCAAAGCCAATCCTGAAAAATGCCTCACCCTGCAAGAAATATTCGCCGATATCGACTTGCCGCTCTGTCGCCTCGTCACCCTCTCCGCCTGCGAAACCGGTTTAATCAGCTCCACGGAAATCCTTGACGAGTGCATCGGCTTGCCGACGGGATTTTTGTATGCCGGCAGTCTCAGCGTGCTGAGCAGCCTCTGGCGTGTAAACGATCCCGCTACGGCTTTTTTAATGATAAAATTTTACGAGTTCCTGAAGCCGGATACTCCCGTAGCTGTTGCCCTCAACCGCGCTCAATCTTGGCTGCGCGAGGCAACGGTGCAACAGTGGCAAGATTGGATTGTTGGCAAGTCAAAGCTGCCTGCCGACTTCCAGCAAGAATTATTAGATGAACTGGAAGTGTACAATCCCCACGAAATCCGCTTCGCTTCGCCTTACTATTGGGCGGGCTTCTGCGCGATAGGATATCAGAATTCAGGAGCTAGAAGCCAGAATCCAGAATGGATGAGTATAAATTCCTAGTTCAGGAGCCAAAAAATAAGAGCCACCTCTCGAAGTTTCCCTCCTGACTCCTGAATTCTTCCCTTTCTCACCCTCGAAAGTTCCCTCCTGACTCCTAAATTCTGACTCCTGAATTCTTCCCTTTCTCCCTGGGTTCCCCAGCCGCATCTATTTTATGAAATTTACCGAGTTATTGCAAGTTCTCCCCGAAGCCCTCGCCGCCATCCCGGATAAATTTGACGATCGCTCTTTGCAAGACTTAGACGCCGTACTGGCAGAATTGAAGGGGCAACCGTCGCCAAATCTGGAAACGCTAAAAGAATGGTTTAAAAGTCATCCAGCCGTTAGGGATGCGGTGATTGCATTTGCCGAAAGCGATCGCGAAAAGATAAAATGCCCCAAACCGCCGCTCAAAAGCGAAGCCGAAATCCTGCAAAATTTATTTGAACGGCGGAAAATATCGCCCCCGAAAGATGGAGCCGCCCAACCATGAGCCATAAAATCTACGCGCCGAACGTCCACTTATTCGCCTTTCACCTTTTGCAAGACACCTCCGATTCTGATTACCAAAAAGGGCTGCTTTGGGAAAAGTGCGGCGATATTTTCTCCAAGTTTAACATATCGGAGACACTTAAAATTAGGGACGTTCAAGAAGGCGATCGCGTGGATTTGCTGGAAGGGGCTACAGCCGAAAATATCCTCCTCCCCCTGACGGGAAAAATCTCTTCCCCATCTGGAGAAACCGCCATCGGTGGCAGCGCTTGCCCTTTACAAATCTATGACAGTTTCGCTCTGTGGCTGAGTTTGTGGATTCCGAAGTTAGACGAAAATCAACAAAGAACAGACGAGGTAGAAACTTCGTTCTTCCAATACTTTAACCCGGAGCGCTGCTTTTTGTCAAGCGCGATTAAAAGTTCTCTGGGGCAAATCCTGCTGCTCACTGCCTGGATTTTTCCGCAACGAGGGCAAACGCTAGAAGACTGGCGCGCGATCGCGACAGAGTGCGTTCAGTCTTTTCTGAACGCACCGAACGCAGAAAACCTCCCTCCCCTGTATCAGGAAGGGTATTTATTTGGCAGCCCGATTTTTGAATATGGCGAACCCGAAAAACCGAGCGGCATCGGCACAATATTTGTCTGGTTGTTCTTTCCGAAATCTTCCACAGAAGAGATATTCAATAATTGCGACCAAAATTTTATAGATATATTCTTTTATCGCCAAAAAAATATAGAATCCTATCTGCTGAGTCGAGAAGCGTATAAAGATATTCGCCAGAGATACGCAACGATTCAAAGTACCATAAAAGACATCGCCCCCAAACTGCCGAAATCCGATTTAGCGGGCGCGTCTCCAGCCGAGCGCTTGTCGAAAAACGACTTCAACCACTTCAAGGAAAAACTGAGAACCCTGCCCAACCTGGATTTAGAATACACCGAATTGCTGGAAGAGTTAGAACGGTACAGGGTGACGATAGAAGTCAATAGCAAAAATTATGCGGCAAAGCTGCAACAGCTCAAAGAGAAAGTGCCTGGAAAAAGCTTGAAATTTCTCGCATTTTTTTACAACAAAAACAGCTATAAATTTTACCATCAAATTAAAGTTGATTTGAGGTATTTCAGCTCGCGCTCTGATTTGGTGGATAAAGCGATCGCAGCAATTCGGGGCTTAGTAGAAATCGAACAAGCCGAAACTTTAAAATCAAACGAAGCCGCCGAAAGAAAACGCGATCGCGCGTTACAAAACACGATTCAAGCCGTCGGTGCTGGGATTGGCGCGGGGATTGGCGCGGCGCAAATCTTAACCGGCAGCTACGCGCTCATCAAACCAGAAGATCCGTTAATTATTCCTGGGAATAAAAATGCAAAATCAATCCATCCTTTCACGGCTTCTATTTTCTGGAGCGTGCTGGTTGGGGTTGGTTTGGGATTGCTGACGTGGTGGCTGACTAAATATTTTCTCAACAAAGCGGCTGCAAATAAACCTTGAACTAGGGGCTAAAAATTGGCTAGAAACCCGGCTTCTCCAAGAAGCCGGGTTTCTGAAATGGGAGAAGCATTGAACGATCGCATCCCCATTTGAGTATTTGTACTCAAACTGCCCCGCGCTCTTTCTTCGCTACGAATCGCGAGATTTTTCGTCTAGGAGTTTCTGACGGAATTTCTCCTCCATTTCTTTTTCAATTTTCTCGCGAAGCTTTTCCTCCATCTCCCGCTCGATTTTCTGACGGAGCTTTTCTTCCAGTTCTTTTTCTTGCTGTTGGGCTTCTTCTCTTGCTTCTTGTTGGGATTGTTCGACTCGCTGGCGCAGCGCTTCCTCTCCCAGTCGTATATTTTCTTCTATCGGCACTCCTTCAGCAGTAAACATGGGTGGCATTCTTTTCCACTTGAGACTAGGGTGGTGAAAAAGGACGCGGATTGCCTCAATATCGTCCCGATGTTCCAAAACATAGGCTCTTAATTCAGTAACGCTCATTTGTTCAAAATTTGGTTTCATACAAAATCCCAATTTCCATCAGGGTAGACAAGGATTTGCATTTCCTCGCTTGCGAAAATATAGACTTCCCCCGTTTGCTCGTCAAAACGGAATAGTTGAATATTCCGGTAGTAGTTGGATAACATCTGACAGATGCGCAAGCAGGCTTGGGCTTGTTCGTTGGTTGGATAAATGGTCGGTTCCTCAATTATGGCACAGATGCTATAATATTATGGGATACCGCAGACAAAATCTATGGAGAAATGTAAAGCGATCGCTCGAAATTGAGCCCCGCCAAGGGTTTAAACCCCCGGCGGTTGCTCCTAACTCAACGGGATATCTTAACTCCTCAAATTGACGCTGAAGTTTTTAACCAAAGCATCGCGAACTTTTTGATGCACCGGATCGACATCGGCATCGGTGAGAGTGCGATCGCTCCCCCGATAAACTAACCGAAATGCCAAACTCCGCTCGCCGGCGGGTACATTTTCGCCGCGATATTCGTCGAATAACTCCACCGATTCCAGCAGCGTTCCCCCTGCCTTCACCATCGCCCGTTCTAGCTCCGCCACGGATACCGCAATCGGCGCGAAAAAGGCAATATCGCGATCGCTCGCCGGGAAGGTAGAATAAGAACTGAACCGCCGCGCGATCGCATCTTGACTCAGCGCCGCCAACAGCCCGCCCAAATCCATTTGGAAGACGTAAACTTCATCCGGCAGCCCCCGTTCTTGCCGCAATTGCGGGTGCAATTGTCCGAAAATCCCTACTTGTTTCTCCGCCACCCACAAAGAAGCGGTTCGCCCGGGATGCAGGCGCGAATCGCTCTGATCTGGCTTGTACTCAAGCGAGACATTCAAGCGCCCGAAAACGCTTTCTAAAACGCCTTTCGCCTCAAACCAAGTCATCGGCTGTTCGCGCCCGCTGCGAGTCCACCGCCCCGACGCGCGATCGCCTCCAAAAATCCCCCCAATTGCTTCGGCTTCCTTCAAAACCTCCCCTTCTTTCCAGAAAATACGCCCAATTTCAAACCCATTCAGAGCGCCATTTCCTTGCTGCAAATTGTACTCGAAAGCGTCAATCAATCCGGCAATTAACTCCGTTCGCAGCGCCGCATATTCTGCAAACAGCGGATTGCTCAGAACTACTTGATTGTCTCCTTCCGGCTTGACGAGGGAATAGTGCATCAGCTCCGTCAACCCGGCAGCGCGGAAACCCGCCCGCAGCTCGCGCGTTAATTGCTGTTCCCTGGGAATTTGACCGGCAGCCGCCTTGCTGGGGAGGGTTTCGCAGAAATTGTCGTAACCGTAGAGGCGAGCAACTTCTTCAATCAAGTCGATTTCTCGCTCCAAATCGCGGTAGCGATAGGGCGGCACCGTTACCTTCCACGCCCCCGGCTTTTCCGCAGCAACCACCTCGCATCCCAGCGCTGTCAGGGTGCGTTCCACATCTTCGGGTTGTATTTCTCCCGTCGCGTCTCCCTGCTTGACCGATCCCAAAACGTGGCGAATTCGTTCCAGTCGCAATTCCACCGTGCGGGTGAAAGTATCCGCGCCCGCGCTAGCACTCTCCTGCGCGATCGCCTCTCCGCCTGCCAGTTCTTTTATCATATTTAGGGCGCGACGGCAAGCGATTTCTAACTCGGCTTGGTTGACGCCCCGCTCGTAGCGCGTAGACGCCTCCGTGCGTATCCCCTGGGCGCGAGCCGAACGGCGAATCGAAGCGCGATCGAAGACAGCCGCTTCTAAGACAATGTTTTGCGTGCCGTCGTGAACTTCCGTTTCTTCCCCGCCCATTACCCCGGCGAGCGCCACCGGCTTGTCATTGGCTGTGATTAATAAGTTCTGCGCTTGCAGGGTACGCTCTTGCCCGTCGAGGGTTTTCAGGGTTTCCCCTTCTTTAGCATATCTGACGCCGATTGTCAAGTTATCGCTGCCCGCAATCGCAGACAGGCGATCGCGATCGAAAGCGTGCAGCGGCTGCCCCCATTCCAATAAGATGTAGTTCGTGACATCAACGGCATTGTTAATCGGGCGCACGCCAGCGGCAGAGAGACGGCGCTGCAGCCATTCCGGAGAGGGGCCAATTTTTACCCCGGCGATCGCCGTGCCGATGTAAATCGGGCAAGCTCCCGGCTCGGCAATTTTCACCGCCAACCCGTTCTCGCCGCTCGAAATTTTCACTGCCCCCGCTTCCGGAATGCGCAGCGCCGCACCCGTCAGCGCCGCCACCTCGCGCGCCACGCCGACCATGCTCAGAGCATCAGCACGATTTGCCGTTGCTGTCAAGTCCAAAATGACATCATCCAATCCCAGCAGCGGACGGACATCGCTGCCCAATTGGGGATTTTCCAGCTCGAAAATGTGGATGCCCGCCGATTCTTTTGCCAGCCCCAGTTCTGCCAGAGAACAGATCATCCCCTCCGAGGGAACGCCCCGCAGTTTAGCCGGTTTAATCTTCAAATCGATCGTCGGCAAATAAGTGCCCAGAGTCGCCACCGGCACGAAAATATCGGCGCGGGCATTGGGAGCGCCGCAGACAATATTTAAAGGTTCGCCGCCCGCTCCCACATCGACTTTACAAACCCTCAGCTTGTCAGCGTTGGGATGGGGCTGACATTCGAGGATTTTTCCGAGGACGACGCCATCCGCCCAAGTGCGGCGATCCTCGATGTCTTCCACCTCAAACCCAGCTACCGTCAGGGTTTGAGCCAATTCCTCTGGAGTGACGTGAATGTCTACCAGTTCCCGCAGCCAGTTGAGAGAGATACGCATGGATAGTTGTTAAGTGCTAATCGCTAATGGCTAATTGCTAGTTGCCAGCCTGCACTGAGTCAGTCCTCAGCTCGTCGCTAATGGCTCCGCCGTGCCAGATTATTTTACCGCTCTGGGGTTGCTGAAAGGGGGAGTCGGAGAGGGGGGAGGAAGTCGCTGCCGATCGCCACTATTGGGCCACAACCGGGCAGAGCTTGCACGACTTCATCAAATCAACATAATTGTGTGAAAATCTGACAAAGATATCAAAAAAGCGTTATCTGGAGAGGGTTTTGCGGCACTTTAACACTACAAGCAGGTCGAAGTATAAGTAATCATAGTGGTAAGAGGGCGCTCGATGCCGCCATACAGTCCCGAACCGTTGCGACATCAGTCGAGTCGCGGTGGCGTTCGTTCCCTTAGAATCTCCCGCACCACAAGCCGTTACTAGCCTTATATCATTTAAGGTAGGGTATAGCTGAGCGGTACTGAGGAAAATCTGCTAGCGGCCAGACGGGGCGATCGCATCTACGATGGCCAAGCCAGTCAGTGAGAAAAGCTGAGCAATATCCGGGTGAAGTTGAATGAGCTACTGCGTCAATCCAGTCTGTACCAATCCTGAAAACCCAGACCACGCTCACAGATGTCAGAGCTGTGGCTCCAAGCTGATGCTGCGCGATCGCTACCAAGTCATGCAAGCGCTAGCGCAGGGCGGTTTCGGCGCTACCTTTATCGCCAAAGACATCTCCTTGCCCGGTCAGCCAACGTGCGTGATCAAGCAGTTACGTCCGATGGCGGCTTCTCCGCGCGTCTTTGAAATGGCGCGCGAACTCTTCGACAGAGAAGCAAAAACCCTCGGAAAAATCGGCGATCACCCCCAAGTCCCCCGGCTGCTCGATTACTTTGAAGCGCAGGAGCAATTTTATCTCGTTCAAGAGTACGTCAGCGGCTCGACCCTCAAACAAGAAGTCAAGCGCACTGGCCCTTTTACCGAACTGGGAGTGAGAAATTTCTTGACAGAAATCCTGCCAGTGGTACAATACCTCCACGACCACCGCGTCATTCACCGGGACATCAAACCAGCCAATATCATTCGCCGCAACATCGACAACAAGCTGGTATTGATTGACTTCGGAGCCGTCAAAGACCAAGTGAGCCAGACGGCAATGGTGGGCGGCACCGGTCAGACGCAACTCACCTCCTTCGCGATCGGCACCCCCGGTTTCGCCCCCCCAGAACAGATGGCCCTGCGCCCCGTATACGCCAGCGACATTTACGCCCTAGGCGTGACGTGCCTTTTCCTGCTCACGGGGAAATCGCCCAATCACCTCGGTTACGATGCCACCACCGGAGAAATTTGCTGGCGCGAACACATCGACGTCAGCGGCGGCATGGTTCGCGTTCTGGAAAAAATGCTCGAGGTTTCCGTCCGCCGTCGCTTCCAGTCAGCCAACGAAGTCCTCAGAGCGATGGCTGTCGAGTTTCACCGGGACATTCTCTCCCAAGGCATGATCGCTCAGCCGAGAACCGTCATTCAAGCAGAAGAACGCACGGCGATCGAATCGGGCGGCTCCTCCGGGGCTTCCCCAGAAACCTCGAAGCTCGCCGAAGCAATTCGGGCTCGCAAAGCCAGAACTTCCGCAACCAGGCTGCCCGCCACCGGACTGAATCAAACTCGGACGGGCAAGCCAACTGCCGTGACGATGATCGACAATAAAGGCGCTTCTGGCGCAAAGATGAAAGCGCCCGCCCACTGGGATGCCAACGGGGTGAAAACTGCTTATACTAAGGGCCGGCGGGATTTTGCCGCCTGCGACCTCAGCCAACTGGACTTGCAAAGAGCCAACTTAGCAGAAGCCATTTTTCACCAGTCGAAGTTGACCAAAACCAACCTGCAAGGAGCCAATCTCTCCAGTGCCAATTTGGGGAGGGCGAGTTTAATCCAGGCGAGTCTGCGAGACGCGAATTTGAGCAAGGCTTACATGAGCTACGCCAACTTGGAGGGTGCCGATCTCAGGGGAGCCGACCTGACTGAGGCGTATCTGAGCTATGCGAACCTGCGAGGGGCGAATCTGTGCGGAGCCAATCTCACCGGTGCCCGCGTCACCGACGAGCAACTGGCTCTAGCCCGGACGAATTGGATGACGGTACGCCCCAATGGCAAGCGGGGTTTATTTTGACGGCAGGCCATTCACCGCTCAACCCTGAAAGCGGGCAGCTAAATGTTAAAAAACATACGTTAGGAGCGAAATGAGAAAAAAAAATGGCAGGGAAGATTTCCTTACACTCAACGCCGCAGATTTGATATAATAAACCTGTAAATAAGATCCTGAAGAAAGGGCGGGCCTTTAGAAAAGAAGGACGGAACCTCTATCTTCAACGGAAGTGCAAGATGCTACTAATCGAGGATTCAGAAATTTCCCAGGAAATCCAGCAACGGCTGAGCGAGTACGTCCGCAAAATGCGCGACAAAGAACATTTAGACTTTCACGCGATCGCTCGGCGGCTGGGGATTAGCGAACAGGAAGCGCAGGAACTCTACACAGGCGGGGTATCGAGGACGTAAAGAATAACAAGGAAAAAGAAGGCGCGATCGCGATTCAGTTTTGAAACGGAAAGCGATCGGCGTCAACTTATCTCTTTTGTTGTCGCGCAGAAACTACAGAAAACCGGGTTCTTCGAGAACCCGGTTTTCTAAATACTAAAACAATGTAGATTGCTAACCCACCTGCAACACCTGCACCGGTTGAGAAATTAAAGAAAACCGCTGCGTCGTATTCTTCCAAACTAAAAGCGACTTTACCAAGCAATCTCAAGTCCCAAAACATCGCGATCGCGCAGCATTCTGCCAACAGTGGGCCATTCGGCCTCATAGGAATCCCTGACAGGGATGGAAATCGTGCTAGTATTCCGTCAGTTTTGAAAAGAAGGCACTTTTCCTCATAAAAAACTTGTCCCCCTGAATTCCCCATCCCTTTCCTCTGATCCCCTAATCCCGGCAACGCTCCAACCCAGCCTCCACAAACTGCTTGACAAAACACAAAGGTAAAAGCTGTATTGGAAAACCTATAGGCTGGTGAGCCCACAGTGGCGCTGGCTACCGGAGCGTCAGCCTCGACGCAATGGGCGCAGAAATTACCCTATGGATGGGAGCGCTGCTGGCTGCGCGCCTATGGACTGCGTTTCTTTCCCCGCGATCGGTTGACGCCAACCCCGTCAAAACAGGATAATAGCAAAAATAAATTGCCGGACAAGCCGGACTAACTGTTTGGCCCTGACCGGCAGCAGCCCCGAAACAACTGAAGGCGTCATTGGATCGAGGGAGCGTGTCAGTAGCGGTGAGTAGCAAAGAAACCATCATTCATCCCGGCAGAGAATCTCTGCTAGAAGCGATTCGAGAGTTTTGGGAGTACCGGGACTTGCTGTATATGCTGACCTTACGCCAAGTCAGCGTGCGTTACAAGCAGACGGCGATCGGGGTTGGCTGGGTTCTGCTGCAGCCCCTGCTGGCGATGGGGGTTTTTACGGCGGTTTTTGGCCATTTTGTCAAAGTTCCCTCAGATGGGATTCCCTACCCCATCTTCAACTACTCAGCCCTGATCCTGTGGGGACTTTTTTCTAACGGACTGGTGCGATCGGGGACAAGCCTGATTGCCGAGCAGAAGCTAATCACCAAAGTCTACTTCCCGCGAGTGATTATCCCCCTGGCAGCAGTAGGTTCGGCTTGGGTGGATTTTGCCGTTTCGCTGTTTGTACTCCTGCCGCTAACTTATATATACGGTGTCAGACCTACTTGGACTTTGCTGCTCCTGCCACTGCCAATGTTCGTAACTATGATATTAGCCGCAGGCGTTGGCATGCTACTAGCAGCTCTGAATGTCAAATATCGAGACTTTCAACATGCCATGCCCTTTTTAGTGCAGATTTGGCTGTATGCTTCACCAATCGTGTATTCTGTGAGTATTGTTCCTGAGTCAGTCCGACCGTTTTACTATCTCAACCCGATGGCAGGGCTGATAGAGCTGTGCCGGTTTGCCGTGACGGGACAGGGGAACTTTAGCGTCATGGGGTTGGGTCTATCGGTGGCAGGGGCAGTTGCCTTTTTCCTACTGGGCTCAACAGTATTTCGCTGGGTTGAGCAGAGTTTTGCCGACTTTATTTAGATGGCGCATGAAACCAATCATCTCTGTTAGAGGGCTAGGAAAAAAATATCGCATCCGCTCCGAAGAAAAGAAGCGGTACTCTACCCTGCGGGATGACTTGGCTGAAACAGTCCAAAAAATTCTTCAGGGAAAGCTCTGGCGGCGACATACTGAAGATTTTTGGGCGCTACAAGATATTAATTTTGATATTTATCCCGGTGAAGTTGTCGGTATAATAGGTCGCAATGGAGCGGGAAAAAGCACGCTGCTAAAAATTCTCTCCCGAATCGTGAAACCGACTTTGGGAGAAGCCCGCTTGCGGGGGCGCGTGGGTTCGCTGCTAGAGGTGGGAGCTGGCTTTCACCCAGAACTCACCGGCAGGGAAAATATCTTTATGAACGGCACGGTTTTGGGCATGAAACGTGCTGAAATTAAAAAGAAGTTTGACGAGATTGTCGCATTTGCGGAGGTAGAAAAATTTTTAGATACGCCCGTGAAGCATTATTCGTCCGGAATGTATGTTCGCCTTGCATTTGCCGTAGCGGCGCACTTAGAGCCTGAAATTTTGCTCGTCGATGAAGTGCTGGCAGTGGGAGATGCGGCGTTTCAGAAAAAGTGTTTGGGGAAGATGGAAGATGTGGCAGCGAAAGAAGGGCGGACGGTGCTTTTTGTCAGTCACAATATGGGAGCTATTTCAACTCTAACAAGCAAATCGGTATTTTTAAATAGAGGACGATTGATATTTGATGGAAAGACAGAAGATGCCGTATCGAAATATATTTCAGAGTCTTATAATAATCACTCGGTTTGGCAAGCTGAATCCCCAAACGACCACCCCCTTCAGATTGTGAAGGTTACTTTATTAAACCAGTCCGGGCAGCAAGCCTCAGAATTTGACGTACAGGAAGGGCTGTCAGTTGAATTAGAGTATGAGGTTCGCAAAGCGTTGAAAAGTGCTGTCGTAGCAGTCAACATTCATGCGGCTGACGGAACTCATTTGGTCAGTTTGGAAGATACAGATAGAGAGCCAGATTTATTAATAGAGCGCCAACCGGGAAGATACTCATCTTCAGTTAAAATACCGGGAGATTGGCTCAATAGCGGCTCTTACTTATTGCGCGTTAGTTGCGGCATACCTCGACGATTATCATTTGATAATATAGAGGCTTTGATGTTTGCTTTAGTCGAAACAGGTGACTGTTCAACAAGAGGGCACAGGCGCGGATATTTACTTCCCATGTTAAAGTGGGAAACGCAATTGATTGATTTTTTTAATCTGACTGGCAGCAGGGGACATGGAAAATTTTAACAAACCAAACAGTAAATTATCTTCTATTGATGAAATAGTGGTGGGAACTACTGGACCCTTTACATTGCTGTGCGCTGCCGTCTTCTTACAGCAGAAAGGGTGGAAAGACTTACCAGTAAGCGCCTTTCATTTTGAACACTGCACTGATACAGTTCTGGAAAGCGAAAAATGGCTTTGTCAAGCTCTGGGAATAACTTATAGAGGCAACTTGGGAAGGCTTGGAAGTGCAGCCAAACAAGTCGCTAAAAATTTTTGGCGCACTGCCAAGGACTGGCGAATACCTGATTTTCTTTTTTCTTGGCAGTCTTGGGGACACGAACAATTATCGCCAGTAGATACTGTAAATATTAAACATATTATTCTTCCATTTCGTCCTCGTCTGAGCGACGTTCTTTTGGCAAACCTTTTTCCATCAGCTTCAGTTCACTATATAGCTGACGGATTGTTGATGGGGCATCCGACAAGCTTAAAATTACCTTTATTGTGGCGAATTTGTCGCTTGCGCAACCCTTTCGCTCCTAGCGATCGGCAAAAAATATGGACGCTCTCAGGATTGAGTAAAGCAGTGATGGCTTTTGGACAACCGCATGAATTGGAAGAAAAATATTTTCTCCAGCTCGCCAATAAAATTGTCAATAACCCCGATTTTGCGGCGTGGTTGCATGAGTTATTTCCTCAAGATAAGTCTATCGAATACTCTTGTATTCTCCTTCAAAACCTTCAAGGAAAATGGCTAGATCCTTTCGAGGAAATTTCTTTATATGCAAAAATTATAGACAAGGAATTGAGGATTTCAAATGCCGATATTATAGTCAAGCCCCACCCGCGCGATAATGCAGCAAAATTAACTCTGTTGAAGCTCTTGATTCCAGAAGAACAGCGCAAGCGCGTTCACTTTATGGAAGTCAGCGCCCTCAGCGTGCTACCTGTAGAACTTATGCTTGAATGTTTGCCAATCCGTACTTTGATAGGATTGTGTTCGACGGCTCTATTAACGGCAGGTCGATACTCAAATCAAGTAAAAGTCCATTTGTATACCAGCCAGGGATTGCCGTGGCCACTTCAAGAAGAAATTGCACGATGCGCGCGAGCGGGGAATTTTGCACTTTGCGAGTTATAATAAAATGCCATATTTTCGCATTGCAGCGAACGGCCAGTAAAAATTATGAAAGAATCTAATCTTCGCGGTCTGGTTATTCTTAACAGCTTAGTTCGCCCAATCGGAGGGATGAACCGCAGCATTATCCTGGTAGACAAACTACTAAAAGAACAAAAAATAAATTTAAATTTTTGGGTTACTTCCAAGTATCGTATATTTTTTATTATCAGGCGGCTGAGCGGAAAGAATTTTCATAAAGTATATGATTTCGTTCTTTTCAACAGTCTAGCTTCTTTAGCTTTTTTTCCTCGCTGGCTGGTCAAATGCTTGGAGAAATTGTCGGTTCCCATTTTCATTTACTGGCACGAGACAGACTGGGTATTAGAACGGTGGGAAAAAAGATATCCTATTGCAGCACAAAGACTTAAATTGATTGCCTGTAAAAAGTCAGTCATTCATTTAACTGTCTCAGAAGCTTGCACGCAAGCTATTCGCGATCGCTATCCTACCAGCCGAATTATTCAACTTTCGGAAACCTCCTTAATTCCCTCGCCATATGATATCCCTTTACGCCCATCTTTCCCTCCTTTGGTTGTTAATGTTGCCAGCATCCAGGAGCGGAAAGGAACTGATTTATTTGTCGAAACTGCTATTAAAGTTTGCCAGCAACATCCAACCGTTAAATTTATTTGGCTGGGACGCGGGGCATCTTACGGAACTTGGCGAGCTGACATTAAAGCAGCCGGGTTAGAAGATAGAATTTTATTTCCTGGATACCTAGAGGAGCCTTACGTTTTCTTTCTGCGCCGTGCTAGCGTCTTCTTTCTCTCTAGCCGAGACGATCCTTTTCCACTGGCCGTTTTGGAGGCCATGTGTCTGGGACGAACTGTTGTTACCTTTGATGTGGGTGGAGCGCCGGAAGCGCTGGCAGGTCATGGCATAGTAATTCAGCCGTTTGACACGGATGCTGCTGCCAGTGCTATACTGAGGTGTCTTCATCAATCTGCCGATGAATTAATCAATCCCGAACTTCGCAAAAGATACTTAGAACTTTACGCGCCAGAGCAGTTGGCAAGACGGATGAATGCCTGTATAAGGCAGGAAATAAACGGATTCAGTTAAAGAATTTGTTTTTTGTTTGAGTTCTTACATACAGTAGGTATGGCGATTAAAGCCACCTAGACTACAAGGATTTTTGGAAAAAAGTGAATTTAAAGGAAGAAAAAATGAAAAAAGAAGAACTGAGTCAGCGTCGCGATGAATTGGCACCTTGGCCTACATCAATTTATTTAGGTCAAGGAGTCTGGACAGCTCCCCTGACAAATGAAAAGGATAACTGGTGGAAGGGGAACAAAATTAATATGATTAAAACCAATTGGTATGTAGATACAATGGAATGGGCTTTAGGTGGCTTGCAAGATAAACGAGTCTTAGACATCGGGAGTAATAGTGGGTATGTGGCTTTAGAAGCCGCTTTAAGAGGAGCGAAGGTTGTCTCCATTGAACCTCATCCTCAAAATTACTTGAGATGTGAATTTGTATATCAAGCCAGAGGGGTACTTGATAAAAATGTAATCTTAACGAAAGATGATATGGAAGCTATCAGCTTCGACACGTTAGGAAGGTTTGACGGCATATTTTTTTGCGGAACAATTTACCACTGTTCTAGCCCGTGGGAGGTTTTAAAAAGATATTCTAAAATGACGGATGTAATTTTAGTTGAAAGTCGGCTTGCCTTGGAAAACTCAGTTAATGAAACTAAAGATAAGTACCGATTTAAAAAAATGTTTGAACCAGCCAATAGTCCTTTGCACAGAGTGACATCAGGTACAGTACGACACCCAACCAGACATACTCTTTACCAGATGGTAAAAGATGCTGGATTCAGCAATATTTATCAATTGATGCCCGCTGATGGATTGACACCCAAGTATCAACAAGAAGAATGCGTCGCTTTTCTGGCTAATAAAAGACCGCCTCAACAATTGAAATTAACAGAAATTTTTGACGGTTGATAAGTTTTTAGCTAAGTAATATGAAAGGCTCTCCCGACTCCTTGGTGATAAGAAAAACTAATATTTTTGGTGAAAGCCTTGCAGGAAAAGCATTTTCCATGCCCCATGCCCCATGCCCCATGCCCGGAAAAGCCCGGTTTTCCACCACAAAGTCAGGAGAGCCATATGAAAGCGACTTGTATCATCCCGGCTCGGGGCGGATCGAAAGGTGTCCCACGCAAAAACCTGCGCTCCCTTGCTGGCCAACCCCTGATTGCCCATTCCATTCTCGATGCGAAGGAAGCAAAGCTGATCGATCGCGTCTACGTCTCCACCGACGACTCCGAAATAGCTGACATCGCCAAGCTATATGGCGCTGAAGTTATCCAGCGCCCAGCCGAACTGGCCACTGACACTGCATCCTCTGAAGTGGCTTTGCTGCACGCCCTGGCGGAAATCGAGCAAGCTGGATGTTTTCCAGAGTTGGTGGTGTTCTTGCAGTGTACCTCTCCGATCAGGACGGGGGACGACATTGATGGGGCGATCGCCCAGCTAATGTCAGAGAATGCTGACTCCCTGCTCTCCGTGTCTCCCTCGCACCGATTTCTCTGGGAACAAGCTGAAGGCTCGGCCAAGTCTATCAACTACGACTATCGCCAGCGTCCCCGGCGTCAGGACATGTCGCCGCAATTTGTTGAGAACGGTTCGCTTTACATTTTCAAGCCTTGGGTGTTAAAGTCTCTAGGGAACCGCCTGGGCGGGAAGATATCACTATTTATAATGAGTGAACTAGCCGGCTGGGATATAGATTCTGTACTCGATTTTGAAATCGTGGAGTTCTTGCTCGGCAAAGAGTCCGAGCTGCACATCTCTTGAAGCTGCTGTCACTCCCAAGGACTTTCAGATGCGCGCCAACCTAGATGTACCCAATTTTCAAAACAAAACGGCTAGTCGCAAATTGGACGCTGAGCTTTCTGCCAGCATCCAGATCGGCCCGTTTACCATCAACGCTACATCTCCTGTATTCGCGATCGCCGAGATAGGGATCAACCACAACGGCAGCCTCTCGTTAGCCAAGCAATTGATTGACAAAGCTGCAGAAGCGGGGGCGAACTGTGCTAAATTCCAGATGCGTCACATGCCCTCTCTCTATCACAATTCTGGAAACGCCAACGATCCGAGCGAAGATATCGGTTCCCAGTACACCCTGGATTTGTTGGACCGATTCCAACTAGCCCCAGAAGAGATGTTTGCCGCCTTTGACTACTGCAGAGAGCGGAATATTCTGCCCCTGTGCAGCGTTTGGGATCTGGAAAGTTTGGTACTGCTCGAAGAGTACGGGATGCCTGCTTACAAAGTCGCCTCAGCAGATTTAACCAATCACGACTTGATCGCTGCCATTGCCAAAACTGGCAAACCCCTACTCTGCTCCACTGGAATGTCTGACGAGCAGGAAATTATTGAGGCAGTATCTCTTTTAAAAAGGTTGGGGGCACAGTACGTTTTGCTGCACTGCAACTCCACCTATCCGGCTCCGTTTAAAGATGTGAATCTCAATTACTTAGAGCGATTGCAAGATATAGGCGACTGTCTGGTCGGGTATTCTGGGCACGAGCGGGGTATTTACGTTGCGATTGCATCGGTGGCGCGGGGAGCCAAAGTCATTGAAAAACATTTGACCCTCGATAAATCAATGGAGGGCAAAGACCACAAAGTCAGCCTGCTCCCTGAAGAATTCAAGGCAATGATGCAGGGCATCCGCGAGGTCGAACAAGCCTTGGGGACTGCCGCACCGCGCCGACTTTCCCAAGGGGAAATGATGAATCGCGCCACTTTAGCGAAAAGCCTGGTCATCAATTGTGACTTGGAACCGGGACAGGTGATTAGAGCAGATACGATCGCAGTTAAAAGTCCTGGCAAAGGTTTGCAGCCGAACCGCAAAGCCGATCTAATTGGACTGAAAGCCAAACGGCGCTTCAAAGCGGGAGATTTTTTCTTTCCCAGCGATTTGAAAATGCAGCAGATTCAAGCACGCCGCTATAAGTTCAATCGTCCTTGGGGGGTGCCGGTGCGCTATCACGACTTTAAGGCTATTTCAGCAAAATCCAACCCCGACCTGCTGGAGTTTCACCTGAGCTACAAGGACTTGGAAGAAGATATCCACCAATATTTCGATCGCGCTTATGACCTCGATTTAGTGGTTCACAGTCCGGAGTTGTTTGCCGGGGATCACTTGCTGAATTTGTGTGCCTTGGATGAGGACTATCGACGGCGTTCAATCCGGGAACTCCAGCGCGTGATTGAGGTGGCGCGATCGCTTAAACCTTTTTTCCAAAGATGCTCTCAGCCTTTGATTGTCGCTAACTTGGGTGGGTTTACAAACGACGCCCCCCTACATCCCGCAGAGAGGGGCAGGTTGTACGAGCTAATTGCCCAGAGCCTCTTTGAGCTAGATACCGAGGGAGTGGAGATTCTGCCCCAAACCCTGCCCCCCTTTCCCTGGTATTTCGGCGGTCAGATCTACCTAAATCTTTTCGTAGAGCCCGAGGATACTGTAGAATTTTGTCAGAAGTACAATTATCGCGTTTGTCTGGATATTTGTCATTCTAAACTAGCGTGCAACCACTACAATCGCTCTTTTCAGCAATTTATCAAGCTGATAGGCCCTTATACGGCGCACTTGCACGTCGCCGATGCTGAGGGTGTGGATGGTGAGGGGATGCAAATTGGCGAAGGAGATATTGATTTTCCAGGGCTAGCAGCCGATTTAGAAAAGTATGCACCCCTAGTTTCATTCATCCCTGAGATATGGCAGGGCCATCAAAATGAGGGGGAAGGTTTTTGGGTGGCCTTGGAAAAGTTGGAGAGATTTTTTTAAGGAGGAAGTGAGGGTGCAGAACCTTGATCCGCGAGAGAAAACGGCTTCTGAAATTTATCATGCAGTTATAGCGCTAGGAATGTTGCCCAGTGTTCAAAAATCTATTGCAGGTTATTTAGACATCTTTACCATAAAAAAAAAAGAAACGTCTTTAAAAAAAATCAAAAAAATCCTAAAGATTTCTTATCTCACAGCTTTCCCCCCTCTGGGATTTCTTTCTCTATATCAAATACAAAAAACAGATCCTGTTGATATCATATTCAGCTTTTTTGGAACCAGTAAGTCGTGGAAAGGAATTCAAAGTAGGTTGGCAAAACAGTGCTTGTTAAACAATCTAAGGCCAGAAATAATTCATAGGTTACAGCACAAACATTATTCAGAGTTTGCGTCAACTTTTCTAACTTTAGGAGGTTTACCAGTTCCCAAAAAGATTCGCAGAGAAATAGTCAGGCAAAGCGAGGAAGTAGTTGCAAAACTAAATAGCTTACTGATTCGAGATTTTAACAAGAGACAAGCCTATTCGATTTTGTGCAGCTACGCCACACAAATAGAACAAGAAGCTATTTGGATTGAAAAATTATTAGCTACAAAAAAGCCTAAATTAACGATTATGGCCAGGGCTAGTTTTTTGCAAGATGCAGCGGTTGAAATTGCTTGTTCGCAAACATCGACACCCTCAATACTAGTACCTCACGGATGGCCTCAGAGACTTAACTATCCTATCACATCTTCCTTTGTGAAATCTTTCTGCTACCACCACGATCAATACTTGAAAACTCTTTGCCTAAAACCCAATCAAGTTTTGGGGATGGGATGGCTAGAACCCTCTGTAACATTAGGTTTAAATTTAATTAATATGAAAAATGAAAAAGAATCAAGCAAGAAAACAGAAAAACAGCATATTTTATTTTTTTCTCAGATGCACGGCAAATTTTTACATCGCTGCGACTCTCTGATTGACTATATTCCTCATATTTTCAAAGCTTTAGATAAAATGGATGCTGTGGAAACAATTACCCTTCGCCTACATCCTTGGGAAGATAAAAATCCTGATAATAAAGAGTTTATCTCTCAATTGAATTGCTCTAAACTCCGCCTATCCACTGGCAAACCCATCGCCGAAGATCTGCAAGCCAGCACGATGCTGATGGCTTTTAGCAGTACGGCTTTGATGTACGGCCCTTACCTTAACATGAAAGCAGTAGAAATTCGCGATGAAGCCATCAATGCTGAGTGGGGCGGAACGGTACTGCCCCCGGAGCAAGTATATCAAATCAAGGGCGAATTTAATCCTGATGAATTCTGTGATTTTGTGGCAAATGTTCCCACTTTGAAGGGAGAGGATGTATTTTACAATTACGGTCGCGAGTTGGAGGCGTTTGGCGATTTTTTGGAGACGTTAATTTGACCTCTCAGATTGCTGATTTTACCTCAAGACTCTCTAATGGTTAACTGACAACGGGCGCGCCGCCCACCTGCAACACCTGCACCGCTTCGCCGGCTGAAATTAAAGTTTTCCCCACCGGAACGATCGCCAGAGCGGTTGTTTGCGCTAAATTAATCAAATTCCCCGAACTGTGACTGCCGCCAGCGAGGTGAAACTCGTATTGCCCCTCAACTGAGCGCAACTGCCCCCAGAGATAGCTTTCTCGATCGCCGCCAGAACGCAGATCTTGCAGCGATCGCGCCTGCACGAACAAAGGCTCCCACCCCTGACGCAATCCCGACAGTTTCCTCAGCGCCGGTTGCGCGAACCGCCAAAATGTCACCAGCGTCGAAACCGGATTCCCGGGCAAGCCGAAATACAAAACTGGCACATTCGTCGCCGAAGCCGGAAATGTCGCGAAAGTTAAAGGCTTCCCCGGTTTAACCGCCACAGAGCGAATGTGAATTTGAGCGCCTAAATTGGCGAGAATTTCCTCAACGTAGTCGTAATCGCCCACAGAGACGCCGCCAGTGGAAACAACCGCGTCGGCTGTTTGCACGGCACAGGCGATCGCCTCCTGTAGCGCCTCTGGCTCGTCTTTCGCAATCCCCAACAGCAGCGGTTCTCCCCCAGCTTTTGCCACGGCTGCTGCCAAAGCATACTGATTCGAGTCCACAATCTGGCCCGGTTTCAGGGGGCAATCGGGCGCAACCAACTCGCTGCCCGTCGAGAGAATCGCCACGCGGGGACGGCGGTAGACTGGCAGGCGGACGCACTGCGCCGCTGCCAAAACAGCGATTTCCGGCGCTCCCAGAGGAATTCCCGCACTCAACAAGGGCTTACCCGCTTTGTAGAAAGAACCCCGCTCCCGCACGAACGCCCCCGCTTCTTTCGGGGCGGCGAGGATAGCAACCCGCGAGCCCTCCCGCTTTGTCACCTCCTGCATGACAACCGTATCAGCGCCCGGGGGCATCATCGAGCCCGTGAGGATGCGGGCAGCTTGACCGGACTGAACCGTTACTTGCGGCTCGTACCCCGCCGGAATTTCCTCAACTATGTGCAAAACTGCTGGCTTTTCGGCGCTAGCGTCCAACACGTCTTCATAGCGCACCGCGTACCCGTCCATCGCGGAATTGTCCCAGTGGGGAAAGTCGAGGTCACTCGTAACTGGCTCTGCGAGAATGCGATCGCTCGCCACCAGCAAATCTACCACCTCCACATCCCGCTGCCTGTCGAGGGGCTGCACCCACTCTAAAATAATTGACTCCGCTTCTTTGACAGGCAACATGGCCATTTTTTCCCTTCCAACCCTGCTGTTTTTCAGTTTATAACGTCAAGCGTGAAGTGTGAAGGGGAGGGGGTAATGCGTAATGGTACATGAGTCATGGAAAAATCACTCAAGTTGCGACTAACCACCTCGACGCTTCAAGCCCACAAGTGGGAACTTGAATTATGTACCTTCCTCGTCATCGCTATTGGGCGGTTCGCCAATTCTTAACTGCTCTTTGGAGCTTTTCAGTCGATCCCACAGTGCTTTTATATCTTCGTAAGCCTGTTCTGGAGAAATCTTACCATTGGTTTCTAAAGCGCAGATAAAAGAAACTTTGTGAGCAAATTCCTGTAAATTCGCATTAAAAGCTAAATTCTCCGGCGTGAACTTGCCGTAGTATCGATTCCGAGGAGATAAAAAATCCGAGTGGTCTGCCATAGCTGTCTCCCTGTTACAAAAACCACATCCCTTTGCAAGTGACGTTTAACGAGCGGTCGTTTGACTCCTCGTTGGTTGGGGACAATAGCTGCGCTGCGGTGCAGCCACAACGCCAGCAGACGTTTGCCTTTGGACTGGCTCCAATAGCGATGAGTTGTTTTTCACTCTATTGTAATTACCTCTTAAGTTTAACTGATTTTTAATCTAACCTTAACCAACAATGTAGTTTAGCGCTCTTGCGAACGTGCTGACAGGTTAAAGGAAGGGATAACCTGCTTGACTATAGAGATGCAACGTCCGCGCGTGGGAGTAGCATGAAGATAAGAGAGTTAGAGCAGTAGCGAATTATGCAAGCAAATACAGATGGGGCGCTAGATCGGAATGGGCAAGCGGGGGAAGAAGCCCCGGAAGGAGCGATCGCCTCCGGGACGTCGGAGCAGTACCGGCTTTATATGCAGCGGCGCAAAGAGGTGCAGGAGCAGCGCGTCGCGAAAGCCTCGCGGGAAAAAGGGTTAATCGTCGTTCACACCGGCAATGGCAAAGGCAAAACCACAGCAGCGCTGGGCATGGTGCTGCGATCGCTCGGGCACGGCTACCGGGTGGCGATCGTCCAATTCATCAAAGGAGCCTGGGAACCGGCGGAGAAAGCCGCATTCAGCCATTGGGGGGAACAGCTAGAGTTTCACGCCCTCGGAGAAGGCTTTACCTGGGAAACCCAAGATCGCCAGCGCGATACTGAAAAAGCCCAACAGGCATGGCAAACGGGTTTGGGGTTTGTACGCAACCCCGATTACAAGCTCGTGCTCTTGGATGAAATCAACGTTGCCCTGAAGCTGGGTTACTTGCAGGTAGAAGAAGTGCTCGCGGGGTTGGAGCAAAAGCCGGAGGATTCCCACGTCATCCTCACCGGCAGGGGAGCGCCGGCGCAGCTCGTCGAGCGGGCGGATCTGGTTACGGAAATGACTTTAATCAAGCATCCCTTCCGCGAGCAAGGCGTCAAGGCGCAGCCGGGGATCGAGTATTGAGGGGGCGATCGCGACTGAAACGGGAATCGGGAAGAAGCGCCAGTCGCTTGCTGCGGGTTGTCAGTATTTTGGCCGATCGCGATTTACCGATCCCAGACCCGATCTTGATAGCTGTCCTTGCACACACCTAGTATCCGGCGGTCATTGGTGCTAACGCTGGCGATCGCGTGAAACTCCTTCAGGGGGATCGAAAAATCATAGTTTGTTTGTTCGTAACTGTTGACAATGGTCAGATCTAACTGCTGCGCTCTAGCGTTGCCGTAAAAACAGTCAAAAGAGGAGCTGGGCATGTAAATCGCCCCAACCGTCAAACCGCGACGCACTTCAAACACCAGATAAGTTTTCTGAATCTGTTCTGGCTCCGGGGACTCGCCATACAAATAAACGCCATCGGGCAAGGAGCTGCCCCGATCGCTTGAAGAATCATCCGCGCGCGGCGATTCACCCGAGGGCAGATCGGCTTGCCCCCTTTTCGGCGGCGCGGCAACCTCTGGCTCAAAAGCCCCGAAAAGGAAGGGTTCGGCGAATGCAGCACAGGAGCTGCTGGCAGCGATGCCCAAAACGGGCAGCAGTAGCGCTAGCGGCGAATGACGCCACGGCGAAAGTCTGGCTTTCTTCCGATTGGTTTCCACGATCTACCTCTGCGACTAGCAATTTTCAGGTGGGTAGAAGTTCCCAGACAGCGCTCCCGTGTGGTAATGTCCCAAAGTTGGCGGCAGCTTTTTTTGCCTGAATCCCGTTGAGGGATGGCAGTGAAGGTCTGAAAGTGGCTTCACGTTCTCGCCCGCCGATTGCGGAATACATTTACAAAAGTTCGCAAAAAAAGAAGCTGGGAAACATAGCTCCCAGCTTCTTTTTTCAAATCATTTCATCAAGCCGTGAGTGGGGAGTGGCACTCTAGAAATTGCGGAGTTGTTTAACGCCGCACTTCCCATTTCACCCTCCACTTTGATGCCCTAGCTGGCGAGATACTCCCGCACGTTAGCTTGGCGGCGGCGCAGTTGAGCCAGGGCTTGATGCTCGAGCTGGCGTACCCGTTCGCGGCTGAGATTGAGTTGTTCCCCGACTTTGGCGAGGGACAGTTCGCGACCGTCCTTGAGCCCGAAGCGCAGGGTGATGACTTCCCGTTGCTGGGGCGTCAGCTCTGCCAGCAGGCTGTCCAAGTCTTGGCGCAGCAATTCCTGCGTGGTGTAGTTTTCCGGGGAAGCGGTTTCGTCTTCCAGCAGGTCTTGCAGTTCGGTGTCGTGGTTGTCCCCGACGCGGATATCCAGCGAAATCGGGTGGCGAGCCATTGTCAGGTACTCCCGAATCTGCGCGGGTTCGAGATCGAGTTCTCGGGCAATTTCGGCAGGGGTGGCACTGCGGCCCAGTTGCTGGGTCAGCTCCCGCTGGACTTTTTTGATTTTATTGAGTTTTTCGGTGATGTGGATGGGCAAGCGAATCGTGCGCGCTTGTTGGGCGATCGCCCGGGTGATGGCTTGGCGAATCCACCAGTAGGCGTAGGTGGAAAACTTGTATCCCCGCGTGGGATCGAATTTTTCCACGCCCCGCTCTAACCCGAGGGTTCCTTCTTGGATCAGGTCCAACAGCTCCAGATTGCGCTTTTGGTACTTCTTGGCGATCGCCACGACCAGGCGCAAGTTGGCTTCGATCATCTTTTGCTTGGCACGCTGCCCCTGCTGCATAATCCGGTTCAGATCTGCTTCAGAGATCTCGACGTGCTTTGCCCATTCTTCCAGCGTTGACTCGCGTTTTAGCTCTGCTTCCAGCACTTCTCGAGCTTCTATCAAAAGCATCATCTGCTGCACCTGCTTGCCCAAGACAATTTCTTGCTCGTGCGTCAGCAAAGGCACCCGCCCGATCTCGTGCAGATAGGTCCGCACGATATCAGCCGGTGCGGATGGCCGTGCGCCCATATAGGTAGGGTTGGCTGTCATGGTACGGTTTTTTGCAGTGGGCATGGGTGACTCGTTACTCCCTAAACACAGGACAAAGTAGCTTTCGCCTGCCTTTCTCTAAGGGCAGGAAAACGTGGTTAAGTCGGCGGCAACTGGCAGAAACTCGCTTTTCCTCTAGCGCTTTCCTCCGGCGGGAACCCGATATCTCCCTCCCGGCAACACGCTTTTGATACTGACGGATTTGTTAAAGTCGAAGTCGGTATGAGTTTGTTTTTTTCTATAGTATTGCAAATTTAGACATCGGTAAAGATCCAAAGGTTCATTTTTTACCCTTCTATTTTTAAGCTTTCCCCAAATTGCAGAAACAGCTATCACCGGGGTTGGCTGCCCGCGATCGCCCTTCAAAACGCGCCCCAGAAGAGGCTGCTGGCGATCGGGACGGTCGGAAAAGCAAGGCCATGTCTTAAAGCCCCCGCGATCGCTCTAAATGAGTTCGCCTTCCGGACGCTTTGGGCGGGGAGCTTCGAGATCCTGCGCAGCTTGTCGCTCGTGCGATCGTAAATCTATATTTCCCGGTAGGGCAGTGCGTCCTTATTTACTATGATGAACTGGCCGTCCGAAACTGAGTAGGTATTTACGGATCGCGATCGCCGAACCCCAGGAGCCGTCACTTGTGGTAATAACTAGACCGTATTATTACTCAGACGGTTCCGCTGCCATCCAGATGCGATCTCCCACTTGGCGCGGACTGATGCAAGCCCTGCTATTGGGCGCGATCGCCATCGGGTCAGGCTTGTGAATTATTTAAACTGGAAACCTCAGTTCGCTCGATATTTCACAGATTTTCTTAAGATCGAGCTTCCCTGAGTGCCCAGTCCAGCCTGCTTGCCAGCGCTTCCCCTTCCTATGTTAAATTTTACGCTCTAGATTCTTACCCGCCTCTATCTCAAGTATTAAGCCCTTTTACAGATTTACACAAATGCACGTTTAGAGTAAAATATCGCGCTGACCTGGAAGAGCGCGCCTGTAGCGATCGGCAGCGGCCTCACAGAGAATGCCGCCCGGATTCACACATTGTATAACTCACTTAAAGAGAAATTGAGAGTTTTGACGGTTTCGGAACGGGGCACAGAAGCGCCAGAAACCGGATTGCTGACTGCCTACAGCCCTTTCATAAATTGCCAGTCAGTCCGAAGGGAAAGTAGTGCGGGGGATTGTATCCGGCAGATATAGCGTTCCTAATTGATTTGTGAAAATACGAGTGCGGTTTAGGAGCCCGCGATCGGTCAGAGCCGGGGAGAGAGCCCGCACTCCTGATATAAACATATTTCACGACTCAAATAGAACCGCTATATATAGCGGTTCTATAGCGTTCTTCAGTCAGATAAAGTACAGATAAGAAACCCGGCAACTTCTACGAAGCCGGGTTTCTGACGTCCCTCACGCTTCTTGAAAACTGCTATATGTGATATAATGTCGGATTGCAATTCACCGTAATATCTGTGAGCAAACTTATGGCTCATGGCATCGGACATGGGACTACAGCCTGGAAGCGTGCAGTCTTTCCCTTTGGCTTTAGCTGCCGGGATTCCGGTCAATCGACCGGACGTGATATGAGGAGTGAACCCTCTTCAAACCCGGGTTCTTCAATCAACGCCTGCGCCAGTAGAGTTAGGGTAAAATCTGATGGGCGGCAAAATCAGAAATCGGCTGATTTTTTCCCTTGGATACCCGCAGGGGAATCTCAATCTGAAATTCAGTTCCTTCGCCCGGTTTCGAGTGAAGGCGCAATTGCCCGCCGTGTTTTTCGACGACAATAGAGTGCGAGACAGACAACCCCAATCCCGTCCCTTTTCCGACGGGTTTTGTCGTGAAAAACGGGTCAAATACCCGCTGCTGTATTGCTTCCGGTATACCCAAACCGTTGTCAGAGATTGAGATAACGACTTGCGAATTTTCTTTCAGCGCTGTTGTAATTTTAATCGCGCCAGGATTTTTATTGACTTCTTCCGGGCTGAGCTGCTTTTGTCGTTCTTCCAAGGCATCGATCGCGTTGATGAGCAGATTCATAAATACCTGATTGAGCTGCCCAGCATAGCAAGTGACGTAGGGCAAATTTCCGTATTCTTTAATGACTTGAATTGACGGGAAATCCGGACGGCTGCTTTTCAGGCGATTTTCTAAAAGCATGAGAGCGCTTTCGATGCCCTCATGGATGTCGGCATCTTTGAGATCGGCTTCGTCGAGTCTCGAAAAGATTCTCAAAGACTTGACGATTTCTCGAATGCGGGTGGCTCCCGTTTTTATAGAATTCAGCACTTTGGGAAAATCTTCTTGCAGAAACCCCAAATCTACATCTTCTAGTAATTCTTGAATAGCCGGACTTGCTGGCGTCTGAGATTGGTATAAATTTACCAAGTCCAGCAAATCAGATGCGTATTGTTCCGCATAGTTTATGTTGCCGAAAATAAAATTTGTCGGGTTGTTGATTTCGTGAGCAATGCCGGCAACCATTTGCCCCAAAGCTGCCATTTTTTCTGAGTGAATCAGTTGAGATTGAGTGGCTTTGAGATGGTCGATCGCATTTTTCAGCTCTCGCGTGCGTTCGTCTACTTTTGTTTCCAGAGTGTGAGAATACTCTTCTAGTTTATAGTTGGCTTTTTCGAGGCGATCGTTGGCGATTTTTAACTGCCATTGATTTTGATAATTCGCGACCAAAACCGCCGAAACTGTCAGGGCTAATAGAGGCGAAAAAACAGGGATTATCCAGCCAGCCAAAAAAGCGATATAACTGCCGACGAGCAGCAGGCACCCTCCTCCTAGAATGGTAGAAATCGTTCCGGCAAAATAGATAGATTTTTTAAATAATTGGCTCTGGAGAGATTGCCGGCAGGCGATCGCCCCGGCAAAAGACCAAGCCAAAATCCACAGCGCGCCCTCAGTTTTTGTCCAAGCGCGCAGCATCAAGCGTCCTTCTTTAGCGGCGCTCAAAATCTGACTGGTAACGTTGGCGTGAATTGCCACACCCGGAGTCAGCTTCCCCGTAACAAAAAGGGTGTTGGTGTAGGGAGTGGGGAAAATATCTTTGAGGCTTTCTGCTGTCGTGCCAATTAACACGACGCGATCGCGCATGAAATCAGGAGGAATGCGGTTTTCCAGTACGTCTGTCATCGATACAGTGGGAAACCGATCCATGCCTCCCCGAAAATTCAATAAAATCTGATAGCCGCCCGTATCCGAGGCAATATAGCCTGCTTCATTCCCCGTTAAAGGCACAAAAACCGCTCGCCCTAACCGGTATATTTTCTTTTTTTCATCGAGCGTCTGTAGCGATAAGTTTTCTGCAGCCAGATACATCAGCGCCACCTTCGTACCCAGCCCTTCTCTAAAATGACCCTCGGGAGTTCCGATCAAGATTAAAGCCCGACGCACCTTGCCGTCGGCATCCACCACCAGATCGGAAGCGGCAACCTGCCCTAATTTGTTCAGCGCCGGCGGGGGAGCGATTTTATTCCCGCCCACTTTCTCGATTCCGATCAAATTGGGGGTAGACTCGAACACCTCAACCAATTCGCGATGTCCCGGTTCTACGGGCAAATCTCGATAATTATCCAAGCCGATCGCTCGCGGTTGCTGGGCTTTAATTTTTTTTAATAACTGGGCGATCGCGCGGTCGGGTAATGGCCATTGCCCGACGCGAGTGATATCTGACTCCTCAATCGTGACGATCGCGATGCGATCGTCAACTGGTTCGGGGGGACGGAGGCGAAAAAATTGATCGAGAGCTGCCCATTCCAGTAATTGGAAAAAGCCAGTAAGGCTCCCAACAATGACGAATGCTGCCACGCTGGGAGCAACGGTCAACACCCCTTGCCATTCCCTGATATGCTGTCTGAGCTTTTGCCACATTCTTTCAAGGGCTCGATCGCGATCGCTTACAACTGTTCGGCAATGGGCTGTGCGGCGATCGCCTCCAGTCCGACCTGCTCTAACAGTTCTTTCCACTCACTGGCTAATGTAGCATCTCCCGGCTGAGCCAGTTTTGCCGCACCTAACAGCGCGATCGTATCGTACCAAATTCCAGAGGAGGCATACAAGGCTGCCAACTCTATAGGCTTCATAGATGACATTTGATACTAAGTTGGCTAAGATAGTATTATACTATTAGAGAAAAACATCAGGAGT
>CAYOOD010000102.1:0-3178 GCA_964405435.1 uncultured bacterium
TGGGAGAGTGGGAGAGTGGGAGAGTGGGAGAGTGGGAGAGTGGGAGAGTGGGAGAGTGGGAGAGTGGGAGAACTTCGCCCCCTCGCCCCCTCGCCCCCTCGCCCTACGGGCGATCGCTTTGCGGCCACAAGTGAGCGATCGCCTGCCGCACTGCCTGTCCCACCATTGAACAACGAGCCGATTCATCCGCCGTTTTTTCCCAGCGCAGCAAATTCTCGCGGAACGTCCGATCTTGCTTGACGCGCTGCACGATTACCTGAACGACGATTTTTTTCTGAACCTCTTCCGTTGAAATTCCCTGGCTTTTCAGGTAATCTAGCAAACGCTGCACGTTTTCTACAAAATGCTCTGGAGTTTGGTGGCCGAGGATGTATTGAATTTGGCGCACGACGTCGCGATACAACTGCTGCCGCTTGTCGGATGTCAGTTGTTGTGAAATCGGCGGCGGATTCGTAGTCGGTGCTGACTGGGGAGTGGCACTGTTCGAGTAACCCGCGATATCGAGCAAAGCGTAGATTTTCGCTCGTTGCGCTTGCAGACGTTGGAGCATCTGCGGGTACAGTTCCGAGATGCGCTCAGCCAAAAGCTTGGCATTCACCAGATGGTTCGCCTTCAAGCGCAGCAGAAAATCCTCCTCCCGCGACTCAAACGACTGTAGCGTCAGCGTCAGTTCGCGGGTTTCCAGGGTGACTTGCGTCAGGGCAAATGCCAAAGCTTCCCAGTGGGGAGCCTGTTTGAAAGAAACTTCTACCGTTGATTCTTGCGGGCGCTGCTGAGCCAATTCTCCGGGCTGCAAATCCCGACCGACTGGATAGCGTTCCTTGGGGCTTTTGGTGGCATAGTTGAAATCGGTAAAAACATAGCGACAATCGACTTTTGAGAGATCGACTTCTTCGAGTTGCCAGTTGTGAATGCAACAACCCGTCAGGTGCGCCCCCTCCAGATTGGTGCGGATCAGCTTGCTCTCGAGCAAATAGGCATCTCTCAAATCCGCTTCGCTCAAAGTGGCGTCTTTCAGATATGCTCCGCTCAAATCCGCCCGCCGCAAGTCCGCTCCGCGCAAATTAGCCTCACTTAAATCCGTCCACAGCAGGTAGACATCTTGAAGGATCGATCGCAGTAAGTGAGAGTTTTTCAAGCTGGCTTTGAGGAGGTAGGCTCCCGAAAGATTGGCGCGGCTCAAGTCGGCGCTGTTGAGCGTGGCTTCACTTAAGTCTGCCGACGTCAGAATCACCCGATGCAGGTCTGCCTCACTTAAATTTGCCCCCCGCAGGGTCACGCCGCTGAGGTTGGCTTCAATCAAGTTCGCTTGAATTAAAATCGCCTCTCGCAAATTCGCCTCTTCCAGATGGGCTTCTCGGAGGGTAGCACCGGTGAGATCGGCACCGATGAGGCTGGCTCGGCGCAAATTTGCCTCCATTAATTCTGCCTGGACGAGGCGGCAGCCGTTGAGTTTGGCCTTTTCCAGATCGATTTGGTCGAGTTTGGCGTTGGTGAGGTCAGCACTGCCCAGATCGGCTTCTTGGAGAACCGCCCAGTTGAGGTCGGCTCCCTGCAGGGCAGTCATGCGCAGATCGGCTTTGCTGAGATTGGCCCCACTCAAAATCGCTTGATTGAGATTGGCACCGGTTAGGGAAGCGCTGCGGAGATCGGCGCGGCGCAGGGTTGCACCGGCAAGCTGGCTGTGGCTGAGAATCGCCCAGCTCAAGTTGGCACCGGTGAGGTTGGCACCAGTCAGGTCGATATTTCGCAGGGAAGCCCCGCTGAGACTGGCACCGCTCAGGTCGATGTGAGCAAAATTGCGCTCTCCGTTTTGATAGCGATCTAAAAGCTCCTGGACTTGCATTTTGGCCCTTGGGGCTGGGAATAGGGGATAGCTGCTACGCCCGCGCGCTTTTCATCCCTGGCGGCGCGAATCATTGGCGGCAAAGCACCCGACACAACAGACTCGATCATCCCTAGTGTATCTAGGTTGCATCGGATCGGTGAGGAGTAAACCGCACTCTCAAAGCACCTCGACCGCTCTAAAGGTCGAGGGATGCTGGTATTGGATTGATGAAGTATAGTGCGGTTTATCGCGTTACTAACCAGGATGCCGGGAACCGGAAGATTTCTCGGAAACGTCACGAATTGTTAAAATTATGGGGCAATTGACCGCAGGAGGCTGAACCCATGCAGCGCATTCTGAAATGGATCGGCATTAGTGCTATTACTGTTAGCACTTGTTTTCAATTGCCGGCATTGGCCAGGGAAAATGACCCGGCCAAGCCTGCCAATGCCGAACCGGAGACGACTCAACCCGTGGCCCCAACTGAACCGGAACAAGCCGCCCCAACGAAACCGGAAGAAGCCGCTCCCGCTAAAGCTGAGGACGTGGAGTATTGGCTGCAACAAGGTCAGTATCTGCTGAATCGGAAACAGTACGAGCAGGCGCTGGCGGCTTACGAGCAGGCGATCGCTCTCAAGGCTGACTCGGCACCGGCTTTGACGGGCAAGGGGGTTGTCCTCAATGAGCTGCAGCGCTACGACGAGGCGATCGCTTCTTTGCAAAAGGCGATCGATATCAAGTCTGACTATTCTCTGGCTTGGTTCGAGCGAGGCATGGTTCTCAGGGAGTTGAATCGCAACGACGAAGCGAATGAGGCGTTTGAAAAGGCGATTCAAAGCAACAGCGACTGGGGCAACCAAAGTCTGGAGACGGCTTGGACGTATAAAGGCGCGACTCTCTGGAAGATGGGGCGAAAAGAAGACGCGATCGCGGCTTTTGACGAAGCCCTCAAAGTCAATGCCGAACTTCCCTTGGCTTTATACAACCGCGCTACCGCTTTATTGCAGATGGGCAAGTACGAAGATGCGGTTAAAGACTACGATCGAGCGCTGCAAAGCAAGGGTTTTTGGGGATTGGAAACAGGGCCTACCAATGCCTGGTACAATCGCGGCGTCGCACTAGAGCAATTGGGCAAGTACGATGATGCCCTCGAATCGTATGACCGAGCGCTGAGAATTACTCCCAACCACACTAAGGCGAGGCAGCAGTTGGCGAATTTGCGCCGCCGCTTGGAGCGATAGAGCGTCGGTACAGTAATTTGAGAAGCTAGGTTTCTTTATCGCTTAATTGCTGGGTGAAAATAGTAGTGCGGGCTTCTAGCCCGCACTCCCTGCGATCGCGGGCTGCTAG
>CAYOOD010000102.1:3278-23886 GCA_964405435.1 uncultured bacterium
CTTGCCATCCGAGCGATCGCGGGCTGCTAGCTTGCCATCCGAGCGATCGCGGGCTGCTAGCTTGCCATCCGAGCGATCGCGGGCTAGAAGCCCGCACTCCAATCTCAAAAATATTTTACGACTCCAATAGAAACGCTATATAAAAACCTGGTTAAAATGCCAGCCATCATTCATAATAAACTATAGGGTTATGGCAAGGGGGGAGTAATGACTGCGGCTCAAACTCAAGCAAAAGCTTTTCAGAAAGAGTATACCATCACTTGGGAAAAGTTGCCCGAAGATTATCAATTACCGGACGAGCCTGTGGAAAATATTCTTCATCCCTTATTAGCAGCCGCTCTGCGAGAAGCCTTAGAAGTAGCCGGGTTTATCGGAGCCGCCATGCTGATTGGTTCAAATTTTGGACTGTGTGCCACAGTAGACGGCAAAACAGTCGTAAAAGCGCCTGATTGGTTTTACGTTCCCTCCGCGTCTCCAGTAGAGTCGGGCGTCATTCGCCGCAGCTATACGCCTCACAGGGATGGAGAAACTCCCGCTGTCGTCATGGAATTTTTATCCGACAACGACAACGGTGAATATTCCCTCAGACCGACTTTTCCTTACGGGAAATGGTGGTTTTACGAGCGAATTTTGCAGGTGCCAATTTATGTAATATTTAACCCCGATACCGCTTTATTGGAGGTAAATCAACTGAATTCAGGGCGATACGAACTGCAACAGCCAGACGCAAACGGACGCTACTGGATAGAATCAATGAGGCTATTTCTAGGCGTTTGGCAAGGCACAAAAGCAGAAAGAACTGGTTATTGGTTGCGCTGGTGGGATGAATCGGGAAATATGCTGCTGTGGGGCGCTGAGCGCGTCGCACAAGAGCGCGATCGCGCCGAACAAGAGCGACAAGCAAAAGAAGTGGCTCAGCAACGAGCAGCGCAAGCAGAACAGCAAGTCGCGCAGTTGATGGAGCGGTTGCGTATTTTGCAGGGCGGTTCTGAAGGTTAATCGCAATTTAATTTTGTCTGGTTGACTCGTTATAGCAGTTTGCTTTTCTAGTGAGGTATGTCAGAAACCCGGCTTCTTGAAGAAGCCGGGTTTCTTGCCTACACTTCATCTGATTGAAAACCGCTATAATTTTTGAAGAACTAGAAGACGAGCAGCGATGGGATGAAAAATTTGCACGTTCCCAGGATGCCCTAGCGTCGCTTGCAGCCGCAGCAATGGCTGAGGAGCGATCGGGAAAAACCCGAAAACTCGATTATAAACCTCGGATATACTGCCGCAGCACCGGTGACAGCCTGTAAAGATTATCTGCTTTTTCCACCAAACAACGCCGCGATAGAGATTGCAGGGCACTGAGTAAATCTGAGAATGACATTACTCCTTTTTCCAACAATTTTGCCAGCTTGACTGGCTCGCTTTCCCCAGCCAACAGCGACAGCACTTGTTTTTCTATCTCAGATAAGCGATTGTAGTGCTGATGTAGACTATCTTTTAAATCTGGCGGCAGCAATATGCTATCATTTGGCAAGAAATCGGCGACGCTGCATCCCGACCCTTCAATGATAGTGGCTGCACTTTTTAACCAGGAAGGGTTGCCTTGATAGCGGTGAAGGAGTGCCTCCCAGTCGCCTTCTGCCGTTAAACCTTTCTCTCTGAGGATTTCCCGGCAGGCTGCGGCATCCAAGCCAGTGAGAGTTAAAGTGCGAATGGGAGAATTTTTGCTTTTGAGTTGAGCAATTTCTCTGGGGAGTTCCCAACCTACAAGCAGAAAGCAACTGTTATGGTATAATTCGTATATTTGTTTGAAGAGAGCGCGAAAGTCTTCACAGCCCGGTTTGTACTCACCGTCAAGCTGCCCCCTACAGAAGAGGTTGTGAACGTTATCTAAAACTATTAAACAGCGCTGCTTTTGCAGGTATTTTATCAGCGCAGCGCGTTTGCCGCCATTGGAGAATAAATCTATAAAGTCTGATTGAAATTCTGCAAAATTTGGGGAGGGGGGCAAATTTCGCCAAACTACACAGTTAAATTCATTTTTAATGGTTTGTATCAATTGCACGGCTAGGGCGGTTTTGCCAATCCCGCTGATGCCAGTGAGTGCTACCAGGCGGCAGTTTTCTTGTAAAATCCAGGTTTGCAGGGTTTGGAGTTCGGCAGCGCGATCGCTTTGTGCGATCGCAATCGGCATCTCGCTCAAATCTTGATGGTGGTTTGGAGGTTGTTGTGAGTTAGAGGGCTGCGGCTGTGGCGAGGGTGCGTTGGTTGTATTGGGCGAATGCTTGTTACTTCCGCAAACATTAACACTGCTAATTTGCACAAAGTCTTGTGCTTGTGCAAAATTTTTTGAGAATAGTGAAACTTGAAACCTCTCCATTGCCGATCGAAAATTTGATTTAGTTACTTTTTCCCCCAACTCTTGTGAAAGTATCTGCCACAAGTCCGAACCAACCTCCCTCACCCGCTCCTCTAAGCGGTTAGCCGCCTTGGCAATTTCTTTATAGTCTTTATCTTCCCATGTACCGCGCAGAATGGTCTCTTGCAAGTTATTCAGGTGCTTACCCGTTCTAGCAAGCACCAACTCGTCGGCGAGTTTTAACATTTCCTCAAGATTCATACAGTCAGATAGATGTGAGGGTTAGCTGCCTGCACAACATTGTACCACATCTCCCAACATTCCCCCATATTTTCCTACCTTTCCCCATATTTTCCTACCTTTCCCCATATTTTCCTACTTTTCCCCATATTTTATACATTAAACCGTGATAAAAATTCCACGTTATAGCCTATGGGTTGGTATTGACAAACCGAAAAATAATTGTTAGCTTGTACAGAAATAAAGCTCCGTCTCATTGTTTGAGGAGTACCTATGAGCAGGAACGAAGAAGAATTTACAAAAGGACTCGCTAACGGTTTTGGACGTGCCCTAGGAACGGCTGGTGCCAGTGCTATTGTTTTAGGAGTTGTTGGATTCGTATTAGGAGGACCAGCAGGTGCAGCTGTTGGAGCAAAAATTGGTGCGGTGAAAGGTGCTGCATGGGGAGGATTATTTGGACACGGGGATAGCGACTCTGACAATCACTCTGACAATCACTTTGACATTTCCGATATATCCTAGGTCAGATATCAGCTAAATGAGCGCTCTTTATTTCCACATACAGAGAGCGATTTAGTCTAACCGAGCGCTTTTTTGCTTTTTAATCTCGGGGTGCATTTTTTCATTCATTTTAGAGCGATCTCGCTTTAAGTATTTTTTTGAACGAGTCTGGGTTGAGTTTTAGTTATTTTTTTACAATCGAATAGTCTATTATATGGAAAGCTAAAAATTATTATCAAGGCGTGCGATAGGCTGGCCTTATACAAATTTTCTTTGTGGATGAACCAGGGAAAAAATCCTCAAGCCTCTAAAATTGCCACTTTTTTTTCTATCTGTCTCGCTTTAAGTATCTTTTTGAAAGAGTCTGGGTTGAGTTTTAGTTATTTTTTTACAATCGAATAGTCTATTATATGGAAAGCTAAAAATTATTATCAAGGCGTGCGATAGGCTGGCCTTATACAAATTTTCTTTGTGGATGAACCAGGGAGAAAATCCTCAAGCCTCTAAAATTGCCACTTTTTTATTTTCTATCTGTTTCGCGGCTAAATAAAATTGGCATTAGACTTCGGGAGTGCGGGCGTGCTAGAATTGATAGGATCTCTTTGAGAAGAGTGCGATCGCACTCTTTACTCGATCTCCCGCACGCCCCCGCTGAGTACGAACGAAGGGCGCTAAAGCGCCTACTACGAACGGTATCGTTACTACTACACGCCCCTCCCTCCTCACGGTATCCAACGCGGGCGAACGCCGATAAAAGGCAGTTGCTCCGGTTGCACCTTGGTAGCAGCATCCGCAGCCGGAATTAACGGCAATAACCAGAGGCGACTCGTGGCAATGGTTTCGCCGGAATCGGTGCGAGGTCCCACGGTTGACTGGTTTTGTCGCTCGGTGACTAATTGATCGAACATAATCGCTAAACCGTCTGGCGACAAGCTCAGTTGTATGTCTCGCTGTTTCGGCAATACAACCAGTGGTGTTAATTTGCCGGTTTTCAGATCGATCGCTCCGATGTAGGGTTCTTCTTGGTATTGTTCTCCTTCGATCAGTTGTGTCAGCAGGCAGTATAGAGTTTGTTTGAGGGGGTCAAACTGCGCGCTGATAATCGAACCTTTAATGCGCAGGAGTTCTTTTTCGCCGGTTTGATTGACGAGAAACAGCGATCGCGTGTAATCCGTATTGAATTTCACCATCGCCGCATCTAAACCATCTCTGGAAAAAGCCAGCAATCTGCCAAATTTCGGGAGAAAATCTAGCGGTTGTACCTGGGATTTCTCTTGGGATTTGTCTTGGGGTTGCAGCGGTAGAATGGCAACTCCCTGCCCTTGGGCGATCGCGAGGGAATCGCCGCCCGGATGAATCAAAAACTCTCCCCCTGGTGCAGTTTTCAGGCGCTTCGCTTCCCCGTTCGGATGAACAACCCACAGTCCAAAATCTGCCCCCGGGTTTTTTCGGCTCACCCGCTGCACGATGATGGTTTTGCCATCTGGCGACAAGTCATATTTCAGGTTTTGGTAGTCGTTGCTGTCCAGAATCCGGTCAATTTTGCCAGCCGGTTCGGGAGGGCGGGATATTTTTTCAGGGGCGGCAGATTTCAGACCGGTTGTTACTGAATACAGCAGCGCATTAAAAGAGCCTTGCTCGTACTTTGACCGATCTTCAGCGGAAAATAAAATGCGATCGCCGTCTGGATACGGTTTGAAGTCCATCACTACCAAGTCTGGCGGGGTGAGCGCGATCGGATCTTTGGCTTGCTGTTTGTTCTCAGTCATGTTAAAAAGCATCAAGCGTCCTGCTTCTTTTCCCTCGATGCCAATATAGGCAAAGGCGCGATCGCGAGTGCCGAAACGCCCGACGAACGGCTGCATCTGCGCTCCCTTGTGGGTGTTCCCGCTGTACTCCCTCCCTCCGACGATCCGCACTTCAAACTCGGTGCCGTAAGGCGGCGGAACGGTGAGGGTGTAAGCCATCCGACGCCCAGCCCAACTGATTTTACCCGGCAGCGGCGGCTCTATTCTCAGGTTGTCTTCCACGCTAGCCCGATCCATCGGTCGGCTGAAGGTGATGACGAACCGCCCCCACTGTTGCGCGTTCCAGGTGAAATTTTTTTCTAGGAATTGAGGCGATAAATGGATATCCAGGCACAAAACATCATTTTGAGCGCTAGCAGAGACATTGCTGGTTGTTGCGCGATCGCCCACCTGACAGTCCTTCTTGGTTTCTGCAACGCTCACCAATTCTGGAGAGCCGCTGAAATCCCGCACGCGCGGCACTGCCCGATCGCCCTGCCACAGCACCAGCGCGATCGCCAGACTCAGTACCAGCATCAGCGCGATGGCCACGCGGTCGATCGGTAGAAAAATTGGCTTGGAAGTCACTTCTGAGCTTGTCATCTGCTTGAGCATTTGAGCGAACTAACTATTTTCTGGCGGCAATAAAGTCGCTAGCGCTGACTGTTTTGTCCAGCTTGCCAGCTACACCCTGCCTTTGCCATCTGCCTGATGTTTGATAGGTTCTTTGTTTGACTTGTCCCTTCAATTCAAGGTTCATCTCACCCGTACCCAGCTCCTGCTTCGTACTCTATCGACTTGCCGAATTCAGAAAATCTTTCGTAAAATTGATTTTACCACCTTTGAGCGCCTGAAAAATCTAACTTCTAAAATTTCCAATCAAAAATCGATATGGGATCGCCTGCTTTAACCGATTTGGGTGCTGAAATTTTTCTGGTCGAGCGCCTGCTGGATGCGTTGCTGTGTGCCCATCTCATCCAAGTTGCAGAGTTATCTCAGTTTAACCCGGCGGGGATTGAACTGGAAACCGTCGATACAAACTTGCGAAATAATGACCAACTGCGGCTGGAGGACAGATCCCTCCTCGATTCTACCAACCAGTTGTTACTTGGCCCAATCGGCATCATTCAAGACCTGCTCTACCAACATTACGGTATCCCATTTCCCCACAGCGAAACTTGCTCCATTCTCCGCTATCGAGAGGGACAGTTCTACAAGCGCCACGTCGATAACTTACTCTTAAAAAGCCGCCTAGAAGAAGCCGCCCACGCTATCCCCACCCGGGATATCAGTATTGTCGGCTATTTAAATGACGGCTTTGAAGGAGGAGAAACGTTTTTCGACCGACAAAATATAAAGGTCACGCCCCAGAGGGGCAGCGTGTTAGTATTTCCCTCCTACTATACCCATCCCCATCAATCGCTGCCGGTTGTCAAGGGGCAAAAATATTGTTTCACGACGTGGCTGTTTCATTAGGTAGGAGCCGTCTTCAGATGAGCGATCGCTAGCCTCGATCGTTGGCTGCGTCTTACTCCGGTGACGGCTGACTTTTAATAATCGTAAGGATTTTGGGGTTTGGGAATTGGTTTGAGAGAGCTGGCTTCGATGACGAGTTGCCGCTTGTCTGCTAACACTTCGACGCCCATCTGACCTTCAATTTCCAGCCAGGTGTCGGGCGGGTAGGCGCTGCGGCTTTGGGGCAGTTTTACCGGCAATCCCACGGGGTAGGCATCGGCAGCGCAACAGGTGAGGATAAAGCGGGCGATCGTCAGATATTGTTCCGGCTGGGTGGGCGGATGAATGACAAATCCCTGCACTTTTACTTTCTGTCCCGTGTAGGCGTCGGGTTCGGGATAGACGCTCAAAGTGCGTATCCAGTCTATGAGCGATCGCTCCTCCGGGCGAGTCCCTGCTCGAAACGATTGCGTTTGCAATCGCGTTGAAGTCAGCACGTCGGTAACGCCTCGTTCGAGTGCGGTTTGGCTGGAAAATACCTGGGGGGTAATGGTTAAGCCGAGCAGTGCCGTTGCTAGCAGCAGCCCGCTGCCAAAACCGGGCGGAAACAAGCTGAGATGGTCGCTGTTTGCCTGCCGCGTTATTTTAACTCCTTGGCGGCTTTGCAAAACCAACTCCCAGGCTTTGAACGCGCTCAGACCGAGAAACGCCAACCCAGCCACCACGACCAGCCAGAAGTAATTGGGGTGAATGAGCAGGTAGAGTTTGCCAGTCAGCCAGTATTTCAGCATCATTATGCCCCAAGCGGCGATCGCTGCAATATCCAGCCAGGGCAAGAAAACGGTTTGAAATAGAATTTTTTTGTTTTGCGTCGCACTCATAGTCTTTCCACTTCGTCACGCGCCAATCTTTTCGCTTGCCTAACTAAAATGCAAGTTGAAAAATAGGGTCAACAAGAAAGTAAGCTGCGCGGCTAGCGCGAACAAGTAAATCACGGCCCTTTTTTGAAACACCATTAACATCAAGCCGATGCCTTTGATGTCAATCATCGGCCCAAATACCAAAAAAGCCAGCAGCGAACCGCTGGTAAAGGTGGAGGCAAAGGAGAGGGCAAAAAATGAATCCACTGTCGAGCAGATGGAGACGACGGCAGCGAGCACCAGCATGGCCAAAATGGAAGTGACTGGCCCTTGTCCCAGGCTGAGGATGAAGTCTCGGGGCACGGCTACTTGGATAATGGCGGCGATCGCGCTTCCGAGCACCAACACGGCTCCCAATTCCCGCAGTTCCTGCACTGTATTGTCTGCCAGCAGTCGCAGCTTGTCTTTGAGGGGTTTCTTCGCCCCACTCTTGGCGCTGGCGCTTTGCATTAGCGCCGCATCCATGCGCAGCGGCGCGCCCGGTTCGCCCAGCAAAAACGTCCCCGACTGCAGCAGCAGTGAGGGCGAATCAGCGACAGAGCCTGCTAATACGGGTTGCGGCAGGGCGCGCGCCACTGCCGGCTGCAGCAGGGGTCGCAAGTCAGGCTGGACGCTGAACACGCAGCCGATCGCCGTCGCCACCGCCAAGGAAAAGACCACCCGCAGCACCACGATCTCGGGTTGGGTATCCCAAAAAGCGATCGCCGTTGACCAAATGACCACCGGGTTGATCGTCGGAGCCGCCAGCAGAAACCCAATGGCCACCGGGGCCGGCACCCCCTGGAGCAGCAACCGCCGCGCTACCGGCACGTTGCCGCATTCGCACACGGGAAACAAGCAACCGATCAAACTGCCGGCAAAAGCACCCAGCAGCGGGTTGCGGGGCAGGATTTTAATCAGCTTGCCCTCATCGACAAACAGCAGCAGCACGCCGGAAAACAACACCCCCAGCAGCAGGAAGGGCATTGCCTCGACTAACAAACTTAAGAAGATAGTGAAAGCTTGGTTGAGTTGATTCATGCTAGCTTTTCGAGTGAGGAGCGTTACTTAGTTTAGACGGAAAGCCCAGGGATTTGTGCAGCCAGATCGCAGAAAATCCGCCACAAAGTCCACTCTTTCAGGATTGGCGATCGCCGATCCGGAGCGATCGCGCTGGCAGCCCCCGGCAGGAAGTTGCTGCTGGCGGCCACAAACAGGCCCGACCCCGGCTGTCCTGTCGGATTTTCAATATTCTAATTTAAATTAGAATTTAATTAGAATTTAAATTTTAGCTTTTCGATTTATCAGCCCGCAACCGAAAATTTACTCGAGTTGTGCGGGCAGCGTTGCCCTCACAATTGATTGCGCACTTAATGCAAATCTCTCTCAATTCGGCACGAAACCTCGCGTCTGGTCGATGACCGGCAATTGATTTCTCGCCCCCTCGCCCCCTCGCCCCCTCGCCCCTCGCCCCCTCTCATCCCAGAGCCGTGCTATCATTTTTCAAACCCTCTATTTAAATTTTTGTTTTCGATCCCTATCCGAAAATCGCGTAAAAACACGGATCGGCTCTGCTGCTTGGTTAAAGTTTGTTTAATTTTTCTTTAAAAAAATATTTATTTCATAAAACCTAAAAAAACTTATATAATTTTTACAATTTCACGGCTTAGGCTGGGAAAAGTCTAAATTTTTTCTAAAATGTACCGATTTTTACAAAATATAGGTCTAATATCAACTTGGGGGACAAAAACAAACGCAACCTGTAGGACAGGCAACCAAAAAACTCGCGATCGCAGCGCAGTTTTTTCTAAAATTTTGACGGTATAGGCCCAAAAGGGAACCCCGATTACCCCCTCGGATCTTCCACCCCCACCCAACTATTAGGTGGTTAGAATTTATTTAGCTTCTGTACAGAAGACCCTTCGACGTTTGTGAAGGTGAAGCTGTAAGGCGCTGTCTCGCTCTGAGCTGAATATTTATGTTAAATAGATTGGGCTGTGATTTATCGACTGCATCAAGCTTGACGGGCTGTCCTCCGAGTCTGAGTTTAGACTCGAAGCTTCAAGATCTGTCGCCTTGCGAGTGCCAGATTGAATCGTATCATCTAGGGAAAGAAATCGCTCAGAGATTTCAAGAAAATCCCCTCCTGCCCGGGGTCATTCTCACGGAGCAGGGAGAGTTTGCGGGGATGATTTCCCGGCGGCGCTTTTTCGAGCATATCAGCCGTCCCTACGGGCAGGAACTGTTTTGGAACAGGCCGCTGGCGTCTTTGTATCGCTTTGCACGCACTGAAATTTTAATTTTTTCTTGCGAAACTTTAATCGTCGATGCCGCGCGCCGATCGCTGCACCGCTCGGCTGAGTTACTTTACGAACCGATCGTCGTTCAGATGCAGCCCCGCGCTTACAGGTTGTTAGACGTGCATGAATTACTCGTGGCTCAGTCGCAAATTCACTTATTGGCCACTCAGCTCCTCAATCAAACTCGTCAAAAGCTGGAGAAAGCTAATCGGGAGTTGCAGGGGCTTGCCAGTTTGGATGGCCTGACCCATCTGGCCAATCGGCGGCGGTTTGACGAATACCTGAACCAGGAGTGGCGGCGGTTGCGGCGATCGCGGGCTCCTTTATCCCTGATTCTGTGTGACGTTGATTTCTTCAAGCGCTACAACGACACTTTCGGGCACCTAGCCGGAGATGACTGCTTGCGGCAAGTCGCCGGCGCTATCCGAAATGCCGCCAAGCGCTCGGCGGATTTGGCGGCGAGATACGGCGGCGAAGAATTTGCGGTGATTCTGCCGGATACCGACGCTGCCGGGGGCGTCTGCGTTGCCCAGACTGTCCTGGAAAATGTCCGATCGCTGCACTTGGTTCACCCCAAGTCCCCCGCCAGCCCCTGCGTCAGCATGAGTTTGGGCGTGGCTAGCATGATTCCCGATCGCGACTGTTCCCCTATTCAGCTCATTGCCGCTGCCGATCTCGCCCTGTATCAAGCCAAGCAGGAAGGGCGCGATCGCCTTATTCTCAAGAGTTTTTAGTGCTGTGCCCCGCAGTCTGGCACGCTTTATAATTGAGTGCAGCAATTGCTTCAGTTCGTGCAAATTTTTGTATTTTTTTCAATTTTGTAGGCTAGATTACAACGCGATCGCAACGTAATTTTGTAATCTAGAAAACATAGAAGCAATCCCTGCAGGTATACAGACTGGCCCGAAAGGTGCCAGCCGAGATAGGGAGATGTGGAATCAGTATTTTTTCGGTGGAAACGGAGGTGAGAGCCATCTCAGATGAGAAAAGGGATTTCGGGTATGTACCAGGACAATTCCTAGAAGGGACAAAAAAATTTGGCATCAGGCTGCAAGACAAGCGCAGCAGCTCCTGACGAGCGACTGACCCCCTATTCCCTGCGAAACGGTGCAGCAGAATAACTCTCTTATGGAAAACGGACAGCTAGAGGCAACCCTGCACCGCTTGGAGGCAGAAAAGACAAGAGCGATCGCCGATTGGCAGCGATATCGCACGCTTTGCGAAAATCTTCCCTCTATATATTTGCGCGTCGGTGCCGCTGGAGCGATTCTCTGGATCAATGAATTTGGAGCGGAGCGCATCGGTTGCGCAGCAGCCGAATTGACAGGGCGCTCTTTTTTCAGCCTGTTTCATGGCGACGATCGAGAAAAAGTACAAGCACTGCACGCCGAATGCTGGCGCGAAAAAACCCCCGTGGCGCGCGGGGAATTTCGCTTGACGTGCAAGAACGGCAGCTATCTCTGGGTTAGGGCGATCGCCCGAACAAGCCTCGTACCAGACGAATCGGGTTTCCCAGAACCCGCTGCCCTGATAGTTTGCGAAGACATCACCGAGCGCAAAAATGCCGAAGCCGAACTCCAAGAAAGCGCCAGTGCGTGGCTCGCCGTCATCGAAACCGTCGGCGAAGGCATCACCCTCAGCGATGCCTCTGGGCGATTTGAAGTGTTTAACTCCAAAATGGAGGAAATCACCGGTTACGCGAAAGAAGAAGCCAATAGCTGCGGCGATTTTGCCGCCCTGCTGTATCCCGATCCGCACGAACACTTTCAGGCGATCGCGGGGGTTCAGGAAATTCAACAAAAAGGAGGGTTTCGCGATGTCGAAACAACCATCCAAACCAAAAGCGGCACCAAAAAAACTCTCTTAGTCTCCTCCTCCCTCGTCCAGCACAAAAATCGCCAGCTATTTTTGAGTGCCTATCGCGACATCACCGAGCGCAAGCAGGTAGAAGAGCAAGCGCGGCAGGCAGAAGCCAAATATCACAGCATCTTTGAAAACGCGATCGAAGGAATTTTTCAAACCACCCCCCAAGGGCAATATCTCAGCGCCAATCCCGCCCTCGCCCGCATCTACGGCTACGACTCGCCCGCCGAATTGATCGCCTGCCTCACCGACATCGGCAATCAACTTTACGCACAGCCGCACCGCCGCGCCGAGTTTGCAGCGATCGTACAAGCGCGCGATGCCGTATCCGACTTTGAATCAGAAATTTACCGCCAAGATAAAAGCAAGATTTGGATTTCTGAAAACGCGCGCGCCGTCCGCGACGCTTGCGGCACCTTGCTCTATTACGAAGGCACCGTCGAAGACATCACCGCGCGCAAAGACGCGCAAGAAGCCCTGCGGCAGCAAGCCGAACGAGAACGCCTGATGGGGGCGATTCAATCCCGCATCCGCCAATCTCTCAACCTGCAGGAGATTTTGCATACCGCCGTCGAAGAAATGCGGCAATTTTTGTCAACCGATCGCGTGCTGATTTATCGATGCAATCCCGACGGAAGCGGAAGCGTCGAGGTAGAATCCCTCGCTCCCCACTGCCCCGCGATCGCGGCAGTGCCGCTCGATGTTTCTGGGTTTTCTCAACAGTCCAGGCACCTGTATGAGGAAGGTTGGATTTCGGCAGTAGAGGATATTTACGCCGACGGCGACTCGACCAGTCACGCCGATTTACTGGCTCAGTTTCCAGTCCGAGCGAGATTGGTAGTGCCTATCTTGCAAAAAAATGTAGAGTTAAAAGCGTGCAGCGACAAGTTGCAAGCCGCTAATTTTTCTTCTTTCACTCCCGACTCTCGGCACTCCGGGGCGGGCGCGGAGACACCGCCCCTACAACCACACTCTCAATTGTGGGGTTTGCTGATTGCCGATCGCTGTGGCGAAACCCGCAAGTGGCAGCAGGTGGAAATTGACTCGATCGCTCGCGGAGCCGCCTGGGTGGGAATTGCCATTCAGCAATCGCAACTCTACCAACAGCTAGAGAAGGTGAACGCTGAGTTGGAGCTGCAAGTGCAGGAACGCACCGTTCAACTGCAGCGGGCGCTGGATTGTGAAGCCCTGCTCAAGCGCATTACGGATAAAGTGCGCGACAGTCTCGATGAAAGTCAGATCTTGCAAACCGCAGTACAGGAGTTAGTTTTCGGTTTGGGCGCGCTCTACTGCGATACGGCTTTGTACAGTGCTGATTTGACGACGGCGACGATCTGCTACGAGTACGCGACTACCCTGCCTTCTTATCAGGGTAAGGTGGTGCCAATGCAGGATCGCCCTGAAATCTACCGGTTGCTTTTGCAGGGGCAGTCTTTGCAATTTTGCGAAATCGGAGGGGACAGCAATCCTTCAGCTATCCTCGCTTGTCCGATTGTAGATGACCAAGGGGTTTTGGGGGATTTGTGGCTTTTCAATCGCTCTGACTGTATTTTTAAGGAATTAGAAATCCGCTTGGTCAAACAGGTTGCCAATCAGTGCGCGATCGCTATCCGCCAAGCCCGCCTCTACGAAGCCGCTACTGCACAAGTAAAAGAATTGCAGCAGTTGGCACGGCTCAAGGATGAATTCCTCAGCACGGTTTCTCACGAGTTGCGGACGCCTTTGGCTAATATGAAAATGGCGATTCAAATGCTGGCGATCGCTCTCAATCAAGAGCGACCTTTTTTCTCCGATCTCGCCCAACCGGAAGCGGAACGCAGCAAAGTGGCTCGGTACTTCCACATTTTGCGCGACGAGTGCGATCGCGAAATCATCCTGATTGACGATTTGCTCGACTTGCAGCGACTCGAGACGTCTGCTCAACAGGGAGAGGGCGAAACGATTCACCTTTTCGACTGGATTCACAAGCTCGTCAAACCGTTTCACGATCGCGCCTGCAGCCGCCAGCAAATTTTGCAGCTCGACATCGCCAGCGAACTGCCTCCCCTCTTTTCCAATTCCTCCAGTCTGGCGCGGATTCTGACGGAGTTGCTCAACAATGCCTGCAAATATACGCCCTCTGGGGAGCAGATTATTCTCACAGCTCGTGCCGATCTCTCGATCGTTTCCCTGAACGTCACTAATACGGGCGTTGAGATTCCCGCGAGCGAACTTCCCCGCATTTTTGACAAGTTCTACCGCATTCCCAAAGCCGATCCCTGGCAGCAGGGCGGTACGGGGCTGGGCTTGACACTCGTCAAGCAACTCGTCACCCATCTCGGCGGCTGTCTGCGCGTGGAAAGTGCCGCCAATTTCACCCGTTTTACCGTTGAATTGCCGGTCGCCGATTCCGACTTCAGCCCCGCTACTCGTGCATAATAGGATTTTAGCCCGCTAAAATCCTATTATAAAAATAGCCGCGCTTTTCGTGCAGCTTTCGCTACCCGGAGGAGCGAATCGCCTGCTCTTTCTGCACCGCTTCCCCTACCCCGCGCAACCCTTATATGTGAAGTTTTTTAACGATTCGAGTCGCGCTAGCCCTTTTTCTAGTTCCGGTGCTATAATATCCAAACTGCCGCGAATTTAATCAGTAATTTTGCCTGCTTTATTCTCCTTTTTTGAAGGAAATTTTAGGTTAATTAAGGGTTAAATTATCGTTAGATTTCGCTTAAATATTAAACTCTCCTTATAATTTTGGATTTGGATTTTTTTAAGGTTCTATAATAGAACAGCAAAAACTGCATTTTCTCATACAGAATTTAATGGAGTAATCGGTTATGTTGGCCATGCCTGACCTTTCTTTCGAGTCGCTAACACAACTGCTGTCTGAGGTTGACAGCCTGGAACTCCGTCTGGAGTCAACCCTCGACGATCTGACGCTCTATGACTTTCAGATTGAATGCAACAGTCCCGGACAAGAAGCAGCACGGGCTTTCGCAGAGAATCCCCTACTGCCGGGAGCGATTTTAACAGAGGCAGGGCAGTTTGCGGGCATGATTTCCCGGCGGCGGTTTTTGGAGCATCTCAGCCGCCCTTACGGATTGGAACTTTTTTCGCAGCGACCGATTAAAACTTTATATCGCTTCGCACAAGCAGACGTGCTAATTTTTCCCAGTCATACCTTAATTGTCATGGCTGCTCGCCGCTCTTTGCAGCGTGCCTCTGAGTTGCTGTACGAACCCATTGTGGTTGAAGTCGCTCCTCAAGTTTACAGGCTCTTGGACGTCCACCAATTAATGGTCGCTCAGTCCCACATTCACGAGCTCACCGCTCGCTTGCTCAAAGAACAAACTAAAGCCCAGACGATCCAAACTGAAAAAATGGCCAGTTTGGGGCGGATGGTGGCTGGGGTCGCTCACGAAATCAAGAATCCCGTTAACTGTATTTCGGGGAATATGGGATTCCTGTCAAATTATTGTCGCGATATGATGGAGCTGCTGTCAGCTTATGAAGCGCAGGTGAGGGATGGCTCGGCAAATATTAACGAAATTAAAGAAGCGATTGAACTAGAATTTCTCCGAGAAGATTTGCCGAAAATTCTGGAAAGTATAAAAATCAGTGCCGATCGCCTGAAAAAAATTGTCGGAGGGCTGCAAAATTTCTCTCACATGGACGAGGGAAAACGCCAACCAGCCGACATCCACGAATGTATTGACAGTACGTTGTTGATTTTGCACAATCGCATTAAATACGGCATTGAAGTCGTGAAAAAATACGGCAATCTGCCGCCGGTAGAGTGTTATTCGGGGCAGTTGAGTCAAGTTTTTATGAATTTGCTGAGCAATGCGATCGACGCTCTGATGGAGAAAGCCGAAAAACTGGCCGATAAATTCGGCAGGGCTTCGACTTGGAAACCCCGGATTGAAATTATCACCGAATTTATCGAGCTTCCCACTCCCCGCCTATCCGTCCGAATTCTTGATAACGGACCGGGAATTCCGCCGGAAATTCAGGGGCGAATTTTTGAAACTTTTTTCACCACAAAACCGGTCGGTCAGGGGACGGGGCTGGGGTTGGCCATCAGCTACGAGATCGTCACCCAAAAGCACGGCGGCTGCTTGAATTTGCGGAGTACCGACTGCGGCATTGCAGATTGGCAATCCGATACAGGCACGGAATTTGAAATCCTGCTGCCCTTGCAACCGCCGCAGGTGGATCGCTCAACTCTGAGGGAAATGATAGGCTAAATGGGTATGTATCGATCGCTCTATTTCCCGTGCAACCAGAGTCTATTTCTGCCTTACCAGTACCGTCTTTATCGGAGGGCAGCTCTCAAGACCTCCGCTTGGAGTCAACCCTACAAGAATTGCCGCTGTACGATTTTCAGGTCGATATAAGTTGCCCTGGAAGTGCACTCGCCCGAGTGTTTGAGAAGTATCCGCTACTGCCAGGAGCCATCTTGGCAGAACGGGGTCAGTTTGTCGGCGCGATTTCGCGATCGCGACTGCTGGAGTATTTGCTGCGCCCCCACGGGCTAGAGCTGTTTTTAAACGAACCGCTCAGCGTTCTTTACAGCTACGCTCGCGCGGAAATGTTGGTGCTGCGTGAAAGCACGCCGATCGTGGAGGCGGCGCGCTTTGCCCTGCGGCGATCGCCTGCACTGTTGGGCGAACCGGTCGTCGTTCAAAGCGACTCCAACCGCTATTACTTATTAAATATTCACGAACTGAATATCGCCTACTGGCAAATCCGAGGCATCGAAACTCAGGTGAGATTCGAGCACGTTCAAGCCCAAATGATCCAAAATGAAAAAATGGCGAGTTTGGGTCGTCTCGTGGATGGGGTGGCGCACGAAATCTTAGATCCGGTAGGTTTTATCTGGGGAAATCTCGCCTATGTTTCCAATTATTCGCAGGCGTTGCTGGAAGTCATCTCTGCTTACGAGAAACACTGGGGAGAAACGCCGCCGGAACTAGAAAAACTCAAGCAAGAGATTGAGTTAGATTTTTTGAAAGAAGATTTGCCTGACGCGATCGCCAGCATCCGCACCGGGGCAGAGCGCTTGAAAAAACTGGTCATCGGCTTGCAAAATTTCTGCCATCTCGACGAAGTTTATCCAAAAGCGGCTGACCTCCACGGCTGCATTGATGGCGTTTTGTTGCTGCTCAAGAGCCGCCTGACTGGCGAAATTGAAATCGTCAAAAATTACGGCCACCTGCCGCCAGTTCGCTGCTACATCGGACAGCTCAGCCAAGTCTTTGTCAATATTCTCACCAACGCGATTGATGCTTTGATCAATCAGTCGCTCAATCGCAAGTTTGCCATAGAATTTAGAGAAGCAGGGATGGCTTTTCCACCGCCAACCAGGACTCACAAGCCTCGCATCGAAATTTCTACGCGAGTGTGTTCTTTTTCCGCTATTCACTCCGAAGAGACCTACGCCCGCGCGGTTTCGATTCGGATTGCCGACAATGGCCCGGGTATTTCTGCGGAAAAGCAGGGGCAGATTTTGAAGTCTTTCTCGATAGAAAAACGGGTTGAGAAGGAAACCAGTCTGGCGGTGAGCTATTGGATTGTAACGGCTAAGCACGGAGGCAAGTTTGAAATGCGATCGGTTCCGGGTGCCGGCACGGAATTTGAAATCCTGCTGCCCTTGGTGTAGGTGGTTGGCTAGAGAACAGGGTGCTACTTTTCACGCGCCGCGCCAATCCTGCATCCCCCGTCGCTCTGGCGGATGGGAGGACGCGAACCCGCGCCCTATTGTAAAGTTTTTTACTAAAAATGGTTCTTAAATTTTCTTTATACTATGTTTTTCAACGCCCATCGGGCCTGTACCTGTGTGAGAAATCGCGTCAGATAGCGGATCGAGGGGCGGCACCTTCCGCCCGCGATCGGCCCTGCGATCCGGGAAAGTCTCCGTAATTTATACGAAGTGGCATTCCGGCAAGTGCCTTTCTCTGCGGCGATCCCGGAGACGCTCCGCCGATATCCCCCCCCCGGCGGGCGATCGCCCCGTGCCCGCAGATTGTGAAATTTCCGTAAAGCTACTGTTGGCAATGATAAAGAGATTCCTAACAAGCAAGACAAGAAGTTGACGTTGCTTGTATAAAAGGTATAGTTGAAAAAAGGTTCCGTGTTTGTACTTAAGGTGGGTGAGGCGATGTCCTTGTTAGAGTCTCAACCTATACTGTCGGGTCCCTCGGATGGCAGCTCTGAGGCGACGAGGGATTTTGGCGCGGCAGAGGGCGGCGGTCAGATCCCTTCGCCACGGCTGCGATTATTCCAGTTGGATTTTGAGGAGTTGGCTGCATTTGAGCCAGTCGGCGATCGCTATGCCAACTTGGGCATACACTTTATGGGGGCGGTGGCCCTCATGCCCTCTAATCCGGCTTTCCCTCCGCACTCCGGTTCGCTGGTTCTCATGCCAGTCGCCAACCAGCTCGGCATCACCGTCGAGCTTCGTCGTCCGGCTCGGCTTCTTGGCGCTTTTGCGATCGGTTCCAAACCTGTGCGCCTTACTGCCTTTGACAAAGATAACAATCGCATCGCCCGGGCGGGCACCGAGGTGAGTGGCGAAAATTCCCGAATTGGACATCGACTTCTAGCACTGCCCCACTATCGCTTGGAAGTCCAAGCCAGAAATATCGTCAAAGCGATCTTTGACTCCGCAGCCCCCTTTATTCTGGATGATGTTTTCTTTTACTGCGAACTGGGTTGAAAAGAAAGCGAGACTGGCCCTGTGATTTAGGGGCTTGGCAACTTGTAGAGATTCGCTTCTGGATGGCAGGTTTCTCTGCCCGGTACAATCTAGAATTTCAAATTCACTGAGATAGTTGTCCTATCTCAGCGTGAATTTTGCTATTGATTTTTGCGCTAGTTAGAACCTGAAACTCTCTCGAGGAGATAGCGATAAATCAGAAGTTTATCGGTGTCGCTCTCTTTCTATGCAGGGATCGCTGCGCGCCGATATTTTCTTCGGCGGTTGTGACGGCGTTTTCACAGAATTCTTTTATTTTTCATAAAGTCTTCTCCCGTTCAATCTTTCCACAGAAGTAATTCTTCAGCGCCAGTTTTTCACCCTAGGGGGTTAGTTCTCCTAGCATGGCAGTCTTTCTTTTGGCAGAGTTCTCCGAGGGTTGCCTGTGGCGTGCCCTCACGGAAACCTATATCTGGCATAGATTTTTTGGAATGAGCATTTTTTCTACCGTCGCGATCGCGATCTTCGAGCCGATGGTTTTTTTTGTTATTTTAGCTACATAGTTTTGTTAATCAGGCTACAATCATAAGAAAATTAATTTTATTTCAAAAAAAATAATTAAAATCTTAAGATTTTTCGCGACGCAAATACTTTTTCCAAATATTTGTGCAATAATTTGCATGGATACCAAAGTTTTTATCCACAAGGGTCGGAAGTGGCAACGGAGGTTTAAAAAACATGACTGCATCATTGAGCAAAGAATTCACCCGCAACTTGCATGACCACCGAAGCCAAGAAAGGCAAGTGAATGGGCATCCTCCGGCAGCCGGCCCGCTGGTGGTGAGCATCTGGAAAAGACTGCGGCAAACCGACGAAAAATATCGGCGGATCTTTGAAAACGCTGCAGTGGGCATTTATCAGGCAACGCTGCACGGGCAGTTCTTGACCGCCAATCCCACGCTAGCGGAGATTTTCGGTTACGAGTCTGCCCAGGAAATGACCGCTAGCGGTATCAATCTCAAGGGAAAAGTGTATGTAGATACCAATCGGCACCAAGAGCTAGCGCGCTGGTTGCAGGAGCAGTCGGCGGTGTGGAGATTTGAGTCGCAGGTTTACCGAAAAGACGGCAGCACGATCTGGATTTCAGAGAATGGCCGCTTGCTGTACGACGCCAAAGGCGAACTGGTGGGTTATGAGGGAACGGTAGAAGATATTACCCATCGCAAGCAGGCTGAGGGGGCGCTGAATGAAGCGCTGGAAAAAGCGACAGAACTGAGCGAACTCAACTCGCAGTTTGCCTCGATGGTGTCTCACGAATTGAAGAATTCCCTGACGATTATTTTAGTGTCTACGGATTTGCTGAGACTGCACAGCCAGAAGATGACGGCTGACGACAAATTGAAAAGGCTGGATAAAATTCGCTCAGCCGTGAAAAACATGACGGGGCTGCTGGAAGGGGTTCTGGCGATTGGCAAAGCGGAAGCGGGGAACATTCATTTAGAAAAGGTTCCGGTGGACGTGAAGGCGTTTTTCCAAGAAATTTGGCAAGACGTGCAGGCGATGACGAAAACGAACCACCAGTTTCAAGTGACGTGCGATCGCGGCGCGTGCGTGACCCTGGCAACCGATATCAGATTGTTGCGGCAAATTTTTGTGAATTTGATTTTAAATGCCGTCAAGTATTCGCCCAATGCCACCCTGGTACAGTGCGAATTTAGCTGTCAAGGGAAACAGGCTCAATTTCGGATCAAAGATGAAGGAATCGGAATTTTGCCAGAAGACAAAGAAAATTTATTTGAAGTGTTTCACCGGGGAAAAAATGCCAGCGGGATTGAAGGAACTGGGCTGGGACTGGCGATCGTCAAGAAGGCAGTAGACTTGCATGGCGGTCATGTAGCGGTGGAAAGTCAAGTCGGGGTGGGAACGACTTTTACAATTACCCTGCCAAAGCTATCTGCTTGAGGCGAGGCGATCGCCAGAAAGCAGGGTTTCAAAGTTCGCCGGATTTCAACCCTCTTTGCCCCCACAAACGGCCACCGATCCGGGTGGCTGTCCGCCCTAGCGGTTGCAGGGAGGGGCGAACTGGGCCAAATTCTCGGGCTGGCCGAACCATGCAACCGACAGCGCCAGCCGGTGCCATCCGGCTTGTTAATGGCCCGCAACAGGGCTGCGCGCTCGTTCTTGCCGCCCGCGCCCGCTGGAACGGTCATTCCCATGCAAATATAAAGGTAATTTTTTCCAAGAGGCTTTATAAAAATAGTTTATATGCGCAAGTTCGCTTTAGACCTGCTGGATATTTACTAAATTTTAAATGTTATAGTATAGTAGTGTTTTGAATAGAGATGAAGTCAGAGGCGATCGGGTTCCCGGCAGCCAGCGCGCTATTTACAGAAAATAGGCGCTTGGCCAACAAATAGGGCGATGAGCTAGCATAATAGCTCGATCTGCACGCATTTTAGGGAATCGGGAAGCATCGCGAACAGGGAAGCATCGCGAACAGGGAAGCATCGCGAACAGGGAAGCATCGCGAACAGGGA
>CAYOOD010000102.1:23986-28111 GCA_964405435.1 uncultured bacterium
AGCATCAGATTGCTTATTCGCGTCAGGGTCTTTACAGGGGCGATTCTACCCGCCCGCTCAGCATCACAAAAGGAAAGGCGATCGGCAAGTTTTTTAACAGCGATCGCAATTGATTGCTTGCTATTGACGGAGTAATTCGATGAATTTTTCCCATGCTCCCCTCAATAGGGGAAGTCCTGGCTGATACAGTCAGGCAAAAATTTCACGGCTAGTTACCCCTAGCAAATCGATCGCGACAAAATATAAGCGCGATTGCTTTGCTGCATCCTGAAACATAAAAATTTACAATGAAAGCTTCTGTAGGTCAACCCCTGCAGAGGAAGCCTCATGGCCAAGCACTTCCGAAACCAACCCTTAACGGCGCTCAAAATTGCCATTTTGTGCCTTTCACTGCCGCTATTTTTAATGAAAAATAGCGGAACACGAGTTTTGGCGAGCGCGGATATTAACTCTCACATCGAACAGTTTAGAGACGAGGACGAATCCAACGACCCGCAGGCGATTGATGCTCTGGTAAAAATCGGCGAGGGGGCAGTTTCCGAGCTGCTGGGCGTCTTGAAAGATCCCGACGCGCGCGTTCGCGCGTCGGCGGCAAAGGTACTCGGGAAGATAGGCTCGGAATCCGAAGAAAAAGCCGTCGCGATCGCCTCCTCCCTGGTGGACTCCCTCAACGATCCCAACCAGGAAGTCCGCCGCGCGGCTGCAGAAGCGCTCGGGAGAATCGGCTCCCTCGCCGTTCCCAAGCTCGCCGAAGCCTTGCAGGCAGAACAAACTGTGGCGCGATCGAGTGCCGCTGAAGCCCTCGGGCAAATCGGTGCCGACGCCAAGGAAGCCGTGCCCAACCTGGTGGCGAGGCTGCAGGATTCCGACTGGCGCGTGCGCTCTGCGGCGGCTAGAGCCCTAGGGAAAATCGGCACCGAAGCGAAACTAGAAGCCCCCGCGATCGTCCCGCCCATGATTCAAGCCCTGGAAGACCCCGATCCCGAGGTGCGCCGGTCGGCAGCCGAAGCCCTCGGGCGGATCGGTTCTCCCGTGGTTCCCGACTTGATCGACGCCTTGCAAGATGAAAGTGCGTCGGTGCGGGCAGCAGCGGCAGAAGCCCTCGGACAAATCGGTGCCGACGCCAGAGAAGTCGTTCCCAATTTGATTGCCAGACTGCAGGATGGGGACTGGCGAGTGCGATCGGGGGCTGCCAAAGCCCTGGGGACGATTGGCTCGCAAGCACCATTAGAAGCGAGCATCGTCGTTCCGCCGCTGATAGAGGCGCTCAAGGACAAAGATCCCGAGGTGCGCAGGGCAGCAGCAGAGGTTTTGGTGAAAATCGGTTCCGAAGCGGTGCCAGAACTGGTTGAAGCCCTAGACGACGATCGCAGCGCGGTGCGGGCTGGCGTTGCCTGGGCGCTGGGACAAATCGGTGCTGATGCTCAGTCGGCAGTTCCGCAACTGATTGCCCGGTTGCAAGATAAAAATAAAGAGGTGCGATCGGCTGCAGCCGAAGCATTGGGAAGAATGGGGTTGAATGCCTCAACGGCGATCGCTCCCCTGACGCAATTGCTCCACGATTCGGATAAGTTGGTGCGCGGCTCTGCCGCCGAGGCAATGCGCCGCATTGCCGGCAGCCTTCAGGATGAATCAGACAAGCTGCGCCTGAGCGATTTGGAGAGGGCTCTGTCGGATTTATCTCTGGCTGGCTCGGCTCTGGACGATCCCAAAGTCGTCCTCGTCAATGACCCGCTTTTGTTTAAATTTACAAAAGAGGAGATTTCAGTCGCGATCGCCCGCTCTCTCAAGGCGCTCAGAACTGAAAAACAAACCCGCATCCTTGAATTGGGGACGGCTTGGATTTTCCGCCACAAATGGTTGCTGGCAGGAGTTATTTATATTGTTTCGCTGCCTACCTTTTGGTTGTTTGTCCTCTGGCTGCGCCCCCTCTGGCTGTTGGGCATCAACGACGCCCTGAAACGGTACAGTCTCCCCCTGCCCGGGCTGAAAGGAAAGGAGCTTTCCCTGCGCCACCTGCTGTTTGTCGGGTTTTTCGACTACCACCCCAGAGTTCTCGATGCCTGGGTGGCGGCTCACGTCAGTGCGGCGCGATCGCGTTTCTCGCAGCTCGCTACGGTGAGCGATCGCTCGGTTTACATTCCCCTGCCAGTTATTGTAGACGGCAACACCGCCGCCAACCTCACCGGCAAGGAATTGCGCAGCGTCTTTGCCAGCAAGCAAACCCGCCTGCTCATCTGGGGCGAAGCCGGCTCCGGCAAAACCAGCCTTGCCTGCCAGTTGGGGAAATGGGCGATGTCTGACAGCCCGGAGGAGCGCCTGTGCGAGTACCGGCAGTTGCCCATTTTGATCGAGCAAGAACTCGATCACATCCCGGAAGGCAACTGGCTGCAAAATTCCATCCGCTGGCGGTTGCAAGCCCTCATCGGATTGCAAGAACCCCTGAGCGAGGAGCTGGTGAAACGGCTGACGCTCAGCGGGCGCTTGCTGGTGATTGTCGATCGCATTTCGGAAATGAGCGAAGCGACGCGATCGCAAATCCGCCCCTCACAGCCTGATTTTCTGGTGAGCGCCCTCGTCGTCACCTCGCGGCTGGAGGAAACCCTCGACGGCGTGCCCAAAACGACGCTCAAACCCTTGCGGGTAGAAGGCAATCGCCTTTCGTCGTTTATGGAAGCGTACCTGACGCAGCGCGGCGCGCGCGATCGCTTCAGCGATTTGGAGTTTTTCGACGCCTGCAGCCTCCTGTCTCTCATCGTCGGGCAGCGAAACATCACCGTTTTGCTCGCGAAATTGTACGCCGAACAACTGATTGCTTTTAAAGAAGGCACCAGCACGAAGGGGCTAGCCAACAATATCCCCGATTTGATGCTTTCTTACCTCAACGAACTCAATCGCAGCCTTTTGGACAATCGTTTTGACGATGCCCTCGTTCACCACGATGCCAAAATCGTTGCCTGGGAATGCCTCAAGCAGACATTTCGCCCTTCTTCTGCCCTCAAGAAAACTGCGATTTCCTCTTTGGCGGGCAAGCAAGCCGAAACCCGACTCGAATATCTGGAAAAACGCCTGCGCCTGCTGCAAACCAGCGGAGCCGGCGCAGATAAAATTCGCTTTTCCCTCGATCCCCTCGCCGAATACCTCGCCGGGTTGCACTTGGTAGAGCTTTACGGCAACAACGCCGAACAGTGGCGGATATTTTTAAAGCAATCCGACACCATGCCCGGTGTCCCCCAAGGTGCCCAAGGCTTCTTACTTGCCCTGCGCGATTGCTGTCTTGCCAAAGGCGCAGAAGTCGGAGTTCCTCACTTTGTCGTCGAAGAACTCAGCAAGCGAGCCGCTTGAACAAAAGGAGCGATCGCACTCGGGGGCACGGATAAAAACCGTGCCCTATTTTTTACCTTATTTCCAATAAAATTAAAACCATAATTCTAAAAAACGCAAGCCTAAAATAATCCCTGACACAAAAATAAATTTTTTATGTCTAAAAAATACAATAAAATCATAAAATTTTAAAAAAAATTTTGCAATCAAAGAAATGCGAACACAGTAAATATATACTTATCCCTTCAACCTAAAAAAATATTCTTGCGATCGCTCTATCAAACCTCCACATACACATAGTTTAGGGCTGGAGGGGCGACAGCATTTGCGCAAATCATCTCTCGGTTGACAAACAATCTTCAAACGCAAATGCAACGCCTAAGCCCCCGCGAAAAAAAGAAATTTAACCCTCCTGCACCATTCCACCTATCCCTCTAGGGGCTGTAGGGGCGATAGCATTTGCGCGAAACATCTCTCGGTTGACAAACAATCTTCAAACGCAAATGCTTCGCCCTGACACCGCGAATTAACCCAACGCAAATGCAACGCCTAAGCCCCCACGAAAAAATAAAATTTAACCCTCCTGCACCATTCCACCTATCCCTCTAGGGGCTGTAGGGGCTGTAGGGGCGATAGCATTTGCGCAAATCATCTCTCGGTTGACAAACAATCTTCAAACGCAAATGCAACGCCTAAGCCTCCGCGAAAAAAAGAAATTTAACCCTCCTGCACCATTCCACCTATCCCTCTAGGGGCTGTAGGGGCGATAGCATTTGCGCGAAACATCTCTCGGTTGACAAA
>CAYOOD010000103.1:0-28096 GCA_964405435.1 uncultured bacterium
ACACCAACATGAAGTTGAAGGTTCCAGAGATGCCCAGGGGCATACCGTCGGAGAAGCTGCCTTGGCCGATCGGGTAGATCAGGAACACGGCGGTTGCAGCAGCCACGGGGGCGCTGTAAGCCACGCAGATCCAAGGACGCATACCCAAGCGGTAGCTCAGTTCCCACTCACGACCCATGTAGCAGAAAACGCCGATGAGGAAGTGGAAAACTACCAACTGGTAGGGGCCGCCGTTGTACAGCCACTCATCGAGGGAAGCAGCTTCCCAGATGGGGTAGAAGTGCAAGCCAATGGCGTTAGAAGAAGGAACAACAGCACCGGAGATGATGTTGTTGCCGTAGAGCAGCGAACCAGCAACGGGTTCGCGGATGCCATCGATGTCCACGGGAGGGGCAGCGATGAAGGCGATGATGAAGCAAGCGGTGGCGGTTAACAGGGTGGGGATCATCAGCACGCCGAACCAGCCGATATACAGGCGGTTTTCGGTGCTCGTAACCCACTCGCAGAACCGTTCCCAAACGTTGGCGCTTTCGCGACGTTGTAAGGTGGTGGTCATGTTGTGATAAGTGCGTATGTATTTTTCAAGGTTCCCGGTAGTGTTTTCCCTACCGTGATTACCAGATTACACGCTCTGTTAAGGTTTGTAAAGGGGTTTAAGGAAAATTTTTACTTATCAGACTGATTTGCTTTTCTTATATGGTTCTCCCGCGACCGCTTCAGTTGGAGCGCGGGAACAAAATGCCAGCGGCTTGCGCGACTCAAACACTGCCACGATCGCTCCGTTAAGTGCATCCAGACCATTTCCAGCAGACAAGGCGGAAATACCTGCACGAAGTGTCCGCCCGGTGTTAACTTTAGCCGAGAGGGAAACCGAGCGAGTGGGGCCAACCCTAGAGGAAGTGCCTGCTCTGAAATAGAAAGTTGAGGCGAATTGCTTTCCGGCGGTTGCAGGTCAGTGGTGCAGGACGCGATCGCCCCACGCCCGGGTGTTGGCAGCAGTCTCGATCGGGGGACACCTGTACCGCCAGCAGCATCCATCGACAAGAATCTGCATTGAAAAACTCAGGGATTTAGTCGATAATCTTAAATGACTGCTCTGGAAACGGCGGGCACTTATAGCCCATAAAATCAGTCCCAATAAAGGAGCTAATAAAAAGGCAAAAAAACATGAAGCTTGACAAAGTGGTTTTCTGGGGAATTGGTTCAATTTTATTTTTAACTATTCTCAGCACTTTTATTTCTAAAATAACGACAGATACGCTACTTAAATCTGTTAATTGGGTAACGCATACTTATCAGGTAAAAGAAGGCTTGAAAGACTTAGAGAAAACTTTAGTAGATGCCGAAACAGGACAGCGTGGTTTTATTTTTACAGGTGAGGAAGAATTTCTCGAACCTTACCACAACGCTCGTTCCCGAATCGAACAGCAATTTACCAACATAAAAAATCTCATAAAAGACAACCCAGAGCAAATAAAAAATATTGTTGAAATTCAAAAGATGTCCGATCGAAAAATGGAAGAATTAACCGAAACAATTGTCTTGAAAAGAGCCGGACAGGAAAAACGCTTGAGAGAAATAGTTCTGTCGGGTCGAGGAAAAAAAATTATGGATGAAATCCGAAACAAAGTCTCGGATATGATCGAAATAGAAGTCGAACTTTTGAGAGAAAGAAAAAAAGCGGCCAGTCAAGCCGAACAATGGATAAACAACACTTCTTTAGGAGTTCCCATTGGTGCAATTTTATTCGGATCGGGAGTTTTATTTTTTATTGGGCGAAAAATCGTGCATCCCATCAACCAGATAGCCAGTACGATCGCGAGTTCTTCTACACAAATCGCTACAACAGTAGAGGAACAGGAACGGATTGCCACTCAGCAGGCTGCTGCTGTGAATCAAACGACCACCACAATGAATGAGTTAAGTGCATCTTCAAAATCCACAGCAGAAAAAGCGGAATCAGCATCGACAGGTGCGCGTCAGGTATTAAATCTAGCCGAATCATCAGCCGCCGGCGCGCGTGAAGTGTTAAATCTGGCGGAATCATCAGCCGCTGGCGCGCGTGAAGTATTAACCTTGGCGGAGGGGGGAACCGAGACAGTAGGGCGAACCCTAGCAGAAATGTCTGCGCTGAAAGAAACAGTCGGAGCGATCGCGTCTGAGATGGTGCGGTTGAGCGAACAGGCAAAGCAAATTGGCAGCATCACCAACATGGTCAGCGATCTAGCCACCCAAACGAACATGCTCGCCCTGAATGCGGCGGTGGAAGCCGTCCGCGCGGGAGAACACGGCAAGGGCTTTGGCGTCGTGGCTGCAGAAATCCGCAAACTGGCTGAAGGGAGCAAACAATCAGCCCAGCAAATCAACGCCCTCGTGGGTGGCATCCAGTCGGCTGTCAATTCTACGGTTATTGTGACAGAGGAAGGTCGGAAAACTACCTCGTCAGCAATGGCGCTTTCTCAGGAAACAGCCGAAGCGTTTTCGAGGGTGGCAAAAGCAATTGAAGAAGTGGTTTTGAACTCGTCGGCGGGGGTAGCGCGGGCGATCGAGGATGTGGTTTTGACCAATCATCAAACTTCTTTTTCGGCCCTTGAAGAGGTAGTCGCAAACTTTCAGCAAATTTCCCTAACGGCTAAACAGCAAGCGATCGCCATTCAGCAAGTGTTGGAAGCGATGGACAACCTCAATCAGGGGGCCGTCCAGACAGCCAGCGGTATCACTCAAACAAGAGTTGGCATTGAAAAACTCAACGAATCCGCTTACAATCTAAAGACGATCGTTTAAAATTTTGAACGCCGCACCCCCCTAGTTCGTTCCTCGAACCCTCGACCGATATACTAACTACCAATGTCTCAGAAACTGTCGTTCCAAGCTAAAGCCATCGGTTTTGCGATCGCCCTCGGTACAGTGCCAGTCCTCGGCATCGGTGCAGTCGCCTACTACTTTGCCAATCGCTCCATTACCCGAGACGTGATGCAATACCAGCAATCCTATGCAGTAGAAGTATCCGACAAAGTAAGTCGCTTCATGTTCGAGCGCTATGGCGACATTCAAGCGATCGCCGCCCTAGCCATCCTCGCCGATCCGCGCGTCAGCAGCATCGTCCCTCAGCAGCAAAAAGAAGATACCCTCAACCGCTACCTAAAAACCTATCAGGTTTATGACAGTATTGCGATCTTCGATCTGCAAGGAAAGCTGTTCCTCCAATCCCGAGGTGAAACCATTCAGAATGCCAAAAATGAGGTTTATTTTCAGCAAGTCATTGCCACGGAAGCCCCATTTGTCAGCCTTCCTCAATTTTCGCCAGTCACCCAGCAATGGGTGATTTACCTGGCAGCCCCCGTCACAGATGTTTTAACAGGTCAACTGATCGCCGTGGCGCGATCGCGCCTGCCCGTCCAATATCTCAAAGAGCGGATCAAAAGTCTCGGCAGCGAGAACTTGCAATCCCATTTAGTCGATGCTTCGGGAAAAATGTTCGTGACTTACGATTCCAAAGATATCGGTCGGGAGATTGAGGTAGAGTATCCCTTTCTAGCACAGCGGGAAAGCATCAAACAAGCCGATGTCAGAGTCGTTTTTTCAAAGATTGACAGAACAGAGAAAGTGCTGGCGTATGCTCCCAGCCCCGATCTGGCAGGAATGCCAAACCTGAACTGGCTCGTCCTCGTTGACAGCGACACGGCGGTGGCTTTTCAAGCGCAGCAAGAGTTGCTGATCACGATATTGATTGGCAGCGGGTTGACGGCTGTGGCGGTGAGCGCGATCGCGGCAATAATTGCCCAGAGAACCACCCAGTCTATCAACGTCATTGTCAGCGCGATCGCCACCTCGGCGACAGAAATTGCCTCCACAGTAGAGGAACAGGAACGAGTCACCGCCCAACAGGCGACTTCCGTCAATCAAACGACGACTACCATGACGGAGTTGGGTGCTTCTTCAAAATCTTGTGCAGAACAAGCAGAAGTTTCAGCCAAAAATGCCCATGATATGCTTTCTTTGGCAGAATCCTCTGCATCGGGAGCCCGTGAAGTTTTAACCCTAGCAGAAGGGGGAAGCAAAACACTGGGGCGAACTCAGCAGCAGATGTCTGCGCTGGAAGAAAAAGTCAGGGCGATCGCGTCTCAAATCGAGCGCTTGAACGAACAGACGCACCAAATTAGCAGCATCACCAATTTAGTGAGCGAAATCGCCAACCAAACCAATCTACTGGCGCTCAATGCTGCTGTGGAAGCCGTCCGCGCTGGAGAGCAGGGTAAGGGATTTGCCGTCGTCGCCACAGAAATTCGCAAACTCGCGGATCAAAGCAAGCAATCAGCCCAGAAAATTCATACCCTGGTTGTGGACGTGCAAGCAGCGATCGACTCCACAGTCAGCGTCACAGAGCAAGGGCAGAAAACTGCCGAGTCAGCTATCCAACTTTCTCTAGAGGCAGCCGAGGCTTTTGGCAGCGTCAAAAGCGCGATCGAAGAGGTGATATTTAGCAACCAAAAAGCTTCCCTCCAAGCGATTAACGAAGTCGCCGTTAGTTCTCAGCAAATTTCCCTGACGGCGAAACAGCAAGCGATCGCGATCGATCAGGTTGTTGAGGCGATGAACGCCCTCAATCAAGGAGCTGTAGAAACCGCCAGCGGCATCGCTCAAACTAAAGCGGGCATTCAAAAATTAAACCAAGCTGCTCGCCATCTCAACTCTATTGTTTAAGAGTTTTACCCTGCACCTTTTCATTGCTTCTTCGCTCCTCCCCAATTGCTAAAACTATTTATTCGGGGTGCATTGCCCTCCCGCAACCTGGCTGTTTCACCGCTGCGGTAAGGCGCGGATCCTGCCTTGAGGATCGGCAAAGCAAGTCCTCTCGTTACTTGTTATCAACCGCTCAATTCCTCAAAGGCGCGGCAGCAATCGAGCCGGCCTTTAAAAAAGTAAAGTCGCTAAATTTTAACAAAAAAATTCAAATGAAAACGCGATTGTCCCGATCGCAGATCGTTGAAACGCTGCCTGCTATCAACTTGGCTACTGCCAAGCCTGGCACTCATTAAAAACTCTAATTCCTCAGATCGCTTATTGAGGGCGATTTCCGCGCCATCGAACAAGCACCTTCCCATTTTTCAAAAATCTCTTATAGGGGCAGCACCTTCTCTCTCCCTATAGGAGTAGCACAAAACTGGCAATTGGCATTAAAAAATAATTTAGAGAGATGTTTATTTATTTGAGAGGGTTGACAATATTATCAGTATGCTTTGATATTTTGTAAATATGCTCAGACGATGGAAACCCGCCACTTTCTTTTTCTTTTGCAACCTGCAGGGGCAGGTTTCTACTGCAACCGCTGAGCACGGTTGAAGTATTGCTCTAGAAAATCTGCGGGGCTGGCTGCAACTTTCTCGCTCGGCGTTCCGCTAGCATCGAATAGAGGCTTCGCTCCTGTCGCCGCCGCAGGCAAAGCTTTCTACTTTGTACGGTAAGTAATTCACCCTACCATGAAGACAAAAATTATGGTTGCCAATTTGAAGCTAAGAGGACGCATTTTTCTAGGTTTTTCGATTCCCGTAATTTTAGTGTTTGGATTTAGCGGGCTAGTCTACTCAGTCAGCCATGAAATTTTTGAAACCTTTCACCAAGTCAAGAGAGCAGAGCAAGTTTTGCTGGCAACGGATGAAATGGTTTTGAGGACTTCGATGATGGCGCGGCAAATTCGCGGCTATCTGCTCAACAAAAGTCCCGAAGCCGTGGGAGAATATGAAAAACAGAGGCAGCTTTATCAGCAAGCCTTAGAAGCTTCTGATAACCTGATAGTCGCTCCGGAGCAAAGAGCTATTTTCTCCAAAATGGTGGTGCTGGGAGAACAGTACGAGCAGATGAGCCAGGAAACATTTCGATTGGCCGATTCTGGACAGTTGAAAAAGGCTGTTGATTTGTACTTGCGAGAGTCGAAAATCCTTGTAGGAACTCTTGACAAACTCGGTCAAGATTTGAACAAAAAAGAACAAGAAATTCTGGCAGGATACACGAATAGCGCTAGCAGCTCTATTCAGTTTATTATTTTAGCAGCCGTGTTGACTGCCGTGCTATCTTTGGTTCTAGCTTCTGTCGCTGCTTCTGTCATCTGGTCGGCGATTTCTAAGACAAATCGGACCATCAATCAGAGTATTACGGCGATCGCTTCCTCGGCAGCGGAAATCGCCGCGACTGTAGAGCAGCACGAACGCACCGCCACACAGCAAGCTGCCTCGGTGAATCAAACAACCACTACGATGCACGAGTTGGGTGCGTCTTCAAAAACTTCGGCAGAACAAGCAGAATCAGCCGCAGAGAATGCCCGCGAGGTTTTAAATCTGGCAGAATTCTCCGCACAAGGTGCCCGTCAGGTTTTAACTCTAGCCGAATCTTCGGCACAGGGTGCCCGTCAGGTTTTAACTCTAGCCGAGGGGGGCACAAAAACCGTAGGGCGAACGATCGAGGGGATGTCTGCTCTGAAAGAGAAAGTGGGCGACATCGCCGGACAAATCGTGCGCTTGAGCGAACAAACCGGTCAAATCGCAACTATTACTAATATAGTCAGCGATCTCGCCAACCAAACCAACATGCTCGCCCTGAATGCGGCGGTGGAAGCCGTCAGAGCGGGAGAACACGGCAAGGGCTTTGGCGTCGTGGCTGCAGAAATCCGCAAACTCGCCGATCAAAGTAAAAAATCAGCCGAAAAGATTAATGCTCTGGTTGCTGGCATTCAGTCGGCGATTAATTCTACCGTTATGGTGAGCGAAGAAGGCAGGAAGGCAGCGGCGTCAACGATCGCCCTGTCTCAGGAAGCTGTCGAGGCTTTCGCGAATGTGGCGGCAGCGATAAACGAGGTGGTTTTAAAGTCTTCGTCAGGTGTAGCCAGCGCGATCGACGAGTTGGTTTTGAGCAATCAGCAAGATTCGCTCAAGGCGATTAACGACATCGCCGTCGGCTCTCAACAAATTTCCCTGACTGCCAAACAGCAGGCGATCGCAATTTCGCAGGTGGTTGAGGCGATGAACGCCCTCAATCAGGGAGCCGTGGAAACCGCCAGCGGCATCACGCAAACCAAAATAGGCATTCAGCGGCTCAACGAAGCCGCCCAAACTCTCAAGCTCTTGGTGTAGTGTTTGCTCAAGATTGTTGTGGCGGGTGGGTTGCAGCGTTGCCGGGAGCAAGGGGCAGGGGGGCTAGAGGTTTCCTCTGGGATTGACCGGCAAGGGGGAAAAGATTGATTTTGCTAGTCCCCAAGTTTTTCAACAGTGCAGATTCAAAGCGTTTTCGCTGAATAGGCTATTGCTTCCACTCTCTAAATTGGCCCTGCCCCTATGGCCTGAGAATTTCAGATGGGTTAAAGCTTTTAAAAACTTAACTATTTATTCACTGTCCTAAAATTTAGTGTTTTTTTAAAAATCTAGTTTTGAAAAAAAATTTTATTTTTAGGACATTCAGCCGCTTTTTTACTAAATTTTACCTGTAAAATTACGCAAAATTGCGATACATTACTTAATAAACTAGGCGGATCGGAGCTGGATAATGAAAGCTCTACAATCCCTGCAGGCAGGGAGGAAGCAGGGGCGGGGAGAAAAATCGGCTCCGCAAAGCTGTCCCAGCTTTCCCTAGATGGCAGGCAGGCAAGCAGGTTATAATTATATGGCAAGCTTTTCTATAAATCAGTAGAAACTCTCATGCTAACAAATATTAAACTAAGAGGTCGAATATTTCTGGGATTTTCTATACCTGTAGTTTTAATTGTGGGATTTAGCGGGATAGTATACTTAACCGCTACTCAGGTATCGGAAACATTAAAGGAGGTAAATCGAGCCCAAGAAACGCTGATAGCGACGGATGATATGGTTCTGAGAATTGCCATAATGGGGCGGCAAGTTCGCGGATATCTATTGAGTAAAAGTGAAGATTCTGTCCGGGATTACGAAAAACAAAAGCAGCGCTATCAGCGGGCAAAAGAAGCCGCAAATAATTTGATAAAAGATCGCGGCCAGAGAGAACTTTATATCAAAATGACTCAACTGGGAGAAAATTTTGACGAAATTAGCCAGGAAGCGTTTCGCCTAGAATCTCAAAAGAAACACGAGGAAGCTGTAAGAAATTTCCTCAGCCAGTCCAAGAATCTTGTTAAAGAGATAGACGAGATTAATGAAAAAATCAATATCAACCAGCAAGAAATTCTGGCGCAATATACTGGAGATGCGAATAAGTCTGTCAATTTTACGATCGCAGCATCGGTGCTGACGGGCGCGTTATCTCTAGCGATCGCCTCGTTAGTGGGATATCTCCTGTGGACGACGATTTCTCGAACCATTCAGCAAACCGTCAGCGCGATCGCTTCTTCTTCAACGGAGATTGCCGCCACAACCGAACAGCAGGAACGCATGGCAACGGAGCAGGCAGCGGCTGTCAATCAAACCACCAGCACCATGCACGAGTTGGGTGCCTCCTCGCGGGCAACCGTAGAACAAGCCGAAGCCGCCGCCGCTGGTGCCCGTCAGCTTCAATCTCTGGCGGAGTCATCCGCCGCAAGCGCCCGTCAGGTGCTCTCCCTCGCCGAATCCTCCGCCGTCGGTGCCCGTCAGGCACTTTCCCTCGCCGAATCCTCCGCACGGGGTGCCCGTCAGGTGCTCTCCCTCGCCGAATCCTCCGCACGGGGTGCCCGCGAGGTGCTCTCCCTCGCCGAGGGGGGAAGCAAAACAGTCGGGCGAACCCTCGCGGAAATGTCCGCGCTCAAAGAAAAAGTCGGGGCGCTCGGGGTTCAAATCGTGCGCCTGAGCGAACAGGCAAACCAAATTGGCAGCATCACCAATATTGTCAGCGAACTCGCCAATCAAACGAACATGCTCGCCCTGAATGCAGCGGTGGAAGCCGTCAGAGCGGGAGAATACGGCAAGGGTTTTGGGGTTGTCGCTGCAGAAATCCGCAAGCTCGCGGATCAAAGTAAAAAATCAGCCCAGCAAATCAACGCCCTCGTCGGCGGCATCCAAACCGCTATTAACTCAACCGTTATGGTGACGGAGGAAGGGCGGAAAACGGCTTCATCCGGAATCGAACTGTCTCAGGAGACAGCCGAAGCGTTTGCCAGCGTGGCGAAAGCGATCGAGCAGGTGGTTTTGAAATCTTCGGTTGGGGTGGCGGAGGCGATCGAGCAGGTGGTTTTGAAGGATTCTGCGGGAGTAGTTGGCGCGATCGAAGATGAGGTTTTAAAGGCTTCTGTTGAGGTGGCTGAGGCGATCGAAGCGGTGATTCTCAGCAATCAGCAAAATTCGCTCAAGGCGATTAACGAGATCGTTGTCAGTTCTCAACAGATTTCGCTGACTGCCAAACAGCAAGCGATCGCAATTTCGCAAGTCGTTGAGGCGATGAACAACCTCAATCAGGGAGCCGTGGAAACCGCCAGCGGCATCACGCAAACGAAAGTAGGCACCCAACGACTCAACGAAGCCGCCCAGAGTCTCAAGGCAGTCGTCTGAGGCATTGGGAATTGGTAAGTGTAATCGCTAATGGCTAATTGGTAATTGGTGGGATTATTTTTCCATGACCCATTACCCATTATCCATTACCCATCCTCAGCCCGGTGGCCATTTCATGTACCGTCCGCCCAGAATGTGCAAGTGCAGGTGGTACACGGTTTGCCCCCCGTCATCGCCATTATTAATGACGATGCGATAGCCGTTGGCAAGTCCAACCTGCTCGGCGACGCGCTTGGCGGTGAGCAGCAGGTGTCCCATCAGCGCGTGGTCTTTGGATTCGGCATCGGAGAGTTTCGCGATCGCCTGTTTGGGAATCACCAGAATGTGAACGGGTGCTTGGGGGTTGATGTCCCGGAATGCCAGGGCTAAGTCGTCCTCATAGACGATATCGGCGGGGATTTCCCGGCGGATAATCTTGCTGAATATGGTTTCTCGGGGTTCGCTCATCTTTACAAGACTCGAAAATACTCGGATGTCACTCGGCGCGCCGCTACAGCACCCTACTACAGTCTGCCCTTTGCCGTCAATTTCTCCTTTCTCAGCTTGCCCGTTGCGCCGGCGGGGCTTCTCATTTTTGTTCGCGATCGCCCCTGAGAGGGCCAATCGCTGCCCGATCTTTCACCCGCAAGCGTTCCCGGCTCTTTCCCCCCTCCGTCTGAGAGCGCTTTTGTGAGAACACAATGTCAGAATATTACACTTTGCCTATTTTGTTAATAATTGTTGCAACCTCTTGATGGAATTGCTAAGGTGTGCATAGGCGATGGTAATAACAAAAACATCGTTGTGATGAGTGCTTGAGGTTCCCCAAGGGTAAAAAATGGCCCGGGGAGCTTTTTTTTGCCCGTTTGTAGTGGGGACTTCAGTCCCCCTCTTCGTTTGTCCCCCTCTTCGTTTGTCCCCCTCTTCGTTTGCAGTGAAGACTTCAGCCCCCTTCTCGCTTGTCGTGAGGACTTCAGATAGAATATTTCTGCACGAGCTGCAAAAAGCGATCGCAACGTTGACTTTTTCGTCAAAAGTCGTCAAAAAATGCGATCGCGAAAAAGCCCGTGGGAAAAAATTGCCTCTAAATTTTGCAAAAATTGGGCTTTTGCCCTTGACAAAGCTATTTCTGGAGATTTAGCATTTAACTACATAAAGATAGAGGACAGGAGCAAGCGATTCAGATGCCAGCACGTCAGTAACCCAACTCATCACTATAGAAGGCGTGCTAACCTGGAAACCACAAGGATAAATGGCAGTTTTCGTGCCAGCAGGGAGGAGCGATTCCGAAAGAAATCGCTGTGTTTAACGCGCGAATCCTCCGGCAGGCACTCCGGCAGGATCGACTTGGCAGCAAGCCGCATCTTCTCGTCTGATAGGAGGAACAGGGTGAAACACATTTCTCAGACATCAGCCCACACTGCAATTCAGAAAATGACTCATTCGCGTCAGTTTTGCGACGGGGTGACAGGGCAATTGTTGAGTTTCGCCGTCCCCGATTCCGATCTCATTGAAGTTCAAAGTCAGGCAATTATACTCAGCGTTTGCGGACTGAAAGGGATTGGCAACGAATGAAATTAAGCGCCTGTTTGACTTCACGCTGATGGAAACTCTTTAGGTTTTTAAACAGTCATTAGAATAATCAATTGCACTGCGCTAGCAAACCCTACCAATGGGCAATCCAATTGCCTTGCATTTACCATGAAAATCGCTACACGAAAACCCCGCGATCGCGATCGCGCGCCTGTTTGGCGCTCTGACAGAAAACTGCTGGCAGTCATCGACTCCAGAGTAGAAGCATTTGAGGAGCTAGCTGCTGGGGTTCGAGACGGGACAAAAGTTATTATTCTCGATCCTAATTTGGATGGCGTCGAGCAAATTTCCCAAGCACTGACAGCCCATTCAGCAGACAGCCTGCACCTGATTTCTCACGGCGAGCCCGGTTGCTTGTATTTGGGGAATGCTCGCTTAAATCTGGAGACAATAAACCGATATAGCAGCTTATTGCAGCAGTGGGGAACGGCTTTAGGCGAAAGAGGGGAAATACTCATTTACGGTTGCAATGTTGCCAGGGAAAGTGAAACATTTCTCCAGCGCCTGCACCAACTGACTGGCGCTGCGATCGCAGCCTCAACATCGAAAATCGGCAGTGCCGCAAAAGGCGGCAACTGGAATTTAGAGTTTAAAATCGGCGCGATCGCGTCGCCTCTGGTATTCACAGAAGAAGCGATCGCAACCTATCCGGGCGCGTTCGCTTTCGGCACCCCCACCAGTACAGGAATCCCCGGCAATTCTATCGTCGCAGCCGACTTCAACGGCGACGGCAAATTAGATTTAGCCAATGCAGACGGCAGCAACAGCGTTTCAATACTCCTCGGCGACGGTGCGGGTAATTTTGCCGCCGGCACTCCCGTCAGTGTAGGCGTCAATCCCGTTTCTCTTACCTTCGGAGATTTCAACGGCAACGGCACGCAAGATATCGCTACAGCGAACTCCGGCGACGGCAGCCTTTCGATCCTGTTGAACGACGGCGCAGGCAATTTGACGGCTGGCGCTACCGTGACTTTTGCGGCGGGCTCGGCTCCGATTTCGGTTATTGCCGCAGACTTCAACGGCGACACTAGATTAGATTTGGCAGCAGCCATTCAAGCGAACAACACCGTCTCGATATTATTGGGAGATGGTGCGGGCAACTTCAGCGCCCCGACGAATGTAACCGTCGCGGCTCCGATTTCTTTCGTCACAGGAGATTTCAACGGCGACAGCAAAGTAGACTTGGTGACGGCGAACGCTTCCTCGAACAAAGTCACCGTATTGGTAGGAGATGGCGCGGGGAATTTTACCCCCATTCTCAGCACGCCGACTGTCGGAACTCAGCCAACTTCTCTCGCTGCCGGAGATTTCAACGGCGACGGCAAGTTAGATGTCGCCACGGCAAACCAAGACGCTGCGAATAATATATCGGGGTTGCTTGGAGATGGCGCGGGCAACTTTACTGCCGGCCCCATTTTGAATATAGGCGGCGCTGCCCGTTCTATTGTGGCTGTAGATTTAAACAGCGACGGCAAGTTAGATTTAGCGGCGACGGGGGGCACGGCTCCGAATGATTTCGCGGTGCTGTTGGGCGATGGCGCGGGCAATTTCGCGGCTCCCGCTAGTTTTAGTATGGGTGCGGGAACCAGTGCCCAAGCGATCGCCGTGGGAGATTTCACCAGCGACGGCATAGTCGATTTAGCGACAGCCGGCAGCGCCATTTCCGTGCTGAAAAATGTCATTCAAGTTGCGATCGCTGCCGGCACCAATCCCAGCGAAGCCGGTTTGACGAGCGGTACTTTTAACATTACCTTAGACACTCCCGCACCGGCGGGGGGCTTGGCGGTGAATTTCAACACCACAGGCAGTACCGCTGCAGCGACTCGCTATTCTTTTGCGGCGGGCGCGAATATCGCTGCCGTGACTGCCAATAGCTTTACGATTGCTGCCGGAGCCACTACCGCCACTCTCACGGTGGTTCCCGTCGATGACAACTCGACGAACCCGGGGCAAACGGTAAAAGTCAACTTAGCGGCGGGCGGTAATTATATTTTCGATGCTCCTGCCGGCACGGCTTCTTTAACCGTTGGGGATAACGAACCTTTCCCCACCGTCACGGCTATCAACCGCGTCGATCCCGATCCCACCAATGCGGCAACTGTCAATTACACCGTTACGTTTTCTCAAGATGTCACGGGAGTAGATGCGGCAGATTTTGCCCTAGCAACCACGGGTACGAGTACAGGAGCTGCGATCGCATCTGTAACGCCCGTCAGCGGCAACACCTACACTGTCGCCGTCACCACTGGCAGCACGCAAGGTACTATCGGGCTGAATCTCGCCGATAACGATTCCATCAGAAATGCCGGCGGCGCTCCCCTGGGGGGTATCGGCACGACAGGCACCCCCTTTGACGGCAGCTTCACCGGGCAAACTTACACAGTAGATGCGATCGCGCCGACTGTTACCATTAACCAAGATCCGGGGCAAGCCGATCCCACAGCGGGCTCGACCGTAAACTTTCTCGCCGTTTTCAGCAAACCCGTCACCGGTTTCGACGCTGCCGATATCACGATTGGCGGTACTGCCGGCGCTACCACAGCCACCGTTACCCCCGTCGGCACCGACGGCAAAACCTATAATGTCGCCGTCACCGGCATGACTGCCGACGGCACCGTCACGGTGGCGGTAAATGCCGGCGCGGCTGCCGACGCCAGCGGCAATCCCAGCGCTGCCAGCACCAGCACGGATGATAGCGTTACTTACACGACTGCCTTTCCGACGGTATCGAACATTACGCGCGTCGATCCCGAGTTTACGAATGCCGCCAGCGTCAACTACACCGTTACTTTCAGCGGCGACGTCACGGGGGTAAACCAGACAGATTTTACCCTGGCAACAACAGGCAGCGTCACAGGGGCTGCGATCGCATCTGTAACGCCCGTCAGCGCCAGCACCTACACCGTCGCCGTCAATACGGGCACGGGCGACGGCACCGTGCAGTTAAATTTCGTCGATGACGACACGATCCTCAATGCCGCAAGCGTTCCCATCGGCGGCACGGGTGCGGGCAACGGCAACGCCACCGGGCAGATTTACACTATCGACACGACTGCCCCCACCGTCACCATCAATCAATCTGCCACGCAAGCAGATCCGACGGGCGCGGCAACCGTAAATTTCACGGCAGTTTTCAGCGAAGCTGTCACCGGTTTCGACGCCACAGATATCGCCCTCAGCGGTACTGCTGGCGCAACCACAGCCGCAGTCGCCCCCGCCGACGCCACAGGCACCACCTATAACGTCGCCGTCACGGGCATGACTGCCGCCGGCACCGTGGTTGCTGCGGTGAATGCCGGGGCTGTTACCGATGCGGCGGGAAATGCCAGCGCTGCCAGCACCAGCACCGACAGCGAGGTAACGTACCAAATCCTGGCTCCGGAAATACAAGTTCTCGACGCCACCACAGAAATTGCTGACGGCACCACTGCGCCGGTGTCTTTCAACAGCACCCTCATCGGTACGCCGAGCGTCAAAACGTTTGCCGTCAAGAATACTGGCGCAGCGACGTTAAATTTGAGCAATTTAACGTTGCCCGCAGGGTTCAGTTTAGTCGGAGATTTTCCCCCAGTTGTCGAGGCGGGCGCTCAAGCGAATTTGCAAGTGCAAATGAATGCAGCGGCGGCGGGTGCGTTTAGCGGCACCCTGTCTTTTGCCACCAATGACAGCGATGAAAATCCGTTTGATTTTGCGATCGCCGGCAATGTCACGGCACAGCCAGAACCCGAAATTCAACTTTTCGCGGGAGCGACGGAAATCATTGACGGTTCGGCAACGCCAGTTAATTTTACCTCTACTACCGTCGGCGCAGTTGTCGTGCAAGCGTTTACTGTCAAAAATATCGGCACTGCGCCGTTAAATTTGAGCAATTTGCAATTGCCCGATGAGTTCAGCCTCGTTGGAGCTTTCCCGACAACCGTGCAGGCAGGCGCTCAAGCTGACTTGCAAATTGTCCTGAATGCAACGGCGGCTGGCAACCCCAGCGGCACGGTGTCGTTTGCGACAAATGACACCGACGAAAGCCAATTTGATTTTGCGATCGCCGGTACGGTGACAGCCATAACGCCGACACCTGCGCCGACGCCAACGCCATTTCCCGGCGGATTCCCGACGCCCGCGCCAGCACCCGCGCCAGCACCCGCGCCAGCACCCGCGCCAGCACCCGCGCCAGCACCCGCGCCCGCGCCAGCACCCGTGCCGACTTCTCCGGTAGAAAGTTGTATCGGCGATCGCTTTCTCACCCCCAATATCAACGCCTTCACCGCCAATTTCACTGCAGGCGATCCCCCCTTCACCGGCAGCGAAAATATCGACCTGATTTTCGGAAATGCTGCTAGCAATTCCCTCAATGGTGCGGGCGGCGATGACATTATCGTCGGACTGGATAGCACCGACAATTTAGAGGGCGGAAGCGGAGCCGATTTACTCTACGGCAACCTTGGCGGTGACATCCTCAACGGCGGCAGCGAGAACGATACCCTATTTGGCGGCAAAGACAGCGATGCCGTATTCGGCGGCACTGGCGACGATATCCTATCGGGCGATATTGGCGACGACACCCTGCTAGGCAGCGACGGCAACGACTTGCTCTATGGCAATGTTGGCGCTGATTTTGCAGACGGCGGCGGCGGCAACGATACGATATTTTCCGGACGCGACAATGATATTCTCAAAGGGGATATCGGCAGCGACATTCTATCAGGGGATATCGGCGACGACACGATAGATGGCGGCGGCGACGGCGATTCGCTTTACGGCAATATTGGCAACGATCTCATGGATGGGTGTCAGGGCGACGACCAACTTTTCGGAGGAAAAAATAACGACAACCTGATAGGAAATGCGGGCAACGACCAAGTTTTTGGCGAACTGGACGACGATTTGCTCTTCGGCAATGCCGGCGCTGACTTGCTCGACGGCGGCGATGGCAACGATACCCTCTTCGGCGGCAAAGACAATGACGTTCTGATTGGCGGATTGGGCAGCGACGTACTCAGCGGCGATGTCGGATTTGACAACCTGACTGGCGGCGGCGGCAGCGATCGCTTCTTGTTGAAATCTGGCAGCAACGCCGATTTGATAACAGACTTCACCGATGGGGAAGATTTGCTCAGCGTCGCCGGGTTCAACTTCTCGCAACTGGCGATCGCAGCCAGCAGCGACGGCGCTTTAATCAAAATCGCCACCACCGACGAACTCCTCGCCACCCTCGCCGGCGTCGATGCCAACCTCATCAGCGCAGCCGATTTCATTTAGTTCCTCTCCCCATCAGATATAGTTTTCTAAAAGGGCGCTCCGCCGCGCCCTCAAAATCAATATCGGGGACTGTCAAAGTGCTTGCCAGAGTTTGGAGTGCATCGCTAGTCGGCATTGACGCCGTGAAAGTAGGCGTAGAAGTTGACGTATCCGGGGGATTGCCGGGAATCGTCGTTTTAGGGCTGCCGGATGCGGCGGTACAGGAATCGCGGGAACGGGTGAAAGCCACCCTGAAAAATGCCGGGTATGCCTTCCCCATGCGCAAAATCGTCATCAACCTCACCCCCGCCGATTTGCGAAAAGAAGGCCCGAGTTTTGACTTGCCTATCAGCGTAGGCATTCTCGCCGCCTCCGAGCAAGTCAGCACTGACTTGCTGGGGGATTATTTGTTTGTCGGCGAAGTTTCTTTAGACGGGAGCCTGCGCCCCGTTGCCGGCGTACTGCCGATCGCTGCAGCCGCCCAGAAAATGGGCATCGCCGGCTTAGTCGTGCCGGAGGCAAACGCTCGCGAAGCCGCTCTGGTGAAAGGCATCTCCGTCTACGGCTGTCGGGATATGGCAGACGTGGCAGACTTCCTCAACAATCCAGAACGCCATCAGCCGGTGACGTTAGACGCGCAAACCGAGCTAGCCGCCAAGCAATTTGCAGGGCCAGACTTGCAAGATGTAAAAGGCCAAGTCCACGCCCGCCGCGCCTTGGAAATTGCCGCCGCCGGCGGTCACAATTTAATTTTTGTCGGCCCCCCAGGCAGTGGAAAAACAATGCTGGCTAAGCGACTTCCGAGCATCCTGCCGCCCCTGACATTTCAAGAAGCGCTGGAAGTCACGCAAATTCACTCCGTTGCAGGTCTTTTGAAAAATAGGGGAACGCTGGTGAGCGATCGCCCTTTTCGCAGTCCCCACCACTCGGCCTCTGGCCCTTCTCTCGTCGGCGGCGGCAGCATTCCCCGCCCCGGCGAAATCTCCCTCGCCCATAGGGGCCTGCTTTTCATGGACGAGCTGACAGAGTTTAAGCGCGACGTGCTGGAATTCCTGCGCCAGCCTCTAGAAGACGGATGCGTCACCATCTCCCGAGCTAGGCAATCGGTGAGCTTTCCCGCTCAGTTTACCCTGATTGCCAGTACCAATCCCTGCCCCTGCGGTTATTTCGGCGATACCATTCAAGCCTGTACCTGTTCGCCCCGACAGCGGGAGCAGTACTGGGGCAAGCTATCTGGCCCTTTGATGGATCGGATAGACCTGCAAGTAGCCGTCAATCGCCTCAAGCCGGAAGAGATTACCCGACAGCCGGGGGGCGAGGCGTCGGAACCGATCAGGCAGCGGGTACAAGCCGCCCGCGATCGCGCCCGCCACCGCTTCGCCGCAGAACCCTCCCTGCGCTGCAACGCCGAAATGCAAAGCCGCCACCTGCAGCAGTGGTGCCAGCTCGACGAAACTTCCCGCAATTTATTAGAGGCAGCGATTCGCAAACTCGGTCTTTCCGCACGCGCCACCGATCGCATCCTGAAAGTTTCTAGAACAATTGCCGATCTCGGCGGCGATGAAACCCTCAAACCCGCTCACGTCGCCGAAGCCATTCAGTACCGCACCATCGATCGCATGTCTTAGGGCATGGGGCATGGGGCATGGGGCATCGGGCAATCATTCTCAATTACTCCTCCCTCTCCCACTCTCCCCCTCTCCCCCTCCCCCTCTCAACTCCCTCTCGCCAGAGTACCCAGTGCCGCCACCAACTCCGTCGGCTCGATCGGTTTGGCGAGGTGTATCTGAAAGCCCGCTTCTAAAGCTTTGACGCGATCTTCTGCCGAAGCAAATGCCGTCAAAGCCAGTGCGGGAATGCGATCGCCTCGCACTCCTTCGATCGCCCGCAGTTGGCGAATCAAGCCGTAGCCGTCTTCTTCTGGCATGCCGATATCGCACGCCATCACCTCGGGTTGGAACGTTGCGATCGCCGCGATCGCCTCAGCAACAGACGCGGCAGTTCTGACGCGCGCCCCGTACTGTTTGAGCACGACTGCCATCAGTTCCCTGGTATCGGCATCGTCATCTACCACGAGTACCCGCAAACCCGCTGGAAGGGTGGGATGAGAAATTTCTCGCCTGTGACTTTCTTTTGACTGCGCCTGCTTCGACAACTGCGCCGTTGCGCCATCGATCGTCAGCGGCAACTCTACGGTGAATGTCGCCCCCTGGTTTTCTCCCGTACTTTCTGCGGAGATACTGCCGCCGTGCAGCTCTACCAGATAGCGCGCGATCGCCAAGCCCAGCCCCAGCCCGCCGTACTTGCGCGTTGTCGAACTATCCGCCTGTCGGAAGCGATCGAAAACATAAGGCAAAAACTCCGGACTGATTCCCTTTCCCGTATCGCTCACCCGGATTCTAGCCAAAGAATCAACGCGATCGAGTTCGATTTGCACGCGCCCCCCTTCCGGCGTGAACTTAATCGCATTCGACAGCAGATTCCAGAACACTTGTTGCAAGCGATCGGGATCGCCTGAAATTTTGCTTCCCAAAGAAACCAGCGTCGATTTCACCTGAATTCCCCTAGCCTCAGCCGCCGGCAGCAGCGCATCTAGAGTGGCATTGACAATCGGTACGAGGTCGATCGGACGCGGAGAGAGGTTGAATTTGCCCCGAATAATCCGCGATATGTCCAGAATATCCTCGACCAGTTTCACTTGAATTTTGGTATTGCGCTCGATCGTATCCAGCGCCCGCCCCTTGGTTTCCTCATTCATTGTCCCGCTGCGCAGCATCTGAGTCCAACCGAGGATAGAATTCAGCGGCGTGCGCAGTTCGTGGGAAACCATCGATAAAAACTCGTCCTTGAGGCGGTTTGCCTGCGCCAATTCTTCTGCTTGCTGTAGCAACGCCTCCTGCGCTCGCTGGCGCTCTATGCGCTCCTCAGCTTCTCGGAGCGCCCGCCGTACCGCCGGCACCAACCGGCTGAGGCGATCCTTGAGAACGTAATCCACCGCCCCGCTTTTCAAGCTTTCGATCGCTCGCTCCTCGCCTATCGAACCGGAAACGAAGATAAACGGCACCTCCGGACACTGTTCTAGGGCGATTGAGAGAGCCGACATGCCATCGAACGCCGGTAGGGAATAGTCTGCCAGAATCAAGTCGAACGAGTCTCCCGCGATCGCCGCCACAAAATCAGCCCGCGTCTCTACCCGCACTATCTCGCACTCAATCCCCCCATCAGCCAGAGTCGCGCTGACGAGTTCTGCATCTAGCACGCTGTCTTCGAGCAGAAGGATACGCATAAATGTTACAGAATTTTATTCTTCCTTTTTCAGTATATTTGCGTACTTTTCCCAAAAAAATATCCGTGTAAATACTTTATATTATCCATCCACTGCCAACAGCCAAATTACCTATCCCCCCCCCCCCCCCCCCCCCCCCCCCCCCCCCCCCCCCCCCCCCCCCCCCCCCTCTCCCCCTCCCTCCCTCTCGCACTTTCCACTCTCCCCCACTCAGCACTCAGCCGAAGCCGAAGCCGAAGAGCACTCAGCACTCAGCACTCAGCACTCCCCCACTTACAGCCTGCTGCCATAAGCGCATCCGGGCGGCGGCTGATTCAGCACAGCCCAGAACAGCCCGATTTCTCGAATCGCCCGAGTAAATTCTTGGAAATCTACTGGCTTGACTACATAGGCATTTACTCCTAAATGGTAGCTCTCTACCAAGTCTTGTTCCTCGCGCGAAGAAGTCAGCATCACGACTGGAATTTTTTTCAATTCCGCGTCAGCCTTCAGTTGTGCGAGCACTTCCAGCCCGTTGACTTTGGGCAGTTTCAAGTCGAGCATGACAACGGCTGGATTGCCAGAGCCACGGTGTTGATATGTTCCCCGGCGGTAGAGATAATCGAGGGCTTCCTCTCCGTCGTGAGCGATCGCCACTTCACTGTCGAGATGGTTGTCAGCCAGCGCAGCTAGCGTTAGCTCCACGTCGAGCGGACTGTCTTCAACCAGCAGAATTCGCTTTACTTCTTCCATTCTCCTCCCCTTCTAAAAACTTTGGCAGCGAAAAATAAAAAGTAGCGCCGCCATTTATCTCACCTTCCGCCCAGGTTCGCCCCCCGTGACGGTGTACGATCCGCCGGACGTTAGCGAGTCCGATGCCAGTCCCCTCGAACTCAGAAGCACTGTGAAGGCGTTGAAACACGCCGAAAAGTTTGTCTGCATATTTCATATCAAATCCTACACCGTTATCGCGCGCGAAAAACACCGTTTCGGTGTCGTTGCTGGTGCTGCCGATCGCGATACAGGCTTTGTCGCGCGTCCGCGTGTATTTGATGGCATTCTCTGTCAGATTCCGCAGCACGAGGCGCAACATGGAAGGATCGCCCTGAACGCGGGGCAATTCCCCAATCTCCCAGATAATATCCCGTCCCCGCGTCTCCGGCTCCACATCCCGCAGCACTTCTCGGACGAGCTGATTCATATCGATAACCATCCGGCGCATTGCGCTGCGCCCCATGCGGGAAAAGTTCAACAGATCGTCAACCAGAGTTCCCGCTACTATAGCAGTCTCAGCAATTGTTTTGAGATAGCGAAGGCTGGTTTCGTCGAGATTGGAAGCAGCCCGCTTCAGGAGCAGCTCGACGAAGCCGTTGATGTGGCGCAGCGGCGCGCGCAAGTCGTGCGAAACAGAATAGGAAAAGGCTTCGAGTTCTTGATTCGCTTCTTGCAGTTGTGCCGTGCGATCGGCGACGCGACGCTCCAGCGTTTCGTTGAGCTGCTGGATTTCAGCTTGAGCCCGCTTTTGATCGTCGATATCCGTGCAGGTGCCGAACCATTTGAGAATTCTTCCCTCAGCGTCGCGCTGCGGCATCGCTCGACCGAGGTGCCAGCGATATTGTCCGTCTGATGCCCTTTTGAAGCGGTATTCGATTTCGTAAATTTCGCCTGTCTGTACGGCATGTTTCCAAGCGTCGAGACAGGGTTGTACGTCGTCTGGATGCAGCACGGGCTGCCATCCCCAGCCCTGGGTTTCCTCCAGCGTCATGCCGGTATAGTCGAACCATTGCTGGTTGTAGTAATCCAAATAGCCGTCCGGGCGCGCCGTCCAAATGATTTGAGGAATTAATTCGGAAAGAAAGCGATAGCGCGTTTCGTTCGCCTGTGCTTCGGCGCGGGCTACTTGCTCGCGTTCCAGAAGCCGAGCGCTTTCTTCTTCGGCTCGCTTGCGCTTGATGATTTCGCCGATCAATTTGGCTGAGGTTTGCAGCCGCTTTTTGGCCATTTCAATAATATAAGCCGGTCGAGATTCGTAGCTGGCTGCTACTTTCGCGAGCTCCTCGGTACTGACGTTGTAGCGATTGGCAATTTCTTTGAGCTTTTCGGTATCGCGGGGGGGGATCGCCGTAGCCAAAATTGATGCTGCCGACGATTTCTTCTCCTGCATAAATCGGCACGGCGTACAGCCGGATACCGCCTCTACAGGGGATGTCAACCGGCTGTTCGGTTTTCATAGAAACTTTGGAAGCGTCCTTCCAGCACGATTCGTGACAGTGCCATTTGCCACAGGCTAGGGCTTCTTTGTTATCGTCGGTCTTGCAGAGGTTGCGAGAGGTACTGCCCATAAATTGACACCAGCCGGAACTAAAAATTCCCATCGCGTAATCGCCATTTTTCTCGTAAATAGCGGAGGAAGTTTCTAGCAAGTCGAGGTAGTCTCCGGCGATATCGCGGAGAACCTCTGCGCCGACGGCATTTAAAATTAGGCGGCTCGTATTGAGTTGAGTCAAGTCGCCGTATGGCTGCTCAGTCGGCTCGGCTGTTTGGGGCTGTTTTGCCGTCAAAAGCCATTCTATCCGCTTGAGTGCCTCCTCAGCCTTCTTGCGATCGCTCATGTCGCGCGTCACTTTGGCGAATCCCCGCAACTGTCCGCTTTCATCGCGCAGGGCTGTCACCACTACGTTCGCCCAGAACCGCGAGCCGTCTTTTCTCACGCGCCAGCCTTCTTCTTCAAACCGTCCTTCTGCGGCGGCTATTTGCAATTCTCGATCGGGCTTGCCCGAGGCGATATCTTCGGGGGTATAAAATCGGGAGAAATGCTGCCCGATAATTTCTCCGGCTCCATAACCTTTGATGCGCTGCGCGCCGCCGTTCCAACTGACAATGTGCCCTGCTGCATCCAGCATGTAAATTGCGTAGTCTTTGACGCCCTCTACCAACAAGCGGAAGCGTTCTTCGCTTTCGCGCAAGTGAGCCTGCTCTCTTTCCAGCTTGCGCAGGTTGACTTCGGTTCGCTGCTGGGCTGCACGCATCTCCCCCGCCAAGAAGGCGATCGCTCCCCCCTCCAGCGCAAATAAACTCGTTTTTGCGATGCTGTCGATCGTCAAAAACGAGGAATAGCTGGGAGCGAGAAAGAAGTAATAGCTGGCGAGAGCTGACAGAGCCGTGGATAACAGCCCCGGGCCGGCTCCGCCATACCACGCGCTCACCGTCACGGCGGCAAAAAAGATCAGAAAGGGTACATCTTCCAGGTTTAGAGCCGGTTGGACGAGTGATTTGAACATCACTGCTAGGGCAACGCTGGAAACGGCGACGCCGTAGGGATGGAATCGGGATTGCTTGGATTTTCCCATAAAATTCTTATCGAAAGGGCTCTATTGGCGTTAATTAATTGAAAACAATGATGTTATAAATTGAATTTAAATTTACAGGAGCGATCGCTCGGTCGCTCCGACAGACTGGATTAGATATTAATTATAAATTTTCGGCGGCTTGAAAATTCACCTTCGGAGATTGCCAGTACGTCCGGCGAGGGAAGCAACAACTGCCACCAATTCAGCCGGATCGATGGGTTTGGGAACGTGCAATTGAAAGCCGGCCTGTAGAGCCCGCTGGCGGTCTTCTTTGCGGGCATAAGCGGTGAGGGCGGCGGCAGGAATTTGTTTTCCGAGTTGTTCTGCGATCGCCTTGACTTTGCGAATCAAGGTGTAGCCGTCCTCGTGGGGCATCTCGATGTCGCTGAGCAAGACATCCGGCATGGAATCGCCGATCGCCGCGATCGCTTCGGCAGCGGAAACAGCGGTTTTCACTTCGGCTCCCGAGGATTCCAGCGCCATTCCGATCAGTTCGCGCGCGTCGGCATCGTCGTCTACCACCAGCACCCGCACGCCGGAGAGGGGGAGAGAGGAGGAAAGGGGGAGGGGGAGAGTGGGAGAGGGGGGGAGGGAGAAATTCTCCTTTTTGCCTTCGAGGAGGGGAAGGGTGACGGTAAAAGTCGCCCCTTTTCCTTCCCCTTCAGAGGTGGCGCAGACAGTTCCCCCGTGCAGTTCTACGAGGTGGCGGACGATCGCCAGCCCCAACCCGATCCCGCCGTGGGAGCGGGTACTGCCGCCGTCAGCTTGCCGAAAGCGATCGAAAACGTGCGGCAAAAATTCGCGACTGATGCCCTTGCCAGTATCGGTGACTGAAATTTCAACCTGCGAGTTGTTACTTTCAAGAACGACGAAAACAGACCCTCCATTGGAGGTAAATTTAATCGCATTGGAAAGTAAATTCCACACCACTTGCTGCAAGCGATCGGCATCTCCAGAAACCAAATTCACGGCGCGATCGGGTATGTAGTTGAGAAAAATAGACTTCGCCTGTGCTGCGGGACGCAAGGCATCGAGGGCGGCTTCGACAACAGCATTGACTTCGACAGGGCGAACATTCAGGCGCAGCTTGCCCGTAATGATGCGGGAGACATCTAAAATATCCTCAATTAATTGCGCTTGCGATTTGGCGTTGCGCTCGATCGTTTCGATCGCCCGTTCTTTAGCGGCTTCGTCTAATTTTTGAGAGCGCAGCATCCGAGCCCACCCCAGCATTGAAGTCAGGGGCGTGCGCAGCTCGTGGGAAAGGGTGGCGAGAAATTCGTCTTTGAGGCGATTGGCTTGCTCGGCTTCGGCGCGATCGCGCTGTGCCATCTCGTAGAGTCGCGCGTTGTCTACCGCGAGTGCGGCGTGGTAGGCGATCGCTTCTGCCAGGGCGAGATCGGCGCTGTCGTATCGGCGACCTGACTCGGCAGCCATGAAGGAAATCGCCCCCAAGGTGCGATCGCGCGCTTTCATCGGCACGATTATCACTGATGAAAAACCGACTTCCCGGAGTATCTCTAGGTGTTCCGGATCGCGGGCAGATGCCACCAGCAGCTCGTCGGGTATCTCCTGATATATCTCCGATTTGCCCGTTCGCAGCACTTCCGGCACGCCGCGCGGCTGGTTCGGATCGTAGGGATACCGCTCCTGCAATTCGCGCGCCCACTTGACTTTCTCCGGGTTGGCGTGGGCGAGTGCTAGCAACTGCACTCCCGCGTCGTCTTCGAGGGCGTGGACGGTACACCAGTCGGCGATGTGAGGCACTGCCAGACGCGCCACGCTCGAAAGCGTCGTGGAGTAGTCGAGGGAGGAAGCCAGTACGGCGCTGGCTTCGGCGATAAAGCGCTGCGCTTCTTCCGCCCGCTTGCGATCGGTGATGTCCAAGACTGCGGCAATGCTTCCCCGGCTCTTTCCCCGTTCGTCAAATAGCGGGGCGGCAGATATGAGTACCTTGACTGTTTTTCCCTCTGCGCGTATGATATCTATCTCTTCCCCAATAATCTCGACCCCCTTGGCGGCAGATACCTGCATGGGCAGCTCCTCAGCCGCCAGTTCTCGGCCATTTTTGCAGACTTTAAAGTTAGAAGGTCTTTCTTCAGGGGGAGCGCTGAAGGAGGCATTGGCTTCTATAGATATCCCCAACTGTTTGGCAAAATAGGGATTGACTTTAATATGCTTGCATTCGGCATCTTCGGCAATCCCAACTCCAACGGGAATGACTTCGAGTAAGGTTTGCAACTCGGCGACGCGGCGCTGTAGGTTTTGATTGAGTCGGAGGATTTCTTCTTCAGCCTGCTTGCGATCGCTGATGTCGGCGATTAAGGCAATAAATCCTTTCACTTCTCCCCGTTCGCCAAAATGGGGAACGTAAGAGGCGCGGATGTAACGCTCTCCGGCATCTCGGTAGGGAATCGTGGTTTCATAGCTGACTTTTTTTCCTGCGAGGGCGGCTTCGACGTGAGGGCGAATTTCCTGATAAGCCGCCTCGCCCAAAACTTCCTGTAGTGACTTGCCGGTAATTTCGGCGCGATCCTGTCCGAACCAGTCCGAGTAGGTCTTATTGTTGAAGAGATAGCGCTGTTGGGAATCGACGTAGGAAATCAGACTCGGCGCGCAATCGGCGATCAGGCGGATTTGTTCTTCGCTGGAGCGCTGCGCTTCTTCAGCCAACTTGCGATCGCTGATATCGATACACGAACCGATATAGCCGACAAAGCTGCCGTCCGGCATAAATCGCGGCACTCCCGCATCTAAAATCCAGCGGTATTCGCCGTCAAAACGCCTCAGCCGATACTCCATTTTAAAACTTTCGCGAGCCTCAAATGCCGCGACATAGGTATCGAGACAGCGTTGCAAATCATCTGGATGCACGCCTTCCGCCCACCCATTCCCCATTTCTTGTTCGAGAGTCCTGCCGGTAAAGTCCAGCCAGACTTTATTAAAATAAAAGCAAAGTTTGTCAGTCCCGGACATCCAGATCGAGACGGGAGCTGTATCCGCCATATTCCGAAAGCGTTCTTCGCTTTCTTGCAGGCTTGCCTCTAACCGCTTGCGCTCTGTGATGTCGCGCTGAGTTCCCCAAACTCTGACTAACAAGCCATCTTCAACAATGCCTACCAGATTATTTGAAAAATATTTCGGGTTGCCTTCCTTGTCAACTTCGTGGGATTCTGCATCGGCGAGTCGATAGCCAGAACGGATAAAAGCACGCAAGTATTCGAGATTGTGAGAATCAAAGCTGGGGAGGAAGTCGTTTAACCGCGCCCCGACGAGTTCTCTGGCAGATGAAAAGCCGTACATCTGCGCCATCACCTCGTTGCACTCCGCTAAATAGGCATATTCGTAAAAATACTGCAGTTGTTCGTCTTCGGAAGATTCGATTGAGATGGGCTTATCGACTTCAAAGCGCCAAATTCCTTCAGAACTCTGTTCGACAAAAGCGCGGTAGCGTTTTTCGCTCTCTTGCAGTGCTGCTAAAGCCAGCTTGCGATCGCTGATATCGACCAGCATGGCGATCCGCCCTGCAAATTCTCCCCGCGCGTTCAAAATCGGGGTGCTTGAGACGATCGCCCACAAGTCCGATCCGTCTTTGCGGCGGTAGCGGAAGTCAAACCGATCGCTCTTCCCCTGTTGCCGGCGCTCGATCTGCTCCAGGGCGAGGGTACGAGCTTCGGCATCCATAAAGTCAAAAATGGAGCGTCCGAGCATCTCCTCGACGCTATAGCCAAACATCTGTACCATCGGCTGGTTGACATAAGTCGTCTGCCATTGGGCGTCAACCATCCAGATCGCCTCGTTCGCGGTTTCGACGATGCGCCGGTACTGCTCCTCGCGCTCTATAAGCTCGATCGCGCTAGCCTCGGCGCGGTGCTTGGCGGCGCGCGATTCGGCATTGAGCGAACTCATAGAGACGGCAACAATGCCAAACATGCCCAGCCGCACGATATCGTCTAACCCGATATCCGGTGAATAGTACGGCGGTATAAAAAAGTAGGCAATGGCCATCACAGACAGCAAGGTAGCCAGCAAGCCGGCTTCCAGTCCGCAATACCAAGCGCTGAAGGCAACCGCCACGAAAAATAATTGCGAAGCGGTGTAATTGAGCAGGGGCAACAGCAGCAGTGTCAGCACCGTTGCGCCGACAACGGCAGCGGCGGCGATGCCGTAGGGGTGTATGTAGGGGGGGGTTTCTCTCCTCATCTTCCGTTCACCTCGATTTTTCTCAACGGTTTGAGGCTCGAGCCTCTCACGGCTGCTGTTGCTTTATCAGCTTGACCTGATTATCGCTTATAAAATTGCTGGTTCGGTTCTGCCTGCAGGTACAGCACAGATCTCGCCGCCCCGTTTTCCTAAGAAAGCGGGTGGAACGCTTTTACTCTGGGGATAGCGACAGTTTCACGCCTTTCTCTGGCTGGATCGAGAGAAAGGCTGCGGGCTTCTGGCGCGCCAATATGCAAGCGATCGCTTCTCAGGGGCACTTCCTAAAATCGAGCAGCGCTCAATTTTTCGCCTCCTCCGACTGGGTGCGATTCCCTGCCGCAATTACTTGATAACTATTTGATTGCTTAGCTGTCGATAATTCTGTTTCTAAAGCGTCCTCTCAGTTTAGCAAGCTACTCGCATTTTTCAAAACTTATCCTGGTTTTTTAGCGGCTCATACCAAAAATGTGAAGTTCTGGAAATCCGAAACCGAGAAACTTGACATTCACGGTATTGTAGGGTGAAAAAAACGGAGAACTCGTGCTGTATAATTTCGAGGTGGCTGGCAATCTAGTTGCTGTCATTCACTAGATGGCCCTTCTGCTGAAAAGATGGTCAACAGAATCAAAGCAGTTACGGGCGTGCTTGTGGCTTGGGCGATCGCCGGATCGCCTGACGCGATCGCCAGGGTAATTCCTGCACGGGTAGGGCGCATCGCCCCCACCTCGGCAAGCGCTAGAGCGGCGGTTGCGGAGCGGCTAGCGATGCCGAAGCTTTTCTCGCGCCACAAAACGGAATATCATAATCAAAACCCTGCGGTGACAGCCACCGAATATGCCCAAAAACAGGAAGATTCAAATATGAACGACCATCAATCGGTGGCCGCCCGATTTGTGGAGTCACTCGCACGGGAAGATTTTGCGGGTGCAACTGAATACTTCGACAGCGCGATGAAAGCCGCCGTGCCAGCCAACAAGCTGCAGGAG
>CAYOOD010000104.1:0-27822 GCA_964405435.1 uncultured bacterium
CCTGATGTTTTTCTCTAATAGTATAATACTATCTTAGCCAACTTAGTATTAGCCCTACAGATTATCGATTTGATGGAAACTCTAGTTCGAGCTACCGAGAGAAAACCGTCAAGCATTGACAGCTTTTCCTACAATAGCAACCAGTTAGGTATAATAGCAGCCGCGTTAGCCTCAGCCGGACAATTAGATAAAGCAGAGAAAATTCTTTTAGAAGCTCTCCACCTAGCCAAACGCATCGAGGAACCTTACTACAAACGCCAAGCATTTTCTGAAATCTCTGAGGAAGTAGTGGAAGCAGCCGGATCGGCTGAATTTGCCGAAAAAGTGGCTGCTATGGTAGAGAAACTTTACGAACCCGCTCCGGCATTATATGGCACAGCCGCCGTAAAATTTGCCAAAGCTGGACAATTTGAACGAGCCGAGCAGGTGGTCGATCGCATCAATGACAATTATTACAAAGCCCTGACGTTCGCGGCAATAGCGAGTGAGTTAATAACAGCCAAACAAGCAGATAAAGTGCCGCCAATTCTCGCGACAGCCGTACAGGTTGCCCAACCCGTTGAAGACCCCTATTTTAAAGCCTTGGCACTGTCTGAACTAGCCGTACAATATGCTAAAATAAGCAAAGACTATACCGCACAGCAACTATTTTCAGAAGCCCTACAGCCCGTAAAAACGATGGTAAGGTACGAGCCGCCCTTTTTCGACATCGCTGTAAAATTGGCGGAAGTCGGAGAATTCGATCGCGCTTTGCAAGTCGCCCAATCTATCCGGGATGAGTTTGAGAAATCTCAGGCGCTGGCTGAGATAGCTTTCAAATACGCAGGGGCAGGAGAATTCGACCGAGGCTTGCAAGTTGGCGAAACTATCGCCGATAAAGACGTGAAAAATCAGGTGCCAGTTGCGATCGCTGTCAAGTTGTCGGAAGTAGGAGAATTTGACCGCGCTTGGCAGCTAGCGGGCGCAATTCCTGATAATTCTTACAAAGTTTTGGCATTGATTAATATCAGCGATCGCGCCCTCCAAGCTGGAAAAATTGATTTAGCTTTGCAAATCTTAAACCAAGCCCTTGAAATAGCCAGACAAGTTCAGTAAAGGGGTGCGGCAAGTGCGACGCCCCCTATTCGGAAAAATGTATATAGCGGTTCTATTTGAGTCGTGAAACCTCAGAAACCCAGTTTCGTCGAAGTTACCGGGTTTCTCACTCAGTACAGCCGTTCGCTTTCTCAAATAGAACCGCTATATAGCGCGTCTAAATGAATTGGACAATTCCTGTACTGCGAGGGTTCCCCCGGAAGAAGCCCCATCTCCGTGTTTACGAGAGTGTACGAATCATTTAGACGCGCTATATAATCCAAAAGACCTATAAAATTTCAGCTAAACAAGCTGAGGGTTTTAGCTGCATCGCTCGCCTGCTATTTTCTTCTGGAGAAACCGAAAAATCTCAGCCATTGCTGTCAGACGCTATACGGAGATTAGACAGTACTCAAAATGAAGGTAAACAAAGCTTTTTTCTGTCTAAAATCGCGGTTGACTTAGCTGAAGCCGGACAGGTCGATCGCGCCCTAGAGATTGTTAAAACTATCCCGAATCAACCTCAGAAAGCTGTGGTACTGTCTGCGATCGCTTTCGCTCTTACCACCAATGGACAATACGATCGCGCCCTTCAAATCGCAAATAGCCTTGAGGAATATTCTGAAAAAATAGGAATTTTTTCTATCATAGCAACTAGCTTGGCTGCATCGGGACAGGACGATCGCGCCGTGCAGATTGCGCAAAGCCTATCGACTGAAGAGAAAGCACAAATCCTATCTGATAGAATTTTAGTAGTGATAAAAAACTATTAACAGACCACTTAAAAAAATCTTTTCTTTCTTCTCTCTGCGTCCTTTTGCTCCTGACGCGGTTAAGAAAAATTACGACTTCTCAAGCAGTCTTGAAGCGGTTCAGCGGTTCGGCGGGAACCGAGGGCGATCGCCCCGACACCCCGCACCCTCCAAACCCAGTTTCTTCCAATACCCCATCGCCCGTGTCAGGAGTGGATAACTCAAAGCTTAAAAAAAGTGTTTCTCTTCCCGATCTCCGAAGAAGTGTCTTGTAAAACAAAAGTGTCAGCAAAATTACTTAGTCTCGTGACAGACATGCGCTTCTTCACTCTCTTTCAGAACTCACGCACGCAATTACTCGGGGGCTTCTGCGCGACTCGCCCAAAACCAGGCAATCAAGTAAAACTGGCAATCGCAGCGATCGCGCTCCTGCTGACTCCCTTCTCCTTTGCCGAAGAGTCCAAAGCCCAATTCGCTCCCGATCTGGCCATCACAGCGAGCGAATCGCTCAAAGCGGGACAAGCCGAAAAAGCGGCCCAACTCCTAGCCCAATCGCTAGAGGCGGCGCAAACCCTGCAGAATGAAACGACAAAATCTTGGGCGCTCTCAGAGATAGCCGTGCAATATGCCGAAACGGGACAATACGACCGAGCCTTAGAAGTGGCTGCAACGGTTCGCAACGATCGCGACAAAGCTAAAGCCCTCTCGAGCATCCTCGACGAGTATGCGAAAGCAGGCGATGGCAAGCTAGTTTCCGAGGTGCTCGCCCGCTCCCTGAAAGTGGCTAGTACCATTCGGGATGACTGGCGCAAAGCCTCTGCCCTGTCGGACATTGCCAGCCAATATGCGGCAGCAGGACAATTCAACCAAGCCGTGCAAATCGCCTATGCGATCGGCGGCGGTTACGTTCAAGCCAAAGCCCTGTCAGATTTGGCGAATGAATATGCCAAAGTCGGAAAATACGACAAAGCCCTGCAGGTGGCGGAATCGATCGAACACAACTACCTGCAAGCAAAAGCGCTCTCAGATCTGGCGCGGGAATGTATGCGGGCGGGTGAAGTCGAGCGAGCCGGGGCGATCGCCGTCCAATCTTGGCAACTGGCTGAAAATCTAGAGGATAGCTATCTCAAATCCAGCATATTCCAGGCCCTGGCTGATTATTATAAAGCCGCAGACCAAGCCCAAACAGCCGCAGAGCTGATCTCCCGCTCCGAGACGATCCGCCAAACCCTCGGCGATCGCTACTCAAAAGAGCGGGCGAGTTTAGATATTGGGTTTTAAATTTTACATTAATCCGCTTGTTTTAGAACCTCGCCAATACGCGCCAAAAGCGCTTTTATGTATATAAGCGAAGGGTGGGCATCGGGCCCGCCCTTTTATGTTTTTTTATCGCAAAATAGCAGGATTTGGCCCGCAACTGAGCCCTTGAGAACCGGCCTGTAAATTGGCCCATCTGGCTTGGCGCAATTCCAGAAACGCCGTTGCGGTAGAGAGCTAGATTCCATTTTATAGTTTAAATTTGCAGCCTAAAAGCCAGAACTAAAGATTTTTTTAGATTTTTTAAAATTGCAGGTTCACAATAAACTTTTCTGAAAAAGCCATAGAAGCGCGCGGCGATCGGCACCTTGGAGGAGGTGAGAAATACCCAGAAGCTGCTTCGGGCTTGATTTGAGGAATCAAACTTTAGGGGGACCCAAAAAAAGGACGTCCAAACTCGACACATTCCCGGCAGGGAGGCAAACGGCTGAGTGCCAGATCGGCACTTTCTTTCTTTCGGCAGTTGACGGTATCCTCTCGATCTGCAGTAGGAGGGATAGGGATCGCGATCGGGCCAAAAAAGTCTTTCTCTGCAGGCAGATGCCCGCCCAGTGCTTCCCGTTTTAGCTTCTGCAAATAGATAGAAAAAACTTTTGAGCCTTCACGAGTTCTTCACATTTAAGTTCTAAGCTCATTACATACGCAGCGCAGTACAGACCTTTGGCAAGCACGCTAGGAGATTATGATGTTGTCCTCGTCCTATCTGATCCTGCTGGCAATCTCTCTCGGAGCTATCTGGGTCTATTCGCGTACCTCTCACGACCTACCCTTCACCCTTGCTGCTTTAACGGCTGTCGTGTGCTTCTTTTGGGGTTTTGCACTGGCACCTTGGATAGTGCAGTTGTTGATTGTAGCTCTCCTGTTGCGCTTGGATAAGTTTTACTTCCCTAACGAGCGCCGTTTGGGATGAAGTACGAGCGCCTTTGCTTAGTGGGTCATGCGACCGCGAGGCCATAAGTAAAAATACTTGCTTGATTTGGAAAATCCGTCGTTCTTATTTCTAAACAGGTTTAAATGAACACTATGAACGCTTGTCCTTGTTGCTCTACTCAATTGCTCCGCCACGCTCGTCACAATGGCGTCTACTGGTTTTGCTCTCACTGCTGGCAAGAAATGCCGGATCTGGCATCGATGATTTCCAGCCGCAACCAACGGGTTCAACAATTAGAGCGCCTGATTGACAGCAATCCTCCCACCACCAGAGAATCAGCACTGGCTGGCGAGTATCCGAAATATGCCAATGCCAAGAAAGTTGAAGGGCACCCGATCGCCGAGATCGAGGAAAACTCGAACCCGCGCGCTCGCCACCTGTCCGACTTCCCGGCTTCCGTTTTCTCCTAGCCTGTCCACCTCGCCGAGAGTCCCGCCGCTTTTGGGACAAACCTGATGCGATCGGGTGAGGCTCTCCCATCTGGGAAACATCAATTTAATAAAACTCGATTATTGCGCTTTTAGCGTTTGACGTTAAAACCTCAATTTTCGCCGTCGGCGATCGCGCTGCTTTCAAAATTTTGCGCGCGATCGCCGATTTTGAATGGCCTCTATTTTGCCGACCACTCCGGCCACTACTGCGGCTGAGTTCCATCCCTCAAAGGGATTGCCACGAGCTTTTTCTTGTTCTAAAAACATTATAAAATAAAAAACGCAAATTTGTAAATCCCCTTAGAATTAGATTCGCTCCAATGTCAGCCCAATTTTTCAGTCAATCCATTCCCCAAATAACCGTAGAGGAACTGGCCAGTCGGCTGGCAGCAGGCTTTTCGGAGCCAGTGCAACTGCTGGACGTCCGGGAGCCAGAAGAAATCGCGATCGCGCGCCTGGAATGCTTTAAAAACTTGCCCCTGAGCGCCTTCAGCGAATGGTCGGGCCACATTGCCACCCGCCTCGACCCCCACGCCGAGACGATCGTCCTGTGCCACCACGGCGTCCGCTCCGCTCAGATGTGCCAGTGGTTGATGCAGCAGGGGTTTACCAACGTCAAAAATGTTGTCGGAGGAATTGACGCCTACGCGATCGCGGTCGATCGGAGAGTGCCTCGATACTGAGACAAGGGCGTTTCCCCAACCGTGCCAGCTTGTGGATTGCCTCAAATTTGAGAAATGTGGTAAAATTAAACACAGAAAATCTAGCTTAGAGAAAAGAATAGGGTGAGAAAAAAAATTCCCTTATTCCCACTTTGAGCGTGCCAGAAACTATTCTGGAAAGCGGAGCTATCGAAAAATCTCAATTGAAAATTTAGCTCCTGCCCGGGCTTCTTGCTCGCTTGTTGCATTTGCTACCGCAGAAAAAATCAAATCAGTGCAAAACAGAAGATACCTGGTATCTTAAATCCAACTGCAGCGCCCGATCGCCCGCGCTTGCGCGCTCGTCAGTGACAGGATAGAAGGATCGCGATCCCTCGCTCGTGCGGAACACCTGGATCTACTCCCGGTGGCGTCCGCTAGCATCTGCCACGGGGCAGGTGGCAGAGCCTGGGCGTTCTTGTCTATCTTATGAATAAATAATTGCTATCTTTTTTGAAACCTGGTTAAAATCCGCTTTGGCTCTTTGGCAAAATGCAACTAAATTTGACAGACCGGCAACAACATATCCTCTGGGCAACGGTGCGGCACTATATTGCAACTGCAGAGCCAGTGGGGTCAAAAGTCCTGGTTGAGGAATACAACCTCAGCGTCAGCCCCGCCACCATTCGCAACGCGATGAGCTATTTAGAAAAAGCAGGGCTGCTCTATCAACCCCACACCTCTGCCGGTCGCGTGCCGTCAGATTCTGGCTACCGCATTTACGTCGATCAACTGATCGCGCCGTCGGAAAGTCTGGCTCGCCAAGTAGAACAGTTGCTCAACGAGCGGCTCAACTGGGAAAAGTGGAGTTTTGAGGCACTGTTGCGGGGTGCGGCGCAAATGCTTTCCGCCCTCAGCGGCTACATGACGCTGATTACCCTGCCGCAAACAAATACCAGCCGCCTGCGCCACCTGCAGCTCGTGCTCGCCGATACAAAACGGGTGATGCTGGTTGTGGTAACGGATTCCTACGAAACCCAGTCAGTTTTGATGGAGCTCTCTGCAGCGCCGGACTTAGAACAGCCCGATCCGGAAGTGGTAGAGCGCGAATTGCAAATCCTGTCGAACTTTCTCAACAGCCAGTTGCGCGGGCGAGCGATCGCCGAACTTTCTCACCTGGACATGAGCGAGTTAGACCGGGAATTTCAGCGCTATGCCGATTTCCTCAGAACGATGCTAGCGGATTTGACTCGCCGCTGCAAAACGCCGGCGCTCACCCGCATTCTCATCGGCGGCGTCGCCGAAGTCTTGCGCCAGCCGGAATTTTCGGAGTTAACCCAAGTTCAGACGCTCATGCAGCTTCTGGAAGAAGAACAAGAGCAACTGTGGCCCTTGATTTTTGAATCGCCGGAAATTGAAAGTTCTGGCAAGCGGGTGAACGTGCGCATCGGCTCGGAAAACCCCCTAGAACCCATGCGCGCCTGCGCTCTGATTTCTGCCACCTACCGGCGGGGTGGGGTGCCGGTGGGCAGCGTGGGCGTTTTGGGGCCAACTCGGATGCAGTACGAGAACGCGATCGCGATGGTGGAAGCCGCCGCCGACTACCTCTCAGAGGCGCTGAGCTAGTCTGGATGCTGGAATCCACTATTTTAGATTGTGGATTTTGGATTCGCCGATCTAAAATCTGAAATTTACAATCTAAACTCGCCAAAATGCTCAGAAAAATAGGATTTGGTTTGCTGTGGATCGGGTTTCTCGCCTATGCGTTTCTCCTCGCGCCGCCCGATCGACCGGAAACCTGGACGCTGATTAAAAATCTCTCGACAGGAAATTGGGACGGCATCAATCCCGCGATCGCGGCGCTGTTCAGTATCATGGGCATTTGGCCGCTGATTTACAGTTGCCTATTATATATAGATGGCAGGGGGCAAAAAATCCCTGCTTGGCCATTCGCCGCCGCCTCCTTTGCCGTCGGAGCCTTTGCCTTGTTGCCCTATTTGGCGCTGCGCGAACCGAACCCCCAATTTTCCGGCGAAAAAAATAGCTTTCTCAAACAGCTAGATTCCCGCTTCACCGGCATCTTCCTGACTTTGAGCGCTGCAGCGCTAGTTGCCTATGGCTTGGTCTTGGGAGATTGGAGCGATTTTATCCAGCAGTGGCTCAGTAGTAGATTTATTCATGTAATGAGCCTTGATTTTTGCATGTTGAGTGTCATCTTTCCCGCGCTGCTGGGAGATGATATGGCAAGAAGGGGCATCAAAAATCCTGCCGTTTTCTGGATAGTCGCGCTAATTCCACTGTTTGGCCCCCTCGCTTATCTGTGCACGCGATCGCCCCTGCCAGAAAATAGTGCTCGATGCCTCGGCTGAGTGCTGAGTAGGGGCTTTTCGCGAAAAGCCCGTTATTGAGTGCTGAGTGGGTGAAAAGTCGTCGATGCCTCGGCTGAGTGCTGAGGTTTCTTCAGTAACTTCTACCCTCCTTGCTATCTCACACTCAACCAAAGACAGATGCAGGCCATTCTCACCCTAGCGTAAAGTATCTGGGAAGCGTCAAATCATCGGTCGAGATTATGGGCAGAAAAATAGTCTTATTTGCAATCTGGGTGGCATTTGTCAGTTATACATTATGGCTGGCTCCGCTCGACCAACCCGATACCTGGCCTTTAGTCAAAAAACTGCTGACCGGTCAGTGGGGAGAAGTAAACGCCTACATACCCGCCTTATTCAGCCTTATGGGCGTTTGGCCGATGATTTACGCTTGCCTGATGTTCGCCGACGGCAGAATGCAAAAATTCCGCGCGTGGCCTTATTTTGTCGGCTCCAACGGAACGGGCGTGATTTGCCTGCTGCCTTATTTAATTTTCCGGGAATCCAATCAAGAATTTGTCGGAGCAAAAGATAAGTGGCTGCGAATGCTAGACCGGCGATCGACCGGGGTTTTACTCCTGTTAGCGACGATTGGGTTTCTGGCTTACGCCCTGATTGCGGGAGACTGGGGAGAATACGTTCGCGAGTTCCAAACCAGGCACTTCGTTCACCTCATCAGCTTGGATTTTTGCCTGATGTGCCTGATATTTCCGCTGACGGATTTATTTGACGACGACATGGCACGTCGCGGCATTCGCGATTCACGAATTTTCTGGGCTGTAGCGCTCGTTCCCTTATTTGGCCCCTTGTTTTATCTCTGCCTGCGCCCGCCTTTGCCGGAAAGTAGTAGAAACAACTTGGCGATCGCGGATTTGTTGCCAAATTTTCAGCATTAAGGCGCGCAATGCCTGTAATTTGAAGTGAAGTACACAAACAATAGCCCGCCTGCGAGCGGGCTTTTTCTTTGGGTAGGGAGTGGAGTGATGATGAGTGATGAGTGCTGAGTGCTTATAGCATTTTTCACTCAGATGAAGTCCGCGCAAGAAACCCGGCAACTTCGACGAAGCCGGGTTTCTGAAGTCCCTCACAAGGGAAAGCAAAACAGGAGTGGCGATCGTGTGGTAGGGAGTGAAATAATTTTTCTAATTTCACGCTCCACATTCCCCCCCTCCAGCACAACACAGACTTTTCAGAGATCCACGCATTTATTTCTCAAATATCCGTGTATCCATGCTTGAATCCGTGTCGTGCCTGCACTTCAATTTAGAGGCTTAGATTTTTACGGCTTAATCCGCAAAGTCAAGCGAACAGTCGCAGTAACGCCAGCGGGAACTTTCCAGGTGAGGAGCGATCGCTTTATCGGATCGATCACTTCTGGGGCGTCTAGTGTCGAGGCTTCGTCATCCAAAACAACTCGCCCGACGCGGTGATTTTCCACGGGAAACTCGAAGACAATTTCACCGCTAAAGCCGGCTGGAAGATTGAGGGCTTGCAGGTGTTGCGTCAAAGCGACGATGGCTGCATCATCCAAGCCGGAAATGCTGACAATTTCTAGGTGAGGATTGCCGGCGGGTGCTGGCTTGCGTTTTTCTTGCGAACTGCTGGGGCTCAAAAAACTGCGGAGGCGATCGCCCGAATTACCCTCATCCGGCGGTAAGGATTTCTTAGCCGAGGCAGGAGAGGGCGCGGCTGCAGGCGGAGGAGGAGATTGGGGCGCGAACGATATTCCGCGTTCGTACTCTGGCGCGTCTGCTTCTAGCGCGTAGCTGGGTTCGGGTGATGAGATCGCGCGAGCAATTCCCGCCTTTTGCGATCGCGCCACCATGAGGAGCTTAGAGCCCGGAGCCGCTGCTTGACCGAAAATGCCTTCATAGCTGACGCCTTCCGGCATTTCCACCGGCACCTGCATCGAAATGCTCTGCCCTTCAGGATCGACGCGCACTTCTTCGCTGACGGCGATAAAAGCCGTGTATTGCGACAATAACTGGTAAATCAAAGCCGTATCGGTGACGGCTTCTACCAGAGATTTCTTCTCGCCGCCAAACATTTGCTTCATCAACTCTTTAATCCGCTGGCGTCCCCAAAGTTGGGCGATCGCCGGATTGCCCCCCTCCTCAAAATTCACTTCAAATGTCTTTTCGTAGCGCTGCCCGCCCGCCGCCATCCCAGCAACGCGCAATTTCCCAGCCTCAATGTCTGGTTTGCGCCCAAATAACACCAAAGGCTGCTCGGCAAATAAATCCGGCGCGATCGACGGGTAAATTTCTGCCGCTTCTCCCGTGCCTTCCCAGGCGATTTGAATAGTCGTCAGCACGGGATTGTTAATCTGGCGGAAGAATTTTTCCGCCACTTTTTGGGCGGGTTCGTCGTGACGCACGACTTGGCAGGTTCCCCGTCCGATTTCGGCGATGCGATTGAGCAAAAAGCGATTCACCGAACTGCCGACGCCGAAACTGTAGAGGCGATTTCCTTCTTTAAGATGGCGCTGCACTTCCGCAAGTATCTCGTTATCATTGCCGATATAACCGTCAGTCAGCAGCACCACGCTGCGCAGGCGTCCCGCTGGTGCGGCGGGGAAATTCATCACGGCGCGAATGCCATTGAGCAACTCCGTGCCGCCATTGGCTTGCAGCTTGTTGATGTACTTAATCGCCTGTTGGCGATTTGGCTCGGTATTCGCGAGTGGCGTGTTAGAAAGCTGCCGGGTGGTGCTGGCAAAATCTATGATTGTGAAAGTGTCATCAGGATTGAGCCCACTGATGAAGCGGCGCATCAATTCCTGCGACTGCCGCAGCGGTTCGCCGGCTTGGGAGCCGGAGGTATCCATCAGGAAAACGACATCTTTGGGGACGATTTCGTCACTGCGGTATTCTAAGGCAGGGATGAGATAAATCGCGAAATGTCCGCCTCGTTCGTCGGCTTGGGTTAAGACAGTGGCTTCGGTTTTGTCGCTGGCAACGCGATAGCGCAGAATGAAATCTTTGTTGGGAATGGTATCTTCGCCGCCGAGCTGAATCTTGACAGTTTGCTTTTCGTGCGAGACGATAGTTTGGTGAGAAGGCGATCGCGCGTCGGAAATGGGAATGCCGGCATCAATTTCGACGGTGACGCCGATATCGTGGCGAGAGCGCGTATCGGGCGGAACGACGGGGGGAGTAATGCGGGAGGCGTCGGGCACGCGATCGGTATCGCCGCTGCCGTCTATCGCCGTACCAGGAATGTAGCGGGGACCGACAACCATCGGAAAGACAAATTCATAGTCTCCGCCTTCAAATTTTAGGCTGTCGGTGTAGCGGATGGTGACGTCGATTTGTTCCCCCGGCTTGATGTTGGCGAGGGATTGGGTGAAAATATTATCGCGCTCTTGTTCGAGCAAGCCGGCGGTGCGCCCTTGGCGTTTGGCTTGTTCGTAGATTTGTTTGGCTTCTTCGCGTTTTTTGATGCTGCCTTTGATGACGCGATCGCCGATTTTAATTTCCATGTCGTCTACTGCCGCTTCATCGGGTAGCGGGAAGACATAGACGGCTTCGAGGGGATCGGTGAACGGATTTTCAAAGCTCTGCGTCACTTGAACGCGAGACAGATTGCCAGCAATTTTCGCGCTGACTTCGGTATGTTTGAGGGGAAAGACCAATTTTTGGCCCGATGGGGATTGGACGTACAAACCACCTAGGCGATCGGGTGCAGTCGCAGGCATAATTATTCACCTCGATAATGACGTCGGTAGAGGCATCGCCCCTAGTTGCTAGGATGACACCGCCAGCGCGAAAACGTCCACTCGTTACAAGTTTTGTAACAACTTCCTGCAATGGATTTTCAGGATATTAAGTATAAACACTTAATTCCCCAAAACTATTTATCGCAGTAGCCAGCCAGCCCGTGTAGGCAAGAAACCCGGCTTCTTCAAGAAGCCGGGTTTCTGACGTCCCTCACAAGGGAAAGCAAACTGCTATAAAACTATTTGTCACAGTAGCCAGCCAGCCCGTCTATTAGAAAGATCTGTTGTTCAGTCACGTCTTTAATGATGACAAGTTTATCTAGAGAGTCTTCCACCCGACGCTGTTTTTCTACAGATTCTTTCAACTGTCGCTCTAAACTTGCAGTGTCAGCAGGCACTTTTTGGCTCTGATTGCCAGATGGTGGCGTATCGGGAACTAATTTTGCCCACTCGCGCAAGGCTTGGCTTTCCTGTTTGTACAGCTTGACATAGCGTTCTTTGTATCTCTTAAGATTCTCGTCCTTAATGTCCGTCGCTGCCATATCGGCAGCTTTTTTTTCTAATTTTTCTGCTTGCACTAGCATTTTTTTAGGATCGGGGCTGTTTTCTTTTTCTGTATAATAACTTCCGTATTTTTCGGCGCTGTCTGAATGGGAAATGTTGCGGATTTTTTGGCATTCAGCCACCACTTGTTCGCTGGGTTGGTCAGCATCTTTATTCAAAAAAATACTGTAAATTTGTAAGACTATGCCAGCCAAAAGTAAAACTAGCAGTGCATAGTCGCGAAAGGGCGTTGATTTTTCCTTTTTTTCGGTCATGGTTTTGTCGGGTGACTGATAGAACTAGAGATCGAGACGTGACAGCCCATTAAAAAATCAGAAAAAAGCTTGTTCACGCAGGCGCTAGATAGGTTTTATATTTTAGGTCGGCATAAGGTCATCGAGTCTTAATTGTAAATTTGGGAACAGGGAAGAAGTAATCGTCTCTCCTAAGCGATATTGTTGCTGCTGGTAAGCGCCGTTAATTAACTAGCAGAGTGTGAAAGTAGGTTGCTTTGGATTGCCTATAAATTGCAAGCAACCCAAGCCGCGAAAGTCCACAATCCAATACTCCGGTATATTCAAAATAGCGTATTCTTCTACTTTTCTAGCATAATCATCCTGCCAATTTGTACTGACTACTTCAGCGACGAGCTTTATGGTACTCCCGTTACAGATAACGGGTTCTTTTTGCCACAGGGGTTCTTGTCTGAGTTCGGCTTTATCTAAAACAACTACGTCAGGACGCAGCGCTGTGGCTTCACTGTATAGTGGTTTAATCAAGCAGGTTTTTGGAACCAACCAGTTTAAATTAAAACGAAAAATTTCCACATAGACTCTACCAGCAACACTTCCAGCAACCGCTTCGTGAGAACCAGTAGGTTCCATATCTCTGATTTCTCCATCAATTAGTTCATAGCGTGCATTATCCCCATATTGGGCGATAAACTCCTCGAAGCTCAGTAGTTTGGAGGGAATGTAGGTCATGGGTCGAGTTTGAACGGGATGTAGCTTAATTATAGCGATCGCCGATATGGAGCTAAGCAGTTCAGACTGCTTGACAAAAGCCTGCAAACTGTGATAATAGAGAGTTTTACTTGGGGCAGCAGTCCGCGCGCGCCTCTGGCGTGGAGAAAGTGCCGAAAATGTCACACAAACTCCATCCCCCTGTCATCCCTTCGTCAAACGCCCCGGATACAGTATTTAACAGAGAGGAAGAAGATTCCCTATTTTCTAGTAGTTCAGGCACCCTATCCTTCCAGTTCCCCCTGGAGGGATTTTTTGTTGCTTTCCCCTATAAGCCGGCGATCGCATTCTTTCGCTCCCGCCCGATGATGAGAAAAATGAGAATTAGTTTAGAATTTTTTAAATATCAGGTTTGAAAAGAGGTAAACAGATGGCTGACATCGTTGATATTGCCGTTGGCGCGGGTTCTTTCAATACCCTAGTGACGGCAGTGAAAGCTGCAGGTTTGGTGGACGCGCTGAAAAGTCCTGGCCCCTTTACCGTCTTCGCACCGAATGACGACGCTTTTGCCAAGCTGCCGCCGGGAACCATACAAACCCTCGTGCAGAATATTCCCCAGCTCGCCAGAATTCTGAAATATCACGTCGTCGCGGGCAAGTTAACGAAAGCCGATCTGGCAAAAGTCGATTCTGTCACCTCACTAGAAGGCGCTCCGATTAAGATTGATTGCTCGGACGGGTTCGAGGTAAAGAATGCCACCGTTGTTGCTGCCGATATCGAAGCCGATAACGGGGTGATTCACGTTATCGATACGGTCATTCTCATGGGTTAAATCAACGCTTCCGCAAATAGGGTAGAGAGCCTATCAGTTTTGCATATCCCGAGGTGAGGGCGAAGCATTCGGATTAGAGATTAGTAGTTTTGCCTGCTATATTAGTCGCCCGAATGCTTCGCCCCTACAAAGGTGAGATACTCCCATAGAGTGGAGAGCGATCGCCCTATTTGCCATTTGTCGTTTCTGACAACTCAACGCCATTTTTTCCCTCGCGATTCCATATTTCTAAGCAAAAATTCGTGCGACGGGGCAGCTAAAACCGGGCAACAAAGGAGAATTTAGCTCGTCATTTACAAATAGCGTTGCTGCCAGCTTTAAAGTGGCTTGTTCCCGGCGGTAGATTTCAATCTGTCGCCGCCGCCAGTCGGCAATCCAGTATTCCTGAACTCCCCGCGCCGAATATAACTTGAGCTTTGCTTCCCTGTCTCGCCGCTCATTATCGCCGCCAAAAGATAGCACCTCTACCACTAGCTCCGGTGCAGCCGTTAAATGCCCATTATCATCGAGCAAAGCATCCAAGCTTTCACGGCTAGCCCACACGACATCGGGGATGACATTATCAGCGTCGCTAAAAATAATTCCTGCCCCAATTGCAGGGCGTCCCAAACCCGTCTCTCGCGACCAGTTTTTTAACTCTGCGTAAATATTGCCACAAACCTCTTGGTGATTCCAGTGCGGTGCTCTTGTCACGATTAACTCTCCGTCAATGATTTCATAGCGGTTGCCGTTGTCTGGCAAGAGCTCCAGATCGGCAGTTGTCCAGCGTACCCGGTCAGTTGCAGTCTGGTTCATAGAAACGCTCCTTCTGGGGGATGTCTATATTTTAGCTCGTGCAACAATTCTAGAAATCGAGCGATCGCCCATCTTTTTAAGCAAAAATCCGCCCCACAGGGCAGCTAAAACCGGGCAACAAAGGAGAATTTAGCTCGTCATTTACAAATAGCGTTGCTGCCAGCTTTAAAGTGGCTTGTTCCCGGCGGTAGATTTCAATCTGTCGCCGCCGCCAGTCGGCAATCCAGTATTCCTGAACTCCCCGCGCCGAATATAACTTGAGCTTTGCTTCCCTGTCTCGCCGCTCATTATCGCCGCCAAAAGATAGCACCTCTACCACTAGCTCCGGTGCAGCCGTTAAATGCCCATTATCATCGAGCAAAGCATCCAAGCTTTCACGGCTAGCCCACACGACATCGGGGATGACATTATCAGCGTCGCTAAAAATAATTCCTGCCCCAATTGCAGGGCGTCCCAAACCCGTCTCTCGCGACCAGTTTTTTAACTCTGCGTAAATATTGCCACAAACCTCTTGGTGATTCCAGTGCGGTGCTCTTGTCACGATTAACTCTCCGTCAATGATTTCATAGCGGTTGCCGCTGTCTGGCAAGAGTTCCAGATCGGCAGTTGTCCAGCGTACCCGGTCAGTTGCAGTCTGGCTCATAGAAACGCTCCTTCTGGGGGGGTTTTTAGATTATAGCTCGTGCAGCAGATAGTAGGGGCGAAGCATTTGCGGATTGAAATATCGGACAGACCGATAGATGATTTGCGCAAATGCTTCGCCCCTACTTTAGCGCGCTCCTTCCCCGGAAAGAGCTAGTTAACGGGAGTTGGAAAGAGTTTTTACCGATAATCCTGGTTTTGAACATCCCGCAGTCGCGCTTCAGGACGCTTGAAGCGATCCATTTGCGCTTCAAAGAATGCCCGATTGGCTTGCAGGTGTTTCGGATTGGTATCGTCTAAGGGATATAACAGTGCGGTGCGCAAGGCTTGAATGACTGCAGAGGTGACATTGTACATCGATCGCTGGAAGGTAATTCCCAACTGAATCAGCATGTCATCTTCGCCTCGGCAGTGTTGTTTGTAATACTCGACTAGGTAGGGCGGGAGAAAGTGCAGCATGTCTTGCATCAGCAGTGTCGGCGGAATGCCAGCGGTTCCCACCGGGAAGACATCAGCATAGAGAATCCCATAGTGGAAGTCTTTCTGTTCGTCAGGAACTTGCTTCGCCTGCGCGTTGTAGGATTTCGTACCTCTAAACGGAGCGGTGCGGTAGAATACGGCTTCTACATAGGGTAAAGCGGCTTCGTACAGCCACATGAAGCCTTTGGATTTGGGGATGATTTCGTAGCACTCGCCACCGATGTAAACGTGGTGGTAGATGGGACGACCGGCGATCGCGAAGATGCCATTTACCAGAAAGTTCATTGCATCCGGGACGCTTTTAAATCCGCCTTCGTCGTAGATGTCCGACATTTCAAAGAAAACCGGAGCCATCACTTCCCAGAACAGCCCCAGATTCGCGTAGTAAGAAAGCTGCCGGCACTGTTCGTAGAACATTTCAGGGAACAGCTTGTACAGCCCCAACATCGCCGGATTGCCCTTGAAGTAGGCTTTAATTGCGCGATCGCAGTTGGCTTTGTATTCCTCGGTTTCCAGGTAATCGTTAAATCGCCCGCCCATGCCTTGGTGCCAGAGCATTGCCTGCATACAAGCTTCGGCAAACTCCATATTGATGCGATCGTGGAACCAGTGGTGGAACAACTTGGGCATTTTGAAGGTTTCGCCCTTCTCCATAAATGCCAGCAGTTCGGGATGCGCCGTTGCTTCCCCGCGCCAAATCCGCAAATCGGCATCGTCGCCCGCGTAGTGGTTGTGCAAGTCTAAATACTCTTTGGGCAAGAAGTATTTAAAGAAAGGCAGGGGATTTAAAAATACCCGCTCGGCAATATAAAGCAAGTCGCGCCAGTAGAAATCCATCGGCACGGCATAAGCTTTGTAAATGCCGATAATCTGCATGAGATTTTCAGGAGTGTCCGGCAGCATGGAGCCGCCGGCTTCCAGGCGGTGAATCACTTCGGCGAATTCGTGTTCGGAAGGGGGTAATTTAGTCGGGGCGGGTTTCACTGGAGCTTGTACCATTTTTAGTGCCTCTAAATCACTTGTTACAAAAGCGTTTTTACCCTACTTGATGGGTTTCGGGCGATGGGCGATCGCTTTCAAGGCAGATTGCCAGAAACGCCGCACGGTTGCCCGCAAAAATTTCCACTGGTCAATCGCGTGTAGGGCGGTAAAAGCCAAAAAGGTGTAAGCCAGCCAAAAATGAGCGCTTCTGCCCAATTCGGCGACTTCCTTATTGACGGGAAATAGGCGGGGCAAATTGAGCCCAAATAAGGCGACATCTTTATCATAGGAGTTGGAAAGCAACCAACCGGTGAGAGGAACTGCCAGCATGAAGAAGTACAGCAGCGAGTGAAGGGCAACCGTGCGGATGCGCTCAAATTCGGGCAAGGGGCGAGCCGCAGCGGTTTTTTTGCGTTGCAGTTTCCGCAGCAGCAGGAAAATCCTGCCCGAGAGCAAAATCATGGTCGTCACGCCCAGCGATTTGTGAAAGTCGTACAAAGCGCCGCGATAGGAGACGCTTCGCTCTAAAGTCGCCATATAAGTACCGCCGGCAAACAGCAGTACATAAATAGCTGCCATCCACCAATGTACCGTCCACAAATGCTGGGAAACTGTCTTCTTTTTTTTGGGTTTGACAAGCGTTGTCATAGTTCCTCCGATCGCGGTTAGGGATAGGGTAGGGAGCGCCCTACCCTCCCAGTATTTCTCATTTTTCCGCTGACGGCTGGTAATTGACCGCTAATTGAGCGCTATTTGTGGAAACAGTAGCGGCGATCGCGGTGGTGGTTGTTTCAGTCCAGCGCGTCAGCCAAATGGGCTGCACTCCCAAAACAAAAATTACAGCAGCCAACACCAGGGCTGGGATGCGTTCGGACCAAGTAACTTTCGGATAGTATGCCAATTTGTTGTTTAGTTTCCCAAAGCAAGTGCGGTTGAGCAGAATTACGAAATAAACTGCCGTCAATCCAGAGGCGATGATGCACAATAGGGTTGGCACTGGAAAAACCGCGAAACTGCCCTGAAACACGATAAATTCAGCGATAAAGCCCACCAAACCCGGAATGCCTGCACTCGCCATGCCTGCCAAAATTAACAGGGCGCTGGTGAAGGGCAAACCCCGGATGGGATTCATCAAACCATTGAGGACGTCCAATTCGCGGGTTCCGGCTTTGGCTTCGACAATACCCACCAAGTGAAATAGAATTGCCAGAATTAAACCGTGACTCACCATTTGGGCAACAGCGCCCAAGGTGCTCAGGGGAGTGCCGGCGGCAGCGGCGACTAAAATATAGCCCATGTGACCGATGGAGCTGTAGGCAACCATGCGCTTGATGTCTTTTTGCGCGATCGCGCTGAAGGCTCCGTACAGCACGCTAACCACTCCGACAATTGCCAATCCGGGAGCAATGAGCGCCCAGGTTTCGGGAAATAATTGCAATCCGAACCGTACTAATCCGTAGGTTCCCAATTTCGCCAGAACTCCGCCCAAAAGAATCGTAATCGGCGGGGAAGCTTCCACATAGGCATCGGGCAGCCAAGTATGCAAGGGCACCAGGGGAATTTTGATTCCGAAACCCACTAATAGGAGCGTCAGCAAGACGAGCTGGGTTATCAAGGACAGGGATTGGGTGGCGATCGCGCTAGTGTCGAAACTCGACGATCCGCTCAGCCAAGTCATGCCCAGGAATCCTGCCAGAATCAGAATCCCCGATACGGCTGTGTAGATGAGAAACTTCGTTGCTGCATAGCCGCGTTTCTCGCCCCCCCAGATTGCAATCAACAGGTACAGGGGAATCAATTCCAGCTCGTAAAACAGCACGAACAGCAGCAAATTCTGCGCGACAAAAGCCCCAGCAATCCCGGCATTGACCAGCAGAATCATGGAATAGTAAAGCCGGGGACGCTGCACGGCTTCGCCGTTACCATAAATTGCTACTAATGTCAACAATCCGCTCAAACTTAGCAGGGGCAAAGATATGCCATCAACGCCCAGATTGTAGCTCAAGCCTAATTGGGGAATCCAGGCTAAATATTCTTGAAATTGCAATCCGGAAGCGTTCAAGTCAAACTGACTGCAGAGCCAGACTGTCCAAAATACGATAGCTGCAGCGATCGCCAGGGCGATTAAACGCAGCCGACTTGCCGTTTGGTTGCCGGGAAAAAACCCGACTGCGGCAGCCCCTACCACGGGCATCCAAATTAAGGTACTCAGCATAGATTCTCAATAGATTCTCAGTTGTAAATCCTAATTTTCACACAAAGACCTCTAGACCTCAGACCTAACCCCCCTCTTTGCCCATCCCCAAAGGAGGCGGGGGGTTAGGTTTCCACCTAACTAATCATCGTGACGGTTCCCGCATCCAAATCGTAATAACCTCCTACAACTTTCAGGTTTCCTTCTTGAATGAGCTGAGAAATCACCTCAGAGGCTGTCAGCCGCTCGATTTGCAGCAGAACATTGGCTTTAACAGCATTCTCCAGGCGATCGCCTGAAAGCCCTTCTGACTTTTCGAGCGCTGGTTTGATGGCATCGATCGAGCTGGCAATTTGACCGGGAACTTGAGCCCCTTTAAGTGTCGCCTCTACCGCACCGCATTTTTCGTGAGACAGTACCATGATTACTTTGGCTCCCAATACTAAGGTGCCAAATTCCAGACTGCCAATCTCCTCTGGCGTCGCGATATTTCCAGCCACCCTGACTACAAATAAATCCCCCAGACCTTGGTCAAATACAATTTCTGCCGGAACTCGCGAATCCGCGCAGCCGAGAATCGCTGCAAATGGCTTCTGACCTTTGGCCACTTCTGTCAGACGTACCCTGTCTTGGTTGGGGTTTTCGCGTTTGTTGGCGACAAAGCGCTGATTTTCCTCTATTAACTTTTGCAGGGCTTCATCAGGAGTCATGTTATTTTCGGCGACGGCGGTTTCGGGAACGACTGCATTGTGCCCGAGTCCTGCTGCCAATACCCCTGTAGAAAGTGCTCCTGCACCAATCTTTAGCAGATTTCTTCTCGAAAATTGCCCCCGGTCAATTTTTGCGTTCATTTATTCCTTCCTGCAGTTGGAGAGATTCAGGCCGCAAGGCCCTAAGTGTACTTGAGATATCAGAATGAAAACGCACTCTAAAATCTAAAGTTCAAACTCTCCAACCGCCTCAGCCTTAAGGAAGAAATTGCGAAGCGCTAAACAGCAAAGGAAAGCTCACCATCATACCCAAGAAAGCGACCCCGATCAAAATAGTCAGTGCGTAAAATTGCACCTGACCGGAAACGTTGTATTTCAGGCTTTGGCCGCTGAACAGGGTAAAGATGCCCACAAAGTTTACGAAGCCGTCCACAATATAGCGATCGAACCAGTAAACGATTTGGGATACCACGGCAACCGCAAAGACGATGGTGATGCGGTAAAGTTTGGCAGTGTAAAAGTCGTAGGCAAAAAAGTCTTGCAGTTGTTTTGACCCGAATTGCACGGGTTTGGGCCAACTGTCATTCAGATAGATCGTGCAGCCTGCGCCGCAGCCGATCGCGCTGGAGACAATCAGCAAGCCTGCAACGGTTTTGTCGAGACTTGCCCAGTCGGGGAGCAGGTGCCACGCTTGCAGCAACAAGGGAACGTGCAGGGTGAAGCCGGCCAAAATTGTCACAGGCAAAACCATCAACCAGAGCACTTCGGGCGATCGCGCCGTCATCTGTTTGGGCTTGCCGGCAAAAATCAGGCCGAATTCGCGGGTGATGCTGAAACTTGTCAAACCATTGACGACGAGCAAAACTCCCACCAGCCAGGGTTGAGAATTCCAAAGCTTATCCGCCATTTGCAGCAGCGCCCAGAAACCGCCCAAGGGAGGCACTGCCACCAAACCAGCCGCACCGACAATATAGGAGAGCCCGGTAATGGGACGGCGGGACCAAAGACCGCCAATTTGCGTGAGGTCTTGGGTGACGTTCGTCCAAACAATTGTACCCGTGCTCGCTACCAACAGGGCCATCGCTACGGCGTAGGTGAATAATAGAATGAGTGCGGTTTGTTCTTGTTGGGTGCCTACGGCGATAAACACCAAGCCCATGTAGGAGCTGACAGAGTAGGAGAGACTCCGCTTGATGTCAATTTGGGCGATCGCGATCGAAGAAGCGCCCAGTGCCGTCACCGCACCGATAAAGATAATCGCGGTTGACGCCACTGGCGAGAGAGCTAAAACTGGTTGCAATTTAATCAAAACCCACGCACCCGTCGCCACCACCACCGAATTTCGCAAAATCGTGCTGGGCACGGGGCCTTCCATTGCTTCATCGAGCCACAGGTGCAGGGGGAACTGGGCGCACTTGCCCAGAGGGCCGGCGATTAAAGCCAGACTCAGTAAAGTAGCGACTTTGGGGTCGAGGGTTGCCGTTTCAGCCCACTGCGCCAGTTCGGTATAGTTCCAGGTGCCGGCGATCGGCAACAGGGCAACCACGCCCATCAGCAGGACTAAATCTCCCACCCGCTTTGTCAGGAAGGCATCGCGAGCCCCCGTCACCACCAGTGATTGATTGAACCACAACCCGACGAGCAGGTAAGTCCCCAGGGTGAGGATTTCCAAAATTACATAAGTAAAGAAGAGAGAGTTGCACAGGGCTAGACCGCACATTCCCGCTTCAAACAGTCCCAGCAGGGAATAGAAGCGCGCCCACCCCCAGTCCATCTCCATGTAGCCGACGGCGTAAATCTGCGCTAGCAGGTTCAAACCCGTCACCAGAACCATCGCCCCGACGTTCACCGCCGAGATTTCCAGATCGACCGACAGATTCAATCCGGCGGCATTCAGCCAGGTAAACGATAGTGCTTGCGCCGGTTGATTCCAGATGGCGATCAGGGCAATCAGGCTGTGAGCGAAGGCCACGAAGGTCATCAAGGCGTTTACATACCCGGCTGGACGCGGCCCCGTGCGGCGAATCAGGCCGGGGGACCAGGCAGAAGCGAATAGCCCACCCATTAAGGCGTAGCACGGGACTAACCAAACGGACTGAAGGAGGAACTGTGCCATCCGCATTACCTCTCAAAAATTAGACACGATTGAATTTCCCAGCACAAAGCTGAAACTGCCCTCGTTAACCCGGAGGTTCGCAGAAAGGGCCATTAATATTTTCTTTAGATTGATGCTTATAGATTACCTGTAGATGGTCAAGAATTCTATTTGCGATCGAAAGAAATAAGCGATAGTAACGCTAATTTGAACTTATATTGTGAGTAAATACTTAGTCTTCGAGTAAGCATTTTTTCTCATGCTTGTTCAAAATATAGGGCCAAATAATCGTAACTATTGATTTACGTCTATGGAATGCGGCCCGCTCCACTGCACGATCCCCGCCCGCTCGGTGGCCCGGGAACCGGGGGATGGGTTTGTAGAGTTGTTGCCAAAATCACGGGTTTTGACGCTGCGACTGGCAAAGCGATCGCCACATCAGCACTAAAACACAACGGCAACCCGGGTTGTGTCTGGCGATACCGGATGATAGTTGAGAAAGCCCGATCCCCGCGATCCCGCGCGAATCCACGCCCGGGGCGCGGGCAAGAATTCTCGGACTTTCAGACTGGTGCATCAAGCACAAAACCCAAACGCGACTGTTGTAGGACTTTCCATTATTCAGTTGCAGTGAGTTGTTTATGGCAGACTTGATTTCCAAGCACCAATCGCAGTTTAACCGGAATCGCCGACGAGGAGCGCCGCTTTCTGAGGAGCCAACCCAGCTAGATAGCCAAGAACACGGGCGTCGCCAATTTTCCAGCGATTCTCAGCAAGATCTGAATTCGCTAGAGCGGGTGGTTGTACTCGTGGCTTTGATATTGCTGGCGATCGCTGCGGTCAATCTGGGCATTGCCGTCTATCATTCGCAACATCCGCAGCGTCAGGAATCGGGGCAGTAGGGGCATGGCGATCGCTTGTTTGATGGGTAGTTGGGTGCGATCGCCTCCTTCACACGTCGCCAATTCTACAGTTCTCCGGTTTCCAGCGCTGATTTTTTTCCAAATTTTTCAACTATTCTTATATTTTTGAATCTATTTTTAGTTAAATGGTAAGTGATGAGCTTGACTGATCGTAAACTTTATATAAATTAACAAGTGAAGGGCAAAACCATTAAAAAGCTTTAATTTATATTGCTTTTTTTTGCGATCGCCCTCCAAATGCCACAGCCGACAGTCCTAGCAAGCTATCAATAGGATGAGTGCCTGCGCTCCCAGCAGCCGCGCTTCCGTTGAATAGGCATATTGCCATGAAAGACTGCAATCAACTCAGCAAACGGCAACAATTCCTGCACAAATACCGATTCCAGGGAATCCTGGGGCTACTGTGTGTCTTCCTCCTGCTGGGTTTCAAGCTCGCGTTCAGCTCACCCGCGCTCCCAGAAGAGAAAGTCACCCTGAATGTCTTAATCTTTGCTGGCGAGGCGACGCAGTGGGCACCGTTCGTAAAAGAATTTAATGCCAAAAATCCAGACATTCAGTTCAATCTACTGGAAGCGCCCAACGCCACGAATATCGTTGAAGATCTCTACACTTCCGCCTTCCTGCTAGGAGACTCCCCCTACGATCTCGTTCACATGGATATTGTCTGGGTTCCCAAATTTGCCGCCGCTGGGTGGCTGGTGGATCTGAATGACCGGCTTTCCGAAGAAGAATTAACAGAATTTCTGCCAGGGGATCTCAACGGTGGTATGTATGAAAATCGGTTATATCGCGTTCCCTTCACCTCCGACGCCGGCTTGCTCTATTATCGCAAAGATTTGTTAGAGCAAGCCGGATTCAAGCCCCCCGAAACCTTTGCTGAGTTAATAGAAATTTCTCAGACCTTGCAAAAACAAGGCGCTGCTGATTGGGGTTTTGCTTGGCAGGGGCGTCAGTATGAGGGGCTGACGGCGGTATTTGTAGAAGTTCTGTACAGCACCGGCGGCTTTTGGATTCATCCCGAAACGAACGAAGTCGGACTCGACAAAGAGCCCGCGATCGCAGCAGTTAAGCTACTAGAGAACACGCTGGAATCCCGCGTTTCTCCCCCCGGCGTCATCAGCTATCAAGAAGAAGAAACGCGCCGCCTATTTCAAAGCGGTAAAGTGGTTTTTTTGCGAAATTGGCCCTATGTCTGGCGTCTGGCAAATCAGTCTGATTCGCCAATTCGAGGGCAAGTTGGAATCAAACCAATGGTCGGCATTTCCAGAGAACGCGGCGGCGGCGCTTGTCTGGGGGGATGGGGCTTGGGCATTTCCAAATCGACAAAACATCTCAATGAAGCTTGGCGAGTCATTAAGTTCTTTACCAGTGAAGAAGTTCAGCGAAACTATACCTTAAACACCGGACACCTGCCGACGCGGCGATCGCTCTACACCGATCCCCAAATCGTCGCCAAATACCCCCACTTCCCGCAAATGCTCGAAGTGCTGGAAAAATCCGTTTTGCGACCGCCGATTCCACAATACGCCCAAGCTTCCGATATCCTGCAGCGATATCTCAGTGCTGCTTTCACAAAACGGCTCAGCCCAGAACAAGCCATGAAAGCCGCAGCAGAAGAAACCCGCAGGCTCCTCGGACAAATGTAACCTCTCCCCCAACCCCTCCCCTGCGAGGGGAGGGGGGCTGGGGGGTTAGGTTTTTCAAGCTGGAAAACTCACTGATAACCGACAACCAACCTGACAAAAAGCTGATGAAAATAGGTGCAATTCGGCAGCGAGAACAACTGACAGGCTGGATATTAGCAGCCCCAGCCTTGCTGCTTTTATTTTTAATCTTTGCCTATCCGATCGCTCGCTCCTTTTGGTTGAGCCTCTTCACCCAGAACCTCGGCACGAAATTGCTGCCCGTGTATTCCGGTTTCAATAATTACCTGCGCATGGCTTTCGACGGGCGTTTCTGGCAAAGCTTGCAGAGTACGACAGTATTTACAGTCGCCTCTGTCGCCCTAGAATTGGTGCTGGGAATGGGGGTCGCTTTAGTGCTGAATCAACCTTTTAAAGGACGCGCGGCAGTCCGAACGATCGCGATTTTACCGTGGGCGCTGCCAACGGCGCTGATTGCCCTAGCTTGGGCGTGGATTTTTAACGACCAATACGGCGTCTGGAATGATATATTACTGCGTTTGGGTTTGATTCAATCTCCCATCAACTGGCTGGGAGATCCGACCCTTGCCATGATGGCACTTATCGCCGCTGACGTTTGGAAAGCAACTCCCTTTATCAGTATTATATTGTTAGCGGGATTGCAATCAATTCCCAAAGATTTCTACGAAGCCCACGCCATAGACGGAGCAACCCCTTGGCAAAGCTTCCGCCAAATCACCTTGCCCTTGCTGATGCCGCAAATTTTGATCGCGTTGGTGTTTCGCTTTGCCCAAGCTTTCGGGATGTTTGACTTGGCGCAGGTTATGACCGGCGGTGGACCTGCGGGCGCAACGGAGATGGTTTCGATTTACATCTACGTCACGGTGATGCGGTATTTGGATTTTGGCTACGGTTCTGCACTGCTAGTAGTGACATTTCTGCTGCTGGTAATAGCCGTAACGAGCGCCTTATTTTTTCTCGCAAAAGTACGCGCCAAAGCGGCAGGAGTTGAATAAAAAATGACGGTTACTCAAAAAGTATCGCTCAGTCGCGAACTTTCAAAAAATCCGCTCGTAAAAAAAATCCTGCTTTACCTTTCTGTCCTGGTCATTGTGGGATTTTGTCTGGCTCCCGTGCTTTGGGAATTGCTCACTTCTATTAAGGTAAATGCCGATATTGCTGCCGTTCCTAACGTTTACTTTCCTAAAGAATATACTCTCGAACACTACATCAATATTTTCGCCCGCCGTCCCTTTATCAACTATATTTTTAATAGCGCCTTTGTCGCTACCACCTCAACCCTGCTGGCTTTGACGTTGGGCGCTCCTGCCGCCTATGCCCTAGCGCGGTTGAAACTTCCCGGCGAAAAAATTATCCTCGCAGGCGTCCTGATTGTCACGCTGTTTCCCTACATCCTGTTATTTTTGGGATTGCTAGAAATCGTGCAAAAACTTCACCTCGGCAACAACTACTTAGCGCTCATCGTCCCTTACACGGCGATAAATTTACCCCTGACTATTTTAGTGATGCGCAGCTTTTTTGAGCAATTGCCGCGCGACTTAGAAGATGCGGCGCGCGTAGACGGGTACAATACCTGGCAAATGCTGGTCAAGATTTTGCTGCCGATGACGGTGCCCGCTTTGGTGACAACCGGCATTCTCACGTTTATCTTTGCCTGGAATGAATTTATTTTTGCGCTCACTTTTATGACGAACGATCGCCTGAAAACGATCCCCGTCGCCGCCGCCCAAATCGGCAGCACCTCAGTTTTTGAAATTCCCTACGGTGCGATCGCCGCCGCCACCATTCTCGGAACCTTGCCCCTCGTGCTGCTCGTGCTGTTCTTCCAGCGCAAAATCGTTCAAGGTTTAACTGCTGGTGCCGTCAAAGGCTGACCGTTCTGAATCTCTATTCGCGCCCCTGCCGTTCCTAGAAAAAATTATGGCTAAATTAGAACTGAAAAACCTCAACAAAACCTACAGCCCGAAAGTTATCCCAGTTAAAGATATCAGCCTCGAAGTCAATGACGGCGAATTTCTAACCTTATTAGGACCCTCTGGATGCGGCAAATCAACCACCCTGCGATTGATAGCGGGGTTAGAAGAAGCGACACGGGGTAAAGTCATCATCGGCGATCGCGACGTGACGCAATTAGGCGCGGGCGATCGCAACATTGCAATGGTCTTCCAAAGTTATGCCCTCTACCCCCATTTAAGCGTCTACGAAAACATGGCATCGGGGCTAAAACTGCGCAAACTCCCGCGTGCAGAAATTCACCAGCGCGTCGGCGAAGTCGCTCTAAAATTAGGGCTCGAAGAGTTGATGAATCGCAAACCCAGCCAACTGTCTGGGGGACAGCGGCAGAGAGTCGCCCTCGGACGGGCATTAGTCCGCCAACCGGACGTATTTTTGCTCGACGAACCGCTGAGCAATTTGGATGCTTTGCTCAGAGAGCGCGTGCGAGCGGAACTGAAGCAATTGTTTCAAGAACAGTCGGTGCCGGTAGTTTACGTCACCCACGATCAAACAGAAGCGATGACGCTTTCCACAAAAGTCGCCGTACTCTCCAACGGAGACGTGCAACAACTCGATTCCCCGCAGCGCATTTACACGCACCCAGCGAATCAATTTGTCGCGGGATTCATCGGCAGTCCTCAAATGAATTTGTTAACGCTCAAGTGTCAAGGAAAACACGCGATGCTGGGGGGTTTTGGAATTCCCCTGCCACCGCTGCCGACGCTTCCCCCGCAGATTGTTCTCGGCATCCGTCCGGAAAACATACAGATTGCCCCATTTGAAAGCGATCGCGCCATTGTGGGGAAAGTATATTTAGTAGAAAATTTAGGAATGCACAATTTAATTAGCGTCCGGGTGAAGGCTTCGGAAACTGCCGAGGCGGCGACGGTACGGGCGCTGCTGCCGGCTGAGCAGCGGTGGGATGAAGAGGCGATCGCGCTGTATTTTCCGCCGCAGTCGCTGCACTGGTTTGACGTGACGACGGGCGAGCGGTTGCCAGTTTGAAGAGCAATTTCCTTGGACTAGGAAGGGGGCGATCGCTTCTCCACCAGCACAGCACGACACGGATTTTTTACATGGATAGCACGGATAGGCTTATTTGTGCTATCCGTTCTATCCGGTTCGCGTCGCTGCTATTGAGATAACAATCCCGCTCTGATTTGGCTGTGCTTTATCAAAAGAAATAAAGGAACAAAAGTAAGTTGATAATTTTGTCAGTCATCTATCCAAACTTTCAAGTGATAGACTAACTTAGTCCCTGCATCTAACCAATAATGAACGCCCACATCAGGCAAATCGGTATCGTTGGTGTAAGCATCTCCCCTCCCCATTCCCGGAACCGAAAATAACCCCGTCTTGATCGGAATTGATTTAACTTCTTTGTGAAATTCAACCCGCACGATTCTGCCAGCTTGGATCGGAAATTTATCATCTCCCCGCTTTCCCAATACTCCCGATTCGTAAGTTCTCGATACATCTAAACCTAAACGCTCTGCCATAACGTTACCTTCTTCACAACTGGCTCATATTTCACAGCAATCACCTCTTTACCGGATAAGCAATCTTAAAAAAATATAAAATTTACTAAATGTCGGTTTTTTTGCTTGTCAAAGGTTGAGAGTAAACTTAATACTTTGAAATGTTCTCTTGCTTTTGTTTAAAATTCACTTAATTTACAAATAAAAAAACGAGAAAATTAGGCAATTATAAAATGGGGTAATTGGCTCTCCAGACTTTGAGGTGATAAAATTATTTAATTAATTTTAGCTCAAAAAA
>CAYOOD010000105.1:0-27017 GCA_964405435.1 uncultured bacterium
TCCGGGATATATAAAAAAATGTAACAATACTAAGTTAGCCAACTTGGTATTACTGCGAATTTCTTCCGTATCTTCGATCACAAGTATTTTAGTCATATTGGCTTAGTAATGGAGAATTAGGAATTGGGGATTGGGAAGGGGGAATTGGGCATTGGGGATTGGGAATTGGGAATTGGGAATTGGGGATTGGGGATTGGGCATTGGGAATTGGTTAATTTCCATTCATTTTACTCACCATGCCCCATGCCCAATTCCCCATGCCCCCTGCCCCATGAGCTACTCTGTCGGCAACTTGACGACTGCCAGCCAGAAATCTTCAATCAAGCGCACGACTTTGGTAAATTGCTCGAAATCTACTGGCTTTGTGATATAACAATTCGCGTGCATGGAATAAGACTTGAGAATATCCTCCTCGGCGGCAGAAGTCGTGAGAACGACAACCGGAATTCGCATTAATTGCGGGTGCGTCTTGATTTCTGTCAAGACTTCTAGCCCGCTTTTTTTGGGCAAATTCAGATCGAGCAATACCACATCCGGGCGGGGGGCATTGGCATACTTGCCCTGACGGTGCAGAAATGCCATCGCCTCGACTCCATCCTCGACAATGTGCAGGTGGTTGAGGACTTTGCTTTCCCCCAGGGTTTCCATCGCCAAATCGGCATCGCTGGGGGAATCTTCTACGAGCAAAATTTCTACAGCTCTCATGTTTTTTTGGTAATTCATACTATTCTACTAGAAGGGGAAATGTGAAGTAAAATGTTGCTCCTTCTCCTAACTGAGATTCAACCCATATCCGCCCGCCATGTCGTTCGACAATTCGCTTGCAAATCGCCAAGCCGATGCCGGTTCCTGCATAGTCGCGGCGCGAGTGCAGGCGCTGGAAAATGATAAAAATGCGCTCGGCATATTCCGGCTCGATGCCGATGCCGTTATCGCGCACGGCAAAAAGCCATTCGGAATCTTTCTGTACGGCAGAAATCTGCACGATCGGCATGTCTTCGCGGCAGAATTTGATGGCGTTGCCGATGAGATTTTGGAAGAGTTGTACCAGTTGTCCTTCGTCACCCATCACCACTGGCAGCGAGTCGCGAGTGACGGTGGCGTTTTTCTCGGCGATCGCAACTTGCAAATTCGCTAAGGTTCGATCGAGAACGGCGCTGCAATCCGTCGGCTCCAATTCTTTGCCTTTTGTTCCCACTCGCGAATACGCCAGCAAGTCATTAATTAACTGCTGCATTCTCGTCGCGCCATCGATAATATAGGCGAGCCACTTGTCGGCTTTGGCATCGAGATTTCCTTGATAGCGCTGCGAGAGCAATTGCGTGTAGCTGGTGACGGCGCGCAGCGGTTCTTGCAAGTCGTGAGACGCCACATAAGCAAATTGTTCGAGTTCTTGGTTGGAGCGTCTGAGTTCGTCGGCGAGTTGCAGGAGTTGCTGCTCTGCGAGTTTGCGATCGCTGATATCGGTGTGCGAACCCGCCATGCGCATCGCTTTCCCGGTTTCATCCCAAATCGCCTGCCCGCGAGCGAGAATCCAGCGATACTCTCCCGACTTCTCGCGCATTCTGAACTCGATTTGATACGGCATTTTCTGCTCGAAGTGTTCGCGCACTGCCTCGAAAACCCGCGCTTTGTCGTCGGGATGCAGCAGCGCCGCGAAGGCGTCGATGTGGTGTTCGATTTCCCAGTCTTCATACCCGATAATTTCCTTCCAGCGAGGGGAGTAGTAAACGTCTCCTGTGAGAACGTTCCAATCCCACAGCCCGTCACTGGAACCGTACACGGCTAAAGCGTAGCGCTCCTCGCTCAGGCGCAGTGCTTCTTCGGTGCGCTTGCGATCGCTAATATCGCTGCCAATCCCCACAAATCCCGAAATATTCCCTGCCCCGTCAAACAATCCCGTCACCGACAATTGCACCGGGAAGCGCGAGCCATCTTTGCGAATGTAAGTCCATTCGTTCTCGTCGGCGATTCCCTGCCGCGCCTTGGCGACAAATACCTCAAAACCGGGCTCGATTTTTACCCCCAATTCTGCCGTCAGGGTTGCCGCTCTCTTGCACACTTCCTCGCCGTCGTGTAGAATGGCAGGCGTGACTTTGCCCAACACTTCTTCGGCAGAATAGCCCAGCAATCGCTCGGCGGCTTTGTTAAAGGTGTCAATCGTGCCGTCGATGTCGGTGGAAATAATCGTATAATTGGCACCGTCCAAAATGGCTCGCTGCAATTCTAGCACTTGCCGCAGGTTTTCCTCGATCCGCTGCCGTTCGACGATTTCATAGAGTAATTTTGTATTGGTGGCTTCTAGCTGAATGGTGCGCTCGGCAACTCGCCGCTCTAAATTTTCATTGAGCTGTTTGATTTCCTCCTCAGCGGAGATGCGATCGCTGATATCGGCGATCGTGCCGACATAACTTTTGACGCTGCCATCGTCTGTTAATTCAGCGAGCGCCTGCGCAAATACCCACGTCACCTTGCCGTCGGGGCGCTGAAAGCGATACTCCGATTTAAAGGGTACGTTCTCCCCTGCCGCCCGATACCATTGAGCAAAAACGCGATCGCGATCCTCGGGATGAATGGCATTTGCCCACCCCTGCCCGATAGCCTCATCCGGCGTCATTCCGGCAATTGCACACCATTGCTCGTTGACGTACAAGCAATCTCCCGACGCATCGGTATAAAATATCCCCACCGGCGACGCTTCCGCCAGACTTTGATACCGGGCTTCGCTCGCCCTGAGTGCTTCCTCGGCTTGCTTGCGCTCGGCGATATCGCGGACGATGCAAATCAGCCCGCCGTCTTCGAGCCCAGTCAGCGAGAGTTCCTGCGGGTAACTCGTGCCGTCGCGCTTTTTCCCGATCGCTTCGCCCCGCCACGCCCCTTTGATAAAAAACTCGGGCATTACCTGCGTTTCAAACCGTTTGAGTTCGCTGTCGTGGTAAAGAATTTTCCAGGTTTTGCCGAGCAGTTCTTCCGGGCTGTCATATCCGTAAGTTTGCGCGTGCGCCTGGTTCATGTAGACATATTCGCCGTTTTTATCGAGAATGGCGATGCCGTCTGTCGCCGCTTCGATCGCCAGCGATCGCCGCTCCAATGCCTCTTCTGTTTCTCTCAGCGGCGTCACGTCCCGGGCGATGGCGTAAATCGTGCCCTCTTGCGGCACCGGCACCGACGACCACGACATCCACTTGTAGGAGCCATCTTTGCAGCGGTAGCGGTTGTTGAAATACAGAATTGTTTCGCCGCGATCGAGCAGCTCGCGGGCGGCGGCGAGGGTGGCTTCTCGATCGTCTGGATGCACGAACTCGCTCCAGTGCTGCGCCATAAACTCTTCTGGAGTATAGCCCAGAATGCCTTCTACGGCGGGATTGACGCGCTTGAAATAGCCGTCTGCGCCCAATATACAGAGCATGTCCGCCGAAAGGGTGAAAATGCGGTCGAGTTCTGCCTGCACGGAAACGCGATCGCTCACTTCTTGCTGAAGCTGGGTATTGGCCCTCTCCAGCTCTGCCGTCCGCGCCGCGACCAATTCTTCCAAATTCTCCTGATACTGCCGCAACGCTGCCTCAGCCTGCTTTCGCTCCGTAATGTCGCGGACAACTGCATAGATCGTTCCTCGGTATGCCTGCGGAGCTGAATCCCACACCAGCCAGCGATACGATCCGTCTTTGCAGCGGTAGCGATTCTCGAAGGCATGTACTGCTTGACCGGCGATCAGGGTTTCTGCTTGTGCGAGGGTTGCCGCTCGGTCCTCGGGATGGACGAACTCGATAAAGGGCTGGGCAAACAGTTCCTCACTTGAGTAGCCGAGGGTTCTTTCCCAGGCGGGATTGACGCGCTTGAAATAGCCGTCAAAACCCGCGATGCACAGCATGTCCAGCGACAGGGAGAAAAAGCTTTCATATTCCTGCTGCGTGCGCAGGCGATCGCTGATATCTTTCGCCACCAGCACCACCGCCTCAACCTCGCCGCCCGCGCCGGCAACCGGGCTGAGTATGTACTCGTAGTCTTTCAGCCCCTCCGTACTGGGAAGGCGGATTTCCCCTCTCGCCGGTTGCCCGGTGCTGAAAACCGCTTCCCGTTCGGCTTCCAGCGCGTCTGTCGTTTCTTTTGGCCATCCCAAATCCCGCCAAGTTTGCCCCAGTATTGCCGACTGCGCCAATCCGAGAGCGTTTGCCACGGCGAGACTGGCGTAGGTATATTTCCCAACGCGATCGTAGAGAGAAATGCGATCGGGCGAGTCGGCGAGAATCGCATCGAGAATGCGCCCTTGCTGCTCCAGCCGGCTCACCAATTGCTTGATTTCCGCTGCGGCAACAGAGCGCTCCGCGATTTCTGCCTGCAGCGATCGGTTCGCCGTTTCCAGTTGCGCGGGGCTCGGCAGTGCCAAAGCCAGGGGAATTATTGAGGTTAATTTGAAAGCCGTGTAAGCAGAAATCACAGCCGTCATGGCTTTGAGAACTCCCGACAGCCAGTTCGCCGGATTCCACAGCGTCCAAATTTCTATCAAGTGCAAGCTGCCGTTAAAAATCAAGAAGGTTGCTAGCAGCCAGAACGCGCCGCGAAAAGGCAAATCCTTTCGCTGGCGGGCAAAATAAACTAGCAGGGCGGGAATCGAAAAGTACGCTAGGGCAATCAGCCAATCGGAGGCAACGTGCAGCTCGACTAGCTCCGCTTGCCAGCGATCGCAGGCTGGAGGCATCAATATTCCTGCTAGCGCGATATTTTTCAATAACTCACCCATACTTGCTAATTCCTATAGATTTTTCGATGAATTGTCGGCCAGAACAACCAACATTTTTATAGAAACTTCGCAGCCAAGTATTTTTGTCAAAGTAGAGCCCCGTCAAAGCCTCCCTAATGGCTGCCTGAAACACTACAAACAATCTGGCACGCTCTGCCAAAGAGCGACTACTGTGAAGCTACCAATTTACAAAAGCGCTAGCTTTGCGTGAATTCGCCATTTTTTCAGCGCCGGCGCATCCGCGTATCTACTGACAGGGGGTGAGGGGGTGAGGGGGCGAGGGGGGGAGAAATCAATTATTCTCGTTGATTCTCGTTCCCGGGCTGTAGGGGGCTTCCAAGGCTGCTCTGGGAACGAAAAAAAGGACTTATGCTCGGAAGCGGGGGTTATACAGGCAAGAAAGCCGGCTTCTTGAAGAAGCCGGCTTTCTTAAGTCCCTCACAAGGAAAAGAAAACTGCTATATCCTCTAAAGCGAGGGTTACAAATCCCAGCACTGACGATATTTATAACCACTCTTCAACCAGAAGTAAAAAAATATCTTGCTAATCACTCATTTATTCTCCTCCAGTCTGGCTCCGCAAAGGCAGGGTGACGGTAAAAGTCGTGCCCACCCCGACTTCGCTGTCAAAAGAAATCTCGCCCCCGTGCAGTTCCACAGAGCGCTTGACGATCGCCAGCCCCAAACCCGTGCCCGAAATATTGCCCACATTCGCGGCGCGGTGGAAAGTTTCAAACAGGCGCTCTCGATCTTGCGGCGGAATGCCGATGCCTTCGTCTCGAACGCGAAAGATGGCCACCTGCCCGGACGGTTCGCAGGTGAGTTCAAACTTGACTGTACCGCCCTTGGGAGAATACTTCACCGCATTCGAGAGCAAATTGCTGAAAATGTGGCGCAGTAACTTCTCGTCCATCAGCGCGCCGGTGCAATTGCCCTGAGAGGAAAACGATATCTCGTGCTTCTCGCCTGCTAGCAGTTGCGCATCTTCGGCGAGACTGCTGCAGAATTTCTCCACATCGATCGCCGCTGGATTAAATTCTAGTTTGTTGGCTTCTACTTGCCCGATCGTCAAAACCGAATCGAGCAAATCCGTCATCTGCTTGACAGCGGCTTGGATGCGGTGCAGGTGCGTGACTTTTTTCTCTTCTGACCACTTGTTGCCGTAATTTTCGAGCAAGCCCGCCGAAAACAGAATCGTGGCCATTGGCGTGCGGAACTCGTGGGACACCATCGAAACAAAGCGGCTCTTGAGTTCGCCGAGTTCTTTTTCTTTTTCCAGCGCCCTGCGAATGTCGGCTTCGGCTTGCGATCGCGCCAGGGCCATTTCTACCGTCGTGTGGACGTCTCGTTCTTCAAACGGCTTGACGATATAGCCGAAGGGCTGCGTTTCCTTGGCGCGTTCCAGCGTTTTGCTGTCCGTGTGCGCCGTCAGGTAAACAACGGGAATTTGATGCTGCTTGCGGAGGCGATCGGCAGCTTCCACGCCGTCCATACTTCCCTTTAGCATGATGTCCATCAACACGAGATCCGGCTGGATTTCGGCGATTTTATCCAGCGCTTTTTCAGCCGACGATATGACAGCAGGAACCGCATACCCTAAATTGCTCAAGGTTCTTTTAATATCTAGAGCAATAATCGTTTCATCTTCAACAATGAGAATTTTTGGGGGTGACATGGACGTTTAATTATTTATAGGCAGAAAAAACAATCGTGACTTCGGTGCCGTTTTGGCTGCTGAAAGCCAGTTCGCCGCCCAACTGTTCGGTTAAGCTGACAATCAACTGCCAGCCCAGCGATTCAGTTTCCAACGGCTCGAAATCTGGCGGCAAGCCCACGCCAGTGTCGCTGACTTTCAAGACAAACCGATCGCCATCCTCCTGCGAAAAGCTAATACAAACCCTTCCCGTGGTTTCGCCGGGGAAAGCGTATTTTAGAGCATTAGAGATTAATTCATTGATAATTAACCCGCAAGGAATGGCCGTATCGATATCTAGAACAATATCGTCGATCGCGAGGTTCAAGTCAATCCGGGAAGATACTAGCCTGTAGGAGTTGAACAAATTAGAGGCTAGGCTGCGGATATAGTCCGGCAAGTCAATCTTAGCCAAATCAGAGGAGCGATAGAGCTTCTCGTGGATGAGAGCCATCGATTTAACGCGGTTGTGGCTGTCTTTAAACATCGCCAGAGCTTGCTCGTCTTGGATGTAAGCAGACTGGAGGTTGAGCAGGCTGGAGACAATTTGCAAGTTATTTTTGACGCGGTGGTGAATCTCCTTGAGCAGCACCTCTTTTTCTTTGAGAGAGGCTCTGAGCTGCTCTTGGATTTGCTGGCGCTGCGTAATGTCAATCCCCACCGACACGGCAGCGGTGCCTTGCTGGTACTTCTGAGCCGCAATCAAGTAATTTCGCGTCGAGCCATTGACTTGCGCGTCGGTGACTCGGGTGGCGAAACTGGTTGAAGTCTCAAAAAATTCCTGCATAAAATTGGCAAAATCGGCGCTGCTCGCCAAAAAGCCTAGCTCCTGCCCGACAAAGGCGTCTGGGGAGACTCCGAATGTATTCGCGAGGTGCTGGTTGACGCCGAGGTAGCGCAAATCGGAACTCACCCAAGAAACAAACCCGGGCACGGCATCGAGAACAGCTTGCAGTTGTTCCTTAGCCGTTTTGAGCGCCTCTTCGGCTTGCTTGCGATCGCTGATATCTGCCCAATACCCGATAATTTCCTGCGGATTGCCCTCGGCATCGCGGATCAGCTTAGTTTGATCGTACACCCAACGGTAGCTGCCGTCTTGGTGCTGGAAACGGTATTCGTGAACGTGGTGTCCCTCCTCGAACAGGTGCGAGAGATTGGCAAAGACGCGCGGAGCGTCTTCCGGGTGGATGTGGTTTGCCCAGAAACTGGAGTCGGCGACGAATTCCTGCGCCGCGTAGCCGAACATAGCAGCAGCATTTTCGCTCATAAACGTCGCCCCGAAATCCCCAAAAGCCCTGCAGGCATAGATGACGGCGGGGCTGGAAGACAGCAAGTATTTCAGCCGCTCTTGCGTCATCCGCAGGGTTTCCTGGGCTGATATCCGATCGCTGATATCCGTTTGAATGCCGATAAAGTGGGTGAGATTGCCCTCAGCATCGCTGATCGGCGAAATGCTCAACTCGTTCCAGAACAGGCTGCCATCTTTTCGGTAGTTCCGCAAAATCACGGTGCAGCCTTTTCCGTCTCGAATTGCCGCTTTCAGCCTGTCTAATTCGGCTTGCTGCCTATCCCGACGCTGGAGAAAACTGCAGTTTCGCCCCATCGCTTCTTTGGCGCTGTATCCCGTAATGCGCTCGAAAGCGGGATTGGCGTAAATTGTCGGGAATCCCGGCTTTCTGGCATCGGCAATAATAATGCCATTGCTGCTGGCAGCGATCGCCCGCTCTCGCAATTTCAAGGCTTCTTCCACCCGCTTGCGCTCCGTGATGTCCTCCACCATGTCCAAGCCGTATATCGCGTTTCCATCGCGATCGCGAATCACCCCAGCCGTCAGATTCACCCACACCAGTTGGCCGTTTTTCTTGACGTAGCGCTTCTCCATTTGATAGCTGTTGATTTTCCCTTGCAAACATTGCTCGATATAGGGCAGTTCTCGCGCCATATCTTCAGGGTGGCTGAAATTGTAAAAGGGGATGTTCTGCAATTCAGCTTCGGTATAGCCCAACAGGTTGCAGAAAACCGGATTCACCTGCACGCCCTTGCCATTTATGCTATTGATCGTCATCCCGATCGGCGCGTTTTCAAAGACTCGCCGGAATTTTTCCTCGCTCTCGCGCAAGGCAATTTCTACCCGCTTGCGATCGGTGATATCCCGGGAAGCCGCGACGATTTCCAGCACCTCCCGCGTGTCGCGATCGCGCACCGTCCGGCTCGTTGTTTCCAGCCAGATATAATCGCCATCCTTGCGGCGGATGCGATAGCTGACGGTAGAAATATCCGGCAGTTCTAGAACATCCGCGTGGGATTTTTGAATGGCTGCCACATCTTCCGGGTGAAACAACTCATAAGGAGAACGTCCCACCAGTTCTTCGGGTTCGTAGTCCAGCAAAGTGCGGCACGCCGGCGAGGCGTAGAGATATATTCCCTCGGGACAGTGGCGAGTAATCATGTCGGTGGAGTTTTCCGCCATGAGGCGATAGCGAGCTTCGCTTTCGCGCAGCGCCTGTTCTGAGAGCTTGCTCTCGGTAATGTCGCGGGCAATCCCCACCATGCCCAGCAACTCGCCCGACGGCGACAAATAGGGGCACTTCGTCGATAAAAAAGTGCGTTTGACGCCGTTGAATTCGAGAACTTGTTCGTCAATTTCAGTGAGTTTGCCCGCCACGATCCGCCGATCTTCTTCCTCAATTTTCCGGCTAATTTCTGGGTCGATTAGCTCCTCGTTCCGCTTGCCCAAAATTTCCTCAATCGGGCGATCGAAAAACCGGGCTCCTGCCGGATTGATCAGCACATAGCGTCCTTCCGTGTCTTTGATAAAAATTGCGTCGTTGCTATTATCGATAATCGTGCGGAGCTTGAATTCTCTGTCGCGCAGGGCCTCTTCTGAAAGCTTGCGATCGGTGATGTCCGCAACCACGCCGCTCATGCCCGAGGGTTGGCCCGTTTCGTCCCGCAGGGCGTCGCCCTTCCCCTGAACCCAGCGGAGGCTGCCGTCGGGCCAAATGATCCGGTGTTCGATGTTGTAGGGTATCCCTTCCGCAAAGGCGCGAGCGATTGCCCGGTCGAGCAAGTGGCGGTCGTCGGGATGGATGCAGTTGACAAACGCCTCCAAGGTTGCCGGGAAGGTGCCGGGAGCGAAGCCAAAAATCTCCTCAGTTTTCTGCGACCAAACAATCTTTCCGGTGGGGATTTCCCAGTCCCAAGTCCCCATCTGAGCGGCTTCGAGGGCCACGCGCAACCGCCTCTCGCTCTCCCGCAGGGCTTCTTCGGCTTGCTTGCGGTGGGTGATATCCCGCGAAACCGCTAGAATTCCTGTCACTTCTCCGGTATCCGGGTGAAACGATCGCTTGCCGGTGGTTTCAAACCAGATATAGCTGCCGTCTTTGCGGCGGATGCGGTAGGTAATGGTATAAACGCGCGGCAAGTCTCCAGTAATGCAGGAGGCACGCCGTTCGCGGATGGCAGCCAAATCTTCTGGGTGAAAAAATTCACACGCCAAATGGCCCACCAGTTCTTCGGGTTCGTATCCCAGCAGGGCGCGGCACGCGGGCGAGACGTAGAGGTAGGTAAAATCCGGCGAGTGGCGCGAAATCAGGTCATTGGCGTTTTCTGCCATCAACCGATAGCGTTCCTCGCTTTCTGAGAGCGCTTCTTGTGCCTTTTTGCTTTCGCTGATGTCTGTGGAGATGCCGCCGACTGCGTAGGGAACGCCGCTGAGATCGCGCAGGGGAAACAAAACCGTGAAGTATGCGTGCAGCCCGTCGGCGTGCGGAACCATCTCTTCTAGTTTGAGAGGAAGTCCAGTTTCTATCACCTGGCGGTTATTCGCTGCAAAAACATCCGCTATCTCGCGGGGTGCGATCTCGTAGGGGGTTTTGCCTGCGATTTCCTCGCGGCTGATGCCGAAAAGGGTTTCGTAGCTGCGGTTGACGAGCTGGTATCTCCCTTGAGAGTCCAATAAGTAAATAACTGCCGGAGAATTATCGATAATCGCTTGCAGTTGCTCCTGTATTTGCCGAATCGCCTCCTCGGCGTGCTTGCGATCGCTGATGTTGCGGTGAATGCCGCGATAGCCCAGGAGATTTCCCTGGGCGTCGAAAAAGGGAACGCCGCTCGTTTCTAGCGCGATCGGCTGCCCGTTTTTGTGGAGGTAGATATTTTCCACATATTGAAATACCCCGCGTTCCGCTACTATCGTGGCACTCAGTGCGGCAACGCGCTCCGCCTCTGCCTCGGGCATCATCTCAAAGAGCGTTTTGCCGACTATTTCTTCTGGCTCGTATCCCAAGATTTCCCGCGCTTTGGAGCTGATATAAGTATAAACCCCTTTTTCATTCACTTCCCAGACGAGATCGCTGGTGGTTTCGACTAAATGACGAAACCGTTCTTTGCTCTGCTGTCGCTCCTGCTCGGCACGCTTGCGATCGACGATCGCTCCTAAAAGGTGGCGGTTGAGCCCGCGCAAGGCATTGGTACGCTCCTGCACGCGCCTTTCGAGTTCTTCGTTGAGTTTTTGCAGCGTTTTCTCGACTTGCTTGCGATCGGTGATGTCGCGAGCGAATCCGTAGGTGATGCCTTCCTGTGGGAAACAAACGGTATTCCAAGACAGCCAGCGATAGGAACCATCTTTGCAGCGATGGCGATTCTCGAAGGCAAAAGTCGGGCGATCGCTCTGTATTTGTTTCTGCGCTGACGATCGCGATGCTTCTACGTCATCGGGGTGAATGAATTCGGTGAAGTGCTTGCCTTCTACTTCTTCTTTGGCATATCCGAGCACGGTTTCCCAGGCGGGGTTGACGAGGCGCAGATAGCCGTCGTAGTCCGCGATCGCCATCAGATCGAGGGAATTGTTGAAAAAGCGATCGCGCTCTTTTTGAACCCGCTTGAGTTCTGTAATGTCCCTGCCTTCTGCAATCAGCAGCGTCACTGCGCCGCTTTCGTCAAAAATCGATTTCAGGGAAAAATCGATCGTCGCGACGCGATCGCCAGCGCCCCTGACGTCTACTTCGTAGCGGACAAATTCTCCGCGCCCGCAAAGCGCGATCGCCTCTCTCAATCGCCCTTGAGTTTCTGGCGAACCACTCCACCACCGCGTTTCCCAAAACGGACGTTCTAACACCTCTTCTTCCTGCAAACCGCCAAAATCCAGCGCCGTCTTATTGGCTTCTAGCAGAATTCCGTCCGGCGTCAGCAGCCCGGTAAACTGGTAGGTATTGTTGAAGATCGCGCGGAATTTTCTCTCTTGAGCGCGCAGGGCTTCTTCTGCTATCTTCCGCTCCGTGATATCTTCGTAAGTTCCGAGAATCCCTGTCACATTTCCTGCCGCGTCGTGCAGGGGAATCTTGCTCGTATCCAGCCAAATCTGCTTGCCATCGGCGAGGTGCAGCGTCTCGACGATGTGATATTCTGGCTTATCTTCTGCCATCACCCGCCGGTCTGTTTCTCGGAAAAAATCGGCTTCTTCCTTGGTACAGGACAAATCGTAATCGGTTTTCCCGACGATTTCCGCTGTTGACTGCAGCCCTGCCTGAATGGCGACAGTCCGATTGCACCCCAGAAAAACAGAATTTCTGTCTTTCCAGAATATCGCTTGCGGGATATTGTCGATCACCAATTCCAGCATTTTCTGCGAGGCTTGCAGCGCCTCCTCGATTTGCTTGCGATCGCTGATGTCTTGCGCCAACATCAAGTACCCCTGAACGGCTCTCATTTCGTCGAGTGACGGCACCAGCGTGAACAGCAGGTGGGGGTTTTGCCCGTCACGGAAAACCACCGCAATTTCAAAGGTGACGGTTTTTCCCGCCAGGGCACTTTCGATATAGTGCTGCATTTGTTGGTAAGTCGGCTCGCCCATGATAGACTGGACGTGTTGGCCGAGAATTTGTCTGGCCGGCAGTCCGACATACTCTTCATATTTTTTGTTGACAAAGCGATAGCGCTGTTCGCGATCGACTGAGCCAATCAGGGCGGGCAAGTTGTCGGCAATCAGGCGAATCTGATTGTAGCTCGATCGCAGCGCTCTTTCAGTAATTTTGCGAAGGGTGATGTTTCGCGAGTTGATCACAATACCGCCGACATTGGGATTGTCGAGCAGATTGGTAGCGGTAGACTCCAGCCAAACCCACGAACCGTTCTGATGTCGATAGCGGTACTCTATTGAAATCACGCTTTCGGATTTGCCGAGTAAATTCCTAAATTTTTGCAAAACCCTTGGCAAATCTTCAGGATTTACCCAATCAAAATAATTAATTTCTCCGGAATTCTCTATTCTATATCCTAAATTAATTTGACTAGCAGGGCTGGTATATAAAATTCTGCCTTCTCCGTCAAGGAGAGCAATCATATCGGAGCTATTCTGAATTAAAGAGCGAAATTTAGCTTCGCTGCGTTCCAGGGCTTTTTCTGCCTGCTTGCGCTGGGTAATGTCGCGGGCGATCGCGATCGCTTCATCCGCCGCACAAGCCACCATGCGCGTCTCATAGTAATAGATTTCTCCGGCAATTTCCAGTTCATATTCGATGGTTTGCATCTCACCGGTAGAAAGCGCTTGCGCGAGGGCGCGAGAACACCGCCCAGCCAGTTCGGACGGCAATACTTCAAACATCGATTTCCCCAAAAACAGAGAGGCAGGTATAAAAGGTTGAATGACTCCTGCTGATTGGAAATCCAAGAAAATGCCCTCTCGGCTGAGACGAAAGATCAGATCCGGGATGGCGTGAATGATGGCGCGATAGTTGGCTTCACTCTGGCGCAGGGCTTCCTGTGCCCGCGCCTGCTCTGTGATGTCAATTCCAACCGCAACTGCTGCACTGCCTTGCTGGTATTTCTGCGCGGCGATTAAAAACTTGCGCGTCGAGCCCTTGACGTTTGTTTCAATAACGCGGCTAGCTTTCACATCCGAGCTACCCAGAAACTGGCGCATAAACTCAACCAGTTGCGGGCTGCCGTTGCGAAAGCCGATTTCTTGCCCGACAAAAGCGTCAGGAGACAAATTACAACTTTCCGCCAACTGCTGGTTAACGCCGAGGTATCGCCCCTGGGAATCAAACCAGGAAATAAACCCGGGCACGGCATTTAAAACGGCATTCAGTTGCTCGTTCTTTTGTTGCAGCGCCGCTAAAGCCAGCTTTCTTTCGCTGATATCTTTGCACGAGCCGAGATACCCGGCAAACTCTCCGTCAGGCGCAAACCGAGGCACGCCGTTGTCTAAAATCCAGCGATATTCGCCATCTGCCCGCCGGATGCGGTATTCCATTTGGTAGGGCTGGCGATCGCGAAATGCGGCTCGGTAAGTCTCGAAACAGTAGGCGAGATCTTCGGGATGGATAGTTTCTATCCATCCGTTGCCCAGTTCCTCCTCGAGGGTTCGCCCCGTAAAGTCCAACCAGGGCTTGTTAAAGAACGTACACAGGGCATCGGTTCCCGACATCCAAATCATCATCGGTGCCGTATCGGCGAGGAGGCGAAAGCGCGCTTCGCTTTCGTCGAGTGCCTGCCGCGCCCGGGCGCATTCCGTACAATCGCGGATTGACAAGCCCCAGCCCCCCGGCTCTCCAGCGGCAGCGCCCGCGCGCGCCACCGAGAGGCTGGCGTGAAAGGGCTGGCTGTTTCCCCTGAGCAGTACCGTTTGCCAGTGCCGCATTTCCTGCGAGCGCTGCAGTGACTCCAGTTGCGATCGCAAAGCCGAACGCGCCGACTCGCCAGCCAGTGTTTCTAGGGGTTTGCCGAGGAGAAACGAGGGCGCGACTTCCAGCAGGGCAGCGGCGGCGCGGTTGGCTTCCCGGATGGTGCCGCCCGCATCGGTGACGAGATAGGCATCCGGCGCGAACTCGAACAAGTGCTGATAGTGCTGGCATTCTGACGCGATCGCCTCCTGAACTGAGACGAGATTTTCGACTTCCGTGGCGAGAGCAGCGATATCGGGCGCGATAAATGGCAATTCAGCCGCGCTCTGCCGCAATTGCGCCAATCGCTGCCGCACAATTTGCACCTGCTCTGCCAAGTTGTCCGCGTTCACGTCGGTTCTCCTTTATCGGTCAAACCAGTTTCCCTAGGGAATTTGAGAGAGTGCCTGCGCCGCTGAATGAGAAATGAGACAATTTGTAGAAATTCTCACGCATCCGCGCTCCGTCGGGGGGTTCGCTTTTTGGCCACTGGACAGAAGGCGGCCCCGTTGTTTTGCTGCTCTTACATATTAATAGAGGAATTCTTCTATAAGCATCTGTGGCGACAAGCAACTTTTTACAAAGCGTTTTCCGTATTTTTTGCGAGAAGCCGGTTTCGAGTCGGCTGCGAGAAATCACTGATGCAGCGGCGAGCTTGAGGTGGAGCGGCTGAGGCTCCGGGCGATTCGAGGTGGCGGTGCAAGCGCGATGTGAACGCTCCGAAAATCCGGGCGCTGCGAAAAATTACGCAGCCGAATCGGACGGGGCGCGAGCAGTTTTACAGCCGAAAGACGCTGGCAAAGAATCGCGCTTTTTCTGAAGACATCCAGACAAGGCGCGATCGATAATGAGAAAGGCGGGCAGTTTCGCAGCTAACAGCCAGCGGGGGCAGCGCCAGCGGCGAATTTTCTCGCCTCCGAGCCGCAGTCTCTTGACGGGAAGTTGTTACATTTCGCAAAATTCTGGGTATACTCGCCCGAGTATCCGCCAAGCATCAGGCAATCCGGAAACGGCTAATCGATCCTCGGTCATCGGCAAAATTCCCGCACAATGCCTGCAATGCCGCTCGTGCCAATTATTCTTTACCCATGACTGCCCCTTGTTGCTGCCGAAGCCGAAACCCAATCTAGACACTTTGTTCGACCGACTGCTTGATAGAAAGGAGCTTGCGGTGAAAGATAGCCCGAATGCCGATCCCGTCCTCGAAAATTTTTTTGCTCAACTGTCGCCGGAAATAGCCGCCACGTTTACTGACGATCAGGTGCAGGCGATCGCGCGAGTTTTTGCCGCCCGCCAATCGCGGAAACATCCCGTTGACATTCGCCTATCCCTGCCGCTGCTTCGCTGTTATATTGTCGTGCTGGCTGGTCGAGAGCGTCGCTCTGTCAGTCGCTTGCAAGCAGAGAAAGTTTACCACCCTATTTGGACGCCAGTCAATACCCTGGCGATCGCGTTTTTTTTTGCCCTGCTGGTGGGTTCTTGGGCTGGCATTTTATACGGCACCTACCAGCTCTCCCATTATTTTTTCTCCTCGGCTTCCTCTTCGACTTCCAATCGCGCCATAAAAACTCCCACCTCCTGCGAAAAAATCAGCGAAATCCGCCAGAACGAAGGGCAGATTTTTTGTCCGTCTAATGAACGAGAAGCAGGAGAAAAAGGGGAAGGAAAATGAACGCCGAGCGATCGCGCTGCGCTCAAATAGGCAGGCGCTTGCCCGACCTCACCAGCGCCTCAAATTCGGCGGCGCAAACCGGACGGCTGAACAAATAGCCCTGCATTTCATCGCACAGACAATCGCAAAGGAAAGCCAGTTCGCCTGCGGTTTCGATCCCTTCCGCAATCACGCGCAAATTTAAATTGTGCGCCATTTGAATAATCGCGCTAGTAATCGCCGCATTTTTGGCATCTTCGTCGATATTGCGGACAAAGCAGCGGTCGATTTTTAACGTGTCAAAGGGAAATTGTTTGAGATAATTTAAAGAAGAATATCCCGTCCCAAAATCATCGATTGATATTTGAACTCCTAGAGCTTTTAACCTTCTCAAACTAGAAATATTTTCTTCAACATTTTGAATAACGATTCTTTCCGTCAGTTCTAATTCTAGAAATTGCGGGTCAATGCCAGTGCTTTGCAATATCTGAACCACCCGCTGACTCAAATTTGGCTGAGAAAATTGGCGTCCCGACAGGTTAGCGGCGATTCGCAAGGGCGGCAGTCCGGCGCGATTCCACGCCATCAATTGACTGCAAACAGTCTGCAAAACCCATTCCTCGATCGGCACGATCGAGCCGTTCTGTTCCGCGATGGGAATAAATTCCGCCGGCGAGACGAACCCGAATTCCGGGTGCTGCCAGCGCAAGAGGGCTTCGGCACCGACGATGCGACCGGTTTGCAGGTCTACTTGAGGTTGATAGTAGACTTGCAACTCCGAGCGCTCCAGCGCGTAGCGCAGTCCAGCCTCTAGGGTCAGCAGGCGGGAAAGGTGGCCCTTCATCTGCGGCGTGTAGAACTGATATTGATGGCCACCTTGCTGTCTGGCGTGGAACAGGGCAGCGTCTGCGTGCTGGAGGAGGCTGTCGATATCGCTGCTGTCATTGGGATAGAGGGCGATGCCGATGCTGGCGGTGAGGAAAATTTCTCGATCGTGAAGCAGGAAGGGCTCAGAAAGGACATTGAGGAGAATTTTAGCGATGCGCGCGGCATCGGGGCTGGGGTTTGAGGGACTCAAGACGATGACAAATTGATCGGAATTCAAGCGCGCGATGGTGTGAGCGGTTCCCAGACAACCGCTGAGTCGGTGGGCTACGGCTTTGAGCAGTTGATTGCCGATGGCGTGACCGAGGGTTTCGTTGATGCGGCTGAAGCGATCGAGATCCAAGGAGAGAACGGCTAAGCCTTGTTGCAGGCGGTTCGCTTGCAATATCAACTGTTGGAGGCGATCGCGCAAGAGCTGTTGATTGGGGAGATTGGTGAGATTGTCGTAATGAACCAGATAATTGAGCCGTTCTTCGACTTGCTTGAGTTCGGCGCTGTAGCGGTGGACGACAGCCGTTTGTTTTTCCAGGCGCGTCGCGATCGCCTTGAGGAGTTCCTGCCGCCGAAACGGCTTGGTGAGATAATCGTCTGCGCCCAAATTCATCCCGTGCCGCAGGTCGCCTTTGTCCGCCTTAGCCGTCAGGAAAATAAACGGAATCGCTGCCGTCGCCGGATCTTTCCTGAGCGCATCGAGAACCCCGTACCCGTCGAGTTCCGGCATCATAATATCGCACAGAATCAAATCGGGAATGTATTTTTTTGCCAGCTCCACCCCGATCCTGCCATTTTCTGCGCCGATCGCCTCGAAATCGTCCGAGTCGAGGATTTCGAGAATATTAGCCCTCACGACAGTCTCATCTTCGATCACGAGAATCCTTCGCATTAGACCTCGCTCCTGAAAAGACAGAGTTTGCTTTCAACCCGACCTAAAAAAATATACCCGATATTTTCCCATACTCTCGAAGGATATTTATTCTTCGAGTCCAGATTTTTTTTCATTGGTTTCTTTAGTTTATTCGCGCGAATCAGCGATATTATGTTAATTTCAGTTCGCAGAATCCGCTGCTTACGAGCGGGTGCGGTTGAGTAAATTAAATTGGCGCAGCAGCCGGATGTTGTCCGGCGTCAGCAAGCTTTGCAACTCAGCGACTTGATTGATTAGGGCAATTTCCCGCTGAAATTCCTCCTGCAAAATCTCCAGATAGCGTTCTTTTTGGGCTCCGGGCGGCGGGTCCTTGAGCAGGCGAATTGCCATGTTAATATTAGAGAGGGGATTGCACAACTCAGAAATCAATTTTTTCAGGAGTTCCTCTTGGGTATCGCTGACGTGTTGGAGTTCGGTAATTTTTCGCTGCAACTCTTCAGCGCGTTTTTGTTCAGCCGCGTATTGCTGCATGACGGCGGCGTGTCTGGCGAGGCGAATGTCGATCGCTTCGAGCAGCTCCTTGCGCCGAAACGGCTTGGTCAGGTAGTCGTCGGCTCCCAAATTCATGCCCTGACGCAGGTCTGTTTTGTCAGTTTTGGCGGTGAGAAAAATAAAAGGAATCGTCCCCGTTAGCGGGTCGCCGCGCAACTGAGTCAGGACGCCGTATCCGTCGAGAGCCGGCATCATAATATCGCACACGATCAAATCAGGAAGCTGCTCCTTTGCCAACTGCACCCCGACCAGACCATTGTCTGCACCAATGGCATTGAACCCCCCAGAGGTGAGAATCTCTAGGATGTTGCTCAATACTGGTTTTTCGTCTTCAATCACTAGAATTTTGTGCATCAAGTTGACTCCAACTGGCTGATAACTCTATCAGGCAAGCAAGTGTTTGGCGTGGTAGATTGCAGCTCGGGTAGGGGTGGAGCGTTTCCGGGAATGGCTTCCGCAGAGGGGAATACGGGCAGTGCCACTGTAAAGGTCGTACCCGCACCCACTTCGCTCTTCACGGCAATCTGACCGCCGTGGATATCTACTGCTCTTTTTACGATAGCTAATCCCAGGCCGGTGCCCGGGATGTCGCCGACATTGCGGGCGCGGTGGAAGGCTTCAAATAGGCGCTGTTGGTCTTCTGGCGGAATGCCGATGCCGGGGTCGCGAATTTCAAACAAGGCCATATTCTCCTGATAAGCGAGTTTAAATTCGATGTTACCGCCCTTGGGAGAATACTTGAGTGCATTCGAGAGCAAGTTGCTGAGGATGTGGCGCAGTAGTTTTTCGTCCATCCAGGGGAGAGGAGGAGTGGGGGAGGAGGGGGAGAGGGGGGGAGCAAAAGAGGGGGAGAAATGCGATCGCCCTGTTCCCTGGAGGGGAGGTGCCCCCGGCAGCGTCTCACTCACAAAAGATATCGAATGGGTGTGCAGGGCGCTGATTTGCATCTCTTCTGTCAAATCGCGGCAGAAAGCGGTCAAATCTATTGGCGCAGGGTTGAATTCTAGCTTGCCGGCGTCAGCTTTGCCAATTACCAGGACGTCATTTAACATTTGGTTTATGTGAACGGTCGCAGTCTGAATGCGATCGAGGTGTTGGAGTTTTTTGTCATCTTGGCGATCGCGCGGCCCCTGTTCGAGGTAGTATTGCAGCAAGTCGGCAGAAGACAAAATAGTGGCCAGAGGGGTGCGGAATTCGTGAGACACCATCGTCACGAAGCGCGATCGCAACTCGCTCAACTCCTTCTCCTTCGCCAGGGCCTTGCACAGTTCTTCCTCCGCGTGCTTGCGACCGGTAATATCCTTCGCCACCCCGCAAATGCGGTAAACCTCGCCCGCCTCGTTGCGCACGGGAAAGCTGCGATCCCAGATCCAGCGAACCGAGCCGTCAGGGCGGATAATGCGATACTCCTCGTTCGCGAGCGTCTCGAGAGACGGCGACTCGGCGAGCTTGCGATCGGACAATTCCACCGCAGCCCTGACGCGCTCGCGGTCTTCGGGATGCACGGCGTCCAGCCAGGAAAACGGTTCTCGGTAGAGCTGGGCGCGCTTGCGGCCCCAAATCTGCTCGTACATGGGACTGACGTAGAGCATCTGGCGGCGATCGGGCGCGAGAATCCAGAAGACCTCATCGACATTTTCTGCCAGTTGGCGGAAGCGCGTTTCCGATTCCCGCAGCGCCGCCTCGGCTTGGACGCGATCGGTGATGTCTTGAATCTTCGAGACGTAATAGAGCGGCTCTCCTGCCGCATCCCGAACCAGGGAAATCGTCATCTGCGCCCAGACCGCGTGGCCGTCTTTGTGCAGGTAGCGACTTTCCACCTGCTGGTAGCGCTCCTCCCCGGATTGGACGCGGCGGTGTACTTCCAAGCTCACCGGCAGGTCGTCCGGGTGGGTGACGTTCGCCACCGTCATGGCGGTTAATTCTGACTCCAAATAGCCCAGCATTTCGCACAAGGCGCGGTTGACCTGCAAGAACCGACCGTCGAGTCCCACGAGGGCCATGCCCGTCGCCACATCCTCAAAAGCCCTCCTGAACCGTTCCTCGCTTTCTCGCAGTGCGGTTAGGGCTTGGACGCGATCGGTGATGTCGTTGAGGGTGCCGGCGGTGCCGGTGATGTACCCTTCATCGTCCCGCGTCAGGCGGACAAATACTTCCAGCCAGCAGCTTTTCCCTTCTTTCGTGAGGTAGCGAATTTCGTGGCGGCAGTAGTCTTTTTGCCCTTCTATGAGCGGTTTAAACAATTCTATATTGCGCTGGCGGTCGTCGGGATGCACGAAGTCGAGGAACAGTTTGCCCAGACTCTCTTCAACGGCAAAACCGGTGATTTCCGTCCAGGCTGGGTTGAGGAATACCCACGAGCCCACTTCGTCGGTTTGGAAGATGACTTCTTTGAGGTTGTCCACTACCGAGCGATATTGCCGCTCGCTTTTGCGCAATTGCGCTTCTACCCGCGCCCGCTGGCTGATTTCCTGGTGCAATTGTTCGATCGCGATTTTTAATTCGCTGGCGCGCTCGCCGACGTTGATGCCGAGCTGTTGGTTGGCCCTGTGCAGGGCTTCTTCTGCCTGCCTGCGATCGCTGATGTCGCGCACGACTTGCGCAAACCCGCGCAACTGTCCCGCTTCGTCTCGCAGGGCGGTCATCACCACGCTCGCCCAGAAGCGGGACCCGTCTTTTCTCATCCGCCAGCCTTCATCCTCAAACCGACCGGCAACCGCGCAAGCTTGCAACTGTCGGTCTGGCTTGCCCCACTCCCGCTCTTCCGGCTCGTAAAAACACGAAAAATGCGCCCCGATAATCTCCGCTGCGCGGTAGCCTTTGATGCGTTCGGCTCCGGCATTCCAGCTCTGGACGCGCCCGATCGGGTCTAGCATGTAAATCGCGTAGTCTTTGACGCCCTCTACCAGCAGGCGGAAGCGTTCTTCGCTGGCTCTGAGCTGCTCCTCCACCCGCAGGCGATCGGTGATGTCTTCGTAGGTGCCCAAGATGCCTACGACTCTCCCGGAAGCGTCGTGCAGGGGCACCTTGTTGGTGTCCAGCCAAATTTGCTGGCCGTCGGCTCGGCGCAGGGGCTCGATGATGTGGTATGCCGGCGTATCTGCCGCCATCACCCGCCGATCCCAGTCTCGGTAAGCTTCGGCTTGTTCTTTGGTACACGGCAAATCCCAGTCTGTTTTGCCGATCGGGTTCTCCGCGCAGCCGACACCGACATCTTCTGCAAATTTGCGATTGCAGCCTAAAAACACCGAGTTGGTATCTTTCCAGAAAATTGCTTGGGGGATATTGTCCATCACCAGCCGCAGCATTTGCTGCGAGGAGCGCAGCGCTTCTAGTACCTGCTTGCGCTCGGTGATGTCTTGTGCCGTGCCGAGTACCTGCTTTGGCGTGCCGTCTGGGTTGCGGGTGAAGACGGTATCCCGGCTCATCAGCCAGCGCCACTCTCCGCTAGCATTTCTCATCCGGTACTCGTGTTCGAGGATTTCGCCATCCTCGCGATCGCCGAGCTGTTGCAGTCGGGCCGGCAGGTTGGCCAGATCCTCTGGGTGCAGCACGGTTGGAAATAACCGCCCTCCCATTGCTTGAATCTGCTCGGACGTGTATCCCAGAATATTGAAAACGGCACAATTGACGTAGACGTTCCGCTGCTCTGCCAGGTCGTATATATAGATGATGTTGGGCGTGGCGTCGGCGATGCGTTCGATAAAATGCTGCTTCTGGCGCAGCGCTTCCTCGGTTTGCAGGCGATCGGTGATGTCGCTTTCGTAAATAGCCAGGGCGATGCCGATTTCCCGGTCGTTGAAAACTGGGCGCGCGCTGTATTCTACAAGCCGGTTCTCCTGCTGGGTTTCAAACCGCACGGGTTTTGATGTCCTGATTGCTTCGTCCATTTTGGCTTTGAGAACGCTGGCGCGCTGCGGCGGCAGTCGATCGAAAAGGGAGGCGGTGACTCGCTCGTGCTCTCTGCGGGCGGGATCGATCTCTGAAGAAGAGGCGGCTGCGTTTGCTGCCAAGATCCTGCCGCCGCGATCGACCAGCCACGCTGCCGAGCTGCTGGCATTCAGGAGCGATCGCGCTACGGCGATTAGCTCGATCGCCGGCGGGCGATCGTCGGCGGGCGTGCGGGCGTTCTGGCAGGAGAGCAATTCACTCGCTCTTTCAGCGCCGCTTTGCTCGTGCGATCGCTGCGCTTCATGGGTTTGACTTTCTTCGCGTGAATGTTCTGTTTGTTTCTGTTGGGGCTCGATCATCTTTCTGTGATTTGAAAAAGTGCTCAATCCTGAATGCTGCGTCATAAATACTGAAGAATATTTCCCCGGCGTGGGTTAATCTTTTACGGCAATTATTTTTTCTTTTGCATGTCAAAGCAATCTATATTTGTCTTTAACTACAGCGCAGTTTGACCGCCTGCAAAAAGCTGCCTGCGCTCTTATTTTTTTTAAGTAAATTCAGTCTTTTTATGATGTTAATTTTCCACGACATATTGCTTATTCCTAGCCCTGATTTAAACTGATTTTCAACTGCTAAATGCAAATTTTTCAGCGCGATTCGGCTTCAGACAACCCCCGGCTTTTCGCCTCGATAAATTTTCCTATGGCGAACCATTTTTTCAAAAATAGGGAAAATATTTTTGTCCTAAATTCTAGAAAAATGTTCGCGCCAATAATCTTTAAACACTTTTTCTGAGATAACCAAATCATAGACACTGGTTTTTAATCTTTATCTAAGACTTGCGGTTTAAGCCTTTCAGCGCGAGTCGGGATACCGATCGTTGAGTGGGATTGGCTGGCGAGGCAGGCGGCTCCGATCCGTCGATCTGAGTGCCTTGCGATTGAAAATTTCAACTTTCCAAGCGCCAACCGCATATAAAATCTATCCGCTGAACTAGCTGGGTGGCATCTACCTGAGTAAATATTCCTCCAGTCAAGCCCGTGCCTCTGTGCCTCTGCGGCTTTGTCCGACAGAAGATCGGGGATGCGAGAGCGAGGAAGAATTCTTGTGGTCTCGCGCGTTTCTTGCTGTCTGGCGATCGCCTGTCAAAAGTCCTGTTTCCCATGTAGAATTCCCCCAGCCCAATTCTATAGCTATTTAAACCTAAAATACCGCTATGATGCAGGTTTTGACATTTTTTCTTAATATGCTATTCAAGAGAGGTTGCCGGCACGTCTGAGGGCTGAGCTTGTCGGGAGCGACGAAAATGCCTGTAAAGGAGAGAAAATTTTTCTCTACAGCCGTTTATTTGTGTCTCTCTCCCTTCATTTCCCCCGCTTTGCCTCTCACCTTCTCCCCTTCTTGCCTTCTCCCCTTTTCCCCTGCCGTCTCGAATCGGGGAAAAGAGACTTCACGTTGCGTCAAATGTGCCGGATATTTTTTCTTGATATGAGTTGATATGAGATGCCACAGTTTGCCGTATCGTTCAATTCGGGCAGGTAAAATGACAGGACTGTCGAACCCTGACAGACAATCCGAGTATAAACGGGCGCAGCGATCGCTCTACAGCAGCTCGCAACCGCCAACTGCTGGCAAGGGCGCTTTTGCCAAAATCATGCCGGCCAAACTAAGTATTCTTTCTGTGGATGAATTTTTACTGTTTATTTTTGCTCGTTTCTCAGCACCCTCCAAAAAATAACTTATCCTGACTTTTCCTGCGACAGAGTGTCGAAGTCCCCCAGCGCGTGAAGCGCTTTTCTAGCGGGGGGTTCTTTGAAGCGCTGATAGCAGAAAGGCTCGGGCTACCCCTGAATAGCCAGCTCCCTCACGCGAGGCTCGATGAAGGAAAAAACACGACCTAGCTTAAGCACTCACTTAAAGTCGATCGCTTTGGACTGTTGCGGGACTGAAAGCGGATCGGAATCTCAATCCAAAACTCCGTTCCCCTGCCGGGATCGGAAATGCACTTCAAGACCCCGCCGTGCTTCTCAACGATGATTTGATAGGAGATAGACAGCCCCAATCCCGTGCCCTGTCCCACCGGTTTCGTGGTAAAAAATGGGTCAAACACCCGGCGGCGAATCTCCTCCCTCATGCCAGGGCCATTGTCGGCAATGCGAATGATAGCAAATTGGGCGTGGGGCATGGGGCATGGAGCGTGGGGCGTGGGGCACGGGCTGCCTTCGCCATGCCCGATGCCCGGTGTCCGATGCCCGATTTCAGTGCGAATCGAGATGGCGCGCGGTGTCGGTTGGTGTTCCAGGGCGTCGATCGCATTGGAGATGACGTTCATCAACACTTGATTGATCTCGCCCGGGCAGCACTCCACCTCGGGCAAGTCGCCGAAATCCCGGACGATCTCAATTGCGGATTCGCCGTGCTGGGATTGCAGGCGGCTGTGCAACAGCAGCAGGGTACTTTCGATGCCTTCGTGAAGGTTGACTGACTTGATCTCGGCGTGAGCGAGGCGCGAGAAGTTGCGCAGGGACTGGACGATGGAGCGGATGCGTTCGGCTCCTGCAGTCATGGAAGAGATCAGTTTAGGAAAGTCTTCTAGCAGGAACTCCAGATCTAGCTGTTCCCTGCGGGCTTGAATTTCGGCAGCGGGTTTGGGATAGTGCTGCTCGTAAAGGTGCAACAAGTCGAGGAGTTCGCCGACGTAGTTATTGGCGTGGTAAAGGTTGCCGGTGATGAAATTGACGGGATTGTTGATTTCGTGGGCAACGCCGGCCACCAGTTGCCCGAGAGAAGACATTTTTTCGCTCTGAACCAGTTGGGCTTGAGTTTGCTTGAGTTGGCAGAGGGTTTGCTCGATTTGCTGGGTTTGTTCTCGCAAGCGCGCTTCGCTAATGCGCAGGGCTTCGAGGGTTTCCCAGGCGTTGGTGATGTCGCGCAGGGAGGCCAAAAAGGCCAGCTCGTTGTCCCATTCGGTTTCGACGATGCGCATTTCAGCGATCGCGCTGCAACCTCCAAAACCCCTCACCTCAACTTGCGTTTGCACCACGCGCGTGCCCGCTGCCAGGGGTTGGCGCTGACTGCGGATCGTGCCGGTGTTGATTTCGCACGCTTGCCGTTCCACCACCAGCGTGCCGAAAAAATCTTGACCTGCGAGTTCGTCTGTCGTGCCGTTAAATAGATCTTCTGCCGACGGGTTGGCAAACTGAACCCGCCCCCGGCGATCGACGATGACGATCGCGTCAGCCGTCTTGTCGATGACATTGCGGAAGCGCGCTTCTGAAGCGTGCAACTGCCGTCTGAGCTGGTCTACTTCGGCACGGAGGTCTTGCTCTTTCTGGCAAGGATCGAGGTCGGCGCAAAGCTTGCTGCTGCTAAGCGGCTGTTTCAACAAGCGCATGATATAATCTTGCGTGTTTTTTGCTGAAACGCTGGCTTCTTTGAGAAAACCATTCCCCGGGGCGTGCGGTTTGTCCGCTGTCCGCCCTCGCGCGGACAGGTCGATCACGTTATCGAAGTTGTTTGGGCGATCGTCGGCAATAAACATAGCGCGCTACTCCTAGAACTGTTGAATCTCAAAAGCCCCGCTAGCTAGTCAGAACTTTTTGTATAGTTTTGTAACAAGTCGGTTATAGTATACACGGGCACGATTCTCAGAAACCAACGTAATAAAACCGGTTTTTGGCAGATTGAACCCCTTTGAGTTCAAGTGCTTAACTGGGGAAACTCGATCTGAGCGGAAACTCGCCGATAATTCGATGCTAGGCGTTCTCGTGTGGCGGAGGCATCGGTAAAACTTAGAAATTCTCAAACCGTAGAAACTCGGACGATCCTGTCCGTAAAATTACTGAATTATCTTTCCACCGGCATTTGTATGGATGGCGCTGGCTGCTTTCAACAGCAAGCCCGATCCCAGAGCCGGGGTATCGGACGCGAGTGTTTCGCCACCTCGACAAATCAGCGACATTGGCTGTATATAAATAAACTAAACTTTATCAGGAGCTTGATATGGCCATACTCCTCCGGCAGCAGTTGACTTCTGGAAACCAAGCCTCAAAGAACTCTCGGAGCGGCTGTCGCGGGAGAAAAGGACGCTTTCTCTAGCTCTGTAGCCAGAATGTGGCGGGTGAGGTTCTGACTGGCTACAGAGCTTTGGCTCGGCAGGTTTTTCGATTAGAGCAATTGAATTCAATCGCCATTGAATAGGAAAATTTTCTAATGAAGGGAATGGATTCGAGTTTTTTTAAAGCGTTTTTCAGAAAGACCGCGATAACCATGAGGGCACTCGATCGGCGGCAAAAACGTCGCGACGAGATATTAAGGGCGACGAGAAGTAGGGGATAGGTAGATGAGCAAAAATAATTGCCATCATTGGGAGTGGAGAAGTCCCCAAACGCTACAGAGCAGCGGGCGTCCCCGCCCGCACTACCAATTCTAGAAGGGCGGTTGTGCTGCCATTCCCGCTCGACGTCTGCATGCCAGACGCGCTGCGGGTGAAAAAGTGGAAAACCTTTCCAGCCTCAGTCGGGATTGACTGCAGCCAAATTCGCACCACTCATGTAAATTTTCATTGTATCAGTCGCGATCGCTCGGTAAATTTACTTGAAAGCGGGCCTAATTGTTGAAAAAGCCTGCCACAAATCTTGTGAATCACCGAGCGGGGGAGGATTGAAAGCCCGTACTGCGTGACGGGCTAGACAAGCGCCGGAAATAGACAGGCGGATCGATCGACCGTCAGACTTGAAAAGCGCCATCCGCAAGGGGACAATGAGAATAGCAGCGAATACTGCAAGGGTTTCAATTGGAAACTAAACAAAAGTTGAGATCCTCGCGTGAAGCTCTCGCCTGCCAGAGCGAATCCCCCGATACGCCAGCAATCGGCCAAGCCCCTGACGTGCCGTGTATTTGCGATCGCTAAGCGCGCTTTACACTCTCTTTACAAAATTTTATTGAAATTCCGTAAATTCAAAGTTAACTTACAAGCGGATAGACTGTTAATATACTTATTTGAGCAATCCTGCTGAAAAACTTATACCAAGTTGGCTAACTTAGTATTGTTACATTTTTTTATATATCCCGGAG
>CAYOOD010000106.1:0-26208 GCA_964405435.1 uncultured bacterium
AGAATCTAGAAAATGCGATCGCTTGTTACCGGGCAGCATTGGAAGTTTACACCCGCACGGCGTACCCCGAAAAATGGGCAGCGACTCAGAATAATCTGGGAGGTGCCTACAGTGACAGAATCCTTGGGGAGAGGGCTGAGAATCTAGAAAATGCCATCGCTTGTTACCGGGCAGCTTTGGAAGTTCGCACCCGCACGGCGTACCCCGAAGATTGGGCAGCGACTCAGAATAATCTGGGAAATGCCTACAGTGACAGAATCCTTGGGGAGAGGGCTGAGAATCTAGAAAATGCCATCGCTTGTTACCGGGCAGCTTTGGAAGTTCGCACCCGCACGGCGTACCCCGAAGATTGGGCAGCGACTCAGAATAATCTGGGAAATGCCTACAGTGACAGAATCCTTGGGGAGAGGGCTGAGAATCTAGAAAATGCCATCGCTTGTTACCGGGCAGCATTGGAAGTTTACACCCGAGAATCTTTTCCCCAAAACCATGCAGAAACGCTCTTCAACCTCGGTTTAGCGTGCCGAGATGCCCGACGGTTGAGCGACGCCCGCGATGCCTTTGCTGCCGCCATCGATACGGTAGAATTCCTGCGCGGCGAGATAGTCTCCGGCGATGCAGCCAAACAAAAACTCGCAGAAGAATGGAATACACTCTATCGAAATATGGTAGAAGTTTGCCTGGAGCTGGGCAGGGATGCGGAAGCCATAGAATATGTCGAGCGCAGCAAATCCCGCATCTTGGTAGAGCTGCTCGCCACCCGCGATTTATATCCCAAAGGCAAGATACCCGAAACCGAGCGCAATCAACTGCGGCGGTTGCGGCAGGAAATCGCTATCGAAAAGGGCAACCTCGCCGCCGCTGCCACTCCCGACAACAGCCGCCTCACCCACCTGCGCGAAGAGTACAATCGACTTTACCCTTACGAGCCCATCCAGTTTCAGCAAATTCAAACCCTCCTCGATGACAGCACCGCGATTATCCAGTGGTATATTTTTAACGATTGTTTCCGCGCCTTCATTCTCACTGCCGACAGCAAGCAGCCCTTCATTTGGAAATCTGCGCCAGAAGACTTGACAAAATTAGAGACTTGGCGTAACGAGTACCTGCGGCTGTACAACGAACTCAAAACAGCGCAAATTGAAGCAAAACAAGCCGAAATCGCCCTACAAAAAGAGCCAGACAAGGCGAAGCGAGTAGAATTGCAGGCAAAACTAACCGAAGCGCGAGCAAAAGCCCAACAACTGCACGAGCAATGGGATGGCGGCATGGCAGCTCGCCTGCAGCAGTTGGCAGAGATTCTCCACCTCGATGAAATCCTCGCCCACCTGCCGAAACCTTGCCAGCATTTAATTCTCATTCCCCATCGTTACCTGCACCTCTTCCCGCTGCACGCCCTCCCCGCATCCTTTAGCGGCAGCAAAAAATCTCTCCTCGACGGCTTCCAGAGCGTCAGCTATGCCCCCAGTTGCCAACTGCTCGCGCAAGTGAAAAAATTCCAGCGCCGCAAATTCCAGCACCTCATCGGCATTCAAAACCCTACCGGAGACTTAATCTGTGCCGACATGGAAGTAGAAGCCATCCGGGAAATCTTCGCCCAGCGTCAGGTGTTGCTCCGTGCCGAAGCCAAAAAGTCAGTGCTGTTGAAACCAGACGAAACCACCAAAAAAACCCAACTGTGGGCAGAGTTGCTCTCCGCGCACTGCCTCCACTTCTCCTGCCACGGCTACTTTAATTTCAACGCTCCCCTCGATTCCGGCTTGAGCCTCGCCGACGGCACCCTCACCCTCGCCGAAATCTTCGAGCACTTCAACCTCAGTCAGTGCAGCCTCGTCACCCTCTCCGCCTGCGAAACCGGCTTAATTGATTTCACCAACAGCAGCGACGAATATTACAGCTTGTCGGCGGGGATGATGATGGCAGGCTCTCCCAGCGTCGTTGTCAGCCAGTGGAGCGTCAACCAATTTTCCACCGCCCTATTAATGATTAAGTTTTATGAAGAGCTCGCCGCGCAACCGGGTAAAATAGCAGTATCCCTCAACATCGCCCAGCGCTGGTTGCGGGATACCACCGTGCGAGGCTTTCTGGATTGGGTGGAATCATGCCAGATGCTGCAAAATTTCTGGCAGTATGGATTGCGCAACCATTTTACTGGGATGGCGCAACAGCAAGGCTGGGATGCCAAACCCTACCAGTCACCCTACCACTGGGCGGCATTTTGTGCAGTTGGGCAAGGAGAGCAGGAAATGTCTGGAGATGCAAAAAAGATAGAAATTTTTATCGCCTTGATTCAGGATGAGAAAACAAGCCAGCTCTTTGTAGAGCATTGGGCAGATTTCCAGGCATTCGCCGAGACACTGCCGGATAATGACGCAGCCCTTGCCCGGGCGATTGTGGCATGGCTGCAAGTGCCCTCCCGTGCCGAGATTCAGAAGGCTTACCAGGCTCGGTTACAAGCCAGCAATCCCTTTGCCGGCGCTGACTTGACAGGCACGAAAATCGCCGGTGCCAGCTTTACCGAGTCGGGAAAAACCAGCGAAGCGACTTTAGCGCAGCGCATCCAATCGCTTACCAAAAATACCCCTCTCCCCAACCCCGACACTCAACCGCCCAAATCGTAAACGCGCGACGGGGCGAGCGCGGGTGCGGGGTTTTTCCCGATAGCATCGCCCCTACAAAGCGAGTAACGGCGGCAGGGCGAAGCATTCGGAATGAAGGTTATCGGTAGTGTCTGATAAATCATCGCCCGACGGGCGAGTAATCTAGCTATCAAACTCGATAATTTAGAATCCGAATCCTTCGCCCTCCTCACCAGGAGCGACAAAATCGGGATGCTCCCCTTGAGAAGGGGCAATTGGGAGAAAGCGAAAACTTCCATTACCCATGCCCCATGCCCCATGCCCCATGCCCACTTTCTCTGACTGTCAGCCGTGAATAATTTCTATCTCGACTTGTATGCCTTCCATCTGTGCCACATCTTCACCGACGCTCCCGATGAGGTGACGGCTGGTGCCGAGGATTTGTGGGAAAATCTCGTCAAACTCGGCGAGACGCTGAAATTTCCCGAATTAAAAGAGTTGCGCTCAAAGCTAATTTGCTACGAAAACGGCAAATACGAGCCCACGAGCCAAAAAGAGCAACAAAACCCCTGGCTGACGCATTCAGGGAAGAAAATCGAGATGAAGGGCATACCCACACAAGGAGCTTTCAAGATACAAGGCAGCATTCAACCTTTGTTGCTCAACGACACCTACGCCGTCGATTTCAGCCTTTTCCCAGAAAAAAGCCGCCCCATTGATAAACTGGAGCTTGCGCACTTCCAGCCAAAATCGTTCCTGCCTGATTCGATACAAGCTTCCTTGGGGCAAACCCTCTGGATTTATGGAGAGGTGACGGGAAGCGATGACGACTGCAAAGCCCTCGCTGAAGACTACGCCATCCAGTTAATGGCGGGAACTTCTTTTAACCCGGTACTCGTGAATCAAGGCACCCTGCTCGGCAGTCTCCTATTTGAATACCAAGCAACCAACTCCGACAATTCGCAGGATGTCACCCAACAATGCCGCATTCTCATCTCAATCAATAATACCGCTGCCAACACGCCCGCCCTCGCGCAGGAAGCCAACGACTGGCTGCTCTATTTGCTCTGCTGCTGGCACAAAATCCGCTTCATTTATCAGGAAGCCCGCAATCGCTACCCGAAGGCGCGGGAATTCTACAGCCAGCTAGAGAAACAAATCCGAGCCTTTTCCGCGCTAGCTGGCAACCGCCCAACGCGCCTAGACGAGCTAAATACTCTGCTGAAAACCCTGCCCAAAGATTATCTCGACTATTCCTGCTGCTTGCGAGACTTGCAAGCGCACCTTACGGCGATTTCTACCAATATTCACAATTATAAATATAATCTGAAGAAAATCCAAGAAATCGGCGATGTTCCTCAATTTTGGCAAGATTTCTCGCGCACTGCCGAACAGTGGCGGGCGCAAATCAAAACCGATATTGAATATTTCACCCCTGGAAAAGAACTGTTTGAACAGATGATAAATAGCGTTCGCGGTATTGCAGAAGTCGATCAAGCTGAGAGCGATCGCACTTTGCAAAAAACTGTACAATTAATCGGATTTGGAATAGGAACATCGGCGATAGTTGCTGCTGTCGCCCCCTATTGGATTAAACAAACTCCCGATGAAATTCCCACCAAACCTGTTATTTCTCGCTCTTTTGATAGCTTTTTTATAGTTCTTTTGATCAGCCTGGCTGCCGGTTTGGGAATGTGGAGATTTTGTGCCGCCCTGATGAACCGAAAAACACTCGCCGCAGGAATACGCAGCCGATTTACTCTCAAAAGTAAAGACACAAATCAACCGAGTTTACCCAGCGGGCAAGGTGGGGATATTTCCTCAATTTCCCAACAACAACAAAAACAGCACTCGCCTTAACTGCAAAGATTGAAGTTAAGTTGCGACACTTTCAGAAACCCGGTTTTTTGAAAAAACCGGGTTTCTAGCTCCGCTGTCGCTACCAATTTTCAGCCCTGTCAGCCGCCAAGCGAGTTAAGAATTTATACAAAACTCCGACATTGATTCAAGCGAGCGCTACAATAACAAATAGTCGCCAAAAGCACAACTATGAATGAGCAACGCCTGCAAGCCTGCCTTACCCTCATCGAAGCCCTAGTGAATTGCCCCAGGGGGGAAGAAATAGCGCTCTTGCAAGAAAATCGCGCCCTCCTCGACAGCGACTTGCTGCAGGTAGTGGAAGAAGTCGCAGCCCAGGTGCAGGCAGACGGGCGGCAGGAATTGGCAGATTTATTGCGAGGATTGTATTCTATTATACAGACGCAAGTGGATGCACCGCCAGCGGATGGTGAGGAGCGCCAGCGAGCTTATTGGAATCTCATCGAGCAACTGCTGACGTGCCCGAATGGAGAGGAAGGGGAGATATTAGCAGCGAATGCCGATTTGATAGATAGCGGCTTCCTGCAAGCGTGCGAGGCAGTAGCGGAAATATACGCGCAGCAGGGAGAGGAAAATGCGGCAGAATTTTTGCGCCAGCTAGCAGCACAGTTAGGGGCGGCGATGGGAGAGACGCAGACTCCTCAAGCGTATGCTTCTTTTTTGCAGGCGTTATTGCAGGCAGAATACGAAGGCGGGGGAGATGCGCAACCCGTCTATGCCATTCTCCGAGACAACCTGGATAAATTGGATGAAGGATTTAGGGGAGTATTGCGAGAGTGGGCAAGTGCCACCTTGAATGACGCCGATGCCGAGATGCGGGAAATCAGGGCGGATTTACTCGAAAATCTTTGCATTGATATTCAGAATTTTCCTCTGGGCAGGAGAAGCGAGACTGTAGAAATTGCCATTGCGGGCTACGAGCTCGTGCTGCACAGCCGCGAAAATAACCGGGAAAAATGGGCGCAAACTCAGAATAATCTGGGAAATGCCTACAGCGAGAGAATCCTTGGGGAAAGGGCAGATAATCTAGAAAATGCCATTGCCTGTTACCGGGCAGCTTTGGAAGTTCGCACCCGCACCGCCCACCCCGAAAAATGGGCGCAAACTCAGAATAATCTCGCAGTTGCCTACAGAAATAGAATCCTTGGAGAGAGGGCAGAAAATCTAGAAAATGCCATTGCCTGTTACCGGGCAGCCTTGGAAGTTTACACCCGCGCCGCGTACCCCCAAAGATGGGCAACGGCTCAGAATAATCTGGCAGTTGCCTACTACAGCAGACTGCTTGGGGAGAAGGCAGATAATCTCGAAAATGCCATTGCCTGTTACCAGGCAGCTTTGGAAGTACGCACCCGCACGGCATACCCGGAAGATTGGGCAGCAACTCAGAATAATCTGGGTAATGCCTACAGAAACAGAATCCTTGGGGAGAAGGCAGAAAATCTAGAAAATGCCATTGCCTGTTACCGGGAAGCTTTGGAAATTCGCACCGTCACGGCGTACCCCGAAAAATGGGCAGAGACTCAGAATAATCTGGGGAATGCCTACAGAAACAGACTCCTTGGGGAGAGGGTAGAAAATCTAGAAAATGCCATTGCTTGTTACCGGGAAGCCTTAGAAGTTTACACCCGCACCGCCTACCCCGAATATTGGGCAACGACTCAGAATAATCTGGGGCTTGCCTGCTACAGCAGAATCCTTGGAGAGAGGGCAGAGAATCTAGAAAATGCGATCGCTTGTTACTGGGAAGCCTTAGAAATTTACACCCGCACCGCCTACCCGGAAGATTGGGCAATGACTCTGCACAATCTGGGAAATGCCTACCGCGACAGAATCCTTGAGGAGAGGGGAGAAAATCTCGAAAATGCGATCGCTTGTTACTGGGAAGCCTTGGAAGTTTACACCCGCACCGCGTACCCCGAAAAATGGGCAATGACTCAGAATAATCTGGGGCTTGCCTACTACAGCAGAATCCTTGGGGAGAGGGCAGAGAATCTAGAAAATGCGATCGCTTGTTACCAGGAAATCTTGGGAGTTTACACCCGCACCACCTACCCGGAAGATTGGGCAATGACTCTGCACAATCTGGGAAATGCCTACAGTGATAGAATCCTTGGAGAGAGGGCTTATAATCTAGAAAATGCCATTGCCTGTTATCAGTCAGCCTTAGAAGTTTACACCCGCGAATCTTTTCCCCAAAACCATACAGAAACCCTCTTCAATCTCGGTTTAGCTTGCCGAGACGCCCGACGGTTGAGCGACGCTCGCGATGCTTTTGCTGCCGCCATTGAGACGGTAGAATCCCTGGGCGGCGAGAGTGTCTCCGGCGATGCAGCCAAACAAAAACTCTATCAAAATATGGTAGAAGTTTGCCGGGAGATGGGCGACGAGGCAGAAGCGCTAAAATATAGCGTTTCTCTGTGAGTCGTGAAACTTCAGAAACCCGGTTTCTGGCTCCGCTACCAATTTCCAGCCCTGTCAGTCGCCACGCGAGTTAAGAATTTATACAAAACTCCTGCATTTATTCAATCGTGCGATATAATGCCGAATCGTCGCCAGAAGCACCCCCATGAAAATACAACGCCTGCAAGCCTACGCCACCCTCATCGAAGATTTGCTAGATTGCCCCAGCGGGGAAGAGGGGGCGCTGCTGCAAGAAAATCGCGCCCTCATAGATGCCGACTTGCTGCGGGTAGTGGCACAATTTTCAGCCCAGGCGCAGGCGCAGGGGAATGAGAAAATGGTACAATCCTTTGAGGAATTGTCTTCTCTGATACAGACGCAAATAGAGGCGCTGCGTGTAGAAAGGGAGGAGCGCTCCGAAGCGTATTTGACTCTCATCGAGCAACTACTGGATGCTCCCAGTGGGGAAGCCCTCCAGATATTAGCAGAGAATCCCTACTCGACAGATAGCGGCTTCCTGCAAGCGTGCGAAGCCGTCGCGGAAATTAGCGCGCAAGAAGGAGATGAAAATACAGCAGAATTTTTGCGGCAGGTGGTGCTACACCTCAAGTATGAACCTTTTGTGCGGGCGTTATGGGAGGCAGAATACGAGCACGGGGGAAAGGCGCATCCAGTCTATACTATTCTCGACAAAAACGTCGCTAAATTAGATGAAGGATTGGCGCTATTTTTTCGAGGGTGGGCAGATGGGGCATTTAAGATTAACGCCTTGCCTGAGACGCGGGAACTCATGGGGGGTTTAATCGGAATGCTTTGCACTCATATTAGCGAGTATCCTCTGAGAAACCGAAGGGATAAAATAGAAATTGTCATTGCGGGTTATGAATTTGTGTTGCGCATGGTTGAGGCACAGCCGGAACTTTTGGCGGAAACTCAGCATCATCTGGGCTCTGCCTACAGGGAGAGATTCAAAGGGGTGAAAGCGGATAATCTCGAAAATGCGATCGCTTTTTACCGGGCAGCCTTAGAAGTTTACACCCGCGATGCCTTTCCCCAAAACCATGCAGAAACGCTCTTCAACCTCGGTTTAGCTTACCGAGACGCCCGACGGGTGAGCGACGCCCGCGATGCTTTTGCTGCCGCCATTGAGACGGTAGAATTTCTGCGCGGCGAGATAGCCTCCGACGATGAAACCCAACAACAATTTGCCAAAACCTGGAGTAAGCTCTATCAAAATATGGGAGAAGTTTGCCGGCAGATGGGCAACGAGGCAGAAGCAACAGAATATCTGGAGCGCGGCAATTCCTACCTTTGAAACCACGCCGCCAGCGCCACCGCCAAAGCATCCGCCGCGTCGTCGGGTTTGGGGATGGTTTCCAAATTCAACTCCCGCGCCACGGCTTGCTGCACGTCGTATTTCTCCGCATTGCCGTACCCGGTAAGCGCTAGTTTGATTTGCGCCGGGGTAAATTCTATCAGCGGCAATTTGCGCTGCGCCAAAACTAACATTAAAACGCCCCGCGCTTGCGCCACGAGAATTGTATTTCCCATTTTGTAAAAAAACAATTTCTCAGCGGCGACGAGGTGGGGTTTCACTTCGTCGATGAGGGCGTGCAAGTCATCGTAAATCGTGCAAAGTCTCTGTCCGATTTCTTCTTTCGCAGGCGTTTGAATGACGCCAAAATCAATGACTGAGGCGGTTTCAGGCGCGTTTTTTTTTGCAGATTGCTTGCAGGCGATCGCGCCAAATCCCAGAGTCGCCAAGCCCGGATCTAATCCTAAAATTCGCTTTTCCATCTGGGTTTATCGGTGCGATCGCAGCTAGTGAGTGCTGAGTGCTGAGTGCTGAGTGCTGAGTGCTGAGTGGGGAGTGAAAAGTGCTGAGTGCTGAGTGGGGAGTGCTGAGTGGGCAGTGAAAAGTAGTGAAAAGTGCTGAGTGCTGAGTTGGGAGTGGTGAGTCGGGGCGTGTAGGGGCGATTCGCGAATCGCCCCTACAGAAAAAGAATGCTCGCGTTACCGCTTGCCGCCGGGAGCCGCCGCCTTCTCATCTTCAGGTTCGGCAATTCCAAACACGCGGCAGAAGACTTTCTGAACTTTATATCCCGAATCGATCGATTCCAGGGGATCTTTGCGCAAGCGGTGGCGCAGGCAGAGCGTCACAACCCGGCGGATGTCATCCACCGTGACTTCGGTTCGCCCTTCCAGGGCTGCGATCGCTCGGGCGGCGCGGTTCGTCACCAAATCCCCCCGCAATCCATCCACATCCAGCTCGGAACACACTTGCGAAATTTGCACCCGCAAATCGTACTCGATGTGTACCGATTTCAGCAATTCTTGTGCTGTCACCAGCCGCTGCTGCAGCTCGTCTTGTTCGGAGCGGTGCTTTTCCAAATATTCTACCGGACTTTGGTCAAATGCCGTGCGCTCCTCGACAATTTGCACCCGCAGCGTCGGCTCTTTCACCGTGCGGATTTCGGCGTGCATCCCGAAGCGATCGAGCAATTGCGGGCGCAGTTCTCCCTCTTCCGGGTTCCCCGAACCCACCAACACGAATCGCGCCGGATGTCGAATCGAAATACCCTCGCGCTCGACTGTATTGACGCCGCTGGCGGCGGAGTCGAGCAGTACGTCTACTAAATGATCGTCGAGCAGGTTGACTTCATCGATGTAGAGGATGCCCCGATTGGCTTTGGCGAGCAACCCCGGCTCAAATGCTTTTACCCCTTCCGAGAGGGCTTTCTCAATATCAATTGTGCCGCAAACGCGGTCTTCCGTCGCGCCGAGGGGCAGATCGACCATTTGCACTTTCCGCTTGACAACCGGCACCTCTTCCCCTCGGGAGAGCCGTTCGCGAACGTCTTCGCTCATCAAGTCGGCATCGTTGGGATGGCTGTTGAAGGGATCGTCAGCTACCACGTCGATTTCGGGCAGCAAGTCAGCCAGCGCGCGGATGGTGGTAGATTTGCCAGTGCCGCGATCGCCCATAATCATAACCCCGCCTATCTTGGGGTCTATCACATTCAGCAGCAGCGCCAATTTCATCTCTTCCTGTCCGACAATGGCAGTGAAGGGAAACACGGGGCGACGGGCGGTTGCACTCGGGGTAGGGCGAACTGGGGCAGTTACACTCACGGGATTTCCTAGATATAAAGCATCCTTAGATTACCGTATCTTATTTTACAGCTCGATGGGGACGTGGGGATTGAAGAGTTAAAAGTGCTGAGTGCTGAGTGCTGAGTGGAGTCAGGAGTGAAGAGTGTGGAGTAAGGAGTGTAGAGTAAGGAGTGAAATTCTTCTATACCTCCCACTCAGCACTTTCCACTCCCCCTCTCAGCACTCAGCACTCAGCACTCAGCACTCCTACCACTGCGGATCGGATGCTAGCAGCGCCTCAACGGCTTCTACCGGTAGCGGTTTGGCGAAAAAGTACCCTTGTCCGTATTCGCAGCCGATCGCTCTGAGCTTGTCTGCCTGCGCGGCGGTTTCCACGCCTTCTGCCACGGCATCCATTCCCAGGGTGTGAGCGAGCATTAACACGGTTCGCACGATCTCAACCCCGTCTCCCCCGCTTTCCAGGCGCATGACGAAGGAGCGATCGACTTTGAGGGTATTGACGGGGAATCGGTGCAGGTAACTCAAGGAAGAATATCCCGTGCCGAAATCGTCCAATCCCAACTGGATATTTAGCGCCCGAAGCTGCAGCAGCATGTCGATCGCGCCGTCGATATTTTCCATCACCACGCTTTCGGTAATCTCCAGTTTCAGACAGCTCGCATCCAAACCCGTTTCGCTCAGGGTTGCTTCTATTTGCCCGATTAAATCTCCTTGAGAAAATTGTTTGCCGGAAAGATTGACGCTCACCATTAGCGGCTCTCGTTCGCGCCGTTGCTGATTCCACTGCTGCAACTGGCGGCACGCTTCCCGCATCGCCCACGCTCCCAACTGGATTATCAGCCCGGTTTCTTCCGCGACGGGGATAAATTCTCCGGGAGAAACCATGCCGCGATTGGGGTGCTGCCACCGCGCCAGCGCTTCAAACCCTACCAGTTTGCCCGTGGAGAGAGAAATAATCGGCTGATAATGCAATAGAAACTCTTGACGAGCGATCGCCAGCCGCATGTCGGTTTCCAACTGCAAGCGTTTCACCACCTGCGCGTACATGCTGCTTTCAAAGACTTCATAGCGATTTCTCCCCAGAGCTTTGGCGCGATACATCGCCGTATGGGCATTTTGCAGGAGAGAGTTAGCCGTTAATTTCTCTAGGGGAATTTCGTGATTTTGCGGGGAGTGCGAGGCGATCGCGATGCCCGTGCTGGCGCTGACAAATACCTCCTGTCCGCTGAGGTTGAACGGCAGCACCATTTGCTGCAATAGGCGAGCGGCGGCATCGGTTGCCTCGCTATTCCCTGCAATTTTCTCGATCAGCACGGCAAACTCGTCTCCTCCCAGCCGTGCTAGGGTAAAATTCCCTTTTAAAAAATTGACAGATAGAAAAAAGTGCTGTATAATTTTCTTCTTAGAATGAGAAGGATTGAAAGATTTTAAAACAGCTAAAATTCGTTCGGCAGCTAGTTGGAGCAAGCGATCGCCGATATCCTGACCGAGGCTTTGATTGATCACTTTGAACCGATCCAAATCCAGAAAAAAAACGGCAAAGCAATAATCTTGGTGCTGGCGGGCGCGATCGAAAGCCCGCTCGACTTGTTGGAGAAATAACGTTTGATTGGGCAAGCCGGTAAGGGCGTCGTGCAAGAGATTGTAACGCCACTTGAAAGCGGCGACGCAGGCTCCTGAAGCCACAAATGCCAAAACAGCCGGCACGACGGGCACCCACCCTCCAAAGGCAAAGGCGCTCCCTGCGACGCCCAATAAAGCAGCAAGCGAGACAACAGCAGCCGATGCCAACTGGTAGGGAGAGCGAATCGACAAAACCAACAGCCCGCCCGCGATCGCCCAAGCCCAAATCCAAAGCGCTTCTGCCCGTTGCGACCCATACCAGAATAAAGGGCGATCGCCCTTAACCGCGTCGAGAAGGTGGCTGAGCATCTGAGCGTGAATCATCACCCCCGGCATTTTGGAGTTTGCCCCTCCGAGGACGCTGTAAGGAGTCGCGTACAAGTCCTTGAGACTGGGCGCTGTCGTGCCGATGAGTACGATTTTGTCTTTCACCCAACTGGGGTTGAGTTTGCCATTCAAAACCTCTGTGAGGGTGACAGTGCGAGCGATAGGACCTCTGGTGCGGTAATTCAGCAGCAGTTGGTAGCCACTGGCATCGAAGCGGGAGTACCCGCCAGAATTCGACGCTAGCGGTAAAAGTTGCGCTTCCCCCCAGGAAATCAAATCGGGATTTGTCTTGCTGTTTTTAGGCAGGATGTCGCTATTTTTCAGATAAGCCATCGCCAGCCGCAGGGAAAACGAGTAAAGCACCTGGCTGCCATTTCCGAGATTGGTAGAGGCAAACAACAAATTGCGGCGAATCACCCCATCCCCATCGAGGAGCACGTCATTAAACCCGATGCGCTCTGGAGGCACTGCCGCAGGCGGCAGCACGACATTATTCTCGCCGCTGCCCATATTCGCGATCGCGATAATATTCGAGTTTTTTAACGTCGCTTGCAGGTGAGCGTGCCCGGGTTCTTGGGGAATATCTCGATACAAGTCCAGCCCGATCGTGCGGGGCTGAAACGCAACTAATTTAGTCAAGACTTCAGCCAAAACGCGATCGGACAGCGGCCATCGCTTTTGCGCCCGGATGTCAGCCTCGGTGATTTCTACCAATAACAGCCGGGGATCTGGGCCGATATCTGGACGCTGGCGCGCCAGCCAGTCAAACGCGGCGAGTTCCAGCGGCTGGAGGACGCCTACTTGCCGCACCAAAAGCACGCCAGCGGCAACGGCGGTGCTGGCGACGGCGAGAAAGCGAGCAAAGACCAATAGGCGAGAGCTTTTCAGGTTTGACAAGGTTGAAACAGGCAATAGCGACAACTGGCAAATCACAGCAGCGTCAAAGGCGTGCGGTTAAAAAAATATAAAAATTGCCGCTCGTGCTTTGAGCGCGCTGGACGCTCTTTTTTCGGGCAGGCAATCCTTTTACCAACATAATCACTGTCAAACAGCAGCGTCTACCTCTAACTCGGTGAAACGCAAGAGTTGGGCGGTGAGGGGGGAGGGGGAGAGAGGCAAAGAGGCGGAGAGGGCAAGCTGCGGCAGAGCCTGCTTTTCTCCAATCGGCTTCTTACAAGCGCAATCGCTTATCAAATGTAGATTAAAATTCCTTTGTTGGGTAAAAAGGAATTTTTGAAGCAATTTTATGAACACACGTCATCCCATCCCCGTTATTGTCAATGGTGCGGCTGGCAAAATGGGCCGCGAAGTGGTCAAAGCCGTAGCAAGCGCAAAAGACATGACTTTGCTCGGAGCGATCGACCGCAACCCAGATGTCATAGGCCAAGATGTCGGCGAACTGGCAGGCTGTGGCCCCCTAGAAGTTCCCATCACCTCCGAACAGGAATCGATACTAGCACTCGCCGCCCAGGAAAAACAGCCGGGGGTGATGGTAGATTTTACCCACCCTAAATCGGTTTACGATAACGTCAGGTCTGCGATCGCCTACGGCATTCGCCCCGTCGTCGGCACTACCGGCATGAGCGCCGCCCAAATCCAAGAGCTCGCCGAATTTGCCGACAAAGCCAGCACCGGCTGCTTGATCGTTCCCAACTTTTCGATCGGCATGGTACTGCTGCAGCAAGCCGCCCTCGCAGCCTCCAAATACTTCGACCATGTAGAAATTATCGAACTGCACCACAACCAAAAAGCCGACGCCCCCAGCGGCACCGCCGTTCAAACTGCCCAACTCCTCGCCGAAATGGGCAAAACTTACAACCCCCCGCAAGTTGAAGAAACAGAAAAACTCGCCGGTGCCAGAGGCGCTTTGGCTGACGAAAACATCCGCATTCACAGCATCCGCCTCCCCGGTTTAATCGCCCACCAAGAAGTCATCTTCGGCGCGCCCGGTCAAATCTACACCCTGCGCCACGACACCAGCGATCGCTCTTGCTACATGCCGGGAGTCTTGCTCGCCATTCGCAAAGTCTTGGAACTCAAAACCCTAGTTTACGGTTTAGAAAAGATATTGTAGGAAGTGAGGGGAGATTGAAGACTGAAAGCCGGGATTGGGAGATTGGGGGATTGGGGATTGCTCCGCATCCCCTAATCTCCTAATCCCGGCTCTCTCTGCCCCAGAATTATTGACAAAAATCAGATTTTATGTTAAAACCCTTAACGCGCAAAACTTTTGAAGAACTCATTCCCGCTGTCGCTACAGCCGATCAATATGCCTATTATTGGGGGAAATTTCCCGATTTTCTCAAGCGGCTGTTGATTTCTGTAGTCAGCGTATTTGTTATCTTTTTGATTGCCGTCGCGTTGGGAGATAATGGATCGGGAGCGGCAGAGTTAATCGCAGGCATTATCGGAGGTTTGCACTGGCTTTGGTGGCCGGTTGCTGCTGCCAGTTTCCGCAATATTCAGTGTCGCCGATATCAATACAGCGGCATTTGGCAGGGAAAAGTTTTAGATGTCTTTATCACGGATGAGGTAATCGGAGAAGAGGAAACGGTGAATTCAAAAGGTCAGTTAGTGATTGTGGAGAACCGCGAGCGGCGGCTGACGGTAGAAGTGGGCGATCGCACGGGATTTTCGACGCAATTGCAGGTGCCGCTGAGAAAAGAGCACAAGGCGATCGCTCCCAAACAAGCAGCGCTGATGGTGGTGATGTCGAATCAACCCGATTTAAGCCGCATTGCCAAATTTTCAGATATTTACATTCCCAGTTGCAATGTTTGGGTGAGCGACTATCCGATTTTGCGGCGGGATGAATTTGAGGAAATCGTCCGTCAGTTGCGCGACGCTCGGCAAGCGGCAAAATCGAAGAAGGAACCGCGCGGGGAATCGACGAGAAGGCGATCGCAGCGGAGCCGCCCCAGAGATGAAGTCTAGCCCCAATTTTACCCGCCATTTCTCAAAAAAGCGGCAGCCTATCATTTTTGTAGGGGCGAAGCATTCGGGTGACGAATCTCTCCATCAAAAACAAGAATTTCTACTATGAATGCTTCGCCCTCACCTCGCTCAATTACAAGCGACTCTGGATAATTTCATCAATTCTTTCTGCTAAATGTCCCGCTGAATATTCCAAATTCTCGGAAGTGACAGAAAACCGAGCATAGCGCTCGTCCATTCCGAAAGCTTCCTCCATAAAACTGCCCAAACCCCGCACCCGTTTGTCAATCTGAAGTAAAACTTCTAATTCATTCGATTGCCAGGAAAAAATCACTTCCAGTTCGTCGAGCCGTCCCCGGTACTTGCCCGTCGGGTGAAACTCAAAATCTTGGACAAATGGATAAAGATTTCCGAGATGAGGATTGTACTCGCAATCGACTTGATACAGGTGAAAGCCGAGATTTTCCACAGCCTCGAACACTTTCTGCATCAAGGGATGGGGTTGCACTTGGATGTTATCCCAGTCTCTGGGATTCATTGCCCTTGCAATATCCAATCCCGTGCGGATGTAAACATTGGTGCGAAAAAAGGTTAGAGGCGTCTGATAGGGAATCGTCAGGGAAAACGGGATAACTCTTTCTTCTTTTGGCTGTACGGTGAAAGCCCCGCTGGCGCGATGTTTTAGCAGCTTGCACTCTTCCTCATAAGTGGTGTCATTGCTTTCCCGCTTGTAACGGGTTGCAACGTACAGGTATATCTCGTCAATCTCTTGCGATACGTCGCCCCCCTTGACGTAGACTTCGCCGTCGAGTGTCTCGCCCGGGCAGACGGAATCTTTGTAAAGCCGCGTATCTACCTTAGCAGCGCCAAAGCCAACGCTAGCTAAAATTTTTTTAAAGACAGACATAAAGTTGCCTCGTTAAATGTTCTAGCGTTATCCTATCAAAAAAATGGAAATGGGGCATTGAGCAAAAGGGCATGGGCAAGAATAGTGCAATCTATTACCCATTAGCCATTACCCCTTAGCAATGCCCCATTCCCTTTTAAACAAAACGAATCAAACGTTTGAGGGTGGCTGCCATCACGTCGGGGGTTTGAGCGGAAACGGTAAAAACCAGTGCTTCTCGATAGACTCGCCCTGCGGCGTGGTGTTGGTAATTGGCAGCCCCGCTGGAAACGGTGACGGCGGCGCGAGCGCATCGCCCTGCTAAATCGATCGCCCAGGCTCGCAGTTGCAGCTTTTCTGAAAAAGAAGGCGGGTTGTTATCTGGGGGATTGTAGCAGCGATCGCGACACTCGTTCAGTTCCCGATCGAGGGCGTCAAACGCCTCGGAAATAAAGCTAAATGGCTTATTTTTAGCGGCGTATTCTACGATATCCAGACCGGCTCTCGCGCATCCGAGGGCAAAAAAAGCTTGATTGAGGACGTTTTTTTTGTCATTTTCCTGAATCCAGCCGGCTTCTTTGACAAACACGACTCGTTCTTGAGGGAGAACCCAATTTTTCAACTGCGCCGTGACGGTGTTGGTGGATGTCATGGCGGCGAGCTGTAGCGGTTCGCTAAAAGCGATCGCTCCGCCGCTTTCTTGTAAAGTCTTGACAAAAGGGACGAGCCCGAAAACAGATCGCCCGTCGGGCAGGGTGGCTGCGGCGATAAATTCCTGAAAGCAGCCAAATCCTGTTACCCAGGGCACGTCACCATTGAGGAGGAAACCGGACTCTACGGGTAAAGCGTTCAGGAGCGGTTTTCCCGGGCGGCGAAGCTGGGAAAAACCAACGCCCAAGACGCGATCGCCGTTTGCCAAGTGCGGCAGGTATTCCTGTTTGAGGGAAGGGCGATCGCTGTTGGCTATCATGGCGGCGGCGGATTGGTGCTGGGTTTGCAGGAATGCCAGAGCGCCGGAATATCTGGCGAGCATTTCTTGGAAGGCGTGAAAGGCGCGATCGCTCGCACCCGCTCCGCCCCAAATTTCGGGCACTCGCAGCCCCAGCAGCGATCGCTCTCCCAGCCCTTTGAACGCGCCTCGCAGCGCCTCGGGCTCTGCGTCGATGCGGGCAGCTAGAGGTGCCACGGATTCGCGCAGGTAGGGCTCAGCGAGTGCGATCGGATCTTGTTTGGCATTCATCTTGAGTTTTGATTTTTGATTGTTGATTTTAATCAAATGCGCTGACAATTTAAACGCTGAATCCTTAAAAAGCGAAATCTGCTGGCGATCGCGAACAGATTTGACAGGATATTTTGTCGAGCTGTGATGGGAAAGAGGAGAGCATAAATGCGTTAATTGGCGGCAATGAATCGAGCGAACCCGAAACCCGACGCACCGAGTCCGATCGCGCGGCTGCACTCTCCGATCTGCCGCTGGGTAAAACCCCCCTTCTGCGCTCTTCCCCAACTGGGCAGGCATCGAGCATTTGGCGCAAGATTTGGCGCGAGAACTGCACCTGAGTGCAGAATTTTAGTTAAAGTAAGTTTAGGCCAACAAGCACCCGAAAGAGCCATGCTGGAATTCCTGACGCAGATTTTTGCTGGCCCGTTTATACCCCACGGGCACTGCTACCTCTGGAAACCAGAGTTAGTGTGGCTGCACGTTGCATCGGATTCGCTGACGGCACTGGCTTACTATTCAATTCCCGTGCTGCTGATTTATTTTGCCCAGAAGCGACGGGAGATACTCTACAGTCGGATGTTGCTGCTGTTCGGACTGTTTATAGCGGCTTGCGGCACGACTCACGCCCTAGAAGTCTGGACGCTGTGGCATCCGAGCTATTGGCTGTCGGGTTTTGTCAAAGCGCTGACGGCTGCGGTTTCAACGTACACGGCAATAGAACTGGTGCAGTGGATGCCGGGAGCGATCGCCCAACCGACAACGGCTCAGCTTGCTGAAGCCAACCACCAGCTAGAAACAGAAATTCGCGATCGCGCCGCCGCTCAATTTCAGCTACAGCAGAGTCAGGCAAGATTCCCAAAGCTGGCTGCCAATCTTCCGGGGCTGATTTATCAGTTTCAGATGAGTTCGGACGGTCTTTTTTCTTGTCCTTATATCAGCGCTGGCTGCCGCGAATTCTGCGAATTGGAGCCGGAAGTCATTGTCGGCGATGTCAATCGTTTGATCGCGTTAATTCATCCCGATGACCGGCAGGGCTGGCAGCGTTCTTTAGCAGTCTCAGCAGAAAGCCTGCAACCCTGGCAGTGGCAAGGGCGAATGCTGACGCCATCGGGTTGTCTGAAATGGCTGCAGTGGGAGGCAAGAGCAGAACGTCTGGCGGGAGGGGATATTCTTTGGGATGGTTTGGCGATCGATATCAGCGAGATTCAGGAACGGAAGCGGACGGAGGCAGAGCTGCTGTATCGACTTGAATTTGAAAATTCGATCGCGACTCTCTCGACTAACTTTATCAATCTGGCAGCCGATGAAATCGACAGTGCTATTAATCAGGCATTGGAAAACATCGGTCAGTTTCTCGATGTCGATCGCTGTTATGTTTACTTGCTGGCTGATGGTGAAGAAACGCATCTGGAGAATACCCACGAGTGGAGATCGCCCGAATTTCCGCCGACAATCGTTCCGACGAAAAAGGCATCGGTTGATAAATTTGCTTGGACGATGAGCGTTTTGAGGCGCTTCGAGACAATTTGCGTGAGTCGCGCGGCAGATTTGCCGGCTGAAGCCGCCGTCGAAAAAGAATTAATGGCGAAAAATGGCATTCAATCCTTTTTAGTCGTGCCGATAGTTTACGGGCGATCGCTCATTGGCAGCTTGGGGTTTTATTCGGTACGCAGCCAAAAAAATTGGTCGGCGGATAGCATCCGGTTGCTGAGACTGGCGAGCGAGATTTTTGCCAATGCCATACAGCGCCAGCGCCTCGATCGCGATCGCCTCGCGGCACAGCAAGCCCTACAGCGCAGCGAGGAGCGATTCCGCGCCACTTTCGAGCAAGCAGCGGTGGGAATCGGAAATGTACTCAAAAACGGGCGCTGGCTGCGGGTGAATCAAAAATTGTGCGATATTGTCGGCTACGCGCGGGAAGAATTGCTCGAACTGACTTGGCAGGAAATTACCCACCCCGATGATTTGGCGGTGGATTTGGAGAAAGCGCGATCGCTATTTGGCGGCGAAATTTCTTCCTATTCGTTGGAAAAGCGCTGCCTTCGCAAAGACGGTTCGCCGGTTTGGATTAACTTGACGGTTTCGCTGATGGAGGAATCAGAGGGCGAGCCGTACATGATTCGGGTGGTAGAAGATATCAGCGATCGCGTCAGAGCTGAAGAATGCCTGCGCCTGAGCGAAGAACGCTTTCGCTTTCTCGCCGAGTTCATGCCGCAAATGGTGTGGACGGCACAGCCCGATGGTTGGGTGGATTACTACAATCAACGGTGGTACGATTATACGGGCACGAGCTTTGAGGAAATGCAAGGCTGGGGATGGCAGTTAGTGCTGCATCCAGACGACCGGCAGCCCTGCCTGGAAACTTGGAACCGCGCCGTTAAAACTGGAGAAAGTTACGAAATTGAATACCGCTATAAGAAAGCCTCTGACGGGCAATACCGCTGGCACTTGGGGCGGGCGCTGCCGATGCGCGACGCGAAGGGTGAAATTATCAAGTGGTTTGGAACTTGTACGGATATCGACGATCGCAAGCGAACCGAGGAAGCGGCAAAATTCCTCGCTTCGGCGAGCAACCTGCTGGCGTCTTCTCTCGACTACGAGACGACACTTTCGATTTTGGCGCGTCTGGCAATCCCGACGCTCGCCGACTATTGCCTCATCGACATGGTAGAGGCACCCGCTCAGTTGCGCCTCGTAGAAGTCTCTCACCGCAACCCCATCAACGAGAAGCTCGCGCGCGCAATCGAAAAGCACTACCCCCTCGATTTGTACGGCGCTTCTCCCAGAGCGAAGGTATTGCGATCGCAACAGCCGGAACTCGTTAGCGAGGTGAGCGACGAACTCCTGCAAAGCATCGCCCAAAATGCAGAACACCTGGAGATATTGCGATCGCTGGGTTGGAAGTCTTGCATGAGCGTGCCGGCGATTGCCCGAGGGCGATTGTTGGGGGCGATTTCGTTTTTCACAGCGGAATCGCAGCGCCGCTACCGCGAAAGTGACTTAGCTTTGGCTGAAGATTTGGTTCGTCGCGCTGCAGCTGCGATCGACAACGCCTTGCTCTACCGGGCGGTGCGGGAAGCGGAACAGCGCAAAGATGAAGCGATTTACGCCCTCGAACAACACGTTCAGATGCTCGATTTAGCCAATGACAGCATTATAATCTGCGATCTCGACGGCGCGATCGCCTATTGGAATCAGGGTGCAGAACGCGAATACGGCTGGAGAAAAGCTGAGGCGATCGGGAAAAACATTCACGCGCTTTTGCAAACAATCTTTCCGCAACCGATAGAGGAAATCAAAGCCATTTGCCGGCAAGTAGGGCACTGGGAAGGAGAACTCATTCACGCCAAGCGCTCAGGAGAACAAATCACAGTCTTAAGTCGGTGGACGCTGTTGCGCTACGCCAACGGCAGCCCAAAAGCGATTTTGGAAATTAATAGCGACATCAGCGATCGCAAGCAGAGCGAAGCCGCCCTAGAGGCAGAGCGCCAGTTATTGCGGCAAATCGTCACGCACGCACCCGTGGCGATGGCAATGTTCGACACGCAAATGCGCTATCTCGCCTACAGTAACAAGTGGGCGATCGATTGCAAACTGGTGGATTTCAACAAGCAGGGAGATCGCGCGGGCACTCCCGCCGAAAACTCAGCACTCAGCACTCAGCACTCAGCACTCACCACTTTTCCACACTCTTTAATTGGTTGCAGTCATTATGACATCCTCCCAGATATTCCCCAGCGTTGGAAAGACATTTATCAACGCGCCCTGCAAGGCGATCGCTTCAGTGCCGACGAAGAGATCTGGGAACGTGCAGACGGCTCTAGAGTTTACCTGCGCTGGGCAATTCACCCGTGGTATGACAGCGACGGCTCAGTCGGCGGCGTCGCGATCGCATTGTTGCCCATCGATGAATTAGTCGCCGCGCGAGAAGCCGCCCTGGAAGCTTCGCGGATAAAATCGCGATTTCTCGCCAACATGAGCCACGAAATCCGCACCCCCATGAATGGCGTTTTGGGCATGGCAGAATTGCTCTTGAAAACCAAACTCACTGCCCAACAGCGAGAATTTGCGCTCGTCATTCGCAACAGTGCCAATCACCTGCTGACGCTGATTAACGATATTCTCGATTTTTCCAAGCTAGAAGCTGGCGAAATGCAGTTAGAGCAAGTAAAATTCGACCTAAACGAATGTTTGGAAGCCGTTATCGACGTACTTTCTCCGCAGGCAGAAATCAAGAAACTGGAGTTAGTGACGTTTAGCGATCGCTCGGTTCCTGCCAAACTTCAGGGCGATCCGGTACGGTTGCGCCAGGTTCTCCTGAATCTCACCAGCAATGCGATTAAATTTACGGATGCGGGAGACGTGACAATTTCTGTTACTGCTTGCAAGATGCAGGGGTTGACTGGGAATGAGGATGAATCTACCCAGCGCGCGATCGCGCTGCGCTTCTGCGTCAAAGATACGGGCATTGGCATTTCCCCAGAAGGGCAGCAAAAACTGTTTCAATCCTTTTCTCAAGTCGATGCTTCCACCACCCGGCAGTATGGCGGTACGGGTTTGGGGTTGGCAATCTGCCGGCAATTAATAGAACTGATGGGAGGCGAAATCGGCGTCGAGAGCGAACTCAATTTCGGCTCGACTTTTTGGTTTACCGCGAATTTCAGCTTGCCGGAAAATCGAGAAGGCGAGACGAATGCACACCCCTCTGAAAGCCTGCTTGCCAGCCGGAAACTGTTGCTTGTTTCCAGCCACGACGCCACTCGCAAGCTCGTCACGCAGCTCACACGCGCTTGGGGAATGGAAGTTGTAGAAATCTCGGATATCAGCGACATCAGACGCGCTCCGCTCTCTCCAGCTTGCGACGTAGCGATCGCGGATTTTGCGCTGTCAGCCGAATTCATTCGCGAGATGCGATCGCGCCGGGAACTCGCTGAAATGCCGCTGATTCTTTTGCTGTGGATGAATCAGCGAGAAGAAGCGATCGAACTGTTGCAACGGGAAGGTTTACAGGCAACTTATCTGTTCAAGCCGCTCAGATACTCGCGCCTTCTGAGCAGCCTACTGTCAGCGCTTGGCGGGCAAGATGAGGCGTCAGTTGTCGCCCGCGAAAAGCAAGCGATCGCCGACTCAGAAATAATAGCACAAGCCAACCAAAAAAGGAACAACTTGAAAATTCTCGTCGTCGAAGACAACGCCATTAACCAGCAAGTTATACTCAATCAATTGGAAACCTTGGGATACGGAGCCGATTGTGCTGACAATGGCGCGGCAGCTCTTACCATGCTATCAAAGACAACCTACAATCTGGTATTTATGGATTGTCAGATGCCAGTCATGGATGGCTATGAAACGACGCGAGAATTGCGCCGACGAGAACAAAGCGCGCCGGAAGCGGCGGAGTTGCCAACTCGACGCACAACAGTGATTGCCTTAACAGCAAATGCCTTTCCAGAAGAACGCGAAAAATGCCTGCAATCCGGTATGGACGATTATATCAGCAAGCCGATTAGTTTGAACGATTTGCAAGCTCGGCTGCAACGCTGGGCTCCCCAATCTGTCGGGGCGGATGTGCCTGAAAATACTTCGGTTCAGCCGACAACCCCCGCACAAAACCCGCCCCCAGCCGAAACGGCTACTGCTGACAGTGACGTGCCGGTGAATGTCAAGCGCCTGCAAGAAATTACGCGGGGAAAAGTGGCGGTGCAGCAGCGGCTGCTAGAAGCTTTTTTGAAAGCTGCGACAGACGATTTGGAGCTATTGAGAGATGCGATCGCTGCAGGCGATTGCCCGACGGTAGAGCAGAAAGCCCACCGATTCAAAGGTTCTAGCGCCAATATGGGCGTGCCTGCAATGTCTGCTATTGCCGCCACTCTAGAGCGTCAGGCTCGCGAGAAAAATCTCTCCCAAGCCGCTGAATTATTCGCCGATTTGGAAACTAATTTAATGAAAGTACGGGATTTTGTTCAAAGTTATTTTACCGATTGATATTGCATTGGCAAAAAGCTCGCACCCTGGAAGGGTGGAGCTATACAAACAAAGCCCGCCTGCGCGGGCTGTTGCTCCCTGAAGCCGTTACAAAAATTAACAGATGGGCTAGCCTTCCCTTGCTATACTCAGCCTAAAGAAGTCGAGCCTACAGAGCCCAATGGACTGCACCACCCTCACCACCGCTGCTGAAATTCTCGAAGCCTTCCGCACCTGTAGCAATGCAGGGGAGCCGATAGAACTATTCGAGTGCTTGGCGACACGCCCCAATCCGCCAGTGGGAGCATTTGTCGAAATACTGGAGAACATACGCTTAGAGGTGGTGCTGGCGCTGACGATACAGGCTTTTGGCCAGATTGCGGATGCAGAGACTAAGGCGCGGTTGAAACAAAGTAAGGATTTGCTGACAATGCTGAGTCAGCAGGCGCAGTCGGGTTCAACGGATCTGATCCGTTGGGCGGCTGCAACGGCGATCGAAACTGTGGGGTTTGATTTCATAGCCGTTTCGCGACATCTCTCTGAAGATCCTCAGAACATCGCAGAGAAGATAGTGCAGTCCAAAGTCAAGAGGCTAGCCGAGCAGAATCTAATCAATAGTGATGACTATGATGGCTTTATTCGTTTCTGGATTTATGGCCCTCGTTACAAGCTAAGAGAAGTTAGTCGGGGAGATTTTTGGCATTCGCGACAGAATTGGCAGAGAGAGAAAGGAAGGGGATATAATAGTTATTTTGATGTTTGTTGGCAAGTGATGACTGCTCTCGACTTTAGAGGCTTAAAAGAAATTAATACGGGTCTGAAAAGAGCTGAAGCAATGGGGGATAATGCTCTGGCTATTGATGAGAATGAAATCTTTGAAGGGATGGCTCAAGTCATCGCGGCTGATAAGTTGAAGGAACAGTTGAATTATGGTGAAGCAGATCTATTGATTGAAATTCAACTACGGTGTCTGCAAAGTAATAACCCGGAAACTAGAAAGGCTGCTGCGTTAGAAATTTCAAGCCTAGGAAATAATTTTCTTGATGAATTAAAGCGAAGCTCTCCATTATTGGCTCTAGCTATTTCTATATTTCGCGAAGACTTATTCTCCAGCAATCAATATAGCCGTAAAACGTCTAATTTTTTAGAAACACTAGCTGAAGATATTGAAAGTCTTTCTAGAAATATGGGTAGAAAAAAAGTCCGCCAAGACTGCCAAACCTATCACAGCCAAGTCTTGAAGACAATGGCATATAGAAAAACAGCCATTCAAAATTTAGAGAACCAGCTTAATCAGATCAAGTCAATTAACATAAATTTATATATTCAAGTATTTCAAAAAGTGGAAAATCAGTTTTTTGAAGATGCAATTAATGGAAGCTATGTCAATTTCAGGATGTTAAGAAATGAAGTTGATAAATTTTATAGCGATTTCTCTGATATTCAGTCAGAAATAGAAAAGTTGGACAAAGAATGGAGAGAATCAACATTAGAGGAAAGAGCTTCATTTTATGGATTTCTGATATCCAGCTTAGTTTCGGGAGTTTTGTGGCTTGTATATGGTAATGCTGGAGTAATTGTTTTTTTGATTGTTTGGTTCGTTTCTTATATTTTTTTAAAATTTATAGGCCAAAATAGGTCGAGTTATCTACTCAGAAATTTATTAGAAAAAAAATCATTTCTTGACGATGAACGCAAAAAAATGGATCAAGAAAGGCTAAAAGTCATAAAATTATTGGGCATCTAAAATCCGCCATTGCAGAAGCCTATGACAGCGATCGCATTAGACATAGGCTGTGCGTTCGGACTCAATAGACTTCTTTAAGGTTCGCTCGTATATCCAAAGAGGTGCTACTACCATTTGTCTTAGATTTACGAAAACTATGGGATGGTTAACTCAAATAAAGCCGGATAGAAAATATGAAAGCTAAGTAATTTTACTTTAATGAACCACTGGGGGAAGTGAAAAATCAAAACACAATGGAGAGGGAGATAGGGACTTATGACTCAGGAACTAGCAGATTTAAGACAGAGCATCCTTGAAGGGCGCTACACAGACGCTTTAGCCATTGTTGACGACTTAGAAGGCATGGGGAGAAAAGGAATTTTACGCAACATTAAATCCTTTTTAATCAGAATGCTCATTCATTTGATTAAAAATCAAATCGAAACTCGGATGACTAATTCGTGGGCGGCTTCAATCCGAGATTCTGTTTTAGAAATTCAAGATTTGAACCTTCAGGACAATCAAACCTCTTATTACCTCAAGCAAGAAGACTGGCAATCTCTTTTAGAAGAGTGTTTGTCCAGAGCCATTTCTACTGCAAGTGTAGAAGTTCGCGAGGGGGCTTATACCCCATTTCAATTGAAGAACTTGGTAGATGTTCCAGAAATTTTACGAATTGCTGGGGAACTGTTGGATTTAACTTATCACCATTCAGCCAGCGATTTACCAGATATTATCAACGAATATCTCAGCCAGTTACCGGGCGGAGAAGACTGGAAATCAGGTCGCTCTTGAGAAAACTGGAGAAAGAATGAAAACCCAATTGCCATTAGCCCGCGCAGGCGGGCTTTGTGCGTATAGCCCCACCCTTTAGGGTGCGGGCTACTTGTAAAAATTCAACACATTTATCGCTACTAATCCCTCGCTCATGTTCCCCCTCATCTTCCAACTTCCCGTACTTCCCGATCTCAAATCTCAGAAATACCTCACCCTCTACGGGCAAGGGGTGCGGCAAAAAGTCCTCAGCAGTCAGAAAGACTTCCTGCTGTTGCTCAGCGATATCGGTCGAGTTTATCACCTCACATTCTCCATCCGCTATCGCTACGCCCCCGGCTTGCCCTTTGACAAGCGATTGGGCATTTATCTGGTGGTGAGTCAATCCGAGAAATTTTCTCCCCATGCCGAGGCAAGCGCCACCGATATTGAAAAGATTATTACCCAAGGATTCCTCAGCCAATTTTATCGCCTCCTTCCCCAAGCGCAAGCAGAACCCCTCCGAAACCTCAGTTGGGTGACGCACATCGCCGAAGCCCTCAAATATGAGGAAATCGTCACCAACCGCCCCAAAGATACCCTAGACATCTATAAGAAAGGACTGCCCAATTACTATGTTCCCCTGCAATGGGAAGCCGATGACGCGAATGACATGCTGCTAGTCTGTCAGGCGATCGCCAGTTTCAACAGTCCCCTGATGTTGGAAATTACCCTGCAACCCGATACCAGGGTAAGCTCATCTAATTTGGTATAAATGATAACAGACAAACATAGCTAAGTA
>CAYOOD010000107.1:0-25938 GCA_964405435.1 uncultured bacterium
CTCCTGATGTTTTTCTCTAATAGTATAATACTATCTTAGCCAACTTAGTATAAGCGTCAATCCCTTCGCGGGTTCGCAAATCTGTGGCTAAACGCTCGACAAATGGTTTATCTATACTGCTATGACTGATAAATGCTTTCATAGTTTTGAGTAGCGGGCGATCGCTCTGCGGGCTGTCCTGATTGATATCGTAGCTGCCTTTCTCTCTAAATGTCAGTCTTTTCCCTTAATTGCAGCCGCAATCGTTTGAATGATATATTATACTTCCTCGCGTCTCAGTTGCCTATCCAAAATCCCAGCATCGAACGCGGCTGCTTTTAAAAAGTCGTTTTTCAGGGCGACTCTGCAAGCATTCCGATGTTCGCCGCCAGAATAAGGAGCGATCGCGATCGCTCCTCCTAATTTTTCACCGCCGAGTGATAATCGAGCGCTACACCACCGGCACCGCCCCTATTACCTGTTTCCAGGCTTGAATTAAATTGGCATTAACTCAACCGAGCAGTACATTCGAGAATCAAGCGTTGATTCACGATCGCGTAGGGCTGAATTTCCAGAGCTTGCCGAAACGCTTGGATAGCAGCCCTGTAATCTCCCACGGCAGCGTAGCACAAACCGAGTCCGTGCAGCGCCCCGAAATGAACGGGGTTGAGTTTGATGACAGTGTTGCAATCTTCGATTGCTTTTTTGAATTCTCGAATGGTATAGTAGAGAACTGCTCTCCGATTCCAAGCTTCGGCAAAATCGGGCTGATCGTTGATGAGTTCTGTGAGTGCAGCTTCTGCTTGCGCTATCTGCCCTGCCTCCAGCAACGTCTGGGCGTGCTGAATGAGTTCTAATCCATACACGCCCTTTTGGTGAAACCAAATGTGCCAGAGTTCTTGAGTGGCTCGATTGCGAATTTCTTCGTCGGGGTTTTTCAAGTCTTCCAGCAGGCGATCGATCTGTGATTTGTCCATGATGGCAGGTTCCGAATTTAACAGGCATAAAAGCTGGGGTTATTAATTATTATGTACTGGCTGGAGTAACGGTTCTCTCCGGTTATACAAAAGATATGTCTGGGGCTCGGCGACAGACAGGGAGCATCCCGTTTTTGTCAAAACACCTTTTTTCAAAAGTGGGAGCGTCTCGCTCCCGATCGATCCAAGAGCGAACGAGACGTTGGTGCTAGCTCATAAAAGAGCCGCAACGCTTACGCACCCGCAACGCTTACGCACTCCAAAAATGGGATGCTCCCGGACAGACAAGCTATTATAGATAGGTAAGCTGGGCAAGCGGGTGCTTTCTTCAGGCAACCGGTTCGCGAAAGCCAGCGGGATATTTTGGCGATCGCGCCCTCTGCAACTCCCCCGTGTGGAGAAGCGATCGCGAACACGATCGGCGTATTTATTGCACCTATGAGTTACTGCCTCAATCCAGATTGTCAGAAGCCTCAGAACCCAGCCGCGTCAAAGTTTTGCCTGAATTGCGGCTCGAAATTGCTGCTGGGCGATCGCTACCGCGCCATCACCCCCATCGGGCAAGGTGGATTTGGTCGAACTTTTTTAGCCGTAGACGAATACAAACCCTCGCAACCCCGCTGCGTCATCAAGCAGTTTTTTCCCCAAGCTCAAGGCACGAGCAACGCCGAAAAAGCCGCTGAATTATTTACCCGCGAAGCCGTGCGCCTCGATGAATTGGGCAAACACCCCCAAATTCCCGAACTGCTGGCGCACTTTCAGCAAGAAGGGCGGCAGTATTTGGTGCAGGAATTTATCGACGGGCAAAATTTATCGCAAGAATTGGAAAGCCAAGGGGTTTTCAGCGAATCCCAAATCCTCCAACTTCTCGAAGATTTATTGCCCGTGCTGCAATTCGTCCACGCCCAACAGGTGATTCACCGCGATATCAAGCCGGAAAATATTATCCGCCGCCGCGCCAGCGGGCAGCTCGTTTTAGTAGATTTTGGCGCTTCTAAATTCGCCTCGCAGACGAGTCTCGGAAAACCGGGAACGGTTATCGGCAGTGCCGGCTTTGCCGCGCCCGAACAAATTGTCGGAAAAGCTTTGGCTGCCAGCGATTTATATTCTCTCGGTGTGACTTGCATTTATTTGATGACGAATAAATCGCCTCTTGATTTGTTCGATGCGGGGCGCGATACTTGGGGTTGGCGGTATTATTTGCAACAACCCGCGAGCGATCGCACAGCCCGCATTCTCGACAAACTGCTGCAACCCGCGATCGCTCGTCGCTACCAGTCAGCCGCAGAAGTTTTGCAAGACTTGGCAGCGCTTCCCCCATCGGGTAACAGTACCTCTACTCCCCCGGGCACGGCGGGAAAAATTCCGCCTCAACAGGCTTCAAATCCTCAAACAACCCCGACGAATCCCTCTTTTCTTGCCAAAGTGCTTGGCGGAACTCCACAGGTGCTAACTGGAAAACTCATGCAGAGTTTGGGGAATTACGAAAAAGCACTCGGTTCCTACGATCGCGCGATTCAAATCAACCCGGATAATTACGAGGCTTGGTATAAAAAAGGCAGACTGTGTTGGGAATTGCAGCGCCGCGATGAAGCTGTAACGTGCTACGAAAGAACCCTGGAACTCAAGCCCGATCATTACGAAGCATGGCGCAGTTTGGGCACGGTTCTCTACAGCTTGCAGCGGTATGAAGAAGCGGTTTTCAGCTACGACAGAGCCCTGCAAATTTATCCCCATCAGCCCGCGCTTTGGCTGTGCCGCAGCATGGCGCTCAAACTTTCGGGCAAATCCGCTGAGGCACAAAGGTCATTTGAAAAGGCCAAAGAAATCCTGCCGGCAAATTCAGCAGAAAAAGCAGCGATTTTATTGGAAGCCTGGGAAAATCTCATTAGATTTTAATCTAATAAATAGTTATAAAGATATGTAAGGATAGGTAAAAAAAGCAAGGTCTTTCAAAGAAAATACAAACAGGGGAACGAAAAGCAAAATGTATCGTCTTGCCCCAGATGCCCGATCGGAGGCGCAAGGCGATCGCCCCGCAGCAGAGAGAAATGGCCCAAGGCAAAAGATCGGCAAGAAAAAGGCAGAGTCGGCGAATTGGTGCGAACAAGCGATAAAATAAAGAGAATCTGCCTTGTCGAGAACCGTTATGATTTACTGCCTCCATCCGACCTGCCAGAAACCCCAAAATTCAGGGGATGCCAAATTTTGCAAGGCATGTGGAAGACAACTGCTATTAGGCGATCGCTACCGGGCTCTAGAGCCGATGCGACACGACGGCGATCGCCGCACCTTCTTAGCGATCGACGAACGCAAACCCTCTCAACCCAAGTGCTTAATTCAGCAGTTTTTTCTACCCGGAGGGCAAGGCAGTACAAATTCTCAGGGGAATGTCATTCGCGACAAAGCAGCAGAATTGCTGCACCAAAGAGCCGTACTCCTGGATGAGTTGGGCAGGCATCCCCAAATTCCCCGACTGCTGGCTTACTTTCCAGAGGCGCAGTATCCTTGTTGGGTAAAAGAGTTTATCGAGGGGCAAGATTTAGCCGCCGAACTCGCCGCAACCGGGCGAAAGCACGAAACTCAGATTCGATCGCTGCTGAGCGACTTGCTGCCAGTCTTGGAATTTATTCACGCCAAACAAGTCATTCACAAACATATCAACCCCGAAAATATCATTCGTCCCAAGGAAGCTAAAGAAAAACTGGCTTTAGTGGGTTTTGCTTCGGGGAAATTGGCTCCGACAGAAGCCGCAGCCCCCGGGCAAAGCCGCAGTCGTTCCTCTGAATACAGCGCGCCCGAACAACTCGAAGGTGAGGCGGTTTTTGCCAGCGACCTGTACAGTTTGGGGCTTACCTGCATCCACCTCTTGACCGGCAAGCGCCCCAAGCACCTGTACAGCAGCAGCGAAAAAGCTTTTGTTTGGCGCGATCGCTTGGGAAACAATCCCGTCAGTACGGAAATGGGCTCGCTTCTGGACAAAATGGTCGCGAGAAATGTCAGCGATCGCTACCAGTCGGCGGCGGAAGTCTTGGAAGATTTGCCCAAGTTGCCTAAATTTTTGTATTTTGACCTCAATTCGCTGCCTCTGGAACAGAAGCGCTTTCTCGCCAAACAAGCCTTGAGCAGCGTGATTCCCGGAAAAAATCTCATCTTGCGGTCTGATGACGAGTTCAAAGCGGGGCAGGAAATTACCGATCGCATTTACGAGTATATCAGAAAATTTACTCAGGACGAATTAAAAACAGACCGCGTAACCGAAGAGGAAATGATCGCAGTCTGGGGACATTACGCCCGCGAAATTTTAAATCAAATGACCGTTCCTCCAGAATGGCAGCCCAAAAAAGAACAGATTGTCTTGGCCCTAGACAGCTTGAGCTTTATCGGCGAAGAATCGGCACTCCAGAAGGAATTAAAAGCCATTGCCAAATCGCTTTTGTTGTTACTTTTTAGAAGCATGAGTAAAGGCGAAAAAGACGAGTTTATAAAGCGGGTGCTGGAAGAAGCAGAAAAACAGAATATCAAACTGCAAAAAAATCAGCTTGCTGCCGATAAGGTCGAAAAACTCATCCGGGGAAAGCCCGTCTTTTCATCCGCTGTCGAACCGCTTATCTATCAAATCATTGTGAAGCGATTATCTCAGGTGTTTTTAATTCCTATTTTGTCTTTTCTGGGAATTCAGCAAGTCCGAGATTTTGCCGGAGTCATGGCAGGTTCGAGCGAATGGGGTCTGGTCATTCTTACCACTTTGGGCGGAGGAGTCTCTGCCCTGTCTAAATATAGGAAGGAACGTAAAAAAGTGCTTTTCATTCAGACGATTTTCTGCATTTATAGCTACAAGATTAACTAAAGAGTGCTGAGTGTATAGGGGCTTTTCGCGAAAAGCCCCTACAGGAGTCCTGAGTGCTGAGTGTAAAAAAAAATAAATCTTTACTTGTGGCTTCTCACTTTAGCCTCACTTATTCACTCAAAACTCAAAACTCAAAACTCCCTACTCAGCACTCAGCACTCACCACTTTCTACTCCCCAAGGGCGCGGGTTTCACGGAGGAAAGGGGCGATCGCCTGAATGCGATCGCGAGAAAAATAGTGGAATTACGAGGGAATGCCCCGGTTAAAACGTGCAGGATAGAGGTAGATAAATTTATCCCTTTGGGTGCCAAAGCAGAAACTTACTATGAATACGCACCGGCTGTCTCAGTATATATTGCCAATCCTCCACAAACAACAAGACCAGGGCCTGACAATTTTTGACCTGCTCTTCGAGATTGTTTTGCTGGGAAGTTTGGCGATAACAGTTCCCAGCTTGCTGAAATCGTCAGCAGCCTGCAGCAGTGTGGGATGCAATAGCGGTGCCTCGTTAGTGCTGCGGATGAGATACTAAGCTGTTGCGCTTTTAACGGGAGCATCCCATTTTTGTAAAAAGGAAAAAATTTCTCTCTTCCATTCTCTTCGCCCTCTCTCCCCGCTCCCTCAAGAGCCCGATCGCAGTTCCTCTCGCAACATTTCTTGATAAATTGCCGGCAAATAGTCGGTCATGGCATTGTCCTCTATGCCGTAGCCCAGACTCGTCCAAGTCCCGGACAGCAGCCGCAACACCTCGTCCAACCGCCCCTGACGCAGCAGCGCTGAGATGTCACTGCCCCAAGCGTCGCGATCGCTCAGCCAGCGATAAACCACCTCATCCTGATATTCCGGCTCGAAACTGTACGACTGCCAAAACAAAAAATGCGACGGGTTGGGGTGATAGCGTCTGGCCATATCCTCCCACGTCGTCGTCAGGAATTGATAGCGACCCGCTGCCGTGGTGCAATTGCCCGTATTGGGACCTGCGACAATCCGCACGCAGCGATCGGGGTGGCGGCTGAGATTGTCAGCATGTTCGCCGCCGTAGATTACGGAATAGGGGCTGGTTACATTGGACTCGCTCGCCGATATCGTTCGCATCAGCGCCCGAATGTGAGGATCGCCCCCCTGCATTGCCAAGGGCGGCAGTTCTCCCACCGGGTAAAAGTATGATTTTAGATTTTCGTGCCAGTGCTGCAACATCAATGCCAGTCCCACAGCCGTGACAGCGGCGGCAACCGCGCGCCTGAGTTTATCCTTTCTCTTTCTGACTCTCAACATTCCACCATCCGTGCGATCGGTGCGCCAGACTCGATTAGACTCCTACCTCTACATGAAGTTCCGGTCAATTCATCCCTCTTATCACTGCCGCTGCCCAGTCAAAAAAATCCCCATCGGGCTTTTTCCCCATCAGGGAAAGAGCCCGTTTTTTCTAACCTATACACCCGGATAGTTCTGCAATTAGGCTACGCTGGCATAGAGCTGCTCGAAGGTTTTTTCTGGAGCCTCGGTCTTGGCGACCACTTCTACTATTTTATTGCGCGCCGCCGGTTGAAAGAGCGCCTCCACGCAGACTTGAGCCACTTTCGTGCGGGGAATCCGCCCGTCAAATAGGGTGTCAGCACCCGACATGACGACGCGATCGTCATTCTCTTCGTTCAGCAGCCCGCCCGGGCGGACGATGGTGTAAGTCACGCCGCTTTTCATCAGGTACTCCTCAGCCTGTTTCTTCCACACCAAAATCAGCCAGAACAGGTTGAGCGGGTGGAAGAGCTGGGAAACGCACAGGGATGTCACCAGTACGAAATGCTCGATGCCTTTGGCTTTGGCAGCGTCCGCGAGATTTTTGGTGCCTTCAAAGTCCACCTTATAGGGGCCGGTGACGTCAAAGCTGGGGCTCGCGCCAGTGGCGCACAAAATTACCGTGCTGTCCCCGATCGCCTCGCGGAGGCTCTCGGGGTTGAGGACGTCGCCGGTGACTAGCTCCGCCTCTGGCGGCAGGATCTGCCGCCCTTTCTCCAAATTGCGAACCATCGCCCGCACGGGAATCTTCCGCTTGACGCACTCGAGGACGATCCGACGTCCGGTTTGACCGGTAGCTCCGGCTACAAATGCTTTCATCTGTTGCTTCCTCCTAGGAGTGTGCTGGATGGGAGTAACTTGCACTTCGGATAGATTTGCAGGCTGGGCATTGCCGGCACTCCTAAAATGCAGTATAAGATATGAAATCTAAAATTTTCTCAAAGGCCCTGCGGGAGGCATCGCCACACTTCTGCGGGAGAATGCCTGCCTGTAGGGACTTGCAAGCATTTTGCCGAGTTGGATCTGTTCGTAGAGAGAGGGGCGGCATACGCCATTTGGCAGGTAGCGGCAGCGATCGCGATCGCCAATCAGCCGAGAGATCGACCACACGCAAGCCTTCTGCCTTTTATTATTCTGAGTGAAGAGAGAATTCTCTCCGTATCGCGTCAAGGTTCAATGACCTCGGTTGCAAAATTCACGCAGAATTACCGATCTCTTTGCCGAGAGAGGGCAGCTAAATTAGAAAATTAAAACCCCCGGGCAGAATTCTGGACGCAAGCAAACGTCAACCATCGCAGAGAGGGTGTCATGCAGTCCCACGTCAATGAACCTCATATTTTTGAAGCTTCTGAAGCCGTGTTAAATCCTATGTTAGATATCGCAACGGCGGACGCATCGGAGTCACAAGAGCAAGTAGGCAACGATCCAGTCTGGTTTCGCACGCACTTTATCGGCTGTATGGAAATGCACGCGGATGCCCGCACCGTTGCCGAATATCTCGACGCGCATCAGGGCTGGTTTCGCCGCTGCGCTCATCCGATGAAGGCAGATCCCCTCGGCGAGAACGGTTACGCACTGACGATCGGGCGCTTTGGCTCTTTCGGTTACGAGGTAGAACCGAAAGTCGGCTTGGAATTGCTGCCGCCCGAACAAGGCGTTTACCGGATTGTTACGGTTCCGGTGCCCGACTACACCCCTCCCGGCTATGACGTGGACTTCAAAGCCGATCAAGTGCTGGTGGAAGTCCCCGCCGAGCCACCTACAGCCCCGGGCGCGGTGGTGACGCGCGTGGAGTGGAAGCTCGATTTAGCCGTTGCCGTCTGGTTTCCCAAGTTTATCCAGGTTTTGCCCAATTCCCTGATTCAAAAAACGGGCGATCGCCTCTTAGCCCAAATCGTCAAACAAGTTTCCCGCTGTCTGACGAACAAAGTACAGGAAGACTTCCACGGCACCTTGGGGGCTGACGCGCTGGAATCGTTCAAGAAGCAGCGATCGCTCAAGCGGCATCAGCCCGTTTGTCAGCAGTGCGAATAGGGAATGGGGCATAGGGCAAAAGGGCAAAAGGGCAAAAGGGCACTTCTTTCCTTCTCCCCCTCTCCCCCTCCCTCTTCCCGATTACATCTTGCTGATAATCCGCTGCATGATTTCCACACCGCTGAGGGCTTGCCAGCCAAACAGCCCCAACATGCCGACATTCAGCAGGATGTGCGCGTAGCGCGCCCAATCTTGACCTTTTTGCATGAAGGGAGACAGGGAGGCAGAGAGGGCAATCAGCCCAGTCATGGCCAAACCGGCCAGCAAGTGTGGCCCGACAAACAGCTTGCCATTATTTATGTACGTCACCGCCATGCCGCCGATGGAACCGAACACCATCAGCGCCAGCAGCGCCGAACCCACTTGGTAGTGCTTGAGGTTGAATTTTCCTTTGATGAGTTCTTTTTTCTTTTCGCCTTCAGCGCTGCGGGTGCGGCGCACCAAAACCCCCAGATACAGGGCATAGAGGGACAGGGCGAACAGAGCCCACATTAACGCGGGGTGGAGAAATTGGCTCCAGACTTTAACCTCTGGCGGGATAGCGTCGAGCATAGAAATGAAATAGCTGTGTGAGAAACCTTAATAAAACTTAGCATAACAGCGGGGATCGCCGATCGCGATCGCGAAAAAAGGCGATCGCTGCCTCGTCCGGCTTCTCAAAGGTCGCATTTGACGCTAAGTTGTCATTGCTACCCTCCAACCGCGCGCGCATGATCTCCAAGCAAGATGCTTTATTAATCCGGGCTGCTAGGATTGGCGATATCGCTCAGCTCCGAACCCAACTCGCCACGGGTGCCGACGCGAACGCCACCGATACAGACGGCACCACAGCGTTAATGTTTGCCGCCCAGAAAGGCTACACCGAGATCGTCAAAGCCCTCATCGACGCTGGCGCAGAAGTCAGCAAAGTGAGAAAGCGGTTTGGGATTACGGCTTTGATGCTGGCGGCTGCCAATCACCAAATCGACGCCGTGCGGGCTCTCATCGCCGCTGGCGCTGACGTCAATGCCAAAAATGAGGACGGCACGACAGCGCTGATGGCAACCGCCCTCAAAGGGGATGCGGAGGTGGCGCAGATATTGCTGGAGGCGGGCGCTGAGGTGAATGTCACGGATAAAGATGGCGATACCGCCCTGAAGCTGGCTGCCAACAAAGGGGCTGTCGCGCTGGTGAAAGTATTGCTCGACGCCAAAGCCGATGCCGATCGACCCTACAAAGACGGAGCGACGCCGCTGATGCGCGCCGCAGCACAAGGACATTTGCCGCTGGTGCAAGTCTTGCTCGCGGGCGGTGCAGACGCGAATGCCCGCAACAAAGACGGGGATGCCGCGCTGACGCTGGCGGTGGACTTTTGCCGCGCCGAGGTGGTGCAAGCCCTCCTGGCAGCGGGCGCGCAGGTGAATTCTGCCAATCGGGAAGGATGGACGGCGCTAATGGCGGCGGCGGCGGCGGGCAATGTGGCGATCGCAACCGCTCTCCTCAATGCCGGTGCCGATGCCAATGCCAAAAACAACGACAGCGACACCGCTCTCAACCTAGCTGCCGTAGAAGGTCACGCCCCACTGGTGGAATTGCTGCTGAGTAGCGGCGCTGACCTACTCGCGAGGAACCGACTCGGCGACAACGCTTTAACGCTGGCAATTATACACAATCACAGCCAAATTGTCAAGAGTTTGCTGCAGCACCTCGACGCGCAACAAGTAGCCGCGCTCCTGAATACGAAATTATTTGGAGAAACGCCGCTGACGCTGGCGGCGGGTGCTGGCTATACCGAAACCGTGCAGGTATTGCTCGAGGCGGGTGCCGATGCCAATGCCCGATCCGCTGACGGGAAAACAGCGCTGATGAAAGCCGCCGACAAAGATCGCGCCGACGTTATCGAACTCCTGCTCGCCAAGAGAGCCGATCCCAACCTGCAGGATAGCGCGGGTGCCACTGCCCTGATGTGGGCGGCACATCGAGGTCATCTTACTCCCGTGAAAATTTTGCTGCAGGCGGGTGTCGATATAGACGCGAGAAATCAGGGAGGCTACACGGCTTTAATGCTGGCTGATTTCAATAAGTATAAAGACGTAGTGAAATTGCTTCGAGCGGCTGGAGCGCAAGAGTAACCGTGTAAAGGGAGGGGGGCACGACGCGGATTCTGACACGGATACACGAATAAAAGAGGAATCTATCCGCGCGTGCTATAAATCAAAATAGGTATCTGTATTTACCGGACGGCTGGACGCAATTTCGGCGTTCTTCGCTATTGAACGATCGTTCCGGTGGACTTGCAGATTTCCTCTCGCGCAACGTTACAAATCTTTACCCGCTGCCTGAAGGGCAGTTGCGAGTGATGTCCGCTAAATTTGCCAATTCGCAAGCCAGCAACTGGCTGAAATACTATGTCGAGAACCACGCACAAAAGGAGGCGCAACACTAAAGAAAGCAAATCCACGAGCCAAAGCCGCGATCGCCTGCAATTAATCGCCTTCGAGCGGCAAGATTGGCACAAAAAAGAACTCACAAAAGAGCGGCGCAACAAGCGGCGCAGTCGCTCCGATCGCTGGCGGTTCGTTTTAGGATCGCCGCGCGTCGATTTGGAAGAAATTTCCATCACTATCGTGGATGCAGGCAAGTACATTCACTATCCGGCAAGCATTAACGATATCGCCCGCGTCATGTACTCGCTGCCAGCGGAAATGCTGGAGGGACTGACAGCAATAGAGCTGTGCTTGGGGGGAGAGTACCAGGAAGAATTTCTCTACAAAGAAGAGATTTCTTACAAACCCGATCCGTTTGTCGGGCGGTGCGGCTGCGAAGTCTTGCCCGGTGTTTTCTCTGGGGTATCCTTGGGGAATTATTCGCGATCGCCTGCCACGATTCGCCTGTTCGCTTACGTTTGCGATCCGGCTGTACCAAATCGCGAAATCACAGAGCCGTACCTGCGGCAAGAAATGCTCAAGCAATTTCTTTGGCAACTCGCACGCCACCACCATTTTACCGCACAGCTTGCGCGGAAAACAGGCGAAGATAGCGACAGTTATGCCGAGCGAATTGTCAGTGAATTAGTGCCGCAGTGTGTCATTCCCTATCTGAAACAAGCGTATCCAGAAACGATGAACACTGTGGAGGTTTGGATGCAGCAACATTTGCACGCAAGCTGTTCTCGTAACAGTTGATAAAGGGTTAGGGGCGCTTATTTTCGCGTTCCTACAATCTACTATTCTTGTAGGTTGGGTAGAGCGCGAACTTTTCCCCAACCTTGCCCTAAATCAATAGGATTTGTCAACCCTAAAAAGCCTTTTCTTTCCCTTCCTCTGCGCCCTGTGCGACTTTGCGATTTGTAAAAATCGCTACTTTTATTTACTGAGCAACAGAATCCGTCGGACGCATCAAAATTTCATTCACGTTAACGCGAAGCGGCTGCGTCACCGCATAGACGATCGCAGCCGCCACGTCTTCACTCTCTAACGGCACAATCGATCGCAGCCACGCCTCGATTTTTTGCTTCGCCTCTGGATGCGTGACGCGATCGCTCAATTCCGTCGCAGTAGGTCCCGGTTCTAAAATTGTAACCCGAATGTTGTCTTGGCAAACTTCTTGCCGCAACGCTTCCGAAAACGCGCCGACGCCCCACTTTGTCGCGCAATAAACGGCAAAATTTGCTCCCGTCGAGCGCCCGCCGGTTGACGACACATTCACGATATGTCCCGAACCCTGCGCTTTCATCAGCGGCAAAACGGCGTGGGTGGCATACATCAGCCCCAAAAGATTGACATTTACCATTTGCCGCCATTCAGCCGTATCTGCGTTTAAAATAGGACCAGCCAGCATCACGCCCGCATTGTTGACGAGGATATCCGCGCGCCCCCATTCCAATCGGGTTTTCTCTACCATCGCGCGAACTTGGGCTTCGTCGCCGATATCGGTGGCGATTGCGATCGCCTCCGAGCCGCTTTCTCGCACGCGCGCGATCGCAGCTTCGAGACGCTCGACGCGCCTTGCTGCTAGGGCGACTCTGGCTCCTTCTGCAGCGAGCGCCAGCGCCGTTGCTTCGCCGATACCGGAGGAAGCCCCGGTAACGATCGCGACTTTTCCATCTAATTTTCCTGGCATGTTTTTATTCTCTCGTCAAAGCCACTTTACTTAATTATTGCAAAAGGTTCGCCCCGCGCCAGAGGGCAGGCGCTAGGATGTAATGGAAATCTTCACTCCATCTTATGGAATTGGTTATCTTTACTGGCTTGCAAGCATCGGGCAAAAGTACCTTTTATCGCAGCTATTTTGCCCGATCGCACGAGCTGGTCAGTAAAGATTTGATGCGCAACCAGAAAAATCGCGCCCTCAAACAGGCGCGATTAATCGAAAAAGCCCTGCAGGAGGGGCGATCGCTCGTGGTGGACAATACCAACCCCGCGCCGGAAGATCGGGCAGCGATTATCGGACTGGGGAACATTTACAGAGCGGAAATTATCGGTTATTATTTTGAATCCAATCTGGGCGAGTGTCTGGAGCGCAACCGACAGCGATCGGGAAAAGCGCGAGTTCCAGATGTGGGAATTTATGCCACACTGAAAAAGCTGGCACCCCCCACTCGTACAGAAGGCTTTCACCGACTGTTCGGCGTGCGGATAGCTGCCGGCGGAACTTTTGAGGTTTCTGAGTGGACTGAGCCCGAGGTGAGTGATGGAGAGCGATGCCTTTGAACAGCGAATGCGCGAGCTGGAATACTTCCACCATTTGCGCCTGCTTCCCGGCGCTTGGGCAGTGGTTCGCGTTGACGGGCGGGCTTTCTCGCGTTTTACAGAGCGATTTGAGAAACCGTTTGACATCCAGTTTCACCAATATATGCTGCAAGCAGCGATCGCGCTTTTGGAAAACTTGCAGGGGATTTACGCTTATACTGAAAGCGATGAAATCTCGGTGTTGCTGCCGCGCGATTGGGATTTATTCGATCGCAGTTGGGAAAAAGTTATCTCGATTTCCGCTAGTATTGCTGCGGCTGCGTTCACAGAAGCAGCCAAAGTCGCGGTGCATTTTGACAGTCGAGTTTGGTTGGGAACGGATCAGTCGCAGGTGGCGGATTACTTTAGCTGGCGTCAGGCAGATGCGACGCGCTGCGCCTTAAATGGTTGGTGCTACTGGATGCTGCGCAAGCAAGGCGAGAGCGCTCGGAAGGCGACGGCTCTGTTGGAGGGAAAGTCAGTCGGCTTTAAAAACGAGCTGCTCTTTCAAAATGGGATTAATTTCAACGACTTGCCCCTCTGGCAGCGGCGGGGAACGGGGTTGTATTGGGAGAAGTACGAAAAAAAAGGGTACAATCCGATTGAGGGAAAAGAAGTCACGGCGGTGCGGCGTCGGATTAAAGTAGATGAGGAATTACCGATGCGAGAGAATTATCGAGGGTTTATCGAGTCTCTCCTCGATGGCGGCGATATTTGAGGGAGTCATTTCCACTTTGGGACATTCTCACTCGAAATTCTTATTCCCTTTCTATAAAATTATCTCATTCTCCCCCACTCTCCCCTCCACTCTCGCACTTCAGCCGAAGCATCAACCACTTTCCACTCTCCCCTCCACTCAGCACTCAGCACTCAGCCGAGGCATCGAGCACTCAGCACTCAGCACTCACCACTCCCCCCGGAACAAGAGAGGACGGCTGTAGCATCATTGTCTACCTTAAATGGTACAATACACAGCGCTCTGGCGTTTCGCTGGCTGGCCTCGCGTCCGTTGGCGGGTGGCGCTGATTCGCGCGTCAAGCTTTCCCTATCCCGCTTGTCTTGTGCCCCGGGTAGTCTACGCGACACTTTCTGTTTATAATGACACAAACACACACCCTGATGGCCACAGTTAACGTGCAGGTTCCAAATGATAAGATTGTCAGCGGCGAGCGTTTGTGACTCGGTTTTGATTGGGTGGCATCTTCACTGACGGGCATTCCAGGCTGTTCTCTCTGACTCGCTTTCAGACGCGATAAAAATGAAGCAACGACTGCAACTGCCCCAGCCGGTCAAACTCCGCAAAGGATTGAATACACTGCAGCACTTAGGCGCTGTTTTTGCTGTATTTAATCGGGAATTTAACCGCTATAACCTAAAATTCCTTGCTTTTGTTCAATCGAAGTGGTAATAACATGAGGAGTGTCACCCGAGGTTTTGGTTTGCGCCACCGTCAAAATAGCCAATTGAGAAAGCGTTTCCTGCTGGGCTGCTTGCTGCCCAGCTTTTTTGGAGTCGTCATGCTGGCATCAAAAGCCGAAGCGGCTCGACTGAGCTACTGGCGGTTCGATGCCGATCGCAACCAACTGGAATTTACAACGGAAGGCGGCGTTCAACCCAAAGCACAGCTAATTTTCAACCCGACTCGTTTGGTGATTGACTTGCCGGGGACCACCCTGGGGCGTACTACCAAGGCTCAACAGGTGGGCGGCGCGGTGCGAGCGATTCGCGTCGGGCAGTTGGACGCGCAAACGAGTCGGATTGTGGTGGAATTAGCGGAGGGATACACGATCGACCCGCAGCAAGTCCGCTTTCAAGGAGCTTCTGCCAGCCAGTGGACGGTAGAAATACCCACGCCGCAAGCGATCGGCCAACCTTACCAGGCTGCTGGCGCTCCCGCTCCTCTGCCGCCACAAATCAACAGTGCGGGCGGGTTGGGGCGATCGCAGGATGCGGCGTCTGCTTACCGGGGGGCGAATCAGTTGACGACGATTGAGGCGATCGACTTCGACAGCAGCGGAACGCAACTGTTAGTGAAAGCAGACGGGCCGGTCACTTTTACCGGAGAGTGGGATCGGGCAACGGCGGCTTACCGGATTGCCATCCCCGCCGCGAAAGTGGCGGACAAGCTCAGGACTCCCAGTTTAGACCGGAATGGAAACTTGCTGTGGCTGCGCGTAGAACAGGAAGAACCGCAAACGGTGGCAATTCTCGTGCAGCCGGCTTCGGGCGTCCAGATTACTGAAGTGAATCAGCCGAGTGCGGAAATGCTCTCGGTACAGATGCAGCGCCAGCAGTTGGCGGTTGTACCGCCTCAGAACACTTACACCAGCGATACGAATCCTCCTGCTTATTACCCGACTGCGCCGCAACCGAGCTATTCAGCCCCCATGCCCAGCAACGGGCGCGTTGTGGTTGTCGTCGATCCGGGGCACGGGGGGCGCGATTCCGGGGCGATCGGAATTGGCGGCTTGCGCGAGAAGGATGTGGTGATCGATATTTCGCTGCAAGTGGCCAGTATTCTGGAGCAGCAGGGCGTGCAAGTGGTTATGACGCGCACCGACGATCGCGAAATCGATTTGGAACCGAGGGTGCAGTTGGCAGAGCGGGTGAATGCGTCGCTGTTTGTCAGCATTCACGCCAATGCGATCAGCATGAGCCGTCCCGATGTTAACGGCGTGGAAACTTACTATTACAGCAGCGGGTTGGGTTTGGCTAGAGCGATTCACAACAGCATGTTGCAATATACGGGATCGCGCGATCGCCGGGTGCGGCAAGCCGGTTTTTACGTCATCCGCCGCACCTCCATGCCGGCTGTTTTAGTCGAAACCGGTTTTGTCACGGGCGCTGAGGATGCTCCCAGACTCGCCGATCCGGCTTATCGCACGCAAATGGCACAGGCGATCGCCTACGGCATCATGCAATACCTGCAGCGCGGGCGGTAATTGGGCATGGGGCATCGGGTATGGGGCATCGGGCATTGAGAATTTCTCCCCCTCCCCCCCTCTCCCCCACTCTCCCCCTCACCTCCGCACCCAGCCATTAATCGTAAACCGACTGTCGGCAAATGCTTTTGAAGGGCAGCTCACCGGCAGCACTTCGTGCATGTAGCGGCTGAGGAAAAATACGATGCTGTTGTTGCGCGGTTCGATAGTTTTAAAAGAATCCGCTTTTACATAGAAATTATTCTCTACTTTGCTGTCGTAAATCACCAATTCGCCCCCGCTGTAGGCTTTGGGTTCGCGATTGAAATAGTAAACATAGGTGAGTATTCTAGTAGCGGTATCCTGACTGCCGCTGTCGTTGTGGATTTTGTAATAGTTCCCGTCATTGTGAGCCGTCAGTTGCGCTTCGATTTGTGAGATTTCAAAGGGCTGCAGCGCTAGTTTGCTGCAAACATCGGGGAAAATAGCGCGAATGCGACTGACGAGCAGCTCGGAAAATTCGGGGAAGGAGTGAAGAACCCAGGAGCGCCGATAGTCAGCAGCGCCCGTGGAAGTGCTAGTCGGTACGAATTCGGTTTCTTTTTCCACGACGAATTCGACGAGCCGCTTCTGTTCCGAGGCTGAGAGAAAGTTGTCGAGTTGCAGGTACTCGGAGGGCAAAACGTTCGCCACAGGGCGGGCGGGCTGGAAGTCGCTCTTTTGCGGCGCGGGCGATTCGCTCTTTACGGGTGCTTGCCGCCCGTCGCGCTGCTGCACGAAAATCGGCGGTTCTGTCAGCACTCCGACGAGCTGTTCGCTGGGAAAACACAGGGCTGCATGTCCCTCATTTACGGGCAGTTGAAACAGCGTGTTAGCGGGTTGATTCTGAGAGCGAGCAACCACAACTTTTAACAGGTTCTCCAACATGGGAGAATCGGATTTCAACCAGAGGGCGTATTGGTGCCCTCCCGCTAAAAGTAGGGTGACTTTGACATCGTAGGAGTTGGGCTGCGGGAGACTGGATTGCATGAGTAGAGTGTGAAGTGAGAAGAGTGCTGAGTGCTGAGTGCTGAGTAAAAGAGTGGAGTCGCGGAAAAGTCAGGATTGATACTGTCAATTCTTCTTCCACTTTATAGCGTTTTTCAGTCAGATGAAGTACACCCTTCAAACCCGGCTTCTTAAAGAAGCCGGGTTTCTAACGTACCTCACTCGCTTGAAAACTGCTATAGACTCCATACTTAGCACTTCACGCTCAACACTCAACACTCAACACTCCACATTTCTGTACGGGCTTTTCGCGAAAAGCCCCTACGCACTCAGCACTTTTTACTCAGCACTCCCCAGTTAGTGCATGAAGTGACGCACGCCCGTGAGTACCATGACTATGCCCAGTTCGTTGGCGGCTTTGATAGAATCCGGATCGCGCAAACTGCCTCCGGGCTGAGCGATCGCGACGATTCCCGCTGCCGCTGCCGCCTTCACGGAGTCGTCGAAGGGGAAAAAGCCGTCGCTGGCAAGTACCGCGCCCTTGGCTTTTTCGCCGGCTTGTTCCAGGGCGATTTTCACCGAGCCGACGCGATTCATCTGACCGGCTCCGACTCCCAGAGTGGCGCGATCGCGCGTTACCACAATCGAATTGGACTTAACGTGTTTGACGACTTTCCAGGCAAATAACAATTCTTCCAACTGCTCTGGCGTCGGCTGCTTCTCGGTGACAACTTTCCATTCAGAGGGCGTTTCTATGGCGTCGTCGGAGGCTTGCACGAGAAAACCCCCAGAAATCACTTTAACCGTCTCTTTCGGCCCCTTTTTCAAGTCTGGCAGCGTCAAAACCCGCAAATTCGACTTGCTTTGCAGGATTTCCTCGGCTTCTGGTTCGCAGCCCGGTGCCACCACGCATTCTAAAAATATCTGGGTGAGGGCGGTAGCGGTGGGCGCGTCGATCGCCCGGTTGAGAGCCACAATCCCGCCAAAGGCTGAAACCGGATCGGAACTGAGGGCTTTTTGATAGGCTTCTACCAGCGTGCTGCCCAACGCGACGCCGCAGGGATTGGTGTGCTTGAGGATAGCAGCGGCTGGGGCGCTTTCAGTTTCGGGAAACTCGGCAATGATGCGGCGCGCGGCTTCTAAATCCACCAAGTTATTGTAACTCAGTTCTTTGCCCTGGAGTTTAGCCGCTGCTGACCAACCGCTGGGAGTGGCTCCGATTTGATACCAAGCGGCGCTTTGGTGGGGATTTTCGCCGTAGCGCAGGGATTGCAGCAGGTTGCCGGCAATTCCGAAGTTTTGGGGAAATGCCTGTTCGCCTTCGGGGTTGAGGTAGGTGGCGATCGCCGTGTCGTAAGCTGCCGTATGCCAAAAAGCTTGCTGCGCCGCTGCTTGGCGGAATGCCAGGGAGGTTTCTCCTCCGCCCTGCCGCAATTCTTGCAAGTAGGCTTCGTACTGAGCTGGATTGCACAGCACTGTCAGATATTTGAAATTTTTTGCCGACGCTCTGAGCATCGCGGGACCGCCGATATCGATCTGCTCGACTGCTTCGTCGAGGCTGACGCCCGGTTTGGCGATCGTTTGCTCGAAGGGATACAGGTTCACCACCACTAAATCGATGGGGCGGATTTGGTGCGCCTGCAAGTCAGCCGCATCTTCTGGCAAGTCGCGCCGCGCCAAGATGCCCCCGTGTATGCGAGGATGCAGCGTTTTGACGCGCCCTCCCAATATCTCTGGAAAGCCCGTATAATCGGAAACTTTTGTAACCGGCAGTCCCGCCTCTTTGAGGGATCGGGCTGTTCCCCCACTGCTGATGAGGTCGAATTGAAATTCTTCTACCAAGGTGCGGGCGAGTTCGATCAGCCCTGTTTTATCGGAAGTGCTCAACAGTGCCAGACGCGCCATGATTCAGACATCCTTTCAAAAATCGGTTAGCAACCATGCTTGTTTAGAATAGCGGCTGCTTCGGTTTTTGCTTGTGGATGTAATATTTACTTTGGTTTTCAGCCAGAGCGCGCCAACGTGTGGCCGTTTCCCCGGTTGAGTTAGGCTGCCTGTGCAGTCGTTCTCAGTTCCAAATCGCGATCTTTTAGGTTCTCCCAAATCCAATCTGCCATTTCCGCCGGGTAATTAAACCGCGCTAACTCGTACTCGATGGTTTCCGCCAGCCTTTCCCAGGTATTCCAGTCAATCCAGCTCCGAATCAACTCCAACACCGCATCCTGCCACCGGGTAAATATCCGGTAGCTGTAAAACGACCAGCAGACGACTCCCGCCTCGTTGTACCACGACAGACAAACCTGATGCTGGAGGTTTGTGGCTTTTTTCACCCGTTCTACGGGAATTTGCAGGGCATCTGAGATTTCTTGTTTGGAGAAATTCCACGATTTCGGGTTAATCCAGCACAGCGCTGTCAGGCTTTTGCGGGCTACCGTTCGGCGTTTGAACTGACGAACCATTGTCACACCCTCTCTCTTGTGGTTTTGACGCAGGTCACAAATAATTTAGCTGCCTTCGACCTTGTTTTTGATTTTGGCCGGGGCAGGTAGAGTCTTTATGATTCCTCTAGCCCCCGGACTTCTGTGAGTCTGGGCAATCCGTCTACTCAAGGGTCGGTTTATTAACTCTTGAGCGACTTCAACTAAATTTTGAGACTTGCTCCTTCTAATTCGTTGGTGATTCTATCATAGCACGCAGGCTAGCTGTGTCAAGTCATCCGGGGAAATTTTAACAATTTGTAATATTCGCGAGAAGCCGGGATTGGGGGGTATAGATGGCTCCGGTTTAGGCTCTTGCGCTCTCAGTTCGAGATAGCCCAAACGGCTGAGAGCGCCGCCGTTCTCAGTTCCAAATCGCGATCTTTTAGGTTCTCCCAAATCCAATCTGCCATTTCCGCCGGGTAATTAAACCGCGCTAACTCGTACTCGATGGTTTCCGCCAGCCTTTCCCAGGTATTCCAGTCAATCCAGCTCCGAATCAACTCCAACACCGCATCCTGCCACCGGGTAAATATCCGGTAGCTGTAAAACGACCAGCAGACGACTCCCGCCTCGTTGTACCACGACAGACAAACCTGATGCTGGAGGTTTGTGGCTTTTTTCACCCGTTCTACGGGAATTTGCAGGGCATCTGAGATTTCTTGTTTGGAGAAATTCCACGATTTCGGGTTAATCCAGCACAGCGCTGTCAGGCTTTTGCGGGCTACCGTTCGGCGTTTGAACTGACGAACCATTGTCACACCCTCTCTCTTGTGGTTTTGACGCAGGTCACAAATAATTTAGCTGCCCTCAACCGTCTTTTCTATTTTGGCCGGGGCAGGTAGAGTCTTTATGATTCCTCTAGCCCCCGGACTTTGTGTTAGTCTGGGCAATCCGTCTCCTCAAGGGTCGTTTTGTTAACTCTTGAGCGACTTCAACTAAAATTTGAGACTTGCTCCTTCTAATTAGTTGGTAATCTTACCATAGCACACTGGCTAGTTGTGTCAAGTCATCCGGGGAAATTTAACAATTTGTAATATAGGGCGCTTCAGCCGGGTTGAGGAGAAGCCGGGATTGGGGGATTGGGGGATTGTTCGCCGCCCTTTTTATTTAAAAAGCCCGCAAACCTTTACTGCGGGGTTGCCCCCCGGAGAAGCCCCGTGCCCGCCCCCTCGACTTTAATTAGACGGCTGCTGTTGCGCCGCCCGCCGCACGTCCTCAACCTTTAAATCCAATGCCTGCGCTATCTGCTCCACACTCAACCCCAATGCAATCAAATTGGGAACGGTTTTTAACTTGCCTTGGAGTTCTCCTTCTTCCAAACCTTCTTGCTTGGCTTCCTGGTAAACTCGCGTCTGGCGTATATCTCCTAAACCCAACATGGCTTCTATCTCCTCCCGGCTTTTTTGGGTGAACTTGTAGATGAGGATGGTTTCTATCAATTCTATCAAGTCTCGCTCGGCTGTGCCACCGGCGATTTGTTGGCGGGCTTGTTCGATGAGTGCCCTGGCTTTTGCGATCGCTGTCTCTTCCGGTTCTATGATTAATTTTACCGTTTCGATCGCGAGGGACTGGGTTGAGACGAGTTCGTCGAGGTAGATGCACCGCACTCGCCCTGGATTGAACAATTCTGCATACCGCGCCGTGTCGCTGGATTCGACGTTGCGGCTGAGATAAATGACGATTCCCTGCCAGTTGTTTGTCAGTTCGGTTTTGTCTAGAAATAGGAAGATTTCTGAGAAAAATCGTCCGTAGAAGCCCGGATCGAGTTGAAACTGGACTTCGGTGAATAAAAGGGGTAGCTCGGCGGCTTCTCCTCTGGGGAGAAATACGCCGTCTATCCGAAATGAGGCTTGTTTGACTTCTACGGATGAGAAGAGATAGGCGGCGGCTTCATTGGGCGGGCGATCGATTAATTCAAATAAGAAGCTGGGAAATAACCGGAAGATGCGGTAAAAAATTGTATCGGTTTTCATTGAAGCAGAATTTTTGCTTTTTCAATATTCTTATTTTATAGTATTGCTCGACGTTGAATTATGTAATTACCCAAGGAACTGTAACTAAATTGTAAAAATTGATTTATAGGGGCGGAGCTGCCCGCCCCTAATTCTTAAAAATCGCGACTTGCAAACTCAAGTGTAAAAATGGGATTTTCGCTGGAATAAGGAGAAAGGGCGAAGTTTTGGGAAAGGGGCTGCAAAGCGGCTACTCGGATTTTGCGCGGGGCTTGGGTTTTGGCTGAGAGGGCTTTTTTCAATTGGTTGCAGGCTTCTTCTATTTTGTCGAGGCTGCCGGGGTTGACTAAGCCGTAGTAGTCAAAAATATGCACGCGGTTGGTTTGGGTGGCTTTGAGTTGATTCCAAAATGGCTCGGCTTTAAATTCTTTTAAGATATCCTGTCCCGAATCTACCAGTAAGATAGTTTCTGGATTTTCCTGCAAGATTTTTTCTGGCGAAAGGGTGACGTACCCGCCGACTGGGCTTTGCCCCTGCAAGTCAGCGACGAGATTTTTTGCTCCAAATTTTGCCAGCAAGTCTCCCGCCCAACTGTCTTTATTGGGGGCGAGGATGGGTTGGCGGCTGACGAGTACGAGGGTAGATGGGGATTCGGCTGTCGGTTTGCCTAAAAAGGTTTGGTAGCGGGCTAAAAGGGGGGCGGGATCGGCTTCGATCGCGCGGGCGAGGCTGTTCGTAATTTCTGCCAAATCGTTCCATTTTTTAATGTTGAGGGAGAGGGTGGGAATTCCCATTTCTTGCAATTTGGGCAGGATTTGCGCGTGGAATTCTGCGTTTCCGACTACTAAGTCGGGTTTGAGGGCGACGATTTTTTCCAGGTTGGGTGGGGTTTGTCCTTGGCTGACTTGGGCGATATCTTTAAATCGGCTATCTTTAGTCAGCAAGCGGCTGCCTGCAATTCCGACGAGTTTGGTTTTGTCGAGTTGGTAGACAATATCCGAGGAGAGAGAAGTGAGGGTGACGACTCTGGAGGATATCTTTTTAGAATTGGCATTTTGCTGGTTAGCGGCGGTGCAAGCCACTAAGGCTAAACTCAGTAAGATGGGTGCGAGAGATAATATCCAACGGCGAACCATAAAATATCTCCGGGTTGAAGGAATTTTTCAAAAAACGGGCGGGTTTGAAAAGATTGTCTGTTAGCGGCAGGGAGGGCGGGGGAACCCGCCCCGACAGGAGGGAAATTTTAGGAGGGAGTGCGGGAGGCAACTGGACAAATTTGCAGTCCGACTGGGGTTTGTAAAATGAGGACTTCCACGTCGAAGACTTGCGCGAGATTTTCGGGGTTGAGTACCTCGGCAGGGGTGCCGATGTCCCACAACTGTCCTTTTTTGAGGAGGGCGACGCGATCGCTGTACCTTGCTGCTAAGTTTACCTCATGCAGCACGGTGATAATCGAGCGTTTGTGTTGTTGGTTGAGTTGTTTGAGCAACTCCAGCAGTTGCAGTTGGTAGTGGATGTCGAGATAGGTTGTCGGCTCGTCTAGGAGCAGCACTTGCGGAGATTGCGCGATCGCAAGTGCGAGAAAGGCTCGCTGTCGTTCGCCGCCAGAAAGCTGCTCCACGGGGCGATCGCTCAAATGTTCGATCCCCGTTTTGGCGATCGCTTCTTCAACTTTTTGCCGATCCTCCGCGTCTAATTCCCACTGCCACCAGGGTTGGTGCGGCGAGCGCCCCAAACTGACTAATTGCCGCACGCTCAACCCAGCAGGAATCGCCGGCTGTTGCGGAAAAATCGCCAATTTTTGCGCGACTTCCCGCGCCGGTTGACTGTGAATGGCTTTGCCATCCAGAATCACCGTACCCTTTTGCGGCTGCAGGATGCGGCTGAGGAGTTTCAATAAAGTAGACTTTCCCGAACCGTTGGCACCGACTAAACTGAGCCACTCGCCCGGGTGCAGGGTTAAGTCAACTTCGCGAATAATAGGCGCTGTAGTGTAACCGCTGATGAGGTTTTGAGCTTCTAAAGGCATAATTGAGGAGTGCCTATTGCGTGGTGCTGAGCGGGGAAGAGTGCCTATTGCGTGGTGCTGAGTGAGGAAGAGTGCCTATTGCGTGGTGCTGAGTGCTGAGTGAGGAAGAGTGGTAAGTGCTGAGTGAGGAAGAGTGGTGAGTGGGGAGGAGTGCTGAGTCAGGAAGAGTGGTGAGTGGGGAGGAGTGCTGAGTGGGGGAAAGCAATTAATCCGTATATCCGTGTTATTCGTGTTATTCGTGTCGTGCCGAACGGCGATAGAGCAACCAGACAAATAAAGGCGAGCCTAATAATGCGGTGACGGAACCCACGGGCAATTCTACGGCTCCCAAGCGGGAGAGCAAGTCGGCGAATGTCAGCACGAAAGCGCCGCCGACAGCAGAAAGGGGGAGTACCCAGCGGTAATCTGTACCCACGAGCAAGCGCACGCCGTGGGGCACGACTAATCCCACGAATCCAATTAAACCGCCGACGCTGACAGCTCCGGCGGCGAGTAAGGTAGCGACTGCGCCGATAAAAAGTCGCGATCGCGTTAACGAAAAGCCCAATCCCACCGCCAGCTCGTCTCCCAAATTTAAAATATTAACTGACCTCGCCAGCAAACAGCCGCCCAGCAGTGCTGCCAGAATATAAGGAGCCGCGACTGTCACTTCTGCCCATCCCCGCCCGTTCAAACTGCCGATGAGCCAATTGAGGGCAAGCTGCACTCTGCCGTCATCTGCCAGCAGCAGCAGGGTAGACTGGATGGCTCCAAACAATGAACTCACGGCAACGCCACCCAAAATTAACCGCTCTACGGAGATGCCGCTACTCCCGCGCGCGAGGAAGTACACGAATGCCGCTGTCAGTACGGCACCCGCCCACGCAGCAACGGGCACCCAGGGCACAAACAATCCCGCGCTCACCAATCCCACGGCTACCAAACCCGCTCCCGCCGATATTCCCAATAAAAAAGGATCGGCAAGCCCATTTCTCAGCATTCCCTGTAGCAGCGCGCCCGACATTCCCAACGCCGAGCCCACCGTCAGCGCCGCTACGGCGCGCGGCAAGCGCAAATCCCAGAGAATGGTTTGGTACATGGGATCGCCTCGGTGCAGCAGCGCTTCCCACAGTTGGGAAAATGTCACGGGAACGGCTCCCTGAGAGAGGGAAAGCCCCACTGTCAACAGCAAGCCAACTCCTAAAATAAGCGAGGCTTGCCAGACTCGGTGCTGAGAATGCGAGTAATTTTTTGAGCCCATTGCGCTATTGGCGTTTTGGTTTAATTACCCGTCATAATCTTTAGGGGCGCGGCTTTCATCCATACATGCCAGAAACCCAGTTTCTTGAAGAAACTGTGACGGCTAGAAACCCGGTTTTTTCAAAAAACCGGGTTTCTTATCTCCCTACTTAATGCGATCGCTCCTTCTAAAGGCGAGCCCTTACTGTCATTTTCACCCCGCCAGAGGGCGTCATCGTGATGCCGCGACGTACCGGCTTGAGTGGCTGGCTGTCAGCCAGTGCTAATTGAAAGCGCGATAAAATTGTCGCCAGCACCAATTTCATTTCAAATTGTGCCAGTGCCATGCCGAGGCAGCGGCGGTTGCCTCCGCCAAAGGGGAAATATTCGTAAGGGGAAAACTGCCGTTCCAGAAAGCGCTCTGGTTTGAATCGTTTCGGCTCTGGATAAATATCTTCCCGGTGGTGCGTCAAGTAAATGCAGGGAGCCAGAAAGGTTCCTTCCTCAAAGCGGTATCCCGTGATTTGAATAGGTTTTTTGACAATTCTCCCTAAAGTAAATAAAACAATCGGATAAATTCGCAGGGTTTCCGAGCAAACAGCGCTCAAATACGGCAGGCGGGAAATTTCCACGGGATCGGGTTCGGAACCGAGACTTTCCAGCTCTGCGAGAATTTTTTCGCGGACTTCTGGCTGGCGGTGAATCCAATATAATGCCCAGGCAAGAGATGAAGCGGTTGTTTCGTGACCGGCAAATAACAAGGTCATCAATTCATCCCGCAATTCTACATCTGTCATCGGGTTGCCTTCCTCGTCGCAAGCAGACATCATCATGCTGAGAATGTCCGCGCGATTGGGATCGGATTTTTCTCGCCGTTCTGCTATTTCAGTATAGAGCAATTCGTCAATTGCAGAGCGCAGGCGCAGGAATCTTCCCCACGGACTCCAGGCACCTAAATCTTTTTGCAGGGTGCGAAAAAATAGCAGACTGGAACTCAAAGGCGAATCAAAAATATTCAGCATTTCTTTGAGGCGCTCTTTGATTTGCTGGAAGCGCTGCCCTTCCTCAATCCCGAAGACGACTCTGAGAATAACCCGCAGGGATATCTCTTGCATCGCGGGATGAATCGGAGCGGTTTTGCCGATTTTCCACTCGCTCATCACTTGTTCGGAAATGTTGCAGATTGTTTTGCCGTAGGCTTTCATCCGTTCCCCGTGAAAGGGCGGCATCAGCAGCTTTCGCTCGGAGGCGTGGCGCGCTCCGTTTAGTACGATTAGGGAATTTTCTCCTAAGATAGGGGTGAGAACATTTCCCGATTTGTCGGTTTCAAAGTAACTGGCATCGGCGGTGAAGATTTCTTGAATGGCTTGGGGGTTGCTGATGATGACAAAAGGCGGAAATCCCAGCGATCGCGCCATATAAATATCCCCGTATTTCCGGGCGGAAGATTCTAATACCAAGTTGGCTAACTTAGTATTGTTACATTTTTTTATATATCCCGGAGC
>CAYOOD010000108.1:0-24289 GCA_964405435.1 uncultured bacterium
ACTCCTGATGTTTTTCTCTAATAGTATAATACTATCTTAGCCAACTTAGTATAAGGTATGCGTCAAGTCTCCCCAGGCGGATATTTTTGCCCATTTGAAATATCCTCCTTCAGGCAGTTGCAACTGCTGCAAGGGTTGCAATTGCTCGGCACCAGCCCCCACCGCTTTTTCGAGAATTGATTCGAGATTTCGGACGCGAAAGGCGATATCTGCCACTCCAGCAGGATGCTGCTGCAAAAACTGAGCAACTGGAGAAGACGGGGCGAGCGGGGAGGAAAGGAGAAAGTAAACCGAGCCGCTTTTAACAACTTCTGTACGGGTGCGATCGCTTGTGCTGCTGGCAACGGATTGAAAGCCCAGGCAGCGAACGAACCAATCGCGCGAGGCTGTTGCATCTTCGACGTAAAAGTGAATGCGATCGAACTCCATGAAACTCAAACCAGTAAAGAACAGCAGTCAGCAACCCTTTCCCACCAGAGAATTGCGATCGTTCCTGATGGGGATTATCCAGATTTAACCAAAGGTACTGTTCTGATATTCTAAATTAACGCGATCGGCTGCGATCGCTACTTTTGCCTGTAGGTTTGCCAAAATTTTTTCAGATGCAGTCTTGGTGGCAAGCGATCGGGATTCAACACTCAATCATTTTGTATTTTTCTTTCCTCGCTCCCCGCACTCCCTCATCCCGCCCGCAAAGCGGGGGCAACCTTGCCTGGAATTGCCAGAGCAGCGCTATCATTAAAGAGATGTTAAGTTTTATAAAGAAAATTGACTGCTACTTTTAACCGACTCGACAGCCTCACAAAACCGAACACTTGGCACGCCCTCACTCCCCTGTGGGAAGGCGGCGAAGATGACGTGCAGCGGGGATTGCCGCACGCTAAACTCGCGCCGGCTTGGCAGATTCTGCTGCTCGGCGACGGTTCCCCCACCCGTCACCTGCAACTGCTCAGCGGCGAACCGACGGAAGTGGACGTGATCGACATGTCTTTAATTGGCATGGATACCGACAACGCGCCAGACCCGATCCAACTCGTACCCGGGCCGCGCCTGCGCCGTCAGGTGTGGCTGCGAAAGGCTTCCGGGCAGCGGTTAGCCTATGCGACTTCTTGGTGGGAAGCCAGCCACGTTGACGAATACTTGCAAAATAAATCCCTGCCTATCTGGGCGAGTCTGGCGAACCTGCGGACGGAATTGTATCGAGACGTCCAAGGGCTTCACTACGGTCACTCAGCGGCGCTAGAAGCCGCTTTTGGCTTTAAAGGGCCGTTTTGGGGCCGCCATTACTTGTTCTGGCATCACAAAAAGCCCCTAACGGTAATTTACGAGGTATTTTCTCCCTACTTGACGAAATACCTCGGACCGACGCAGAAAGAAGGGTAATCGAGAATTGGGAATTGGGCATGGGGCATGGGAGGTTCAATTTTTTCCCAATTAGCAATTACCCATTAGCAATTCCCCATGCCCCATGCCCCGTGCCCTATGCCCGATAACCTTTACACTTTTACCGTTTTCTCCAACATCAGTTTGGAGCGCTTCACCAGCTCCGGTACTGCGATCGGATAGTCGCCCGTGAAGCAAGCAGAACAGAAACTGTTCGTATCTTCCCCAGTCGCTTTGAGCATTCCATCCCAACTGAGATAAGCCAGCGAGTCAACGCCGATTTGCTCGGCAATCTCCTCAACCGACTTCGTAGCGGCAATAAGCTGATCTTGACTGTCGGTGTCGATGCCGTAGAAGCAAGGGTGCGTCACCGGCGGCGAGGAAACGCGCATGTGAACCTCTGTCGCGCCCGCATCCCGCAACGCTTTGACGAGTTTGCGGCTGGTGGTTCCCCGCACGATCGAGTCATCGACGATAATCACGCGCTTGCCGTCGAGCACGTCTTTGAGAGGATTGAGCTTCATGCGGATGCCGGATTCGCGCATGGTTTGAGTCGGCTGGATGAAGGTGCGCCCGACGTAGCGGTTTTTTATCAATCCCTCGGCGTAGGGAATGCCGGTGCTTTGAGAAAAGCCGATCGCTGCAGGTACGCCGGAATCGGGCACGCCAATCACGATATCGGCTTCTACGGGAGATTCTGCTGCCAGTTGCCGCCCCAGACGCAGCCGATAGGTGTACAAGCTCTCGTCGTGCATGACGCTATCGGGGCGGGCAAAGTAAATCATTTCAAAGATGCAGAGCTTGCGTTCGGGCTTTTTGCTCCAGTGGAAGGAGGCGAGCCCTTGCTCGGTTATCCACACCAATTCCCCGGGCTCCACATCCCGCAGGTACTCGGCTCCGATGATATCCAGTCCGCAGGTTTCTGAGGCGAGAACGTAGCGCGTCGGGTTACTCCCCAGGGTGCCGATGACGAGGGGGCGAATGCCGTTGGGATCGCGGACGCCCATCAAGCCTTGAGGGGTGCCGATCGCGAGACTGTAGGCTCCGCTGCAGCGGTGAAAAGCAGCGATCGCGGCTTCCAACCAATCTTTACCCGCGTTGACTTCGATCGCGATCGCGTGGGCGATCATTTCCGAATCCGTCGTGCTGATTAAATTGCAGTTACTCGCGAGCAACTCTTCCCGCAATTGAGTCGTATTGACAAGATTGCCATTATGTGCTAGAGCGAGAGAACCCAAGCGCGTTTCCACGACAGCAGGCTGAGCGTTGACAACGCGGCTCGAACCGGTTGTCGAGTAGCGGGTGTGCCCGACGGCGAGATATCCCGGCAGGTGGTTCAAGATCGCTTCGCTGAAAACCTGCGATACCAGCCCCATTTCTTTGTGCAAGTGGACGCGATCGCCGTCAAAGGTGGCTATGCCTGCCGATTCTTGACCCCGGTGCTGTAGGGCATACAGACCGAAATAAGTTAGCTTTGCCACGTCTTCCTCGGGGGCGTATAAACCAAAAACGCCGCAAGCTTCTTCGGGCTTGTCTGGGCGAGCCGAGACGAGATCGCTCGGAATACCGCCGAGAGCTTGCTGCTGGTGGGATTCAGCCTCAGACACCTCAGAGGAGGAGGGATGGTTGGGAATCATGCTTCTGCTCCGCTTCAAGTCGGGATGGGGAATTGGTGGGATTGAGATCGGATCGTGCCTCTGGGATCGGAGACACGCTTTAAACTTAATCGTTTCTTAACATCCCACCATAACGGTAGCGCAAGGGGAAGACCGGATGGCAAACATTGTCGCCCGCTTGTCTGGAAATCAGCTATCAGGATATTTGATTAGACAGATAAACGGCGTTCGATCGCCGTTTGCCAGCGATCGCTCATATCTGCAATCTTTACCTCAATCAAGGGCACGCGATCGACCGTAAAAACGCGCAAATCGCTGTCGGAAACCCCGACTTGACCGATTTTGCCCCAGTTCTGTGCGCCCAACTGCTCTCGCAGATACGATTCCCAAGACTCCACCATCTCCGGCGAGACGGAAACCACAATGCGAGCGCCGCCTTCTGCAAAAAGGACTTCATCCGGACGAGTTCCGGCTGTGTCGGGCAGTTGAATGTCAGCGCCGAGGTTGCTGCTGATGCAGGATTCTGCGATTGCGATCGCCAAACCGCCCTCAGCACAATCGTGAGCCGAACGCACCCAACCCCGACGAATCCCTTCGCGACAAGCAGCCTGCACCTGACGTTCCAATTCAAAATCCACTGCCGGCGGCTTGCCCGCGACAGCGCCGTGAATCGCCGCCAAATATTCAGAACCGCCCAGCGTCACCTTAGCCGAATCGGGCACTTGCAATCCCAGCAAATAAATCGCATCGCCTGCATTCCGCCAACCTTGCCCGCAGGCGCGAGCCAAATCGGGAATTAACCCAACCATTCCCACAACGGGAGTGGGATAAATCGGCGTCGGCTGCCCTGCCGAATCGAGGGTTTCATTGTACAGAGACACATTCCCGCCCGTCACCGGCGTGTTAAATTCGCTGCAAGCCTCAGCAATGCCGCGACAAGCTGACGCCAACTGCCAGTAACCGATCGCTTTTTCGGGACTGCCGAAATTGAGGTTATCCGTCACCGCCAGAGGTTCCGCCCCCACACAGCTCAGATTGCGCGCCGCTTCTGCGACAACTGCCTTAGCTCCTTCGTAGGGATCGAGATAAACGTAGCGAGAATTGCAATCAACCGTTGCCGCAACACCGCTTTTAAAGCCATTATTAACCGCAGATTCTGCCGGACGCAACCGCACCACCGAGGCATCCGCCCCGCCAGGGAGAACCACCGTGTTATTCTGCACTTGATGGTCGTATTGCCGAAATACCCACTGTTTGGAGGCGATCGAGGGAGTATCCAACAGCGCCAGCAAAATCTCATTCCAAGTTTTGCTAGTTCCGTGAATTTCAATCCCGCTGGCATCGCAGGCAGGCAACTGCTCGACCGTCCACTCCCACGCTTTTACAGCATATTCCGGCGGTTCTGTCAACAGTTCGCGGTGATAAATCGGCGTATTTTCTGCTAGAGCAGTTGCCGGAATTTCTGCCGCTGTTCCGCCTTTAAAGAGAATGCGCACGATCGGCTCGGCGATAACGGTGCCTGCCACGACTGCCTGCAATCCCCAGCGGTGGAAAATCTCGATTAATTCTTGTTCGCGCCCTTTGTGCGCGACAAAAAGCATCCGTTCTTGGGATTCAGAAAGCAGGTATTCGTAGGGCACCATGCCGCTTTCGCGGGCGGGGATTTTGTCTAAATCCAGTTCGATGCCGACGCCGCCTTTCGCTGCCATTTCCGAAGTCGAACAGGTAATCCCAGCCGCTCCCATATCCTGGGCAGCGACAACTGCGCCCGTTTTGAAAGCTTCCAAACAGGCTTCAATCAGGGATTTTTCGAGGAAGGGATCGCCTACTTGCACGGCGGGGCGATCGTCTGCAGATTTATCCGTTAATTCAGCACTGGCAAAACTCGCGCCGCCCATGCCGTCTCGCCCGGTTGTGGAACCGACATAAAGCACCGGATTGCCGATACCGGCTGCGCCGGATTTGACAATTTCGGGAGTTTCCATCAACCCCAGCGCCATAACATTCACGAGGGGATTGCCGGAATAGGCGGGATCGAAGTACACTTCGCCGCCGACAGTGGGAACCCCGACGCAATTGTGAGTAACGATGCCAGAAGTCGTGGCAAAAAGGTGAGTATTGTCTACTTCGACATCATAAACGTCGCATTCGTCAACGTTTTTTGTTTCTATGCTTTTAATTTTGACAAATGCCAACTCATTTGATACCGTAAATCGGGGAAAAGAATATTTTGTCCCGTCATATCGTTCTAGCGCCGCCGCTAATTCCGCGTTGCGTTCTTCCCCAAAAACATTGGCCAGGGCTGTCAGCCCGTAAACGTTGCAAACTTCCAACTGCCAGAGGGGTTTCCGCAGGTGCAGGCGACCTTGGATTTCGCGTTCAGCAGCCGGTTGTTGATAGATCAGAGGGATGGCTCCCTGACTCTGAATGAGCATCACAGCTTGCTCGAAAAGCTTGCTGCTGATAGTGGCAAAAGAAATTTTGGCATGAGAGCCGTGCGTCTTGGTTGTGAGAGAGCCATCGCCTCGCAGTAAACCTTTGAGTGCTTCGCGCTGTAAATAGCGAGGCCATTGGAAGACAAAATCAGGAAAAGCTTTCTCGCTGGCTCCGCTCCCGCACTTCCACACCTCTTTTAAGAGATAGCCCAGCAGCCATGAAGTGGCACAAACAGCAATAGTGGAATCGCGTTTTTCGATGCAGGGGCGCAGTCCGAGATTTTTCAGCCCATCCGCGACATCATCGACGTATTCGCTTTCGTGGAGGGCGAAAGTGAAGACGATTTTGTAGGTGTTGCCGTTTTCAGAAACGCATCCCTCTGAGAGATAGTAGCCCAGCAAGCGGGCGAATACTTCATCCGGCTCGATAACTGCGTTGAGATAATTGGCTTTGCCGCTTCTGCGGTAGAGGGAAACATCGCGGCGGGCGACGCTCAGCAGTGGCTCCAAGCGGAGAAAATGGCTCAGGGGCAGGATTCCCTTGCTGGTGTAGTGGTGACGATTGTTCGCGGACGGTTCGATGTCGCGCAAGGCGGCGCGTATGGCTTCTGTGGGCTGCCAATCGGGGGGAAGTTTGACATAAACGTCGCTGTGATGGCGTTCGTCGAGGGCGGCGAACAAGTCCAGAGCCGGAATGTTGCTGGCTTGCTGGACTTCTGGAGAGGGCATGTTAATCAGGATGGGAATTTGGTCGCCAATTTGCAGCGATCGCCCGTCGCGGATGCGCCACTCGCCGTTTTCCAGTATCAGCGCGGGATGATCCGGCGTCACGGTGAGAGTTCGTCCCAGGGCAGTGCGGATGGTTATTAGAGTTGTGGCGCGTCGCTTGAAGAGGCGGCGCACTGGCTGCCAGCAACTTTGCTGGGTGTCGGGATCGAGAGAGAGTGTTTGGACTGAGGCAGAAGTCGGTAACTCAGCCGTTGTCTCGCCGGGGGGCAAGTGCGATTCGACAAAGTTGCCGATTGTATCAAAATGTACGCCCTTTTCGTCGCGCCAGATAAACGTCTCGCTGGGAATCAAGCAGTTGCCGTAGTGGGCAATGCCATCGACGACGCCGGCGAACAAGCGGCGAGTGCGGGCATCGTCGAGGGAACCGAAGCGGAGGGAATCCAAGACAGCGATCGGACGAGCGCCCATTGTGAAGATGTCGCGCAGGATGCCGCCGACGCCGGTTGCGGCTCCCTGGAACGGTTCGATCGCCGAGGGGTGGTTGTGGGATTCGATTTTAAAGGCGAGTCGCAATCCGTCTCCCAAGTCTACCACGCCGGCGTTTTCTCCAGGCCCGACGAGGATGCGATCGCCCGTGGTGGGAAATTGCTTGAGTAGGGGGCGCGAATTTTTATAACAGCAGTGTTCGCTCCACATGACGCCGAACATTCCCAATTCGGCTTTATTCGGATGACGCCCCAGCCGCTTGACAATTTCGTCATATTCTGCTGCGGTCAGACCTTCAGCGGCGATTTCTTCGGGGGGAAAGGGGGCAGAGGAAAGAGTTGACATGGAACCTTCGCACAAATGGCACAGGTTTCATTGTATCTGGAGTTGATATCTGGCTGCTGCAGGTTAATGATTTTTTCACCCATTCCCCGATATGGCACAGCGCGATCGGCTTTTCGCAGGGTTTTAGATTGTTTGTAAATAGATGTGTAGGCGCGATCGCTTTTAAATTTAGCGCTTTTTTATGCTTGTCGAAAAAGTTAAGGTGCGGGTTTGTAACGGTTCTAGTTGAAAAGCGAACGGCTGTTGCGGCTAGAAACCGGGTTTCTGAGTTTTCACGACTCATAGAAAAACGCTAGATTTGCAAAATTGAAGTGCTTCTATCGACTGCAGCTAGATGGGCTGAATGGGAATACTGCACGGATTTTTCTATCTAAAAGCAACCGTGAGGTACGCAGCACAAATGCTGTACCGCAGTATGAAACAGAGAGGAACGCCGAGTGCGATCGCGACAAGCTCCCGTAGGAAGATTGAGAGTCAGCAATAATTCGCGCATGGCGGCGGCTACTCTGAAACGAAATTCAGTAAAATTACGGTTATTTTTTTAAAAAAATATTTTGCAAGAGTGAAAATACTGCTTTTTGTAGGTTTAATCATGTATTTTCTTTGAAAAATAGAAAGTAATGTAAAAAAATGTGTAGTTTATCAGAGATATCAGAGAAGTACCTCAAGTGGTGATAATTTAATAAAAAGATAAGGAAGCGATCGCCCACTTCCTGGATAGCGCTGTAGGGGTTCTTGTGATTTGCTTCACCGCCCGTCTGTGCCGCAAAGGGAACATCGCTGTTTTGCAGAGTCAGGAGCAGGGGCGAAGCAAAAGCATGAGAAATTCTCAGTTTTGAGTGATAGATTATTCGTCCAAATGCTTTGCCCCTGAGCCTAGCATTGTCTCTCTGATAACAAAATTAGAGAGAAAAATGGTTAAATTTGAATAAATTGCCTGTACTTGACTAAATTGAGGAGTCTTCTATGATTTTTGTCATCCCAATTGTTCTGGGTGCTGCTGCTTTAGCTACTGCCGCTTTTGGAGCTGTGAAAGGCGCTGAAGGTATGGGCAAAATGAATGAGGCTAAGGAAATAGGAGATCGAGTCAAAGAGCGACACGATCGTGCAGTCAGCCAACTAAAAGTAGAGTTTGAAGAAGTAAACAGATTAGCAGAAGTTTACGGTCAACTGCAGATTCGGGTTAAACAGCGTACAATTGGGCGCTTTGTGGCTTTCATCGAGCGCATTGGCCAGAAGGCTTCCCAAAGCGATATGAAGATTTTAAAGGAGCTGAACATTACAGTCCAGCAGATTCAGGAATACAAAGCGACTGCTCTGGAAGCCGAGCAGTTCGCTAAAGGTGGCGCTCAAGCCGCCATTGCAGGAGTGGCAGCAAGTCAGGGCACAGTAGCTCTTGCTACCTCTGTGGGAGTGGCTAGTACGGGAACGGCTATATCAGGACTCAGCGGTGCTGCAGCGTGGAACGCTACCTTGGCATGGCTGGGAGGTGGTTCCCTTGCTGCAGGCGGCGGCGGCATGGCTCTTGGCACCCTTGTTCTGGGAGGCATTACAGTTGGCCCTGCTTTAGCAGTTGGCGGCTTCGTGCTGGCTGGTCAAGGTGAAAAAGCTGTGACAAACGCGCGGGAATATGAAGCGAACGCCAACATCAAAATCGCGAAAATTGAAGCTGCCGGAGATTTCCTGCAACGAGTCGAACGGCGGATCGAGGAGCAGGGAAAATTGGCGCACAGATTAGAGAGTCTCGCTGCGACTGCGCTAAACGAACTTGAATCCCGCCCTTTTAATCGCGATCGAGATGCGGCGAAGTTTCAACAGGTAGCGCTGCTAGTGACGGCAGTTGCAGAAATTGTCAAAACTCCGGTTTTAGACGGACACGGCAACCTGAACCCTGCCGTTGTCACTCTTCAAGCCAAATACAAGAATCTGTGAGGAATTTTGCCATGCTAGATCCATTTCAAATGCTAGACTCACTTGGCGGTGCAGTCGGGAAAATTATTGATAATAGAGAGCAGCATAAGACGAGCCGACTGCCAAGCCAAATGGGCGAGATCGCCAGCGGGGCTGACTGCTTCGAGCAAATCCTTGCCGCCTACGCAGAATACAAAGCGATCGCCGAGCAAGAGCAGACTAAGCGCCGCGAAATCGAAGCTTGGGAAAAAGAAACCCTAGCCAAAATAAAAGCCCAGCGAGACTGGCTGATGGACTACCTCGATCGCTCCTTTGACGAGCGATCGAAGAACTTTCGCCAACTGTTCGAGGTAGTCGATCGCGCGATAGCATCGGGTAATAACGAGCAACTGGGGTTAGCCTTGCATTCAATTACAGAAATCGCGAAGTCTAGCCCATTCAAAGAACTGGCAAATTTATCTTCTGTCCGAGCAGCACTAAACGATCCAGATCGTGAGTGGAAGTTTTGATGTATTAGTTTCGCATCTGTACCCTAATGAGAGCAAGTAGGGTGGGAAATATCCACCCTACCCTAAATAAGAGTAAGTTAACGCGCTCAAAATTTTCTTGACAGCGCCTGTCGAACTCTTCCATCTCTGCTTGACGTCGGGCTTTTTCTTCGGGAGAAAGTTAGCGTTCTAGAAATAATCTGCCCAAACGCGCCTCGCGTTCTTCAGATACCCAGCGCATCTTCTAGCCTCCCTATTTACTAATAATTTTTTGAACTTGATTCTATTCTATATCAATGCGGAGGCGATCGCCCCTTTTTCCTTCTGGTTAAATTGTTGAAACTAGCGCCCAAAAAAAATGCGATCGCACCAGGCAGGCGATCGCACCTCTATCTCTCTCTGATGATTCCAAAAAATACCCCGAAAAAAGGCGTCTAAAACGCAGGTTCAGAAGTAGGTACACCCGGATTCGTCAAATTATTTATATGACTTCCGGTTGATAGGTTGGCGTGTTGGATAGTGCGGCGATCTGGGTTTCGGTGACTGATGTTGCACCGAGTAGATTGACTGCAAAACCGTCAATTTATAATCGCCTCCTGACTCTATAAAATAATCTAAGGATTATCCGGAATTGCGCTTCTTACTTCCCAGAAGTTTGCTGGATGCGGCTCATTTCTTGTTTAATCCGCTGTTTCAGATCTGGATCGGTTTGCACGTTTGCCGTAATTTGGTTAAATGTGTTGGTTGTCAAGCCGTTACTTTCCACAATTTCCTTAGACTTATTGCAAAAATTGACTGCAATAGTCCTAGCCTCGCCTGAAAGCGCGTCCAGAGTGTTGGAATCGCTGCAAACAATTGGAGGGACTTTTCCCAAGATTTTTTCAATTCTGGCTAAAGCATCTTTGCGAACGGGCTCTAAAGCTAAGACAGCCCGCGCGTAGTTGCTGACATCCTGAGCGCTCACAGCCTGAGCGAGAACTGCCGGATTAAATCCCAGCACGGGCAAACGTCCCGAAAAGCCGGGAGCCAGCCCCGATACCCAACCCATTGTCGAAATTATGGCAACTATCAAGGATTTTGACAGCAACCGATCGCGGTAAATTGGAACGCAATGACGCAAGAGGTTCATAAGAATGGCGTTCTGTAAAAGACAGGAACACGAAAGGGCTCAAGAGTTCAGAGGTAATTTTACGGAGAAAAGTTCCCCGCACCGACTCACTTGAGTTCTAAAGGGAAGGGGGAATAGGAGAAAAGAGGGAGAATTCTTCCTTCTGACTTAATTCTTTTGAGTTAATCCTTTTGAGGGAATCCTTCATCCTTCCGCTTGCTCCGTACCTTCACTATCGACAATAGCGCTTCTTGCAACGCCAGCGTGCCGTATATTTGAGGAAATCTGCTTTCCCAAACCGATTTTCGCATGTCAGGGTTTTTACGCAGTCAAACAGCCACCCATTACCACCGGGCAACGAAGCGAGAAACTTATTGGGCGTTTTGTGCAAACTTTATAACAGAATTTGGCACATTTTTACGATCTGGGTTTGCAGGGTTGCCAGTTCGTCAGCGCCTCGCTTGAGGCTGACTTCGAGCTCTAGCAGTAAGGGAACGATCGCCAGCAACTTCGGCAGGGAAACGGCGCTGACTTCCTGGCGCAAAAAGTAAATGCGTTTGGGGTTGGGGACATCTGCGGCTTTGGCGATCGCGGTTTCGTCGCGCTGCCCCTCCTCCACCATCAGCTTCACCCACAACCAAGTGCGAAACTGCCCGATCAATGTGGCCACAATCCGCAGCGCCGGTTCGTTGCGCGCCAGCAAGTCGGCAACCAACCCCAGCGCTGTTGCGACATCGCCTTTGCGAATTGCTGCCGCAAGCTGCAAGCTGCTTTCGCTGCTGCAGCTCACGAGCGCTTCCACCTCCGCCTCGGTTATCGCCCGAGTGCCATTTCCGGCAAATAGCCGCAACTTTTCCAATTCCCCGAATAACTGCCGGGTATCGTTGCCAGCCGATTCTGCCAAAAGTTCTGCCGCCGCCGGAGAAAGCTTCACCCCCACTTCTGCCGCCGACTCTCGCACTTTTGTCAAGAGCAAATCCGTCTTCCACGGCGGAATCGGCGAAAATTCTCTAATCTCGGCGTGGTGCTGAAACAACTTAGTCGATTTGAGTCGCCCGTCTGGCTTGTTGCGACAGGTGAGCAGCAGCACGCACTCCTCTGGGATCGCCGGCAGCGTCCGCTCCAATTCCGCCAACAGCTCCGCCGAACACTGCTGACACACCGCCGTATCGGAGAGCCACACCAGCCGCCCGCCCGCCCCAAATGGGGGAGTCATGGCCAAGTTTAAAGCTTGGACAACGGCATCAGATTGCTCTGGGGGCAGTCTGTCGTAGTTAAACGTGGCCCAGTCGGGATCGAGGACGCGATCGCGCAAAGCACCAACAGCTTTGCCGATCGCGAAGTCATCGTCCCCCCAGTAGAGGTAAATTGGCATACAGAGCACCATTAATCGTGAGGCGATCGAGACTTGGACGACACTTATCAAACATACTTAAATCGCGTAGCGCGGATGACGCTGCCAGAAAGCTATCAGTCCGGCGTGCAGCACATCCTGGCGTCTACCAAGTTTAAACCGCAACCGGGCGGCGGCAGGCAGGCGGCTCCTTTCCCGGGCTACAGCGCGATTACGCCCCCTTGGGAAGACGATTCCGTTAATCATGCTTTCTACAATAACTTGCAAGAGTGCCAAGCAGAGCTGTTGCAGCGGCTCGATGAGGGTTTGATGGTGCCGGTGCCGCCAGAAAGCTTTCATTTTACTTTAGCGGACTTGATTTGGGACGGCGCTTACCGACACGCCAGCGAAAAGCCGGACTTTGACGAAAAGCTGCGCGCGCAAATCGCTGAGAGCTTCAGACAGTACGAACCGCCACCAGACAGCCAGCCAATTCGCTGGCAGCTCTTGGGGCTGATGCTGATGCCCCGCGCCATCGGCGTTTGTTTGGTGCCCAGGAACGAGGACAGTTACGAGCGGATCGTGCAGTTTCGGCGCTCGATCTATCAAAATCCCGGTCTGATTGCCCTGGGAATCGAACAGCAGTATCACTTGAGTGCCCACGTCACGCTCGGTTACTTTGGTGAGGTGAAATCCGATTTAGATCGCGATCGCCTCAGCACCACCCTGTCCAAATTTAACGATCGCTGGCTGGAAGCCGAACCCCAAGAAATCTGGGTGCAGCGCGCCGAACTGCGAAAATTCGACGACATGACCCGCTACTACCGCCAATCGGATTGGCCCGTTTTAGAATTTTGAGTGGAAATGGGGAATGGGTAATGGGTAATGGGTAATCAGAAAAAATCTGCCTGCCAATTACCAATTACCTTTTTCCCAATTACCTTTTTAGCGATTACCGATTGCCATGCTGCCCGTACATCCAATAATAGAAGAGAGTTTCGCAGTCATCGATCGCGAAATCGGCGACCACAATTTCAGCGCGGCTGAATATGCGATCGTGCGGCGGGTGATTCACAGCACCGCCGATTTTGAATTCAAGAATTTAATTCGATTCAGCCCGGGGGCGATTGAAGGGGCGATCGCCGCTTTGCAGCAAGGGGTGGCGGTCGTCACTGATGTGGGCATGGTCAAACAGGGGGTGGCCAATTTGGTACGCCAAACCTTCGACAACCCCCTCGTCGCTGCTGTCGAATGCGCTCCCTCCGCACTCCCCGGTAAAACGCGATCGGAAACCGGGATGCTGCAGTGCGCTCTAGAATTTCCCCATGCCATTTTCGCGATCGGCAATGCCCCCACTGCCCTACTAGCCCTATGTTCTCACTTAAACTCAGCAGCGACGCTCCCAGCATTAATCATCGGCGCGCCCGTCGGGTTCATCTCCGTGGTTGAGTCCAAAGCCGCCCTAGCCCAAACGCCCGTCCCTCAAATTCGCGTTGAAGGGCGCAAAGGCGGTTCGCCCGTCGCGGCGGCTATTTTGAATGCTTTAATAGTTCTGGCGAGTGAGAGAAAGTGAGTGCGAATTGATGATTTTCTGAACCGCAGAGAACGCAGAGGACGCAGAGAGAAGAGAAGAATACAGCGGGAGATTGTTACTTGTTTTTCTTTACGTTCCTTTTTTATTAGTCAGGTTTTGGGGAAATTCCCCTACAGAAGCATCTCATTTATGTAGGGGCGAAGCATCCCTTGCGAATAATCTAGCAATCAAAACCGAGCATTTATCATCCGAATGCTTCGCCCTCCCCACCGAGAGCTGCTTGCACCGGGATGCTCTCCTCCCCTACAAAAGCATCGGGAACGAAAAGAAAAAATTATGACACAAGTACACGTTGTGGGAATTGGCTTGGATGGAGCTGTGGGATTGAGCCCGTCGGTGCAGCAGATAGTGGAAAGGGCAACGCTGCTGGTGGGGAGCGATCGCCACCTCAGCTATTTTCCGCACCACCCAGCCCAGCGCCTGGTTTTAGGAGATTTGGCAGTAGGCAGCGAAGCCATTCGTCGGCAGCTAGCCGCCAGTGACGCCGACAGCCTGATTGTCGTCTTAGTCTCTGGAGATCCCCTCTTTTTCGGTTTGGGGCGATTGCTGCTCTCCAAACTGCCGCCAGAGCAGATTACATTTCACCCCCACCTCAGCTCTGTACAACTGGCTTTCAATCGCCTCAAAATTCCCTGGAACGACGCCCGCGTCATCAGCGCTCACGGGCGCTCTATGGACGAATTGCTCGACGCCCTGCGGCAGGGAGCAGACAAAATTGCCGTGATGACGGATGAAAACAATTCACCCGCACAAATCGCCCGCCTGCTCCTCTCCCTAGATTTGCCCCACCGCTACGATTTCTATGTCTGTGAAAATCTAGGCGGCTCCGACGAACGAGTTAACTCCTGGCTCAACCTGCAACTCTCCAATTTCCCGTCAATCCAAGGGCAAACATTTGCACCTCTGAATGTAGTTGTTTTGGTGCGGCGAACCGAGCCGCCCGACGCGCCTCTCGACTTGCAAAATTTGCCCCTGCTGGGATTGCCCGACCAAACTTTTCTCAGTTTTAGCGATCGCCCGGGCTTGATGACAAAGCGCGAAATCCGCCTTCTCGTCTTGGGAGAACTCGCCCTCCAACCCGGACAAATTATCTGGGATGTCGGCGCTGGCACCGGTTCCGTTTCGATCGAAATTGCTCGCAATTTCCCCACTTCTCAAATCTACGCCGTCGAAAAAACTGCCGTCGGCACCTCCCTCATCGAACAAAACTGCCGCCGTTTCCAAGTCACCAACGTTATCTCCATCTACGGCAGCGCCCCCGAAATTCTCTATCGCTTGCCCGCCCCCCAGCGAATCTTTATCGGCGGCAGCGGCGGGCAATTGCGGCAGATTTTGGGCGTCTGCGCCGCCGTACTTCCCCCCGGAGGCGTGCTGGTGATGGCAATGGCGACTCTGGAAACTATCAACGACGCTACCATCTGGGTAAACGAGCGATCGCGCCGCGAGCCGGGCTGGAATTATCGCCTGCTGCAAGTACAGCTATCCCGTTCCGTTCCGATCGCGCAAATGACTCGTTTTACCCCGCTCAATCCCGTTACTATTCTCACCGTCTCTCGTCAAAGGAAGTAAATCAGCCGGGATTGGGAGATGAGGGGGAGAGGGGGAGAGGGGGAGAAAAATAAATCATAGGCAATCAACAGGACATGATATTAGCTTGGCATTATCCCCCAATCCCGGCTCGCTTCTTTATCTTTTAATGAAACTCAAAATAGCTGCTGTGCCGAATAATAATAGAATGCCGACAACTCCGGCAAGCGGTTTGGCATTCAAACCGGTTATCCATTCCGGTGCTTTTCCGGTATAGGTTATTAGTTGGGCTGTGTCGAAGGTGGCGATGCCCCAAATCCAGGCGGCGTGGAGTCCGATCGCGATTCCTAAATTGCCGCGATCGCTCAATCGTGCCAGTACCAAAACCATGCCCATCATCCAGAGTCCCGGCAATTGCGGCGCAGTTTCTCGCACTTCCCAAATTAGGTGCAGGATGGCAAAAATCAAGCTGGAAATTGCTGCAGTTAACCAGAGAGAATAATCCTGTTGCAGTTGCGTAACTAGGAAGCCGCGAAAGATTAATTCTTCGGTAAAGCTCACCCCCAATCCTATTAAGAGTATAGGGACGGTTATAGAAAGTAAGGATTGCGATTGTTCGCTGGTATCTGCAAAGCGCCATTTGATGAAGCCCAGCGCGAATTGCACGCCAAATAAAATAATTAAGCCCAAAACTCCTATAGAAAATCCCAGCGCGATAGAAATGAAGAGTGAGGGTTTCCAGTCCAAACCATAATCGGAAAAGGGAAATTTTTGCAATGTTGCAAATCCCCAGATAAGCGGCGGAGCGATTAAGTAAAGCGAAGCCAGTAAGGGCAGTTTTTGATTGGGGGATAAAGGCTTTTGCGGGTTCCACTTCAGGGCGATCGCAGTCGGAATGGCGATCGGCAACCACAAAACCGCCCAAGCGCAGAAAAAAGCTATTATTTTAATGGGAGCGCTGGCTCCTGTCAAATTTAACAAAAGTTGGCCGATATTATTTTCAATAATAGCCATTTTATCTCTAATTTAACCTAAGTTTTTAGGGCGGATTGCGCGATTTTTTTTAAATAATCCTCTAATACCCCAATCCCGGCTATTACCTAAAACGCCATCTTATACCCAAAAAAGAGTAATAGCCGAGGAGTGTTTCAAGGAAAATTTTACTGCATTCAGGAATCGCTAGGCTCGTTTTTAAAGCGGCGTTGGAGTTGTTTTAAAGCCTGGTAAATTTCCGGGAGGCGGTTGTAAACGGCAGAGACTTTCAGGAAGAGTTTGTGATCGATCGCCGGGATGCCGCTGACGATCGTGCCGGGAGCGACATCGCTGTGAATGCCGGCTTTGGCAGTCGCGATCGCCCCGTCTCCGATCTTCGCCTGATTGGCAATTCCCACTTGACCGGCGAGCAGGACGTTATTGCCCACTTTCACCCCGCCGGCAAGTCCCACCTGAGCGGCGAGAGCGCTGTTGCTGCCAATTTGACAGCCGTGGCCAATATGGACGAGGTTGTCGAGTTTGGTATTGCGCCCGATGCGGGTTTCTCCTACGGCTGGGCGGTCGATCGTGCTGTTGCAGCCTACTTCGACGCCATCTTCTAATACAGTGCAGCCGGATTGTTCCATTTTGAACCAGCCGGCAGGGGTGGGCACGAAGCCAAAGCCTTCGGCACCGATAACCGCGCCGCTGTGAATCACGCAGTCGGCTCCGATGCGGGCGCGTTCGTGAATGGTGCAGTTGGCGTGCAGGGTGGTGCGATCGCCGATGGTTGCATCTGGGTAAATGACGGCGTTGGGATGAATGCACGCGCCGGCTCCGATTTTCACCCCGGCTTGGATGACGACGTGAGCGCCGATATAAACATCCGCGCCAATTTCGGCGCTGGGGTGAATGACGGCAGTGGGGTGTATTTCCGGTGCCGGTCGGAAGGGCTGGTAAAACAGGGCGATCGCTTTGGCAAATACCAATCGCGGCTCCTTGGCAGCAATCCAGGCGATCCCTCGTCCGCTTGCCGTGGACTGCAGCGCTTCATCGAGGGGCAAAATTAAGGCAGCGGCTTCAGTTTTTTCTACATAACTGGCAAATTTGCCACCTTCTATATAACTGAGAGTTCCGGCAGGCGCAGAGTCCACGGGTGCGATGCCGCTAATTTCCGGATCGCCGCCACCCACCGCACTCAGGCTATTGCGATCGGCTGCATTCCCTAGTTTTTGTACCAGTTCGCTAAATTTCATCGACACTATCGCAACAATTGATAAAAAAAATAGAAAAAATAGATTCGCTTCGCGATCGAGAAGCCCGCACTATCTTATCAGACCCCCCTATCCAAAAGGGCGCGATCGAATTCCGATAATTTTTCCCATTCATGCCCCATGCCCGGTTACATCCGCCGCCAAATTTTTACCGTCTTGTCGTGCGAACCGCTGGCTAAAGTCTGGCCATCGGGGCTGAACGCTACGGACAAAACCGAGTCATAGTGCCCCGTGAGGGTGCGGAGCAGGTTGCCGGTTGCCAACTGCCACAACTTGATCGTTTTGTCGTAACTGCCGCTGGCGACGATCGGCAGGCGGGGGTTGACAGCAACGGACAACACCTCGCCGGAATGTCCGGTGAGGGTGCGCGTCGGAGCCGGTCGGGTGTCGCTTCCCGATTCGCGGGCTTGCAACTGCCACAATTTAATCGTTTCGTCGGCGCTGCCGCTGACCAAAGTTTGGCCATCAGAGCTGAAGGCAACGCTAGTAACTGGCGAATCGCCGAGCAGAGTGCGCAGCAGTTGCCCGCTAGCCAGGTGCCAGAGTTTGACGGTTTTGTCCGCACTGCCGGAGGCGAGGACCTGTCCGTCTGGACTGAAGGCAACGGAGTAGACAAAACTGGAATGACCGGTGAGGGTGCCTAGCAATCTCCCGGTGGTTAGGTGCCAGAGTTTGATCGTTTCGTCGCCGCTGGCGCTCGCCAGGATGGGGGCTGTGGGGCTGAAGGCGACGGAGTAGACCGGCACTGAATGGCCCATGAGGGTAATGGGAGCTTGGTTGGTGTCTAGCTGCCAAATTTTGACGGTTTTGTCCCAACTGCCGCTCGCCAGAATATTGCCGAGGGGGCTGAAGGTGACGGAGTAAACGGAGGCTGAATGATCGCAGAGGGTTCGCAGCAGGGGCAAGCCGGTGTCGGGCTCGTTTGCGCTGCCGCTCAGTTGCCAAATCTTGACGGTTTTGTCCCAACTGCCGCTGGCCAAAATTTGCGATCGCGGGCTGAAGGCCACGGAAACCACGGAATCGCTGTGGCCGCTGAGCGTGTGGGCGCACCGCCAGCTCGGAACGACGCCCAGCCCGCCGCTAGCAGGAGGGGCAGAGCCTCCGGCAGAACTGCCGCTGCCAGTCGCGCCTGCGGGTTGGTCCCCAGAACGGGGCGATCGACCAGCGCTCTTGGTTTCTGAGGTTAAGTCAGCTTGCGCCCGCGCGTACTCTAACAGTTCCATCACTTTGTCTACTTTGGGATCGCTGACGATCGGACGTTCGGCGCGGCGAGCGTTCGGATCGGTTGCGATCGCCGTCTCCGACCGATTTTGCTGTGCCAATACCCGCACGGCAGCGCGCAGCCCTTCGATGTCAAAATCAATCACCTGCACCAAGCTCAAAAAATTCTGGGGATTGTTGAACAGCCACCGCAGGTGCTGTACCGCCGTCTGCGCTGCCCGCAACGTCTCGAAGGCGTGACGCTGCAGCTCGACGACGAAAAATTCTTCCACGCGAGAATTAATTTTGATTGCCTCAGCTAGGTATAAGTTCGCACAAGGCAGCCAATCTTGCTCGACGTTGTAGCGAAATGCTGCTGGCAAAGTCCACAGTTCTAGGGAATTCTCGATATTTTTTTTCAGTTCTCGAAGTTCGATGCTGCGCTGTCTCTGGGTGAGACGGGCGATCGCTTCTGGATTTGCACCGATGAGCTGTATCCGACCGATCGAAGTGTCTTCCGGCTCCAGGGTGGTGCTGACGTTGCTCCTGGCGCGGGTGAGAGACGCGCTCGTGGAAGTCAGCCAGTTCTGAACTTGTTCGCGCTCGTCTGGGGGCAGCGTTTTCAGAGGGGCGTGGGTTGTGAGTTGAATTCCCTTGAGCAGCGCTTCTAGCAGTGCCTTTTGCAATTCGCTGTTTTCCGGGCTGTTGGCGCGATCGCGCAGTCGCGCAAACAACAAGCACATCTGCGCGAGCGATGTATTTCCCAGAATCGCACCCAGTGCATTTTGACCGCCAAATATTGCCGCGCCCCACAATAACGTGCCCAAAACTCTCAGCACTACTTTGCTCCCCTTAGCCTTTGTGTTTCCTGCTGCAGTTGAATCCCGCTTTCTCGCCGAAAGCGCAGTTTTCTCAACCCATCTTAGCTTTGGCGATATAACGGGGGCAGTGGACTTTTGCCCACTTTACCGAAAAACTTCTACTCTTGCGCTGCCAAGGACTCGGTTTTGATGAATTCAGAAATTCTTTGTTAACTTGACATACATTTACTTTGCTTTTTAACTTGTTTTTGGCTGGGAGTTTTGGCTTTTTCATTTTTTTGTAATTTTGCAAAACTTATTTATATTTAAAGACATCCTCCGTTAAGTTTCGCTGTTTAACCCGTTCAATTAAATTGATGAGAGGAAAAAATCTGGCGAACTCTGACTGCTGAATGTTTATTGATTGCGGTGCCGACAATTTTCTGCCGAGCGAGTAAAAGATTACTGCTGCTCGTTTTTTATGGTTTCTCTCCCTGTACTTCTCTGCAACTGAACGCGATACGGATAGCACGGATAGGCGGATTCATTTTTTACAGATCTGCGCAGCCGCGATTCCCTGCGGGTGCCCTCCGCTTCACGCGCTTTGTCTCGTTCCCTCCCACTTTCCTGCTCTCCCATTTACGCTGCGGCGATCGCGATCTAAAGTTGAAGCGCTGCCCTCAAAATAAATCCTCATCCTCTGGCAAGTCACTGTCAAAATATGCCTCATCCGGCTGTTTTGGTTCCTGCGCCTCCTCTGGCTCGTCGTCAAAATCACCGACATCTGGCGCTGAGTTCGGGGTGGGCTGACCGGGAATCGCTTCGATAATGGCATCGAGGACCTTGGCGACTGGAATAATTGCCATGCCCAGGTCGGGAGGGATTTGCCCCTTGGGGATGATGGCTCTTTTAAAGCCTAGTTTGGCCGCTTCCCGCAAGCGCAATTCCAGTTGAGAAACGGCGCGGACTTGTCCGCCCAAGCCGACTTCTCCGATAATGACAGTATGGGGATCGACAATGCGATCGCGGAACGAAGCCACGACGGCGATCGCGATGCCCAAGTCGGCAGCGGGTTCGGAAACCGTCAGTCCTCCCACGGAAGCGACGTAAGTATCCAGTTTCGACAGGGGCACCCCCACCCGTTTTTCTAAGACGGCGAGAATTTGCAGCAGCCGGTTCGACTCGACGCCCGTAGTCGATCGCCGGGGAGAGCCGTAGCTGCTCGGGCTCACCAGTGCTTGCAATTCCACGACGATCGGGCGAGTGCCTTCGCAAGCAACAATCGTAGCGCTGCCGGACACCATTTCTTCGCGACTGCCCAAGAAGAGTTCGGAAGGGTTTTCGACTTCCCGCAAGCCGTTGGCGATCATCTCAAACACGCCGATTTCGTGGGTTGCGCCGAAGCGGTTTTTCATCGATCGCAGCAAGCGGTGAGAGGCAAAGCGATCGCCTTCAAAAAAGAGTACCGTATCGACCAAGTGTTCTAAAACTCGAGGCCCCGCGATCGCCCCGTCTTTCGTAACGTGCCCGACAATAAATAGAGTAATATTTTCCCGCTTCGCCACCTGCATCAGCGCCGAAGTACATTCCCGCACCTGCGCCACCGAGCCCGGAGCCGAGGTCAAGCTGGGGAAAAAAATCGTTTGAATACTGTCGATTACTGCCAAATTGGGTTTGAGCGATTCCAGTTCCCGGAGAATTTCTTCGAGGTTTGTTTCTGCCAGCAAGAAAAAACTCGATTCTGTATTCGGGGAAGGAGATTTTAAATTTTGAATTTTAGGTTTGCCATTTTCGGCATCGGAGTGGGCGGGCCGGCCGCCGCTGCCGTTGGCCTCTTCCTGGCCGTTATCCGTCACCGCAGCCGCGACCTGCAGGCGTTGGGCGCGCAATTTCACCTGCTGTCCCGATTCTTCCCCGCTGACATAGAGGACGCGGGAGGTGTAGGACAGTTGATTAGCCACTTGCAGCAGCAGTGTCGATTTGCCAATTCCCGGCTCTCCGCCGATGAGGACCAGAGAGCCGGGGACGATGCCGCCGCCGAGGACGCGATCCATTTCTCCAAAGCCCGATGAGCGGCGGGAGACGGCGATATCGGCAATTTGGGATAACTTCAGCGAGGATCTGGGCTGACCGCCAGCTTCGGCGAGGGGCGATCGCCCGTGTTCCTTCATCCAGGAACTTCCGTTTAAACTCGGCCTAGTCTGAGTGGCAGCGGCAGGTGAGAGCTGCTGCTCTATCAGAGAATTCCAGTTTTGGCAAGCTGGACATTTTCCGTAATATTGGGGGAACTCTGCCCCGCATTCGTTACAAATATACTGGATTCGAGGCTTGGGCATTCCTTTAGTTTTGATAAACCCTGACATTTCTGTCCGGCAGTTGCAGTCCCGCGATCGGGGAAGCGCGCTCGTCGCCTGCACCCGGGCGCGGCAATGGGGATATCGCCTTACCCTAACGCCAGGGTTAGGGCCCTTTCTCATTATGTACTGCGCCCGCGTCAAGCGTCTCAGACTCTAGTTGTATTTGCCTTCACAAGCACTCGCCTGACTTCGAGCGCTGAGATAAATCTTAAAAAAGGCTGAAATCTAGTGGTTGCGGGTATTTCAGGGCGATCGCACCTCAGTAACGTGAGACAATTCTAATGATAGAGTAGTAAAAATTAACGTTTACAAATCACGCTTAAGGACGTACACCCCACCTTGATTGAAACGCCATGCGCTGATTAATCGCGGCGAACAGTATGTCCAGCCTGTTCGGAGAGGGTACACCTGGAAGCGCCTTCCCGATCGCGGCGTCCGCGCTCTAGGCTATCGAACCTATCGATGGGCGCGTCGTTCGTGGGGGCGGTGCCTCTGGAAGCGCCCTCCGTTGCCTGTTGGGCGATTCACTCCGGGTTGCCCGCCGGCGGGTGAGTCGCAGGCGCTGTCGGTGCCGCCGTCTTTGAGGCCAACATCACCCCAGTAATGGGAGTGGGTTAGGGGTTCCCCAGCAAAAACCCCATTCCACCCATAACGAGTTGAGCAAGTTTTTTCTAGGAGCGTTGGTATCTTGGAAAACCATAAAGAAAAAATACTGGTAGTCGATGACGAGGCCAGTATCCGCCGAATTCTGGAAACGCGCCTTTCCATGATTGGCTACGATGTCGTAACCGCCGCAGATGGCGAGGAAGCCTTAGAGACTTTTCGCAGCGCTGCTCCCGATCTGGTAGTTCTGGACGTGATGATGCCCAAGCTAGACGGCTACGGCGTCTGCCAGGAACTGCGCAAGGAATCTGACGTGCCGATCATCATGCTGACGGCTCTCGGAGATGTGGCAGACCGGATCACCGGCTTGGAGTTGGGCGCTGACGATTATGTGGTCAAGCCTTTCTCTCCCAAGGAACTGGAAGCCCGCATTCGCTCGGTGTTGCGCCGAGTGGAAAAAACCGGCCCCTCTGGGATTCCCAGTTCTGGGGTGATTCACGTCGGGCAGTTGCGAATTGACACGAACAAGCGGCAAGTTTACAAGGGAGACGAGCGGATTCGGCTCACCGGCATGGAGTTCAGCTTGCTGGAGTTGTTGGTCAGTCGGTCGGGAGAGCCTTTTTCTCGGTCGGAAATTTTACAGGAAGTGTGGGGATATACGCCGGAGCGGCATGTGGATACGCGGGTGGTCGATGTCCACATATCTCGCCTTAGAGCCAAGTTGGAAGATGACCCGAGCAACCCAGAGCTGATTCTGACGGCGCGGGGCACCGGCTATTTATTTCAGCGCATTATCGAGCCCGGAGAAGAGTATTAATAGCTTCAGGGATTTTAGCAGGTAAAACTCTTTTCAGGAAGGGGTCGCAACAATGTCGGGCGGGCGCGGTGCATTTTTTCGAGCCATTGCGCCGCGACGGGCATCGGACGCGCTTTCCTCTCGGGGCATGGGTTCTGGGTAAAAAGCGCGTATTTTTTATCAACTGAGCTGTTTCACGCATGGCAAAACCCGACCAAAATCAAGTGTTGCGCCGATTGCCGATCGCAGTCGGCTCTCTCGGCGGCGTCTTGCTGCTGATCAACCGCTTTGTCACCCCTGTTCTCACGGATTCTCAAGCGCGATCGGACGCGCTGGGAGTGATTTTGAGCGCGCTGTTAATCTTGACTGGGTTGCTCTGGCAGCAGGTGCAGCCGCGATCGCCCGATGCTGTGGAACTCACCGGCTCGGAAGGCTTTGAACTCGCACCCGACTTGCCGGAAGCAGTGCAGACGGAACTCGCTTGGGCGTCGCATTTACTCCTCACCAATACGGTGACGCGCTCTCTCGTGGTTTGGTACGGCGATCGCGTGCTGTTGCGGCGGGGCATTTTAGGGCCAACTTCTCAAGTCAAGCCGGGAGCGATTTTACAGCGGGTTCTCGACAAGCAAAAGCCTGTTTATTTAGTTGATTTAAAACTTTATCCCGGGCGCGTCGAATTCGATTACTTGCCAGAAAATACTCAAGGCGTTATTGCTCAGCCAATCGGTCATCGGGGGGCTTTGATTTTGGCCGCCAATGCCCCCCGCAGCTATACCCAGCAAGATGAAACCTGGATCGAAGGGATTGCTGACAAACTCGACGAGACTCTCAGCCGTTATTTCTCCTCGGAAGTGCTGACTGATAGCGCTTTTCAGCCGGATGAAGCCCAACTCCAACGCCGGGACGCGATATAATCAAAAAAGGGCAAAAGAAAGCGAAAAAAGCGGGCGTGCCAATCCCTTGCACGGACTGCGATCGCTCCTGCTAAACAATTGCCTCTTTCCCCGACTGAGCCTCGGCAGGTATGAGGGAAGGTTTTCCCTCCCGATTCTGGCTCGAAAAGTTGCGGCGTTCTCGCTCGACAGTGATTGCCGGCGATCGAAACGCCGCGCAAAAATCCCTATATATTCGCATCTCGCCGTCAAGACTTCTAACCTGCCAATCCCTAAAAGACAGATCGAATCGAGTCGGAATCGGAAACTGGAGGCATCCATGAATCAAGATGAGATTGTAGCCTTGGGAGCTTCCCTCCACCGGATCGATTGCAAGCTATTAAAGCCAGAAAAAGAATTTGGCCATCAGCGCCTGTGGTATCAAGGAGATGAACCTTAT
>CAYOOD010000109.1:0-24195 GCA_964405435.1 uncultured bacterium
TAAATCGCTGAGAATTTCCTGCTGCTGGCGCGACTGGGTGACTTCGCGCGGTTCTTGTACGAGATCGCGCGCGATCGTGTCTTCCGCTCGCGCGGCAACAATCGGATCTCTCTGCCCCTCCAGGTAAACGAAGGTGCGCCGCCCCGGGCCGCGCTCTTCTTCTACAGGAATCAGTGCTGTTACGCGATCGGATCGCACATATTTTCCAAATCCCAAATGTACTAAAACTGATGAGTTAATTTTCATTGAGTTTGTCATTCCTTTCGCCTTACCTCTATTGTAACGAATTTCATTTATTCGTGCTTTTGAAATAGCGAGATTCTCAAAAAAAGTCAGTAAAAAAATCAACAAGCAATAGAAGACTCGCACCGGTCAAAAACCCCGTGTTAAAATAAAATAGCAGGCTATTATTTTTACACGAGCAGCAGGAAATTGGGAAATCAGTAGACTTTGTAGGAAAAATCGTTTCCGAAAAAGTCTAGGCGATCTGATTTTGCGATCGCAAACGAGCAGCAAGTTTCCGGGAAGCCATTCCGAAAGACCGCAGGTGCGGCAGTCGCGATCGCGGGGAACTTTGACGGGCGGGCAAGTTCCTGCTATAAATGAGCGATTAGAGCGAGTGCTTGACGCCCAACGCGATCGCGCGCCGTCATTCCGACGAACAAAGTTGAAAGAAAACCATGCTGCTTCAAATCAAAGCGCTTGCCGATAAACTCCCAAACCTATCCTCAAAAAATACAGCAGCGACTAGAGCTAAAATAGTCGCGTGGAGTGCCTGGGTGGTTTATGTGGGATATCTGTTACTGAGCGATTTGCCGCCTGGGCCATCCCTGCTGCATACCCAGCCCGAAACGCTGCAAGAGGCATTCGATCTCAGCCTGAATTTCTGGTTTGTGCTGCCAGCCCTATTCCCAAAAAATGCCCCCGTGCTTTCCCCAGCCCTAGAGGGATTATTCAACCTTGTTGTTGCTTGGGGATTGTTATTTTGGGGCTTTACGATCGACGGTCGCAATCAGCGATTTCCCCTGCTTCCCTTCCTGATTGGCACGGCGTTTCTCACGAATGTGTTCTACCTTCCTTGGCTGGCGCTGCGGCAACCCAATCGGGAAGCTCCTTCCGGTTCTCTCACGACTTTAGAAAAGATAGGAGAGAGCCGCGTGCTGCCGATCGCAATTTCCGCTGTTGTCGCAGCGTCTCTGGCGTGGGCAGCTCTGGCTCGTCCCGAATTCGGCGACTGGCAAACCCGCTGGGAATCGCTGTTACAACTGCTCTCAACCGATCGACTCGCCTATTCATTTTTGACAGATCTCGTTGTTTTTTGGCTATTTCAGTCGTGGCTGGTGCCCGACGACATGGCTCGTCGCAACTGGCACAATCCCACAATGCTGTGGATTGTCCGTTTCGTGCCCTTGATAGGGTTGGTGGCGTACTTGCTGCGACGCCCCCCACTGCCCGTTAAGTCGTCAGCGGCGATCGCGCCGCGATCGAGCCAGTAAAGAATTCTTGACAGAGGCTTGACAAAATCGCTAGCCAGGGGTAAAGCCCGATGCAGGCTTGATTCGCAAAGCTTCAGATTTTTGCAAGTAGCCCCACCCTCAAGGATGGGGCATACTTGCGGCGTGCTGCATTGCTGCAATCCCTAAAAGGGATTCGATCTTTTTGCAAATGAGTGTTTGTAGATTATAACAGACTCGGGGTGCATTGATGAGAGCCCCTCAACACGAGAATGGCTATAACGTGTTCGAGGGGGTACGCAGACACAATCCAAATATTCGATAAGCTATGGGAAAGCCTGCGGAAAGCCTGCGGTGAGGATTTGTAACTCTCTAGAGCCGACTGATGAGTGAAGCTGACATGCGTAACAACCCGTCATTTCCAGAACCGACAGATCCAGTCCGTGCAAACCAATCGCAATCAAGCGAGGAGAGCGCGGTCTGGATACATCAGACCTATTCGCCAGATAAGCCGTCAGAAGCTTCAGGGGAGGAGTGGCAGACGGTCAATTTTCCAAATGCCCTCAATATCGATGAATTAGAAAATGAGAGCCAGGAGGAAGAAACGGCAAGGGCGATCGAGTTGGCACAGCCAGAAGCGATCGCCAATGCAACCGGAGCCCCACAGACATCCCGCAGCGGTGCCAATTTGCCCCAGGTGGCCGAACTGGTGGCGCTGATCCAGCAGTTGCGGCAGCGAAACAACGACCTGTCCCATCGCGTCGCCCAACTGGAAAACGTCTTGCACGAGTGCCAAAGCGCGCTAAAAGTCCACTTGGAGCGATCGCGAGAGCGAGAAAATCTCCTAGCCGAACGCACGCAAGCGCTGGCTGCGGCGGAAGCCAAAGCCTTGCACCTCGATCGCGAAGTGGCATCCTTCCAGCAACAAAGCCAGCAGCAGCAGAACTTGATTCGCAATCTGACGGAGCAGTTGGAAGCCAGCCAGGAGCGATTCGCCCAAATGGAGCGGGAATGCGCGCTCACCCAGCAGCGCTACAGCGAACAAACTCACCAACTCCTGCAAGCTGAAGCCACCTGTAGGGACTTGCGATCGCGCCTGCACCGACAGCAGCGCCACACCTTGCAATTCAAAGCCGCTTTAGAAAAATGTCTGGAAATGCCGGACACTCACGAGCATTTTCGCGAGCCCAAAACCGAAGACAGTGCCGCCTTCGATTTGCCAACCGTTCTCACTGCCGAAACGCCAGCCAGCGGCGCTGCCGAAGCCTCCTTATTGCCCAAAACCGAGCCGATCAAACCTTGGGCAGCCCCGACTTCCTCCCAACCCGCAGAACTGCCAGCGCCTGCTGCCGATCTTCCTGTCAAAGTCCCGATTGCTAACCCCATCGAGCCAGTCGAGCCCCCCATCTCTCCCCCCCCTGCGATCGCAGCCGAGCTGGCTGAGCTTGCAGCCTCACTGGTCAATTTCAACCCGCCGACAGAGGCGAAAATTCAGCTCCCACCCGACCTAGCGGTGCCAGAACCGCCCGCCCTTCCTGCCAACCCCATTCCCCAAGAAGCGTCTGGTTTGGACAAGCCCAATTGGCCCGCACCCCTGGTTTATCCGCAGCAGTCTGCGAAAAAGCGCCAGTCTCTCGCGGCGATCGACCTGCCGAGCTTTCCGCGCCTGCAGTGAGTCGGAGAGTGTGGGGTGTGGAGTGGGGAAGAGTGGGAGAGTGGGAGAGTGGGAGAGTGGGAGAGTGGGAGAGTGGGAAATAAGAAAAACTTCCTCTCCTCGCCCCCTGTCTCCCTACTCAGCACTCTGGCACTTTTCACTCAGCACTCCCCTGCTCCCTACCCGCTCACTTGCTGCTGCTGCAAGCGAATCGCCGCCCGATCGCCGGTTTTTTGGGGACGCCCCAAACCATCGGTGAGGGCGTAGCAGGTGGCCTTCAAGCGCAGCCACACAGCCGGATAGCGGCGTTCCAGCCACGGCTGCAGGCGGCGGCTGAATGCCGGCAGCCACGCAAACAGCCAGCTATTGAGCGAAACTATGCTGAAACTCAGATAGCTCAACAGCCAGCGCAGCACTTCGCCTGGGTTGACAAATTCCAAAATCCAAATCAGCAGGCGGGGATTTTTCCGAGCTGCTTTTAGTGCGAGTGCGGTGAAGGTCAGCCAATCCGTGCGGTCTTTAATAAAAGTCTCGGCAACTGCCTCGCTTTCTTCAGCCAAAATCCCAAAAAACACGTTTAATATTGCATTAATCTGCTGGGGTGGCAGGAAGCGCTCGGTCGGCACCATCATGCCTTTGGAAAACAGCCACGTCACGGCAACGTTGCTTTGGTAGGCGCGAATTTGATTGAGGTGGCGGGCACTGAGCAGATCGTGTTTGAGGGCTGTATCTAAAAGATCGGTCAGGCGCGGCAGGTTGCGCACTAGGGAACCGAAGCCGGTGAAGACGAGGGGAGACTGGAGGGAGGCGGCATCGCCAATGGCGACGAGCCGGTCGAAGGCAACGCGGCGATCGCGCCCTCCGATGCTGAAGTGTCCGGGAATGTACCCGAAGGTGGCCTTTTTCCACGCCAGCGCGTCCATATCGCAGCGGCGGTACTCCGGCAAAATCGCGAAAAAGTCTTCGTACATCTCCAGCAGGGAACCGGGGTTGAGAGCATTGACTTGGTGGTAGTGGAACAAGTACACCGTTACTTCATCCCCCGCACCCGGAAATAACTCCCAAATCAGTTGCCGTCCCCGCGAGATATCTCCGTGAGAGTGGAGCACGTCCCCGTACTGAGGGTCCCACACTCCCGGCTCGAATCCCGAGGAAATCACGGCTCCAACGGTGGGACACACGCTGTCAAAAGCGCGCCCCCCGTTCAATTGCCACGCGATCGGCGAGGCGGTGCCCATCGCATCGACGAGCAGCTTGCTCGTCGCCTCTCGCGTCTCGTCGCTTGCCAGGTGCCTTGCCCTTACCGTTACTTGCTGCGCTTGAATGTCGGCGCGGACGAATTCCGTTTCGTCCCAGATTTCGCCCCCGGCGGCTTTTAATTTTTCCCCGCACAGGCGCAGCAGTTTCTCGGCATCGATCGCCACATTCAGCACCTTGGGAGTGTGGAGAATTGCCGCTTTTGCCGAAGGCGGATTGTTGGCGTCAAAGAATTTGTGAAAGCCGTCTTTATATTCTCGGGCAATGATGCTCTCAAATTCGGCTTGAGTGAATAACCCCAAGTCGATCAGATTTTGAAATTCGCTGCGGGAAATATTCCACTCCCGGTTCATGCGCCCGAAGGGCAAGCGCTCCAGCAGCAGCACCCGATAGCCCAACCGAGCCATCACGGCGGCGTGGATGACTCCCAAGGCTCCGCCGACATAAATAATGTCGTACTCGGCTGGCGCGGGTTGAAATTCCCGATTTTCCCCTGCTCTAAAAATCACTTGTCTGGGCTGCTGCGGGTTGCGGACGCCTTCGCGCCAGCGCTGCTCCCACCAATACAGCCGCTTGAGGTCGTATTCCCCGTTGGGGATTTTTTGAAAGTATTTTACCGTCAGGGGGTAATATGGCGCTAATGCTTCAAAAATTGACTGCTCAGTTAGGTCAATTGTCGGCGGTTCCGGGTACTGGTGAGGAAATTGCTTTCTCAAGCCATCCGTCAGGTGCGCGAGGAACTGGGTTTCGCCGCCAACTGGTTTTTGAGCCCAGCGAAAGACTTTCAGATAGGTTGTTCGCTGCACGGACCAGATGAAAACGGACAGTTCCGAGAGTTCTTCTGTCGCAGAGGGGCTCAACTGCACGCGAATGCCGTCCGGGGCGATCCGCTTCTGGCCGCTACTGGGCTGAAATTCTTGGTGCAGCCATTGGCGGACGGCCTCTATATCCGGGGTCGGAATTTCCAAGTAAAGGATCTGTTTCATCGCGGGCGTGTGGACTCCTATAAATAACCTAAAGAGAGAGTTGACAGAGGCACAAAGTGCGCTACACTTCCGGATACTGAATTAAAATAACTTAAAAAAAGTTTACAAAGCGTTCAGATTGTTAACCCAGAAGCAACTTTCTGTAACTTGCCATGAATTATCCCATTCCGAGCAGTCCTCAAGAAATTGTGGCAATGCGGCAGCAGCCAGTGAGTGAAGAGTTGGTGGCTGCCGCGATCGCTGGCGTGATCCAAATCGCCCGCTCTCAGGGGCGATCGCTAGAAGAGTTGAAAGCCGAAGTGCTCGCCGACGACAATCTCCTCGACCAAGTGCAGCGGCGCTGGCTCAGTCAGGTGGTGGCGGAAGCGTGGGAATGTATTTCTTGAGAGGATGCCGGGAGGGGGAGAGGGGGGGGAGTGCTGAGTGCTGAGTGCTGAGTGCTGAGGAAAGAGGGGGGGAGAGGGGGAGAGAAAAGAATTAGGAGTAATTGACTGCTTTCAGTCCGGGCTACTTGAGCTCGACTTCTCGCTTCACGTCGAGCAGCACGCGATCGCCCCGCTTGAGCTGGTACTCGCCGCGCCACACGCCAGGAACGAGCGGGCGCTGCTGGGTGTTCCGCTTGCCAATAAAACTCATCCAGACGCGACTGGATGATTGAATCGGGCTTTCACTTTCCGCGATCGCTGTCCCGTCGGGAGCCAACATCCGCATCACCTGCACGTCGTCTTTGAGGACGCCGTAGGGCTGCACCCAAAAAGCCAGGATGGGACTGTCAGAAGGAAGTACGGTATCGGAAAAACGCCCTTCCCAGAGGTCGTCGAGTTTCGGGGGCTGGGTAGAAAAACCGGCGCGCACTAGCCCCGTCGGGACGTAAGCGAGGGGCTCTTCCCAGAGGGGATGCCGCTCTACCTGACAGCCTTCTCCGGCATCTGGCCCCACATAGGGGTCTACCACTTGGCCTTGATAGCGGACGCTCAGGTGGACGTGGGGGAAGGACGCCAATCCTGACGAGCCCACCATGCCGAGCACGGTGCCCTTTTCCACCTGCATGTTGGGTTTGACGGCGACGCTGCCTTTGCGGAGGTGGCAGTATTGGGTTTCCCAACCGTTGCCGTGATCGATGACGATTCCATTGCCGCACTCGATGCCTTCTACTTGGTCTTTGCTGGTTTGATCGGCGACGCGCCGGTCGGCAACGCCGTCGCGGACGCGCAGCACTTTTCCGGCGGCTGCGGCTTTGACGGCAACGCCCCGGGCCATGACCCGTTCGTCAGAAATACCGAAGTCGGTGCCGTTGTGGCCGTCGTAGGTTTGGCGACCGCAACCGAAGTCAACAGCGGCAGGCGTCGGATCGCGGTCTAGATAGTGCATGATGTAGCAGTCTTTGCCGAGGCTGCAGTCGATGGGAAGCCCAAATCGGGGCAGGTTGTCGGCGCTGGCGACGATCGTCGGGGCTGGGGATTTAGCTGCGGTGGTGCCTCCGTGGCTCAGGCAGCTAGAGAGTATGGCCAGGGCGATCGCGGCGGCGAAGGCCAAAATATATTTTTTCGACAGTGAAATCATTCTCGATTTTTCCTTTGGGTGGGAGGGAGAGACGTGCTGGGCGCGATCGCGGTTTCTGGCGGCGGCAGTGGGCGATCGGGCGACTTGTCAGGCAAGATCGGGAGGAGTCGGAACTTACCTCAGCCTGCTTTGTATCGATCGGCGTGAAGCTTCTGGTTCTTCTGTGGGGGTTTTTCTGGCTGACAGAGGCAGTGTTCGATCGGGAAACGCAAAGTTTTGACTTGGCAGTTTGAGTGAATCCGGCGAGAATCCTTGAATGCAGATTGAGTAATTTTTGTCAAGTATTTTATCATACTTTTTTTCGGCCAAAATCAGGGTCGAACAAATCCCCAGTCGAGCAACCTGTAAAGTTTCTGGACTCGTGAATTTTTTGCCAGGGGTTCGCGGGAAAGAAGGGGAGAAGGGGGAGCGGGGATCGCGGTTCTAGAATTGGGGATCGCGGCTGTCGATACGGAAAACCCCACAGCCAGCCCAAGCTCCTGCTGGCAAACGAGCCCTGACGTCTTTTTTGCTAACTTTTGTAACAATTCGAGGATATTCACAAGTTTTTCACACTCTGCCGCTAACTTGAAATCTGGTAGACAAATTGGCGAGGCACAAGGGTATGTTGGCGGTGAAAAGCGGATTAGAAAACAATATGGCACGACAACAGGCGATCGCGTACCAGCCCGCGCGGAAGGTAGAATTAAAGCCGCGTTCGGTCGAGATCGCTCAGCACCACTCCGCGCATGTGCCGTGCTTGGATTCGGAGTGCTGCAGGCAGATGCGCTATCCAGAAGAGTTTCGCTCGGTTCGCCACCATCCGGCGAGTGCGGGCTCTTTCAAACTGTCGGGATCTGAGCGGGTTCGGTATTTGGACTTTCTGGGGCAAATGCAGTTAGTCGGCGCGTGACGTGACGCCAAAATTGTCCAGTCAATTTCGAGATAATTAAAATAACTGTGAGAAATTCATTGGCAGAGGGATGGGGAATGGGGAGTGGGGAATGGGGAATGGTGAATGGAGAATCGAGAGCGGAAGCGCACTTTTTACTCTAGTCACCACGGGCTGCCGATTGTGGTAAAACTAGACCAATAATAAGGATGATTGAGCCGCACGTTTTCCACGCCTTTTAATTGCGGTGGCAGGGAAAGAGCGCCTTCGGGAGTGAGCAACTGCCTGTTTTCTACCCGTACCTTGCCTTGCAGCATGGCGAGCTGTGCCTGCCGCAGTGCTTCGGCTTTAGTAGGAGCCGAGTGGAGCTGGCGGTAAAATTCGCTCATCAAGGCGAGGGTGCCGATATCGCTGACGTACCACAAAGATGCGATCGCGGATTGGGCACCGGAGAGCACTGCCAAACCGGCAAAACCTAACTCGGCGGTTTCGTCTCCCAGCGCCGTGCGGCACGCGCTCAGCACTAAAAGTCCGACTGACTGTTCTTTAAATTTCAACTGCTGCAGTTCGTTTAGTTGCAGTTTCTCGTTCCAAAATTGAATGTAGGAATTTTTGGACATTCCCGGCACAAATTCTGCATGAGTGGCGAGGTGAACGATGCGAAATGGGTGCGCGGCGCGCTGTTTTAAGAAATTGTCTAGGGTAAACTCGGAATTGAGGAAAGATTTGCCCTGCCAAATTTTTGCAGCAATTTCGGATAATTCGATCGGCACGGCTGGCAGGGGAATCATCTCGTTAAATTGCGAGGCTCCCATTGCTAGGACTCTGGCATCTTTCAGGGGTTCGTAGCGGGGTTCTGTCAAGTTAAAGCTGGGAATAAAACTGAAGCTGTACTTTTCGACAAAAAACTGCTGCCCGTCGTGCAGCGCGGCTACGGGCAGCGATCGCAATCCCGCATCCATCGAAAACAGCAGCGTTTCAATACCCAGTTTTTGCAAGTCTTTTTCCATCGGCGCAATCAGCCATTGATAAAGTTGCTGCGCGGGTTCTAGATAGCCGGTGCTGTTGCGATCGCGGGGATCGGTAATGCGATCGCGAAACTCTTTCACCACGGGCAGCAGCGCCTCTCTGGGGGCTTCGGGAACGCTGCGTCGAATTGGCAATCCGCTGGAAGTGAGGATAATTAATTCTAATTTTTGAGAACGCGCCAGTACATAAATAATAGCATATTTTTTGCCGCTTTTTACCTCAACAGTTCTTAAATTGTCTTGCAGGCTGGAAAGGCTGGAAATTTCTTCAGTATTAATATCTATCCCCAGATATTGACTGAGTTCTTGCCCGCGCAATTTTTCGATATCTTCGACGGCTGCGCTCAGGTTATTTCTGTTCAGATTATCTTCTAGAGAAAGGTTTATGACTTCGGGAGCGCTGCCCTGGCTTTCGCCAGGAGCAAGGGCGCGATCGCTATTAGCAATAATAGCCCTATTTAATTCTAATAGCGGCAAGGAGGCAACTGAGCTATCCGCCTGCTGCCCCTGATGAAGCGACTGGTTGTTAAATTGCAGCAGGTTTCTGTCAGTGACAGCAATTTGATTGCCGAGCTGAAGCGTTAAAAAATATTTTTTCAAATCCTCATCTTTTCCCAACCGAGAAAGCAAATTATTGCCAACCTGTGAAGTTGCGCCTATTGGCTCGACGACAGAGGAAGCTTCCCTCAGTTGTGTGCGGCGGATTTCTGGCACTTTTTCGTTAATATTTTCGTCATCAGGGAGGTTTTTTAACGATTTATCTGGGGAAGCAATTTGTGCAATTGTTTGCCATAATTCCCTGCTAGCAGCGGGTTTAGCGCTGTCAAGTAGTTTAAAATCGAGGGGCACAGTTAACCCGTTTTGGCTATTAGTGCGATCGCTTAAAATCTGCTCTATGGGCTCAAACCCTGGAGTTTCCACCAGCGAAAGCAGGGGGTTTTCCGCATCGGGCAACTGGGAAGCAGCCTCGACGCTTGGCGGTAGGGGTAGCGGTTGCTCTACTAGCAGATTTTCTGCCTTCTGTATGTGAGAAGCAACCCCAGCAACCGTCTGCCACAATTCGCTGCCTGTCACCTGACTTCTGACAGTTTCATCAATCGTTAAAATCTGCTCTGTTGGCTCAAAATCGGGTGTTTCCAGCACGGGAAGTAGGATTTTTTCTGAATCTAAAACCTCGACGGTGGGCGCGACGGTGGGCGCGACGGTGGGCGCGACGGTGGGCGCGACGGTTGGGGATGGAGAGGGCGACTCTACCACTGGCGCTGGCGTGGGGGCGGGTTGTATCGGGATTATTGGCTCGGCGGGCAATTGCACTAAAGGCAGTTGCTCTAGCACCGGTGGGAGCTTTATCGACGGCAGTTGCTCGACAACGGGTGCGAGCTGTATTTCAGAGGGGATTTCCAACAGGGGGGGCACCTCTATTACCAGCGGTTGCTCTAATAAGGGTACTTGCGGCAATACTGGCGGCAGCTCTATTACCAGCGGTTGCTCTAATAAGGGCACTTGCGGCAATACTGGCGGCAGCTCTATTACCAGCGGTTGCTCTAATAAGGGCACTTGCGGCAATACTGGCGGCAGCTCTATTACCAGCGGTTGCTCTAATAAGGGCACTTGCGGCAATACTGGCGGCAGCTCTATTACCAGCGGTTGCTCTAATAAGGGCACTTGCGGCAATACTGGCGGCAGCTCTATTACCAGCGGTTGCTCTAATAAGGGCACTTGCGGCAATACTGGCGGCAGCTCTATTACCAGCGGTTGCTGCAAAACCGGCACTTGCGGCAATACTGGCGGCACCTCTATTACCAGCGGTTGCTCTAATAAGGGTACTTGCGGCAATACTGGCGGCAGCTCTATTACCAGGGGTTGCTCTAATAAGGGTACTTGCGGCAATACTGGCGGCAGCTCTATTACCAGGGGTTGCTGCAAAACCGGCACTTGCGGCAATACTGGCGGCAGCGATGCGCCACTGAGGATGCCGATATTATTCTGGGTGAAGTCGTACAGAAACGAGCCAGAGCTGAGGATATTGTCGAGCGAGCCCTGGATGGCTCCTGCCGTACCGTTGATGGTGGCATTGCCCACCTCAAACGGCGTCATATTATTGTTATATCCGCCCTGTTGAATGCTAACAGAGCCCGGTATGTCGCCGAGAGTGGAAATACTCGCCAGTTGCCCGTTAGCAGCAGTAAAAGTATCGGTGGCTGTGAAAAATTTTCCCGCGACAATATCGACGGCACCGCCTTGTGTTGCGCCGTCGGCATTAATCCAACTGACTTGGATATTGCCGATGGGATCGAGCAATACATTGCCGCCTGCGCCAGTAGTTCCCGAAGCATCTATTTGTTTTGCCGCAATTTCGGTGATGGCGATGACAGAGATATTGCCGCCGTTTATGGCTCCTGAAGAGTTGAGGTTGCCGCTTGTAATTGCGGTGGTTTTGGTTTCCAGAAGTATCGCGCCGCCAGAAGCCTCTACCGAACTGGTATTGACGTTTCCGGCTGTAATTTCACCGCTGGCTGTAAGTGCGATTGCTCCGCCATTTTCCCCGACAGAAGAAGCGTTGAGCTCTCCGGCGCTGGTGTCGAGAGTGCCGCTATGGCTCGTGAGGGTAATTCCGGAAATAGCGGTGATGTCGGTGGTGTTTATATTCCCGCTGGCTGTAATATTGACGCTGCCTTGATTGGCTGTTAGAGCGCCTCGCAAATTCACGGCACCGCTGGCATTAATTTTTACGCCTGCCGCGCCGGTATTGATGATTGAGAGAGCGTCAACATTGGCGGCGTTGATTTCCAATCCGAGCAGGGGGGTAAAAGCGCCGACTGCTCCGTTTAATTGCACGTTACCCGCGCCGGCTGATAGCGTCAAAGGTTGGAAGTTGCCGTCGATGACGCTGCCGAGGGCGATATTTCCATTGCCTGCGGCAGTGTCAATTGCAACCGGAGCGGAGAGGGAGAGATTATCCAGCGCGACGCCGGCTTTTCCGCTTGTGGTAATGTTGCCGCCTAGGGCTATTAATCCAGTGGTTTTTGCTGTTAAAGCGTTGAGGGGTGTAGTGCTGCCAATATTCCCCTTAAAGTAGATATTACCTGATGCGGCATCGACTGTCAAGATGCGATCGCCTGCGCTTGTACTATCTATCGTGCTGGTGAAAGTAATGTCGCCGCCGCCGCTCGTTATCGATATGTCATTTGTTAGGGTGACGGCACCGTTTAGCTGGATGGTGTTGTCAGTCGTGGCGAGATTGCCGGGAGTGAGGGTATTGCCGGCAGTGAGCAGAATTTCTCCGCCAATTCCGGAAACGGCACGGGCGTCTATCGCACCTGTATGGATAGTGCCGGCTGCAGTTAATGCGATCGATCCGCCATTTTCTGCCCCTCTGGTGTCGAGAATTCCCTGCCTCGTATCGATATTGCCGCTGTTACTTGTAATTGCGATCGTTCGCCCCGGATTGACAATCGAGTTTGTGGTAATATCTCCACTGGCTTGCAGGGCAATCGTGGCGTTTTCTTCTCCCCGAATCGCAAATCCTGCCGTGTTAATCTCCCCAAAATCGCCGCTCGCTCTCAAAATAACGGGATTGTTGAAAGTGACGTCGCTGTCTAGGGAAATACTTCCCCCACCGCTCGCACTTCCTATGACAATCGCGTTAAAGCCTCCCTGAAAATTAGCCAGCTCGTTTGACAGCAGATTCAAACTCCCCTGGCGGGTGCTGCCGACATCACCTCCTAGGGAGATGGGCAAACCGGGGGTGTAGGGTTGTAGGGTAAGATTGCTGCCATTTCCCGATACCGTGCTGCCAAAATCAATCGCATCGCCCGCGAGAGTAACGTCGCCGAAAACTGCCACCGCGCCTCCATAAACTTGACCGTTTGTTTCAGTCGTGGTAATATTGGCGTAGAGGTAGGTGGGGATATTAGAAGCAATTCTCAAGCTGCCAATATTCACCGCCTGATTGAATCGGAGCGAACCGGCACTGTCAACCGTCAAATCAACCTTCAAATTATCTAGAGGGGTGGTGTTACCCACCGCGCCTTTAAAGGTAATATTGCCCGTTCCCGCATTCAAGGCGAGATTTTCTGCGCCCGCAGTTCCCCCCAGATTATTCTCAATAATTATATCGCCGCCCGCGACAACTCCGCCAGTCGCGATCGAAGTAGCCGGTTGAGAGAGCATGACGTTTCCTGTGGCGCGAATCGTGCCGCCACTGCCGGCAGCAGCCGAGGCGTTGATATTGCCTTTGAGCGTAATATTGCTGCTGCCCGCATCGAGGATGATGCTGCCGGCAGCAGTTGTATTAGAAGTGGATGCAGTACGAGAATTAATGTCACTGACGGTAATGCCTTCAGGGGCAGTTAATGCGATGCTTCCGCCACTGCCCGCACTTCCATTATAAGCGCCTGTATCGAGGGATTGTGCTGCAGCAATCCTGCCCGTCTTACTGGCGAGAGTCACGTTGCCGCCGCTGCCAGAACCCGCACTCCAAGAATGGGCGTAATCGCCGAGATAAATATCGCCATTGGCGGTAATTTCAATAGTTCCGCCCTTCTCGCCTGCAGTAGAAGTATTGAGAAAGCCGGTACTGATATTTCCTGCGGTACTGCTCAGCGTGATATTGCCAGCATCGTTATTGAAAGCGAAGGTTTTGATATCGCCAACGGCAATATCTCTGTATGCACTGACGGAAACCTTACCGCCATAATTTGCCTGCGTGTTGGCATCGAGAATGCCGGTTTTAATTGTGCCGCTGCTACTGGTGAGGGTAATATTGCCGCCGTCGCCAGTGATGCTCGCGCTTTGCACGAGATTGGTGAAAATATCGCTTTTTGCCGATAAAGCGATCGCGCCGCCGGAGCTGTCAAGAGAACGAGTGGTTATCGTGCCGGTGCGGGTATCGATCGCGCCATTTTCGCTAAGAATAAAAATCGAACCGCCGCTATTCCTAATATTTCGGGTTATAATATTACCAGCCGCCCGCACAGTCAGGGCAGCTCGGTTGAGACTTTCAATATCGTAGAGGCTAAAATTGAGCGTGCCCCCGGGCGCGATCGCTTGCAGGGTTGTTGGCTGCTTGAAAGTCACATTCTCTCTTAAAAAAATCTCAGCCGTATGGGTGCCGCCAACCGTCAGAGAAGCGATTCCCCCGTTTTGCAAATTCTCCAGCTCTGCACCCGTCAGCTCCAACAAATCAACCGTATTGCTGTCAGTACCGCCCAGAGCGATTTTATAAGAATGGGTAAAAGGCTGTAGCGCCAGATTGCCGCTGCCAGACACCACCCCGGCAAAATTCAACTCGTCGCCCGCCAGCACGACATCGCCGAAAACCTTCACCGCATCGCCGTAGTTTTGCCCAGCCGCACCGCTTGTCGTAACATTGCCGTAAAGTTCAGTTGTTCCCCCCGCATTCGTCGTCAGACTCGCGGCGCTGACAGTGCTGTTAAATAGAGTCGTGCCTGTCGTCTCGATGGCGAGGTTTCTCAGAGGAGTCACATTCCCCACCGCCCCGCCAAAAGTGACGTTACCGCTATTATTACTCGTTCCCTGAATTTTTCCAATCGTTAAATGATAATTCCCGTTAACCGTACTGGCAAAATTCACAGCCGTTGCCGTACCGCGCAGATCGATTTCTAAATTATCCTTCAGAACTACCGCGCCATTAAAATTAATCGGATTTGTATCCGTTCTAATCAGCCCGCCTACAGCAATTGTGCCAGCGGTTGTACTGAGTTCGATCGCTCCGCCCCCGTTAAAATTCTGACTCGCCTGTGCTTCGATCGAACCCGTAGAAATATCGCCGAGAGCAGAGAGCGCGATATTTCCGCCTCTATCCTGCCCCCAACTTGCCGAAGTGAGATTTCCCGTTGCGATCGCGCCATTTGCGCTAGTAATCGCAATCTTCCCGCCATCTCCAGCGCCGCCACTTGCAGAAGTAATATTTCCCGTCTGAATGTCGCCCGCCGCCGAGAGCGTGACTGTGCCGCCGTACCCGCTCGGCAAGTAAGCAATAAAAGCGTCGGCATCGATATTTCCCGTGCTGATAGAGCCATTGGGAGCCGACAAAGTGACATTTCCAGCATTCCAAAAATAAGAATCGGCTTTCGTATTGATATTGCCAGCAGAAAGATTGCCATTCGTAGCAGTTAGCGTCACGCTCCCCGCCGCTGTCAGCGCCGAATCACTGGTATCAATATTGCCCAGAGAAATACTCGCCCCCGAAATCGTCAGATTTCTGCCCAGAGCGGCAATAGTATCGCCGGGATTCATCGAAAAAGCCCCAGCCCCATCGCGATCGGCATCTGCCCGAAACTCTACCGAGCCAGTGCCCGGAGCAAAATTTAAGGTGTTGTCGAGCAAATCGTTAATCGTGATATTATTCGTTGCCTCTAGAAGCACGTTCGCATTGCCTGAAAGCGCTTCCAGAGCCGTTTCAGAAATCGTGTAAGCGTTGCCTCCCCCTTCAGTTTGGGTGATTTTGGCATCAAATAATAGAGACAAGTCATTGGCTCCGCCAGCGCCACTGACGATCGCAATATCAACCGGATCGAGCAGTAAAGTCCCCAAACTGCCATTTGCCGCACTCAAATCTACCGTGCCGCGAAAAATCAGCGTTTGCTTGCCAGACACTTCGACAAAGCCGCCATTGCCGGAATGAATGCCACCCTTGGCACTAATCGAGCCAAAAAATGCCGCAGTATCGTCTGCCCAGAGAATGACTCGCCCGCCATTACTGGAAGAGTGCTGAGTGCTGAGTGAGGAGTGTAGAGGGTTCAGCGTGGAGTGTTGAGTAGGAGAAGGGGAGATAAATCCATCAGCTCGAATCGTCGAATCGGGGCTGACGAAAGTAAATAAAGCATTCGGAATATTGCCCTTGCCTTGATAGTCGCCGCCAATCCTCACCACACCGCCGCCCTCAATGCCAGAGGCGTCGATAGTTGCGCCGAGGAGTCCGACTTTAGTGCCGAGGATGTTCACCTCTCCCCCCCTGCCTCCCAGCCCTCGAGGGGAAGCGGGAGAGGAGACATCTAGCGTGCCCGATGCGATCGCAACGCCGGCATCCCCAGAAATAGCGATACCGGAACCTACTAACTGTACCGTACCGTCAGCATTCACGGTCAAAGCCGTGGCGTGATCGAAATTTCCGCCCGTGAGGAGTTGGGGGAACGAAACAACGGGTAATGTCCAGTTTTCAGGCAGGGCTGTTGCGCCACTAGCTGCGATCGGTTGAATGTCCAAACTCAGCAAGTGTCCGGCTTGAGAAAGACGCACCAAACTTTGCCCGGGAATAGCCGCGATCGTAATTTCTCCCCTGGGCGCTTTCAGCTCTCCCGCGCTGACAACCGTGCCGCCCAAAAAAGTCAAACTTGCCCCCGGTGCAACCCTCAAGTTGCCCAAATTAACAACGCTTCCGGGCTGGCTCGTTGTAAAAGCAAAAGCGCTGGGAGTGCCGATTAAAGAAGCATAATCATTAATGCCAGAAGCGCTAAACCAATCACTGCCAAATCCAATCCCATTAGCAGTGGTGGCGGTGAAAGCTGCGGGCACGTTCAGAGACGCATTTGGCCCAAAAACAATCCCCGCTGGATTCATTAAATATAAATTGGCATGGCTGCCCGTGACTTGAATTAAACCATTAATATAAGAAGCGTCGCCCCCCGTCACCCGTCCCAAAATATTGCGGATATTCGGGTTCGAGAGAAAATTGGCAATTTGACCCTGAGAAAGTCCAAATTTTTGAAAGCTGTGAAACAGATTTGCCCCATCTTGTGAAATCCGCCCTCCCGTAATGTCGAAGCGATTTCCATTAGGCGTGACGAGGGTGCCCGTTCCGTCAGCAGCAGGTGCGATTGGTTGAGCGAGGGATTTTCCATCGCCCATGCCCGATGCGAAGAGAAGTGTTGCTAGAACAAAACTGGCTTTTTTCATAAAAAAAGTAGTTGCTGTTTCGTCTAATGCCCGCTACAGATTGAGTCGCGGCGCGGGCGGGGAAAATCCTGCTCAACCGAGTGAGTATTTTTACTTTTTTTTAAATCACTATGTAGTTATATTCGGATGAACCCTCGAAACTCCACCGGCTCTCCCGACTCCTTGGTGATAAGAAAAACTAATATTTTTGGTGAAAGCCTTGCAGGAAAAGCATTTTCCATGCCCCATGCCCCATGCCCCATGCCCGGAAAAGCCCGGTTTTCCACCACAAAGTCAGGAGAGCCACTCCACCATTACTGCTCTTTGCACCCCAATCGGAGTTTGGAGGGTTAAAGCCGATTCTCCTCCCATAGCTTTCGCCAGAGCAATCTTGAATGCTGCACCCTTGACAGGAAGGACGTTCTGGATAGCAGAGCGCCAGTTATGCAGGCGAGAGACAGTCATCTTTTTGCGTATTTGAAAATTATATAACAAATGAACTCGTTGTTTATATATTTTTCAGCCATTTCAGGAAATATAGGATTTTTTAGTAAAAATTTTATATAACCTTTAGGGATTTCGCCCTAGCTGCGGCCATTTCCCGCCCTATGCTGCAATTAACTTGCAAACATTGGCAGCCTTTAACTTGCTCTTCTGCGAGTCTCGCTAATAGCATAAAATAACAAATAGCGCAACTATCTTTGAGGAGAACTGTCAAAGCTAGACAATAGGGCGAACTCAAACACATCTTCCGTACCTTTTTTTTACAGGCATTGCTGGCATCTAACGCTTGCAATCCTTGCTGTAAAAAGGCTGTAAAAAGCTTTTGCCCAAGGGAAAAGCCCCGGAGTGGCGCGAGCGAATCATTGAGAGGCGCTACATCTGGTTAAGCCCAGAGCAGCCTGACAGACTGGGAATTTTAGAGAATTAATCTTTAGGTAAGTTGAGAAAATTTTTGAGAGTCTTAGCTAATTTCTTAGGAGAGGTTAAAATTCCACGCGGAAAAGTTAAATAAATTGGCGAGTCTTCTCTTAAAACAAGAATAAGATGAAACCAACTTTTATTCAATTGTACATCCTCAACTTGCAGGTCGATTACTGGCGATAAATCATACTGATTTCTTTTCCTAGCCAATAATCCAACTTGAATCACCTCTAAGCAATTTTTACTTTTATCAACCTTGCAAATTTCTATTTTTGGGTAAATAATAATGAGTCCTCCTAACAATATATGAAAAATATAAACACCTATTAATAGCAAAGGCGTTTCGCTTTTTTCTTCTATGATCGGCGATAACTCCGATTGGTTTTTGAGGAAAGCATTAATCTGAGAAGCGATCGCTTTTTTTTGATTCCAATTCGCGCTCATATGACCAACTTTTCCATACAAAATAACCTCACTTTTATTGGTCAAAAGAACGACAGAATATTCGCGATTTTTTGAATCCGCGCTTGTAGCTTGTATTTCGGCTTTTTCTATATCTGATAAATTTAATTCTTGTTCTAGGTAAACTAGCAGAGGCAAAGAGGTAATTAACTTACATTGTCCTCCATCGGGGGCGCTGCGATCGCAGAGCAATCGATGAGATAAACTACTGATTCCCAGAAAAAAGAGTGCGACTGTCAAGCAAACACTGCCAGCCAGCCAATTCCAACCGGGGATAAATCGAAGGACAATTTGCTCGGGGGTTTTCTTAACAATTTTCATAAAAATTCCACAGTTCAACGAAAAGCGTACCTTTGTTCAGGCGCGATCGTGCATCAAATTTTTGAGAAACTTGATTTCGGGGCGTGGCGGTACGCGCCTCTACTGTCTATTTTACGGTTAAATTAAATTGCTACGATCGGATTCTACACGACCATTCAAGAGGCTGAGGAAAGGTCAGGCAGCAGGTTCAGCGTTACAACTGGGCAACTATTAGCGCCAGCAGAAATAGGCAGGTCGGCATCAACCTGGAAGCGATTCGCGATCGCTCCTTCTGGCGAGACTGACTCGGCGAGGCTCGTCGGCCTCTTGAATGGCCAACTTAACCCGCTCGGCTCTCCTGACTTCTTGGTGATAAGAAAGACTGATTGAATGGCTGAACGCCTTGCAGGAAGCGCATTTTCTATGCCATGAGCCCCATGCCATAAGCCCGGAAAAGTTCGCGTTTCCACCACAAAGTCAGGAGAGCCACCCGCTCGTTCTGCTCATTCACGAGTAAAAACAAGACTAAAGCACTGAGCCGATCTGACCTTTTCTGGTCTTTTCTGGCTAGATGGACACACTCCTCACCCCAGAACTCTCGCCCTGCCGCACCGAAACCGACGCGGGGCGAGGCATTGAAACGATTGCTGTTTGGGGCTTATGTACAGATTCGTAGTTAGACTCAACACTACTTTGACAAATAATTTGTTAATTGGACACGAATGTGTTGTCAGTGACAAATAATTTGTTACTGTACGGGGGCTTAAAAGGCGACACCCAGATTTGAACTGGGGGTGAAGGTTTTGCAGACCTCTGCCTTACCACTTGGCTATGTCGCCAGACGTTTTTTTCTGTGCGATCGCTATAATAGCAGATTTTCTCGCCTGCGCAATCACCCGAGAAAAATTTTTTGGCGATCGCTCGCCCACAGGTGGCCTGCGCCGAACCCAGACGCTGCCTGTGACAAACATCACAGCGCAGAGAGCCGCAGATCGCCACTGTTGCGCTTTCTGAAAGCTAGTTTATAGATATGCCAGCAGGGGTGCGTTAAAAAAAACACATTTACTTATCATATTTCAGCATCCACAATTCAGAAATCTTAAATTCACTCGATTGGCCATGACGCAAGCACCCCCGATCCTCGTTGCTCAAGTCTCGGATATCCACCTGTTTGCCGATACCAAGCAGGACTTGCTGGGCGTGCCCACCCGCAAGTCCTTCCAGGCGGTGTTGGCGCGGTTGCAACAGCTTGTGCCCAAACTAGACGCGCTCCTGCTCACGGGGGATTTGTCCCAAGATGAGACGCCGGAATCCTACGAGCAACTGCAAAGTTTACTCACGCCCCTAGATGTTCCTACCTATTGGCTGCCGGGGAACCACGATTGCCTGCCGGTGATGCAGCGGATATTAACGCGATCGCCTTTTGATGTCCGCAAGTCTTTTCATCTGGGCAACTGGAATTTCTTTCTACTCAACTCAACCGTGCCGGGATGCGTTCACGGGCACTTATCAGGGACAAGCTTGGAGTGGTTGGACTGGCAATTGCAGCAGACGGGCGATCGCCCCTGCCTAGTGGCGCTGCACCATCCGCCCTTTCCTGTCAATTCAGATTGGCTGGACAATCTTGTCCTGCGCAACCCGGACGATCTGTTTGCAGTCCTCGACCGGCACCCGCAGGTGAAACTGGTTTTGTTGGGCCACGTTCACCAAGAATTTGAACGAGAACGGCGCGCAGTGAGCTACTTAGCGACTCCCTCCACTTGCATTCAGTTCAAACCCCAAAGCGTTAAGTTTGCACTCGATCGCGCCGAACCGGGATTTCGACTGCTGCGCCTGCACGCAAATGGCAGTTGGGAAACTAGAGTTGAGCGGGTTGCTTTTGCTGGCGAACTGGATCTGGCGGCAACGGGTTATTGATTGCCGATCGCCAGCGGCTAACGGCTGCTTGCAATCGAACATCGAGCCATCTGTCGTACTGCGGATATACCGGCAAGCGAGGGACTAAATGCCATCCCGCCGGTTCGAGAATTTCTGCGAGTTGTTGCCGGTGCGGGTGGGGATAGTCGGGATTGACTTCATCGATTGGCCCAATGCCGCCCAAATCTCGCGCCCCTGCTTGCAAGCACGCCAGCAGTGCCGCAGGTTGTGTGATTAAATTGGGCGGGACTTGCAGGGTGATGTCTGGGGGGAGAATCTCGCGAGCGATCGCAACCACCTCGACCAACTGCTCGGCGCTGAAAGCCGAACCCGCCTGATCCTGCTGACTTCCGGGGCTGTGCGGTTGCAAGATAACTTCTTGCAGGTGCCCCCAGCGCTCGTGAATCAGTGCGATCGCCTGCAAGCTCTCCCGCCAATCAGCCGCTGTTTCTCCGATTCCCAATAACAAACCCGTCGTAAAAGGAATCCGCAACTCTCCCGCCCACTCCAACTGCTGCAACCGCAGTTCCGGGACTTTACTCGGCGCGTGTCGGTGAACCGCCTTCATCAGTTCGGGCGTCAGTTGCTCCAACATTAACCCCATCGACACGTTCACTTCTTTTAATTTCGCCATCTCTGCAAAACTGAGTGGCCCAGCATTCGTGTGGGGCAGGAATCCCAGAGACAGCGCCAGTTCGCACAAATTGTAGATGCGATCGAACCAGAGCGATCGCCGCTTGCTTTGGGGGTGTACCTCGCCGCTGAGGATGAGGATTTCAATAACCCCCGTCCCCTGTAGTGCCTTGAGTACCCTTTCTGCTTCTGGCAACTCCAGCCAGGGACTCATCCCAGGCTCGGCGCGGAAATTGCAGTAAGTACAGCGGTTGAAGCACTCGTAAGTCGGCACCAGCGTGAAAGCCGGACTGTAGGTAACAATTCCAGACATAGCCTGCATTATTCACTTTCTTAACATTTAGACATAGTTGTTAAGCTGGACGCCAGATGAGACAGCCCCGGCATTGCAGGCTGTAGCCCTGAACCAGCAAGCTATAAGAAAAGCAAATCAGTCTCATAAGTAAAAATTTATTTAAAACCCCTTTACAAACCTTAATAAAGGCGGTAATCTGGTAATCACGGTAGAGAAAACGCTACCGCCAACCTTGAAAAATCCATACGCACTTATCACAACATGACCACCACCTTACAGCGTCGCGAAAGCGCCAACGTTTGGGAACGGTTCTGCGAGTGGGTCACCTCCACCGAAAACCGCCTGTATATCGGCTGGTTCGGCGTCCTGATGATCCCCACCCTCTTAACCGCCACCGCTTGCTTCATCATCGCCTTCATCGCTGCCCCTCCCGTGGACATCGATGGCATCCGCGAACCCGTTGCAGGTTCTCTGCTGTACGGCAACAACATCATCTCCGGCGCTGTTGTTCCTTCTTCTAATGCGATCGGTCTGCACTTCTACCCGATTTGGGAAGCAGCCAGCTTGGATGAATGGCTCTACAACGGCGGCCCCTACCAGTTGGTAGTTTTCCACTTCCTCATTGGCGTCTTCTGCTACATGGGTCGTGAGTGGGAACTCAGCTACCGCTTGGGTATGCGTCCTTGGATCTGCGTGGCTTACTCTGCACCCGTTGCAGCCGCCACCGCCGTGTTCCTGATCTACCCGATCGGCCAAGGCTCTTTCTCCGACGGTATGCCCCTGGGCATCTCTGGAACCTTCAACTTCATGTTGGTGTTCCAAGCCGAGCACAACATCCTGATGCACCCCTTCCACATGCTGGGAGTTGCCGGTGTCTTCGGTGGTAGCTTGTTCTCCGCGATGCACGGTTCTTTGGTGACCTCTTCTTTGGTTCGCGAAACCACTGAAACCGAGTCTCAAAACTACGGTTACAAGTTCGGTCAAGAAGAAGAAACCTACAACATCGTTGCAGCCCACGGCTACTTCGGTCGCTTGATCTTCCAATATGCTTCGTTCAACAACAGCCGTTCCTTGCACTTCTTCTTGGGTGCTTGGCCGGTGATCGGCATCTGGTTTACCGCTCTGGGTATCTCCACGATGGCGTTCAACTTGAACGGTTTCAACTTCAACCAGTCGGTGATCGACAGCCAAGGTCGCGTTATCAACACCTGGGCAGATGTCATCAACCGCGCCAACCTGGGTATGGAAGTGATGCACGAGCGCAACGCTCACAACTTCCCTCTCGACTTGGCTTCTGTTGAAGCTCCCGCTATCAAGGGCTAAGTTCTAGCTACGAGCTAAAAAAAGCGCTCCCAATTGGGGGCGCTTTTTGTTTTTATATTTGCTATTATGTCAGCATTGAGGAGACAAAGCCATGAAAGAGACTAAGCCAATAGCAGAACTCTGGCGGGAGTTGCCACCTGACTTACAACAGGAAGTGCGAGACTTTGCTGAATTTTTATTGCAAATTAAAATGTAATGCTTGAATTCGCTTTGTGCGCTTATGCCTAAAAAAATCCGAGAACTGAAAAGCCTTTTGCTAAAAGCAGGATTTATTTGCCAACCAGCCAAAGGTAGTCACAGTAAATGGAAGCACCCCAAATTGCCACAAGCGATCGTTATAGCTGGTCGAGATGGTAGTGATGCTAAGCTTTATTTAGAAAAGCAAGTTAATGAAGCTCTCGAAAATCTCGAAAAAATTGAAGAAGAGGAGGCTGAAGAATGAACTATACTGTTATTATTCAATGGTCAGAAGAAGATCGATGCTTTGTTGTATTTCTCCCAGAATTTACGGATGTTATGCAACCAGTTACTCATGGAGAGTCTTATGAAGAAGCTATTAAAAATGCCCGAGAGGTAATAGAGTTACTCGTCGAAAGTTACCGAGAAGAAGGTAAAAAATTACCTGAAATCAAAAAAATAGATCGGTTGTTTCAGGTGGCATAAAAATTTTACAACAAAAGGGTATGATTCCCAATAATAAATGTGCTAGAGTTTTTCACTTAGAGGATATTTTGACTGAATATATTGTTTAAAGACAGGATTGAGGAGAAAGTGCGATCGCCCTGCGACTTGCACCTTTTCCACTAAACCGCGTCGCCCTAAAGATTGGATGGCTTGCCACAGTTCAGCTTTGGAAAAGTTGCGATCGCCTGCTTTTTGCGAAATATCTACCCCTTCAGCTTGACTGGCTAACCAGTCGCACACCTTAACTTCCAACTCCGACAACCGCTGCCAGTGAGATTCTAAAATCGGTTCTAAATCCCCTAAAAATATCTTATCGTTATCGTCTAAAAACAGAGAGACGCTCCCGTCGAATAATTCTACAATTGTTGAGGCGATAATATTTAACCAGGAAGAATGCCCTTGATAAAGGGCGATTAAATCCGACCATTTATCCTCATCAGCTAATCCTTTCTCTCTGAATATTTCTCCGGCTGCTTCTCCCAAACCTTGCAAGTGTAAAGTTCGCACCGAGTGGTTTTCGCCTTCTAAAGCCGCGATGTCTCTGGGCTTTTCCCAACTGAGGAGAAGCAAACAACTCTGATGAGGCGAGGCAGCCACTTGTTTGAAAAATTTGCCGTAATCTTCACAGCAGGCTAAATATTGACCGGCTAATTCACCGGGTTGAAAAATATTCTGCACGTCGTCGAGGATGACTAAACAGCGAGAGGAGCGAAAATAATCGATGACGGCGGGTAAGGGGGTTGGTTGCGATTGAGCCAAAAATTGCTTGAGTTCGGTTTGGAGGGTTGAAAGCGCGGGAGCGTTGCCGAGACTTCGCCAAATGATATAGTCAAATTCGGATTGAATTGCTTCGATGAGTTTGAGGGCGAGTGCGCTTTTGCCAATGCCACTCAATAGACATCTCCAAAATTTCAAACCTTTTTCCCCTTAACGCTTCCAGCGTTC
>CAYOOD010000110.1:0-1936 GCA_964405435.1 uncultured bacterium
TCATTTGCCGTTAGCCCAACGCCATCAGATCGCCGGGTTGTAGTACCCGAATTATTCACAACTGTGGCATCATCTATACCATCGCCCGTCACGTCGCTAAAGTACACCGGATCGACTTTTGGCGTTACGGGTTGCACTTCTCCAAACGGTTGCGGGCCACTATCTGGCTGGACGTTCCTCAATCGGGAGGAATAAGTCAGCGTGTAGTTAATCGTCCGCGAAGCATTAACTGGATAAACTCGGACAAAGTAATTCCCTGCTTCTAATCGCTGGCTAATCAATTCGGGGGTTGTGCCAGTTTTGGTTGAACTCGCCAAGACCTCACCGGTATCGAGTTGACCATTATTGTTGCTGTCTTTAATCAGTTGCAGATCGGCATTTCCGCTCAAACCGTCTAATTTCAGATGGACGTATCGAGTCTCGTTCAGGCTGAAGCGGAAATAGTCATTGAGGTCATTAGAACCACCAATAGACCCTTTCAAGGCAATGCTCGACGATACAGTAGGGCCATCTCCCAGGTCAATACCGAACATCGGATCGAGGGGCTGCGCTTGAGACATGGAGCCGTTTTTGTCAGGATCGCGACTCCATCGCGGCGAATTTATGGGATTTTCTAACCGCGGGGCGACTGACTTGCCTGTGCCAACGTTGTACCAAGTTTTGTATCCATTTGGCTGCACGCTCAGATAGCCATTGGTGTAGTAATAGTTCTCAACTCCATTACTGGTAATCTTCTGGATGAAAGCGCCAGCATCTGCTGACACGGTTGCTTTCCCAGGCGGAGTCACACTACCGCTATTTGCCGCCCGTTCTTCAGGCGTGACAAAATTCTGCCCGCTCCACTCCAACGGCGTCACCCACGGTTCGGGCGCGTACTCTTGCCCCGCTGTCTGCTGCGCTAACTTCACTGCCTGGAAGGGATTGAGCAACCCAAACCCGGTTTCTTCATCCCACCCCGCTGTCTTCAAATCGACGGCAGATGATTTGAGAATCTCCATCACTTGCCGGTAGTTCAAAGTGGGATTTGCCGCCCATACTAAGGATGCAAATGCGGTGGCTCGCGCTGCTGCTACGGATGTCCCCGTCATCGTGCCCAAGTCATCCCCAACTGTGGACAGTAGGGGATTCTCAAATGTACCGCCGGCAATGAGTAAATCCAACCCCGCGCCGTAGCTGGAATAGTTGGCGCGTCCGAATCCGTCTGAAGCGCCTATCGTTATGATGTTGTCGAATTCTTGCGAGGCTTGCCCCAAGACTGACATGATTGCGCCGTCGTTACCGGCTGCGGTGACGATTAAAACGTGATTCTGCCGCGCGTATTCGATCGCCTCCCGTTCTCGCGGCGTGAATTCATACCGCGTCGTGACGCTGCCATCTTGATTTTTTTGCGTCAAATCCAAACTCAGGTTGACGATCGCCGTTTGCTGTCCCGATGCCTTCGCCGCATCCACAAACTCGATCAGCGACTCCGCCCACGCACCGGAACCGATCGCCCGCCCCAACCAGATCGGCGATTGCTCGTTAAAGCCGTCAATCCCAATATTATTGCCTTTTGTAGCCGCAATTTGCCCTAAGATAAACGTGCCGTGTTCGTCGCCTTCCCCGGGTTGCAGCAGCGGATCGTCATCATTAGAAATGCGATCGCGCCCCAAAATAAACCGGCTGTAATCAAAATCGGGATTATTCCCGCTGAATCCCGTATCAATCACCCCGATTAACGGCTGATTCGCGTCAAACTTTGGCTGCTGCGGCCATTCTATCGGCAATGGCAGCACCGGGCGAATCGGTTTCTCTCCTGGCAGTTGCGGCGTTTCCACCACGGGCGCTGGCGTTTCCACCACGGGCGGTTGCGGTTTTACCACTGGCGCAGGAGTTTCCACCACGGGCGGTTGCGGTTTTACCACTGGCGCAGGAGTTTCCACCACGGGCGGTTGCG
>CAYOOD010000110.1:2036-24167 GCA_964405435.1 uncultured bacterium
ACTGGCGGCGTGTCTACCACGGGCGGTTGCGTTTCCACAACTGGCGGCGTGTCTACCACGGGCGGTTGCGTTTCCACAACTGGCGGCGTGTCTACCACGGGCGGTTGCGTTTCCACAACTGGCGGCGTTTCCACCACGGGCGGTTGCGTTTCCACAACTGGCGGCGTTTCCACCACGGGCGGTTGCGTTTCCACCACTGGCGGCGTTTCTACCACGGGCGGTTGCGTTTCCACCACTGGCGGCTCGGTGTCAACTGGCGGCGGCGGCGTGACATAACTCATCAACTGCTGACCCCGATCGCTCTGCCGCCAATCCTTCGCCGGATCGATGACTTCATCCAACTCGATCGCTTTACCCGTGGCACCTGTGAGGGTAAAGATCAGATCGTTGTAATCTTTGTCCGAGCCCTCATCAACCCGCCAATCTTCCATAACTAAAGATTTGCCGTCGCCGGTGATATCCGCCAACTGCCCTAAATGGAAGGCATCATTCGGATTCGCTGTCGCTAGGGAAAATAGCGGCTGCTTGTCTCCCCCAATTCCCGGAGTGTCGAAAACTTCCTGCACCGTGCCATTGGGCACCAGCATCGCGGCAAAGACATCCCCCGGTTTCATGTCAAATGTCTTGACGCCCAGATACTCGCCTGCATTGCGATCGGGTTCTCCCAAACCGCCCGCGTAATCGGGATTTGCTCCCTCGGTGGCGTCAGAAATGACGACGTGCCCCCATTCGGAATTGCTCAGCGCCCGCCGTGCGGCTTCTTGGATAAACTCCGGCGAACCCGGTTGCAAATTCTCCATTCCCTTGATGCTGAAAATGGCTAATTCGCCTTGGTATCCGCCGCCGTCGTGTGCGAAATCAATGCCTACTTTCCCGGTTTGGGCGACACAGAAGTAACCTCCTTGTAAATCAAGCCCTGTCACGGCGTCAACTTTACCATCGACGCTCAGGCTCAGTTGGTAGTTGGTGTCGCCGTCGATTGGCGAAACGTGCAGGGAATACGCTCCGGCTGCTAAGTTCGCAAGCTGAATCGTTCCCGGCGTATTGCTGTCGGCAGCGGTACTGTAGAGAAGGTTGCCCTGGCTGTCGAACAATTGCGCCTCTGCACCGGCTCTGAAACTTTCCAGGGAGAGGCTGAAACTTCCCGGCTGCTCGCGGTTGAAATTGTAGATGTCCAGCGTGTCGCTATTGCCCACGAAGTCTATCGTTATATAGCCTTCGTTGAGATTTCCTAGCTCGAATGGCATTTTTTTGCTCCTTTGTCAAGGGATTTGAGGATTTCAATTCAGGGAAGAAAACCTCTACCGCCAGCCTATGGGTAGCGGTAGAGGTCGTCAAGATTTTTTTTCTTTCTTGAAATAAAACTTTACACGCCTACATTTTTTGTTGCAAAACTTAACAACCGCCTCAGCAGGAAGAGGGGGCGATTCGCTGGCACGATAGAAGACAGCTTCACGCTCTTGCTGTGGGTGAGAACTCGGGGAAGCGATCGCCTGTGGGAAGCCCCTGCAGGAATTTTCCGGCGATCGGGGAAAATTTTCTCGGGTAAAGCGCGTACCAAAGCGTAAAAGCACAATTAAAAATGTCTGGATTTTCCCTGCAGCCCGGTCTGGCAACCTTATCATCTAAGGAAGGGGAACGAATAAGTTGCTGCTTTTAGCAACACCCATTCCCTCGAGTTTGCACTCCTTACCCGACCTGTTAGCTTGACGAGCCTTCATGCAGACCGAAGCGTTTAGTGAGCTTTTCCCCCTTTTCAGCGCCGCCAATCCAGAAACCTTGGAATGGCTGCTCTCCGTTGCCACCGAGCACGAATACCCCTCTAACAGAGCCGTCTTGATGGAGGATGCCTGGGGAAACGCCGTTTACTTCCTCGTATCCGGGTGGGTCAAAGTCCGACGCCTCGCCGGGGATAACGTCGTGACGCTGGCCATCCTGGGCAAAGGCGATTTCTTTGGAGAAATGGCCATTCTTGACGAATCTCCCCGCTCTACTGACGTGATTGCCCTCTCGCCGGTGCAGTTGCTCAGCGTTTCTGCCCAGCGATTTATCCAAACCCTTTTCAAAGACGCCCAGTTACATCACCGGATGCTGCAGCTCATGGTACGGCGTCTGCGTCAGACTAACTTTCGCTTCCAACTGCGCAACCGACCCCCAGCCGTCAAGCTAGCGAATACCCTAGTCGCCCTGGCGGAAAACTACGGTCAGCGAACCGAAAAGGCCATACAAATCTACAACATTCCCTTTAAAGACCTCGCCGACGTGACGGATATCAGCGCTGATGAAGCCACCAAAATCATGGGAAAGCTCTCTGAAAAGGGCTGGGTGAAAATCGATCCTCAGCGTCAAGTGATGTACCTGATCAATATGAAGCAGTTGACGCATCTTGCCGGCCATACTTAAGCAAGAATCTCAACCGAAGGAGTGAGGCAAAAGAAGTGAGAAGGGAAAATTTGTTTTTCTCTTCTCACTGCTCCCTACTCCACAGCCTTTGGATAAGATGAGACAGTTTGCTCTGATTTTGCATTGTTTAACTGCTGAAAAATCTCTATAAGAGAGATACCTTTGGCGATCGCTCGTCTTTTTTATCGACAACCTAAAATCTAAAATCTCAAATTGGCATGACAGAAGCAACCCAAGTTCGCCCGAGCAAGTTCCCTCAGACAGCACCGACGATAAACTATCAGGTGACTATGCCCCAGCCACAATCCCACCTGTTTGAGGTGACGCTGCGGGTGCAAAACTGGCAAAAGCCAGTGCTGGACTTAAAAATGCCCGTTTGGACTCCCGGTTCCTACCTAGTGCGGGAATACTCCAGAAACCTGCAAAATTTTTCAGCCAGCACGCCAGACGAGCAACCCTTGAGCTGGCGCAAACAAAGCAAAAATCACTGGCAAATAGACACCTCAGATCTCTCTGAAATTATCGTTCGCTACCGCATCTATGCCAACGAGCTGAGCGTGCGCACGAATCACCTCGATTCGACTCACGGCTATTTCAACGGTGCGGCGCTGTTCTTTTACCTGCCGGGGTTCGAGCAGCAACCCTACCGCGTCACCATCGCCCCGCCGCGCCCCGATTGGCAGGTGACGACGCCTTTGAATGCTGTTAGCGGGCAGGCGAATACTTTTCTAGCGCCGGATTTTGACACGCTGGTGGATAGCCCGTTTGAAATTGGCACGCAGCGAATGTACTACTTTGAGGTGTTGGGAAAACCCCACGAGTTGGCTGTCTGGGGGCAGGGCAACCTCCAAGCGGAACGGGCGATCGCGGATTTCGAGAAAATCATCCAAGTAGAAGCCGAAATGTTCGGCGGGCTGCCCTACGATCGCTATATTTTCTTGCTGCACCTCTCTGCTCAGGGCTTTGGCGGTTTGGAGCACAAAGATTCCTGCACCCTCAACTACCCGCGTTTGGGATTTCGCGCCAAGGACAAATATCACCGCTTCATGCAATTGGTGGCGCACGAATTTTTTCACCTCTGGAATGTCAAGCGCATTCGCCCCAAAGCTCTAGAAGTCTTTGATTACGAAGGCGAAAACTACACGCCCTCCCTGTGGTTTTCCGAGGGAACGACAAGTTACTACGATTTCGTGATTCCCCTGCGGGCGGGCATCTATGACGTGAAAACGTTTTTGGAGAATTTCAGCAAAGATGTCACCCGATTTCTCACGACTCCGGGGCGGATAGTTCAGCCGCTGGGCGAGTCGAGTTTCGATGCGTGGATAAAACTTTACCGACCGGATAGCAATAGCGGCAATTCTCAAATTTCTTATTATTTGAAAGGGGAATTGGTGTCGCTGCTGCTGGATTTGCTGATTCGATCGCGCCACGGCAACCAGCGATCGCTCGACGACGTGATGCGCCTGATGTGGGAAAAATTTGGCCAACCCGAAATCGGCTTTACGCCGGAACAGTTGCAGGAAGTTATCGAGTTGGTTGCGGGAGTCGATCTGAGCGATTTCTTCCAGCGCTACATCGACGGCACCGAGGAGCTGCCCTTTAACGAATATTTACAGCCTTTTGGCTTGCAATTGCAAGCGAATGGCAACGGCGACAGCGCGCCTTACCTCGGCTTGACGGTTAAGGCAGAAAACGGGAAAGAATTAATCAAATTTGTCGAAAGCGGTTCGCCGGCGCAGGTGGCGGGCATCGATCCCGATGACGAATTGCTAGCGATCGACGGCATCCGGGTGACGGCAGAGCAGTTGAGCGATCGCCTCAAAGATTACCAACCGGGCGACACCATAACGGTGAGCGTGTTTCATCAAGAAGAACTGCGATCGCTGCCAGTCACCCTCGCCGCTCCGCGCCCCAGCCGCTACCAGCTCGTGCCGCTCAAGCAGCCAACACCCGTACAGGAGAGAAACTTTACCGGTTGGCTGGGAGCGCCCCTCTCAAAAGTTTCATAGTCGAGTTGCGGCTGGTTAATTGCCCGCCAATTAACCAGCCGTCAATTTCAGCCAACCTGAAGATAGGCTTTTTAACCCCCTGGCTTCCGCCAAATCGAACAGAAGGTATTTTCTCCAGCCACATTCATCAGCCCATTCGTTTTGACCACTTCGTGAAGTTTGCGGATATCAATGTCCTGATGCATGGGATAATCTTCAGCATGACCCGCTAAATCGACTAAAAGAATTAACAGCCCCCCATCATTGAGATGCTTGCAAAGCTTGTCCACTACCCCTTCAGGATCGATGACGTGTTCTAGAACGGCATCAGAAAAAATGATATCGTAAGTTTTCTCTAAGACGAGATTTCCCGGTTCGGAACAAATCGCCTTGATTGGCAGATTGTACTTTTTAAATCTCCAGGTGGCAAAATCAAAGACTTTTCCGGGAATGTCTAAATATGTAACCTGTTTGCCGAGCTGCAAAACAATTTCGCAGAATAATCCCGTCCCTCCGCCAAATTCAATAAAATCCTGTCCTGGATGTTTTTTTATCGACTGAAGAATCAAGCGATTGAAAGAATGTAATTTGTTGATGAGGGAGTGTTTATTGTAATTGCCTTCCAACAAGTCATAGATATAATACTTTGAGCTTTTGTAAAATTCAAGTGCCTTGTCGCTGTATTCGTCAGCGGGAATATCATTCCATTCGCTGGCAGCTAGTTGATGGTGATTGTTGATAAAGCTCTCTATTCGTTCGAGAGAAATTCCCGAAAACTCACTAAAATCGCGAATAATGGGCGCGTGGCAAAGATATTTCTCTTGCCTGTTCAAGATTCTTTTCCAGACTTCTAGAATGCTGGCTTCTTCTTTTTCGAGAGAATATTCGCTCAGAATATAGTTGGAAGCCTCTCGACCTTTTTTCAGGATATATTCGGGCTCGACTTCGTATTGCTGGGTGACTTCTTCCAGCGCTTTGGCAAAGCCCAGGATATCGCCGACTTCAATCGGATAGGAGAATTCGGGTTTGAAATATTCTCGCCCTCCCTGCCCGTGATATCCAATCACTGCACATCCGCAAGCCATTGCTTCTGCCGGTGGCATAGAAAAACTTTCAGGATAGCCAAAGCTCAAGAAAATTAGCGATTCTTTGAAGATTTTTGCGACTCGATCTTCGGGCTGATTGTCAATAGGAACAATCTCAAAATCACTCAATGGATTTCTAAATTTAAAAATGTTTAAAACTTGTAAAGCATCTTCAGGATGCTTTCTCGGCATGTAACATATCTGCTTTTTTTTATGGCCGGAATAATTAAATATATTAGGATTGAAACCGTACTGGATTCTGAATAGGTTTAAATCGGGAAAGGCATAGCTCAAGTACCTCTTATTATCTTCTGATATGACTAGAGTGGCAACTACCTCTTTGTGAAAATACGGCGCTGTCATATCCTTTGGATCTAATGAATAGCCTTGAAAGGTATAATAGCTGTTCTGGTTGAAAATAACTTTTTTAAAACCCGGTGCCATAGTGGCAATTTTAGGCCCGTAAACTTCGGGTATTACCAAATAGTCATGAGGTTGCATTTGAATCTCCGGCGCGTAAGAGATGCGCGTCGAGTTTTCAAACCACTTGCACCGAAACCCAGTTTTTTTGTGCAGCACGGAGGCGGCAAAGCCATTTTTATTTAAAACGTCCACTTGCCGGTAGAGTTGTTTAATCCCGCCCGATGGCTGGGAGTAATCTGGGCAAAGAAAATAGAGTGTCTTTGAGGGGTGAGTTAGAGAGTCCATTGGGAAGAATTGATTCTATTTTTGACGGATTGGCTGAGTATATAGCGGTTCTATTTGATTGGCGAACGGCTGTACGCTCGAACCCGGTTTCTGTAGGGGCGGTGCCCCGGTGCCCGCCCTTATAAAAGGGTTTCTGAGGTTTCACGACTCAAATAGAACCGCTATATCTTTGAAAAGGTAGCAGAATCCTATGTTTCAGTCAATCTCTAGTTAATTATCTAGAAATTTACAAATCTTTTTCTCTCCCTCGCCCGCAACGCGCGGCGACGGGGTGGCATAAACTTTCCAGAAAGGCTATAATACAAGGTTTACAACCAATTTGAAAACTCGACAAGGAAATACTCATGCCAGTACAACCACCTCCCCCTCCCTCGATTACCCCCCATCAGATGAATTTATTGCGGGTTGTCACCTCGATGGCTTGGGCAGACGGAGAACTCGCCTCAGAAGAGGTCGATTTAATGCTCGATCGCTTCAGCCGTTTGTTTGGCAGCGACGCCCAGCAACAAAACCTCAAACAAGAACTGCGGGATTATCTCATGCAAAATATCCCGCTAGAAGAACTCATTCCCCGACTCCACAGCCAACAGGAGCGGGAATTGGTACTCCGACTGGGCTATGAAGTCATCTCAGCGAGTTCGCGCACGCCAGAGGAACCGAAAATCAATACCGAAGAAGCCGAAGCTTACCAGCGACTCGTCAACCTGCTCGATCTGCCCTCAGAAGTTGTCAAGCGCATAGAAGCAGAAGTCGAAAAAGTTCCGACTTCTCGAGACGGACTTGTCGAGCAACTGGCTGAGGAACTGGGTTCTTTCCTCCACAAAGAATGAAAAAATCTCCGCTGCAATACTCTTGTTTCTAGCAGCCGCAAACTCCCTCTCCCGCGCGGGAGAGGGGGGCAGGTAAGCGATCGCTCTGGCGCGCCCAACAATCCCCCTTTTCCCTCAATCCCGGCACCCTCCTAACGGCTCATTTCCAGCATCCGCTGCATCGGCTTGAGAGCTCTTAGGCGCGTTTCTTCCGGCAGGGTAATCTCCGGAGCGCGATTTTTCATCGCCAGATAGAGCTTTTCCAACGTGTTTAACCGCATGTGCGGGCACTCATTGCAAGCGCAACTGTTCGTCGGCGGCGCTGGAATAAACCGCTTGTGCGGAGCCAGCTTTTGCATTTGGTGAATGATCCCGGGCTCGGTGGCGACGATAAACGCTTTAGCGCTGCTGGCTTGGACGTATTTGAGCAGGGCGGAAGTGGAGCCGATATAGCTGGCGTGGCGCAGCAGAGGCGGTTCGCACTCTGGGTGCGCGATCGCCTCCGCGTCGGGGTTCTCGATTTTTAGCTGCACTATTTTCTTCTCGGAAAAATTTTCGTGTACCATGCAACTGCCCTGCCACAGCACCAAATCCCTGCCGGTTTGCTCCATAACGTAGCGCCCCAGATTTTTATCGGGAGCAAAAATAATCGGCTGGTCCTCGGGAATTTGGCTGACAATCTTAACAGCGTTCGAGCTGGTGCAGATGATATCGCTCATCGCCTTGATAGCGGCAGAGCAATTTATGTAGGAAATTACCAAATGTCCGGGATGGGCAGCCTTGAACGCAGCAAAGGCGTCCGGCGGGCAACTGTCTGCCAGGGAACAGCCGGCATCCAAGTCCGGCAAGAGTACCAACTTGTCAGGATTGAGGATTTTCGCCGTCTCCGCCATGAAGTGGACGCCTGCGAAAACGATGACCTCCGCACTCGTGCTGGCGGCTTGGCGGGACAGTTCTAGGGAATCGCCGATGTAGTCGGCGACATCTTGAATGTCGGGGTCTTGGTAGTAGTGAGCGAGAAGAACGGCGTTTAGCTCCTTTTTCAGGGTGGCGATCGCCTCAAACAGATCCTGGGGCAGGGCCGCAGTTTGGTCGCGTCGTGGCAGGAGTGCAGTCGTAAACACAGTTAAGAGTTAGCTCAATCAAATATGAAGTCTGCATGTAGCCAGTAATTATAGTAGTTTTTACCAAAAATTGCAGGCAACCGCGAAATCGCCGCAGTTTTCTCAGTGCCAAAAGGGCCATTCTTCTCTATCCTGAATGAAGGAGCAGCACGGGAGCAGGCATGGCAAGCAGTCAGAACGAGCGGGAAAAATCCATCAAAATCGCCGTGGTGGGGGACGTCCACGATCAGTGGGAAGACGCCGACGGCGCAGCACTCAAACAACTGGGCATCGATTTGGTGCTGTTTGTGGGAGACTTTGGCAACGAGTCGGTGCCCGTGGTGCGGGCGATCGCAGCCCTCGACCTACCGAAAGCAGCGGTATTGGGCAACCACGACGCCTGGTACACCGCCACCGATTGGGGGCGGAGCAAGTGCCCCTACAACCGCCAGCAAGAAGACAGGGTGCAGGAGCAGATCGATTTGCTCGGAGCCGCCCACGTCGGTTACGGAAAGCTGGACTTTCCAGAGCTGGGTTTAACCGTGGTGGGCAGCCGTCCTTTTACCTGGGGCGGCTCGGAATGGAAATACGGCGATTTCTATCACAGCCGATTCGGAGTTCCCAGTTTTGAGGCATCCGCCGAACGCATCCTCAGCGCCGCCCGCCGCGCTGCCTGCGAAACGGTGATTTTTTTGGGCCACAACGGCCCTGCGGGACTGGGAGAACTTCCAGAAGATCCCTGCGGCAGGGACTGGAATCCCCTCGGAGGGGACTTCGGCGATCCGGATTTCGCTACGGCGATCGCAGGGGCGCGGGCGATCGGTAAAAAAATTCCCCTCGTCACCTTTGGGCACATGCACCACCGCCTGCGCCACACGCAGCAGCGGTTGCGCCGAGCCGTCCACGTCAGCCCTGAAGGCACGGTTTACTTGAATGCCGCCAGCGTGCCCCGCATCGTCAAAACAGAGACAGACTGCCAGCGCAATTTTTCGATTGTCTCCCTCTCTGGAGGTGCCGTCTGCCAAATTTCCCTAGTTTGGGTCGATGCCGGGTTTAACGTGGCGTCCGAACAGGTGCTTTATGCCGGGGGCAGCCCGATGGGGAAAATTCGCTTGCAGGCATTTCCCGATTTTCAGCGATTCGCTGCGCGATAGCTATAGCCCTATCGGGCATGGCTACGCTAACGCTTCACGCAAGCAGGCAGATAGCACCGAATGGGTTATTATAATTCTGTGCTTCTGGAGAGGTGGCAGAGTTGGTCGATTGCGTCTGACTTGAAATCAGATGAGCCCGTAAGGGTTCCGGGGGTTCGAATCCCTTCCTCTCCGTTTACAGTGCGTCAGTGCTGAGTAATGAGTGCTCGATGCCTCGGCTGAGTGCTGAGTAATGAGTGCTCTTCGGCTTCGGCTGAGTGCTGAGTGCTCTTCGGCTTCGGCTGAGTGCTGAGTGCTGAGTAATGAGTGCTGAGTGCTGAGAGTTGAGTGTTCTTCAGCCTCGGCTGAGAGTTGAGTGTTTTCTCCGCGCCCGGGCTCTGCATGGGTAGAGTGCCCGCGCTGGTGGCTGAGCCACCCGCCCGCCATTTGCGAAAGCTTTTGCCCGCCCCGTGTCGCTTCAACCTCTCAACCGGGGCATTATAAAGTTGCCTGCTTGCGGGCAATTAATCTTTAACAGCCCTAACCGGGCTTTCGTTTTAGGGATTTCCCATTTTAAAAACGATCGCAGGAAAGTTCAGGCAGCCCATAAAACACCTGTTGACCTCACTTAAATAAGTTTCTCACTTTTGAGAAATCAGCCGAAGCCGAAACGCATTATTTTTCAAAACAACTATGTTAATGCTGCTGTTTTATGTCGGAGATGAACGGTACGCGATCGCCAGCAAGCGCGTGGTGGAGGTACTGCCGAGAGTCGCGCTGAAAAAACTGCACCAAGCACCCCCTTATATTGCCGGTTTGTTCAACTACAGGAATCGGATCGTACCCGTTATCGACTTGTCCCATTTGATTCGCGGAAATCCTTGCCGTTCTTACTTGAGCACGCGAATCGTCCTAGTCAATTATCAGAATGGCGACCGTCAAGCTTCTGACAATGGCAATTCGCCGAACGCCAATAGCAGCGCTTCGCGCGCCGATCGCATTCTGGGGCTGATGGCAGAACGAGTCACCGAGACGGCAGACAAGCCAGACACCGTGCTAGCGGCTCCGGAAATTCAAGTAGATGCAGCTCCTTATGCAGGACAAATGATTCTCGACGAACAGGGAATGATTCAGTGCATCCGGGTGGATGCCCTTTTGTCCGAGTTGCAACGGGCATCCGTGCTAGCAGAGGCGGGGCTGTGAGAACGCGGGGCAAACATCCCGTTTTTTCTATTCCGACTGTTTAGGGGAGGGCAGCACTCAATTAACCCCGTGCTTTTCAGGCGAAAGCCCGTATCGCTCCGAACTTAAGGCCGGGATATCTGCCGAATTTAAAAAACCAGCCATACTAGATTATAATCGCAAAAAAATTCTTAAACTGTGTTAATTTAGAAAATAGCAAAAAGGTCAAAAGGGTGCTCTACTTGTGCGGCGATCGGTGCGGGGACGAACGGAAACCGGGAAAGGTTAGCCGCGCCAAAAAAAACGCGAGCTTCGCGCGACGCGCGACGTCCGCTCGATCGAGTCCAAAAACCAGAAATTAACTTTGACTTCAGGACATGACACAGGTAGCGATCGAAGCCCTTCTCAGGCAGAAAATAGGCTTGGAATCCACTTCTCTCGGCTCCAGTACAATTGCCAGAGCGATCGAAAAGCGCATGGCAGAGAGCGGCTTGGTTGACATGGCAGCCTACCTATTGCGGTTGCAGACAGTGCCCCAGGAATTAGAAGAACTGATCGAGGCGCTAGTCGTGCCGGAAACGTGGTTTTTTCGCGATCGCGAACCGTTTGCATTTTTGAATCGATACGCGATCGGCGAGTGGCTGCCCGCCAATCCGGGCGGCGTGCTGCGCGTCTTGAGCGTGCCCTGTTCCACCGGCGAAGAACCGTACTCGATCGCGATCGCCCTCCTCGAAGCCGGTTTCTCCTCAAGAAACTTTTGCATCGACGCCATAGACATCAGCAAACGCGCCCTCTTAAAAGCCAAAAAAGGCATCTACGAAAGAAACTCCTTTCGGGGAGACGGGCTGCTCGCCCTCTCCTACCCTAGCCTCCGCGAAGATAACCCCCAGTCCGGAAAAATTTCTCTCTTCACCTTGCGAGAAAAATACTTTGTCAAAAGCGGCGAAAAATACGAATTATCTGAATCCGTCAGGCGAACCGTCAATTTCATCAATGGCAATCTCATCGACCCCTATTTTTCCCTAGAAAAACCTTCTTACGATGTCATATTTTGCCGAAACTTATTAATTTACCTCGACAGTGCCGCCCGAAAGAAAGTCATCAGAGTATTAGAGCGCTTGTTAACTGAAAAAGGTTTATTATTTGTAGGACACTCCGAAACCGGACAGCTATTCGGCACCCGATTTACAGCCGCACGTCACCCGCTCGCGTTTGCCTACCGCAAAGGAGAAAAGCAAAACGAACCATACAGCCTCGCCGTGGTGGGAGAGTACAGGAAAAGGGGAGAAGAAAAAGCAGAAAAAGAAACCATCAAGACAGCGGCGAAAGCCTCTGGCTTCTCACTTCTGAGCGCGCGCAACCCCCTCTCTCAAGCCCCAAGTCCCCAACCCGCAGCCCCTTTGCCGCCACCCACTCCCCAGCCTCCAGTCACTTCTTCGCTCGAAACAGCCCGGAGATTAGCGGATGGGGGAGAATTAGACAAAGCCGCCAGCCTGTGCCAAACCTACCTGAGTCAAAATCCCCTCAGTGCAGACGGATATCTTCTGTTGGGAGAGGTGTGTCAAGCACAGGGCAAAGAAGAGCAAGCCGAGCAATACTTGCAGAAAGCGATTTACCTCCAACCCGATCGGGAAGAAGCACTGATGCACCTAGCTCTGATTAAAGAAAATCGCGGGGATCTTGCCAGTGCCGCCGTCTTGCGGCAGCGCCTGCAAAGACTGCAAAAATTTTAGGTTAAATAGATATCGATTGTGCGCCACGGCGTGAAGCGTATAGCCCCACACCGTGGGGAAGAATAGGGAATCCCACTCAGCAGTCAAACAGCGCGCGGCGGATAGCCGACCGACAATCAAGCCCCACGATAGTCCTACAAAGGATAAAGATAATGCAACGCAATTTTAAAATTGGCCTGCTTGCTCCTGTTGGTTTTGGAATTGTTATTGGCTTGACAGTCTTGTCTAACTTGCTTTATCAATGGAGTACCGATGGTTTAATAACTTCAGTCGGATGGGTGACTCATACTTATAAAGTTAAGGAAGAATTGGCCAATTTAGAAAAGCTTTTAGTCGATGCAGAAACGGGCCAGCGAGGTTTCCTGTATAGCGGACGAGAAGAATTTTTAGAGCCCTACAATCGGGCGCTAAAGAGAATAAAAAATGAATTCTTTTCTTTGGAAAGTGAAATAAAAGACAATCCCGCGCAAATAGAAAATTTATCAGAATTAGAAGAATTTTCTCAGCAAAAACTAGAAGAGCTTGCTTCAACAATTGCCTTAAAAAGAGCCGGCAAAGAACGAGAATTAAGAGCGATATTTATTTCGGGTAGGGGCAAGCAAATAATGGACAATATAAGAGCCAAAATAGCCGAAATGAGAAAAATAGAGGAAGACCTTTTAGAGGAAAGGCAAAAATCAGCCCTGCAAGCTCAGGCACTTTCCAGTTATTTAGGGTGGGGGAGCATGTTGGCAATTGTGGGAGTCGGCATATTTATTTCATGGGCGATCGCCCGCATCATCAGCCGATCGCTAGGAATAGCAGTAGCAGCCGCAGAACGAGTAGCATCGGGCGACTTAACCGGCCAAATTGAAGTCACTTCCAACGACGAGATCGGCAAATTGCTAGCTTCCCTGCAAACCATGACTCAAAACCTGAATTTACTGCTCCGCCAAGTGCAGCAGTCCGGCATTCAAGTCACCAGCTCCGCCACGCAAATCGCCGCCTCTGGCAGAGAATTAGAAGCGATGGTTAAAGAACAAGCCGCCTCGACAAACGAAGTTGTCGCCACTGCCAAGGAAATCGCCGCTACCTCCGGGCAACTGGTGCATACAATGGATGAAGTCGCTTTAATGGCACAATCCACTACCACAGCCGCCGGCAGCGGGCAAAAAGATTTGGTTCGCATGGAAGCCGTCATGCGGCAGTTAGCGAAAGCAACCGTTTCTATCTCCTCAAAGCTGGGAGTAATCTCTGAAAAAGCCAATAACATTAATAGCATTGTTACCACCATCACCCAAGTCGCCGATCGCACCAATTTGCTCTCCCTCAACGCTGCCATCGAAGCGGAAAAAGCCGGGGAATACGGCTTGGGATTTGCTGTTGTTGCCAAAGAAATTCGCCGACTCGCCGACCAAACCTCTGTAGCAACCCTCGATATCGAAAGCATGGTGAAAGAGATGCAGTCGGCGGTTTCCACTGGGGTGATGGAAATGGACAAATTCACCAAAGAAGTCAGCCGTGGGGTAAAAGATGTCCGCAATATCAGCGTGCAACTCGCGCAGGTCATCGAACAAGTGCAGAGCTTGACTCCGCGTTTTACAGCCGTGAATCAGGGTATGGAGGCGCAGTCAATCGGTGCGATGCAAATCAGCGAAGCCATGATGCAGTTAAGCGAAGCCTCCTCGCAAACGGCGGGTTCCCTGCGCGAGATCAACAGCGCGATCGAGCAACTAAACGAAGCAGCGATCGGCTTGCGGCAAGAAATCTCTCGCTTTCAAGTCAAATCCTGATATATTACTCATGGGTCGAGGGAACAGATAAAAGATAAAGGATAAAGGATAAAGGACAAACAATGTTTAATAACCTGAGCTTGCAAGCGCGCATGTTCGGCTCCTATTTGTTCATAGGTTTGCTCGTTTTGATAGTCGCCCTAGTCGGCTGGATCGGAACTTCACGCTTGAGCGGCCACATCAATACATTTAATAATAATGCTTTGCCGAGCGCCGTCGGTTTGTGGAAAATTAATGAAGGGAAAACTCAAATTCAATCGTCAGAAAGACGCCTGTTCGATCCGGAGATCACTGAATTAGAAAGAGAATCTGCTTTGGCCAATATTCAGAAAGCTTGGGTGCAAATTAACGACGGCTTTCAACAATACGAAACTACTCCGACTAACAATCAAGCAGAAGAAAAGCAATATCAAAAATTTAAAGAAGCGTGGGAGGCTTGGAAGCAAGCCCACCAAAATTTTCTGGAAATTGAAGAAGAATACAACCAACTGGGCATCCGCAATCTGTGGGAAAGACGCGCCCAGCTTCTCAGCGAGGGAAAAAAAGAAAATTCGCCAGAAATGGCAGAGATCAAAGCCGCAAGAGAATTATACAAGCGACTCGATACCGCAGCATCGAAAAAAGAAGAGCCTTTATTTAAGCGAACTGAGGATGAAATTGCAGCCCTCCTGAAGCTAAATGACGAACTAGCTGCAGCGACTCAAACGCGAGTGGAGCAGGATGTCACTCAAACAACATTTTGGGTTATCCTGGGACTAGCGATCGGCCCCCTCACGGCGGTGCTATTTGGTTTTTACTTCAGCAAGCCGCTCAGTTCCAAAATTGTAGAAGTCGTCAGAGTAGCGGAACGGATTTCCTCTGGCGACTTGACGACGCAAGTGCAAATAACGGGCAGTCGAGACGAAATTGGAAAATTGCTGGATGCTTTCAGAATTATGATTCAAACCCTGAATTCTCTGATTTCACAAGTGCAGCAGTCTGGAATTCAGGTTACTACCTCGGCGACTCAAATTGCCGCATCGGGAAAAGAATTAGAAGCGACGGTGCAAGAACAACTCGCCTCGACGAACGAAGTCGTCGCCACCGCCAAGGAAATTGCCGCTACCTCTGGACAACTGGTGCAGACGATGGAAGAAGTGGCGGCAATGGCTCAGTCAACGACTACAGCAGCCGGCAGCGGACAAAAAGATTTGGTTCGCATGGAGACAACGATGAATCAACTCGCCGATGCTACTGGCTCTATTTCTTCCAAACTGGGCGTGATTTCTGAAAAAGCCAATAATATCAATAGCGTGGTGATAACGATTACAAAAGTAGCCGACCAAACCAATTTGCTCTCCCTCAATGCAGCCATAGAAGCTGAAAAAGCGGGAGAATATGGCTTGGGGTTTGCCGTAGTGGCGAGGGAAATCCGCCGATTAGCCGATCGAACGGCGATCGCAACCCTCGACATCGAGAGTATGGTGAAAGAGATGCAGTCGGCGGTTTCTATCGGGGTGATGGAGATGGATAAATTCACCAAAGAAGTAGCGCGCAGCGTGGAAGATATCCGCAATATCAGCGTGCAAATTGCCCAGATTATCGAGCAAGTTCAAGCGCTCAGCCCGCGCTTTGAAGCGGTGAATCAGGGCATGGAGTCTCAGGCAATGGGCGCTTCTCAAATCAGCGAGGCAATGGTGCAGCTCAGCGAGGCTTCCTCGCAAACGGCGCAATCCCTGCGCGAGATCAACGGCGCGATCGCGCAATTGAACGAGGCAGCCGTTGGCTTGCGCCAAGAAATCTCTCGATTTCAAGTAAATTCTTAGTCGCCTATTTTGTCTTGTTTCGCAATTCAGACTCAGTGGTAGGAGGAGAAAAAATGATGTTTAAAAACATGAACTTACAAGCGAGGTTGACTAGCTCTTATTTATTTATGGGCTCGATCGTATTAGTGGTTGCCCTAGTGGGATGGTTTACCAATTCGCAGCTCAGCCAGCAAGTGGATGTTCTGACGAGAAACCACATACCCAGTATATCGGCCTTGTGGAGTATCAATGAGGGTCAGACTCAGATTCAATCTGCCGAACGTCTTTTGTTTGACCCTCAAATAACAAAAGAAGAAAGAAAAAGAGCTTTGGCCCAAATCAAAAAAGCCTGGGAACAGATTAATGAAGGGTTTAAGCAGTACGAAGTTACTCCCCTAGGTCAAGACGAAAAGGAACAATATGCTAAATTTAAACAGAATTTTACAGCCTGGAAACAAGCTCACGAAAGTTTGCTAGACATCGAAAAAGAATACTATCAACTGGGCATCCGCAACCCCTGGAACAGACGGGCTGAACTGCTCGGTCAGGGGAAAAAAGAGAAGTCTCCGGAAATGGAGAAAGTCACAGCCGCACTAGACTTGCGCGATCGCATGGATACCGAAGGGGCAGAACAAGAAGAACCCTTGTTTCAAATAACTGACGACGGAGCCGCTCAACTGCTGCAACTCAACAATACCTATGTGGGAGACACCGAGAAGGAAGTAGAGCAGAGTCTAGCTCAAAGCAGATTTTGGATTATCGCGGGCATGGTAATTGGCCCCATCACCGCTGCAATTTTTGGCATTTACTTCAGCAATACGATTGCAAAACCTCTGGAAAACCAAGTGCAGCAATCCGGCATTCAAATCACTTCTTCGACGACGCAAATCGCCGCTTCTGGCAAGCAATTAGAGGCGATGGTAGCAGAACAAGTCGCCTCCACTAACGAAGTCGTCGCCACCGCCAAGGAGATTGCCGCCACCTCCGGACAACTGGTGAAAACGATGGAGGAAGTCGGGGAAATGGCTGCTGACACGACCACAGCAGCGGGTAGCGGTCAAAAAGATTTGACTCGCATGGAGACAACCATGCGCCAGTTGGCAGATGCCACCAGTTCCATTTCCTCCAAGTTGGGGGTGATTTCTGAAAAAGCCAATAATATCAATAGCGTCGTTACCACCATCACCAAAGTCGCCGATCGAACTAATTTGCTCTCCCTCAACGCCGCCATAGAAGCCGAGAAAGCGGGAGAATATGGCTTGGGGTTTGCCGTGGTAGCGCGGGAAATCCGCCGCCTTGCCGACCAAACGGCGGTGGCTACTCTCGATATCGAGCAAATGGTGAAAGAGATGCAATCGGCGGTTTCAACTGGCGTGATGGAAATGGATAAATTTACAAAAGAAGTGGGGCGCAGCGTGGAAGATGTCCGCAATATCAGCGTTCAAATCGCCCAGATTATCGAGAAAGTTCAAGCTTTAACTCCGCGCTTTGAAGCGGTGAATCAGGGCATGGAGTCTCAGGCAATGGGTGCTTCTCAAATCAGCGAGGCAATGGTGCAGCTCAGCGAAGCCTCTTCGCAAACGGCGCAATCTCTGCGCGAGATCAACAGCGCGATCGCCCAATTGAATGAGGCAGCGGTCGGCTTGCGGCGCGAAATCCTCGCTTTAAAGTAACTGCACAAACAAGCGATCGCTGTCATTTTTGGCAGTAAAATTCCAGGGTTTCTGTCGATTTGCTAATTAAAGCCTTGACTAAAAGGCAAATTTTAAACACCACAACTAGAGAAGTAAAATGTTGAATAGGCTGAGCTTGCAATCGAGAATTTTTGCTTCTTATTTATTTACGGGCTTGCTGGTATTAATTATGGCTTTAGTGGGCTTGAATGTTAACGTTCGTCTGAGCGATCGCATCAGTATAATTGGAGAAGATGCCTTTCCCAACGTACTCAATTTGTGGAAAATTGCCGAAGGGCAGAATAAGATTCAATCAGCAGAGCGAATGCTTCTCAATCCCCGCGCGAGCGCTGAAGTACGGCGAAACCAGTCAGACCAAATTGAAAAAGCTTGGCAACAGATAGAAACAAGCTTGAATTTTTACGACAAAAGCTCTCGCACCCCTGAAGAAGAAAAGCTATACCGCGCCTTCCTAGTGGAATGGAAAAAGTGGGAGGAAACTCACAATGAATTCCTGCGTCTGAATGCAGACTTTGAGAAATATGGCATCCTCAACCCCCTGAAAGTCGAGCTGGATTTATCTGGCAGACAGGGAAAAGTGAATTCAGCCGACATAACAGCGGCTAAAGCCGCGAGTGACTCCCTGGACAAAATGAACGTGCAAGCGCTGACAAAAAAAGAGCCTGCGTTTTTGGCAGCCGAAGATGCGCTGCAAGCAATTCTGGTATTAAACGACAATTTGACAGCAGATGCTATGAAGCTAGCGAATCAGGAGATATCTCAAACCAGCTTTTGGGTTTTCCTGGGCATGGCGATCGGCCCCCTGACTGCGGTCATCTTTGGTTTTTACTTCAGCAATACCATTGCCAAACCAGTGAAGCAGTCTGCTATACAAATCACTTCTTCAACTACGCAAATTGCTGCGTCTAACAGGCAATTAGAAGCCATGATGACCGAACAAGTTGCCTCAACGAATGAAGTGGTCGCCACTGCCAAGGAGATTGCCGCCACCTCCGGGCAACTGGTGCATACAATGGATGAAGTGACAACGATGGCACAAACGACCACGACAGCCGCTGCCAGCGGGCAAAAAGATTTGGTTCGCATGGAAGCCGTGATGCGGCAGCTCGCAAAAGCTACTATGTCAATTTCCTCTAAACTGGGGATAATCTCTGAAAAAGCCAATAATATTAATAATGTTGTCACTGCTATCACCCAAGTGGCCGATCGCACTAATTTGCTCTCCCTCAACGCCGCCATAGAAGCCGAGAAAGCTGGAGAATATGGCTTGGGATTTGCCGTTGTTGCTAGAGAAATCCGCCGCCTTGCCGATCAAACGGCTGTGGCAACCCTCGACATCGAAAGCATGGTGAAAGAGATGCAGTCCGCCGTCTCAACTGGCGTGATGGAGATGGATAAATTTACAAAAGAAGTCAGCCGTGGGGTCAAAGATGTCCGCAAAATCGGCGGGCAACTCGCGCAGATTATCGAGCAAGTACAAGCTTTAACTCCCCGATTTGAAGCGGTGAATCAGGGCATGGAGGCGCAATCGATCGGGGCGACGCAAATCAGCGAAGCAATGGTACAGTTGAGCGAAGCCTCCTCGCAAACGGCGCAATCTCTGCGCGATATCAACGGCGCGATCGCCCAATTGAATGAAGCTGCAGTTGGCTTGCGGCGAGAAGTTCTCGCTTTAAAGTGACACCCGATCCCCTATACAGAACCTGATACAGGACAAAACCATGTTTAAAAACATGAGCTTGCAAGCCCGTCTGACTGGCGCATTCATGTTCATAGGGACAATCGTCTTAATTGTTGCCTTAGTCGGATGGGGAATCACTGCTCTGTTACATTCCCACGTTATCAGCCTCAGTACCAATAGCTTGCCCAGCGTGGTGGCCTTGTATAAAATTAACGAAGGGCAAACCCAAATCGAATCCTCAGAACGCGCCCTGCTCGATCCCAAATTCAGCCAAGCCGAAAGACAAGCGGAAATCGATCGCGTGAAAAACGCTTGGGAACAAATAGAAGAAGGATTCAGCCAATACGATTCAACGCCAAAGACAGAAGAAGAACAGAGAATCTACAAAAAACTGCTGACTAACTGGGAGAGGTGGAGGCAAGACCACCAAACATTTATGCGACTCAATCAAGAATTCGAGAGCCTTGGCGTCCTCAATCCCTTTGAAGTGCAACTGGTACTGCTCCTGTCGGGGCAGCAAGACTCCCCAGAAATGACAGCCGCCAAAAATGCCGGGACTATTTTTAACAAACTTCACCAACAAGTTAAGGCGAATCGAACCTCATTTGAGGCGGCTGCCAAATTGATTTTAGAAGAGTTAAAAATTAACGAGGAGGTGGCAACAGCGACTTATAAATCAGCCTTGAAAAAGGCGAATCAAAGCACATTCTGGGTTGCAATCGGGTTGATACTAGGCCCACTTACGGCTTATATCTTTGGTCTGTACTTCAGCAATACGGTGGCGAAACCGCTGCAAACTCAAGTGCAGCAGTCCGGCATTCAAATCACTTCTTCGACGACGCAAATCGCCGCCTCTGGCAAAGAATTAGAGGCGATGGTGGCAGAACAAGTTGCCTCCACCAACGAAGTCGTCGCCACCGCCAAGGAAATTGCCGCTACCTCCGGACAACTGGTGAAAACAATGGAGGAAGTCGGGGAAATGTCGGCTGCGACCACCACAGCAGCCGGCAGGGGTCAGAAAGATTTGACTCGCATGGAATCCACCATGCGCCAATTGGCAGAAGCCACAGGTGGTATCTCTTCTAAATTGGGGGTGATTTCTGAAAAAGCCAATAATATCAATAGCGTTGTTACCACCATCACCAAAGTCGCTGACCAAACGAATTTGCTTTCTCTCAACGCTGCTATTGAGGCTGAAAAAGCGGGAGAGTACGGCTTGGGGTTTGCCGTTGTGGCCAGAGAAATTCGCCGTCTCGCGGATCAAACTGCTGTTGCGACTCTCGATATCGAGACGATGGTGAAAGATATGCAGTCGGCGGTTTCCACCGGGGTGATGGAAATGGATAAATTCACCAAAGAAGTGGCGCGGGGCGTGGAAGATATCCGCACGATCGGGGCTCAAATGGCTCAGATTATCGAGCAGGTTCAAGCTTTAACCCCCCGTTTTGAAGCGGTGAATCAGGGCATGGAGGCACAGTCGCTCGGTGCGATGCAAATCAGCGAAGCTATGCTTCAAATCAGCGAATCTTCCTCGCAAACGGCTCAAGCCCTCCAGAAAATTAACGCGGCGATCGGGCAATTAAACGAGGCGGCTCAAAACTTGCGGCGAGAAATTATGGCTTTAAAATAATTTTTTTAATTGATGTTGGCGCTTTCACATGCTTTCAAAATTCGGACAAAACGAATCTAAAAAAAATGACAGGAAATAACGGAAAAATCACGAACGAATGCTGGAAGGCGATCGGGATATGGGGCGATCGCTCGTGCGGCGAACTGAAAACCCACACGCACTGCCGCAACTGCCCGGTTTATTCCTCTGGCGGGCGCAACTTGCTAGAACGCGAAGCACCTGCCGAGTACGTTAGCGAGTGGACTGATTTGCTGGCTGAAATCGAAGCCGCAGCCAACCGCCAAGTCGCCACAAATGCGATTTCGATTGTCATCTTTCGTCTGGGAGGAGAATGGCTGGCACTACCGGCGAGCTTATTCAAAGAAGTCACCCCTATCTCTCCCGTTCGCACGCTGCCGCACCGCAGCAGTGCCGTACTCCTGGGGCTGGTGAACGTCCGAGGGGAAATTCAGATGTGCATCTCCCTAAACGCTCTCCTGAGATTGGAAACGACGAATGCAAGCGATTCGATCGGGCGCGGAGGCTCTCCCGGAGGCACCGCCCCTACTGCTTCACGCCAGACTGCCAATAATGTGACTTACAAGCGGATGGTGGTTGTCGAAAAAGAAGGCAGCCGCTGGGTATTTGCAGTTGACGAAATGTATGGCGTTCACCGCATCCACCCTGAAGAAGTGCGCAACGCGCCCGCCACCGTCTCGAAAGTCCCAGAAACCTATATAAAAGGGATGATCGACTGGCAAGATAAAAGCGTGAGTTATTTGGACGACGAGTTGTTATTTTACACGCTGAATAAAAGAGTTTTGTAAATGGTAATCGGTAAGGGGTAATGGGTAATTGGACAGAGGGCTAGAAAGACACTCGCCAACCAATTGCCGATTGCCGATTGCCGATTGCCGATTATCGATTACCTATTCTCCACTGAACCAATGAGCAATAACGAGAGCAACAATTTCTCCATGATGGATTTGTTTCGCATGGAGGTAGAAGCCCAGGCGGCGATACTGAGCGATCGCCTCTTGGCTCTGGAAGTCAATCCCAATGCCAGCGACGCACTCGAAGCCCTGATGCGTGCCGCCCATTCGATCAAGGGAGCTGCCCGCATCGTTCAAATTCAGGGCGCTGTCACCCTCGCCCACGCGATGGAAGACTGCTTTGTGGCGGCGCAGAGAGGGGCGATCGCTCTCGGTGCCGACGGGATCGACATTCTGCTCCACGGAGTCGATGAGCTCCTGCGCGTCGCCCGCGCCCCCGAAGCCGAGAGCGCCAGTTGGCAAGCCGAATACGAGGCAGAAATTCAGAGATTAGTTGAAGCGCTCGCCGCCATCCCCACCCCAAGAGCGAGAGAGCCCGAGAGCGGGAGAGCCCGAGAGCGGGAGAGCGGAAAAAAAGAAGAACTTCTCCCCATCCCCCCCTCTTCCCCTCCCCC
>CAYOOD010000111.1:0-23823 GCA_964405435.1 uncultured bacterium
TGGGGTTAAGTTACTTTACCATGTATACTGAAGAATTTATTTTTTGTAAGTCCCTAAGCCGATCGCCCCGACTGGCAAAAGTGATTTGCGACAAGTCCCTGAACTCGGGGCGGCGGGGCGGGGCGCGACGAAACCCGAGGTATCAAGCACTGGTGTCTTGAGTCCGGGTAAGATGGAGAAAGTAAGCTCGTAATTACAGTTGAAAGCGATCGCAATGGAAGTTCAAGACATCAAACGGGAAATCGAAAGCTTGTCGAATCGCCTGGGTATCACCCAGGACTATCTTTGACATACCCGCTCTGACGGCAAGAATACAGGACTTAGAGCAACTGGCGGCACAGCCCAATTTCTGGGATAACCAAACTGCAGCCCAAAAAACCCTGCAACAACTCGACGAACTCAAATCCCACCTGCATCAATTCGAGCAGTGGCAGAGCAGTCTGGAAGACGCGAAAGCAGTTTTAGAACTGCTGGAGCTAGAAACAGATGCCGCCCTGTTGGAAGAAGCCGAGACCAATATTGCCACCCTCAACCGCGAACTGCAAGCGTGGGAATTGCAACAACTGCTCTCCGGCCCGTATGATAGCAGCGATGCAGTGCTGACAATCAATGCCGGTGCAGGCGGTACGGATGCTCAAGATTGGGCAGACATGCTGCTGCGGATGTATACGCGCTGGGGCGAAACCCACGGGTACAAAGTACACCTCGCCGAACTCTCCGAGGGAGACGAAGCGGGCATCAAATCCGCAACGCTGGAATTTAACGGGCGCTATGCCTACGGCTACCTGAAGGCAGAGAAAGGAACGCACCGACTGGTGAGAATTTCCCCCTTCAATGCCAACGGCAAGCGGCAAACCAGTTTTGCAGGGGTGGAAGTGATGCCGATGCTGGATACCTCAGTGCAACTGGACATCCCCGAAAAGGACTTGGAAATTACCACCTCCCGCGCCGGCGGTAAGGGCGGGCAAAACGTCAACAAGGTGGAAACTGCCGTGCGGATCGTCCACGTTCCTACGGGCATCGCCGTGCGCTGTACGGAAGAGCGCTCCCAGTTGCAAAACAAAGAAAAAGCCCTGGCGATTCTGAAGGCGAAGTTGCTGATTATTGCCAGAGAGCAGCGCGCCAAAGAGATAGCCGAGATTCGGGGGGAAATGGTGGAAGCAGCTTGGGGCAACCAGATTCGCAACTACGTCTTTCATCCTTACCAATTGGTGAAAGACTTGCGAACTGGGGTAGAAACGACTGCGATCGCAGACGTGATGAATGGAGAACTCGATCCCTTCGTCGAGGCGTACCTGCGCCAGGAAAATCAACTGGCTGAAAGTCAACCGGCGTAAGGCTCTGACGATCCCAGAGCGATCCCCGTTAAAAATGACGCAACCCTCTTGACGAAGAGGGTTGCGCCGTTATAACGTTTCTGCAACTGTTTGACGGCGAAGGGAGATAAACTATCTACCCGCAGCCGGATGTGGAAAGGAGGAATCCAGCCGTGACGCATCCCCGCGTTCTCTGCCTCGGTGAAATTTTATTGGATTGTCTGGCGGATCAAACCGGGCGATCGCTTGCAGAAGTAGAATCTTGGACGCCTTATCCCGGAGGCGCTCCGGCGAATGTGGCTTGCGCTCTAACGAAGTTGGGGACGAAAGCGGGTTTCATCGGCTGTGTCGGGCAGGATGAGGCAGGCGAGCAATTGGTGCAAGTGCTCAGGGATGTGGGCGTAGACGCGACAGGAGTGCAGCGCCATCCCACGGCTCCGACGCGAAAGGTGTATGTGGTGCGCTCTGAAAGCGGCGATCGCTCCTTTGCTGGCTTCGGGAATCTACAGACGGCGGATTTTGCCGATGCGTTCCTAGAAAGCGGCGCTCTGCCCGTGGAATTGCTGGAACACGCGGAGTTTCTGGTATTGGGCACCCTGGAACTGGCGTATCCCGACACTCGGGAAGCGATCGAGCGGGCGCTGTACCTGGCGGAGCGGCACTATGTCAAAATTTTGGTAGATGTCAACTGGCGGCCAGTATTTTGGCCGCAACCCGATGAGGCACCGGAACGAATTCGCGATTTGCTCAAGCACGCCGATTTCGTGAAGCTGTCTGATGACGAGGCAAAATGGCTGTTCGACACGGCGGATGCCGGCGCGATCGCGGCGAAGCTGGCGCACGCAGAAGGCGTATTGGTGACGGCAGGAGCAGGCGGTTGCCGCTATTGCTTGGGAGAAAATGAAGGCTACATCAGCGCTTTTTCTGTAGATGTGGAGGATACCACCGGAGCGGGAGACGGCTTTGTGGCGGGTTTCATCCATCAGGTGTGCCAGCAGGGAATTAAAAAACTGCAAGATCCGGAGACAGTCAAGAAAGTAATCACTTATGCCAGTGCGGTAGGAGCGCTGACGGCGACAAAGCCGGGAGCGATCGCAGCGCAACCCACGGCGGCTGAGGTGGATGCGTTTCTGTACTTGCACCATCAATTCTGAAAAAGCGATCGCGTCTGGATAGAAGGCGCGTGAAGCGCAGCTATCGCGACAGCGAATCGCTTCGTTCAATCTTTCGCGCCGGCTAAAACTGCCTCCAGAAGGCGCGATCGCAGGGCTTCAACATAACTCGGCCACCCGATGGCGATCGTCTGGCGGTGAACCAGCGTATCCGGCGCGATCGCGTCTGGCTGAAAGCTCAGGGGGTTTCCCTCTAAATCGCTGCAAACCAGCCCAGCCGCCTTTGCCAGAGCGATCGGCCCCGTCGTATCCCACAATTTTACCCGCTTGTTCATGTAAACATACAAGCCAGCGCGACCGAGAATCACCTCGATAACCTTCAGCCCGAAACTGCCGAGGCAATAAAACTGAGCTTCTGGAATCCGTTCTTTTATCGCCGCCCCAAAATTCTGCTCGTCTCGCGTGCCGATAATCACCGGACAAAATGACGCTGAAGGCGGCGGCGGTTCCTGCACCGGCAATAACTGCGGCTGCGCGTCGCCACTGGTTTGAAACAAGCCCCACTCGGGTCCTCCGTAGTAAAGTTCGTCTTTTGCTGGGGCGTAAATCCAACCGGCAGCGGGCGCGCCGTCTTCCAGCAACCCCACCATGACGGAATAATGCGGTCTTCCCAAAATAAAATCCTCCGTACCGTCGAGGGGGTCGATCGACCAGAGGCGGTGATAACCGGCGTGAAACGCCGCGCGCGATCGCTCGTTTTCTTCGGAGATCGCCCCATCCTGGGGAACTAAACTGGCAAACGCATCCCCCAACTGGCGATCGAGCCACCGATCGACGCTCGTTACATAGTCAGCCGGCCCCTTCAGAGCCACTTGAAACTGTTGGGTTGCCATTTGTGCGGCTTGTTGACCGCATTGGCGCATCAGGTGCCGGATTTTTTCATCGAGTTCAGGAGCAAAAGACGTCATAAAAGGAAGAAATTGCGTTGGTGTTCGCCTACCGGACAGATATGATTGTGGTATAATTCTGCCCTAAGCTTGCGATCGCCGCCAGAAATGCTCTAGAACAAAAATAAAACTAAAACTTTCAACCGAGTTAGCGAACCAGCGCTCTTGAGGCGATCGGGCGCAATCTGACACCAGAACCCCGGTTTTTTTCATATTTTGTGCGGGTAGCGATCGCTCCGTCGTGATGGCCAACCCTCCAAAATTCTTATCTTTCCTTCCCTCTGCGTCCTGAAGCGTCTTAGCGGTCAAAAAAAAATCACCCCTTCTGGCGATCGCCATAAAAAAAACGGGTTAACCCGTTGGTTAACCCGCGAGCTTGGGAACGCGCCGGCAAAATTACTTTTGCACAACCAGCTTGACATTAGCGTTTTGCAGACCGGGGCGACGAACTTCGGCCAAGGTCTTGTTCACCGCATACTTCTGATTGATGGAGTTGATCAGTTCGGTTTGGTTGTGCTTCTTGGCAACGCCCCACAGGTCAGCGATCAAATCGAACGAACCGTCGGCGTTGCGAGACCAGCCCAGATCGTACTCGCCTTCCAAAACTGCCACGATGTCAGAGCGAACCCGTTGGCCATTGTATCCGCGAACGTCAGCTTCGGTCTTGACGGTGATGCCCAGGTCGCGCAGAGAAGCCTTCAGGATTTCGGCATCGGTGATTTTGGTGCGGAGAGTGCTAAAGTGAGACATTTGGGTTTCCTCCTAATAGGACGTGAGAAATACGACAACGTTGGGATTGAGATGAAGCCGCATGGCTAATGCACGTTTGGCGGCTTTTTGTCGGACTGCTAGCAACTTCTTTGCTAGCCTTTCCTCCTGTTGGGAGCAGGAGAAAGCTTTTAGAACTCCAGTCGCTGGTACTCGGCGACAATGGAGGCAGCCGGTCGCGCCCGCTGTCTGGCCCAATCTCGCAAGGCCGTTACCTGTTCTGTCATCGTCTTCGACAGCGGCAGGGTTGACTTGATAGCGGCGATGATATCGAGCTGCGTAAATTCTCTATCTTGAGCGAAGGCATCGTACATCGCGGCAACGATCGCCTGCTCTATTTCTGCACCGGAGAAGCCTTCGGAAACGTTGGCGAGTTGTTCGAGATCGAATCGCGCAATTTCCCGACGCCGCTTGCTCAGGTGAATGTTGAAAATCTCTTGACGTTCTTCGCCAGTCGGCAAATCTACGAAGAAGATTTCGTCGAAGCGCCCCTTCCGGAGAAACTCACCGGGCAGCCGTTCAACTCGGTTGGCAGTTGCCATCACGAACACCGGCGAAGTTTTGTCCTGCATCCAGGTGAGGAAGGAACCGAAGATCCGGCTGGACGTGCCGCCATCGGAATCAGCAGAACCCGCACTGCCAGCAAATGCTTTATCCAATTCGTCGATAAACAGGATGACTGGCGAAATCGATTCGGCTGTTTTCAGGGCATTGCGGAGGTTGGCTTCCGATCGCCCGACCATCGAGCCGTCGTACACCCGCCCCATATCCAGGCGCAGCAGGGGCAGACCCCACAGGCGAGCCGTCGTTTTGGCAATTAAGGATTTGCCGCATCCCGGAACGCCCAGAATTAACATCCCTTTCGGTTGAGGCAAGCCATATTCTCTGGCTCTTTCGGTGAAAGCGTTAGAACGCTGTCTCAACCACTTTTTCAATTCTTCCAGACCGCCAACGGAATCGATCGTTTCGTCTTCTTCGATAAATTCTAAGATGCCGTTGCGCCGAATCAGTTGCCGTTTTTCCGACAGAACGATATCTACTTCATTTTCGGTCAGGCGATTGGCAGTGACGTAAGCTTTACGATATACTTTCTCCGCTTCGTCGCGCGTCAGACCCAAAGCAGCTTTGAGAAGTTTTTCCCGCGCCTCGGTCGTGATCCGGCGACTCCGACTTTCTGTAAGTTGATTTGTCAGCACGCGATCGAGTTCTGCCATCGTCGGCAGCGGAAAGTCAATCACGACCACTTCCTTTTCTAGCTCGATCGGAATCTGCTGTACCGGAGACATGAGCACGATTGTTTTTTGCGTGCCTTTGAAGTAGGCGATCGCGTCCCTCAACCATCGCGTTGTCGCCGGCGATTCTATAAAGGGGTGTAAATCTTTAAATATAAATATTCCCGGTTCTTTCTGCCTGGTGACCCACTCTATAGCTGCTTCCGGAGAGACAGTATTGTGCTGAGTCGTGTTTCGAGGTTGACCGTATTCGACAATACCGTGAGTGACTGTCCAAATGAAGACTCGGTGCTGGGGCTTGCTCTGAGCTATCGTCGCAATCGCATGCTCGGCCCGCTCTTCCTCGGAGGTCACGAGGTATATTAAAGGATATTGAGCTTGAATGAGTATGTTGAGCTCTTCTTTCATGACCATTCGACCTATTAGGGACGTTGCAATTTATTGCTACTTCTAGATGCCCCTTGCTGCTGAGCCTTTGCACAACTCGCGCTAGTCCTCAGGAAGCTCGAAGCTTTAACAGGGAACCAATTCTTCCTCGCCCTCTTGATTCGGGCTTGAATTCACTGCCGGCACCCTTTCCACTGACAAACCCTCTTGAGTCAAGACTCCGGGCTGGTTTTTCAGGGCTACCATTTCCCCTTCTCGCAGTACCACCGAACTTTCACACTCTGGACAAGTATAAACTCGGTGGGTTCTCCCGTAAGCTGACTCTACTTCATCTACTATCTCTGGATAAGCTAGGTAAAATACAATCGCCCTTTCAGCAATAGCAGACATCGGTTCTGAATCAACAGCCGCTCGTATTTTGAGCTTGCGATGCAGTTCGGGTGGGAGATACAACGTAACTTTTTGCTTATCTTGCATAACAGTGATTTATTTGTTTACCCGGGTATGCACTAAGCATAGCGGGTGGTTTTCCGAACTGTCAAGATGCTAAACCGCTTTGACGGCAATATTGTAATATTTCGTTACAATTGACGCGGGAATGGGCCAAAAAAAGCCGGATTTTAGGAGAGACTTAGATTGTATGTAGAAAAATATACCAGCAATAAAGCCAGACATATCAAGCTTTAAAGCCGTGGCCATAATGCAAAATATTTACAAACTCCAAAAACGCTAAATTTATCGAGACGACGTTACCGGGCAGGCTAGCAGGGCCAAAAAAAAGGCGATCGCACAGTTAGTGGCCAAAAAAAGGCCCAATACCAAAGCTGGGGCAAAATGTGGCCGCTAGAAACCCGGTTTCTTCAAGAAACCGGGTTTCTGAGGGTTCGCGACTCACAGAGAAACGCTATATATATGAAGCGATTTGACCATTTACCGAGCCCACTCAGCCGATGGCAACTGTGCCAAAATCAATAACAACAGGCGATCGCGGCAGTGGGAATCGAATGCTGGGAACAACACTGAAAGGGCGCTACCACATCATCAAACAACTGGGCAGCGGCGGGTTTGGGCAAACCTACATCGCAGAAGATAGGGATTTACCGGGGCATCCCCCCTGCGTCGTCAAGCGACTGCAGCCCACTTCCAATAAACCGTAATGCTATCGCCTCTATAGCCCTCAACAGGTAGCAAAAATCCCAAAATTGAGGAGAATGATAATCTGTAAGGGCGATAGCATTCGCGCCCAGAAAGTTTGTCAATGACAGACAAACCCGATTGGCGAATGCTTCGCCCACCCCCACCGATAACGTCTATCTACTGAAATGGAGTATTTGCACGCTATTCGCTGGGGCAGCAGGGCGAAGCATTGGCGTATGGAGATATCGGTTTTCCCGATAAATTGTCGCGCCAATGCTATCGCCCCTACAGCCCTCAACAGGGAGAAACAATCCCAAAATCGAGTAGAATGATAATGTGTAGGGGCAATAGCATTCGCGCCCAGAAAGTTTGTCAATGACAGACAAACCCGATTGGCGAATGCTTCGCCCACCCCCACCGATAACGTCTATCTACTGAAATGGAGTATTTGCACGCTATTCGCTGGGGCAGCAGGGCGAAGCATTGGCGTATGGAGATATCGGTTTTCCCGATAAATTGTCGCGCCAATGCTATCGCCCCTACAGCCGAGAAAAATGTCAAAAAATACAGCACACGCAATCTCTAAAAATTAATCCCGGAATTGTGAAACGCTCCTTTGCCATTCTCTCTCTCGCAATTTTGGCTGTTCAATTGAGTTTAACCGGCTGTGAGCGGGTGAATCCCCTGCCGAGAGGAAAAAACTATTATTGCGATCGCAACAGCAATCCTCCGAAAACGATCGCTCGCACGACGCGCGGCGACATGCCGATAATTAACTGGAAATCTGAGTATTTCAGCCGTTCGAGATTTACTCCAGAAAAGCGCTGCCTGGAAGTATCCGATCGCTTCCAATCTTTCTACCGACAGGGCTTGCTCAAACACCTGAAAACAGATACAATGAATGAAAATCCCGTGATTTGCACGAGCAGAACGGAAAATGGCGCTTGTGACGGGGTTTTAATTACGTTGGAACGGACAGACGATCCGAAAAAGGTACTGCAAGATATTACCGATCCGAATATTCTCAGTATTGATAGAGGCGGCTCTGGCAATTCTTTCGAGTTAATAGATGACTTGAAAAGTAAATAAAGATGGTAATGGGTAATGGGTAATCGGGAAGAAAATAAATTACCGATTACCCATTACCCATCAGGCACTCTTGAAAAAGCGAATAATTTCGCGAACGCGATCGAGAAATTCACTGTCGGCGCTGAGCTGGGCGATCGCATTTTTCGCCTCCCTGGAAAGGCGATCGTGTTCCGCCTGATTCGTCGCTTTCAAATCTTCCAGAGATGCCGCCACGCGGGTTAAATCGCTGCGCGTCGCGTCTAAATAGCGCTGTTGCGCAGATGCCCACGAGTTCGGTTCTTCTGCATTCAACTGCTCTTGCAGCCTCTTGACACTTGACTCAAGTGCTGATACCTTTCCGCGAAGTTCGACGATATCTTCGCGGGGATATTTCACCTCTTGCCGAATCATCATCAGCCGCACTGCTAAATATTCGTAGGTTCGCACGGCGGGGCGCAGTACGGTGAGGAGCAGGGCAGCGCTGGAACCGATGTAACCGACGGCGCTGATGCCGGCGCTGGCAAGGGCGTAGAGGGCAATGGCAGAAATGACGTGCAGGGCAAGCGCCACCCAGAGCGATCGCGCGGCTATCGTTTTAACATATTTCATCTGCTTGTTGTCAAACGGAATCCCCTTTTCCGCCGACTGCTCCGCCTCCGCTAAAACCTGCTTTGCCTCAAAGTAGATATTCCAGGGCACGGTGACGATAACCACCAGCCACCAAAAACTCGCCCCGCCAATTATCCAATCGAGAAAATTCCCGGCGGGGACGTGCAACCACTGCAGCAACCCAAACGCCAGCAGCAGCAGAACCACCAATCCGGCGCTAAAACTGGCCAAAAAGCTCAAGTACATGCCACTCACCTCGAACGTCTTTTCTCGATCGTGGCTGATTGGGCGGCGATCGCTCGCTCACCTGTGACAGTTGTCTGGGTTGCACGAGCGTTGCGATTTTAGATTTTATATTTTAGCCTGTAGATTGGCGAAACAAATATTTTTTAAAGATTTTTAATTTTTTAAAAAATGCAAGTAAAAATTAAATCAAGGCAAAATAGACGCGCTCCGCAACCTGGCAGCCGATGAGTGCGTCTACTGAAAGAGAAAAATTTTAGAAAGGTTGACGCTGCCTGAGAATTGGGCACTCTAAGGGTAGGTACTCCTGCCGGCTCTTTGGGTGGGTGGGGGGGTTCGTGCAGTCTGCGGGCAAAAGTTGCCCTCGGTTCTCGGGCTAATCGCCAATGGATTGTCAGCCTCGCTGTTTGACTCGCACCGCGATCGCGCTGATGGAGAATCTTGCGAGAATCAATGATAAAAAATGTAACGTTGAGTAGCGATCGCCAGCCTTTCTAGGAATAAATAATAAAAGGCCGTATTTTTTTTGAGCTTATGAGAGGTTTTCGTAAAATTAATTTTTGGGTTTCAGTCATAGGTTTGGCGACGCTAGGGCTCGGCATCTGCTATCCCGTACTGCACCAATCCCTAGAAACTGGCTCTTTTCCTCCGATCGCTCAGCCACAGGGAAAGCAAGCGAAAATCCCCAAAAAGTTTTCTGAGGCAGCTTGGGGCAAAGTGGGAGAAGGCGCGTATCAAGCAGCAGCACAAGTGATGGCGTCGAACAATGCCAGCGGGCAGCCTCTAGATGAGATGCAGAAACATTACTTGCGCCCTCATTTTGGCAATCTCGTCGATCGCGTGACGGTGGTTTATAATGCCAAGCTCATGGATGAATTAGTCGCGGCTAGCTTCCGCATCGACGTGGGCAAGTCAAACGCTCAAGTCTACGGCAACAAAATCTATATCAGTGCGGGCTACAAGCCCGGTGATGTCCAGCAGTTAATTTTGCTGGCTCACGAAATGATTCACGTCAAACAGTATCAGGAATTAGGCAGCATTGACAAGTTTGGCTATACCTATTTTAAGGAATATAAGCGATCGGGGCAGCGCTACCGGACTAATAAAATGGAGCAGGAGGCGTTTGATTTCGAGCGAAAATTCGCCAAATGGTTGTATAAGGAATTGGCAAAGCAGCCTGCAAAAACGCCGACAAAAAAGTAGGTTTTGGTCATGGGTAATCGCTCATGGGTAATCGGGAATAATAATTCCCCCAATTACTAATTAGCCATTACCAATTCGCAATTTCCCACTCAGCACTCATTACTCAGCACTGAATACTCCCACCGGCAACGTCACTGTCACGGTAGTGCCGCAATGCAGTTGACTGTCGATGCGGATGTTGCCTTGATGATTTTCGACAATGGCGCGCGCGATCGCCAGCCCCAATCCCGAACCCGCTGCAGTTGCGCCGTGGCTGCGCGCCGGATCGACGCGATAAAATCGGTCGAAGAGGTGGGGCAAGGCATCTTCGGGAATGCCGATGCCAGTATCGCTCACCTTGACTTGCAGGGAAGTGCCGTTGGCGTGACGGCTATTGCTGCTAACTTGCAACTCTACCGTAATTTTACCGCCAGCAGGGGTATATTGCACGGCATTAGAAACAAGATTGGTAAATAAACGCGCGAGCTGGTTCCAGTCTCCCCACAGGGCGAACGCGGTTTCGATCGAGGAGGTTTCGGGTTCGAGCCAATCGAGAGAGAGTACGAGTCCCTTTTCAGTTGCGATCGCCTGCTGTTCTTCGATCACTTCCATCAGCAGCGCGTCGAGCGGCACCTCCACCCAATCCGGTTTCACCATGCCGCTATCCTGTCTCGCCAAAAACAGCAAGTCATCCACCAACCGCCCCAACCGCCGCGTCAGCCGCTCTACCACTTGCAACTGCTGCCGGTACGCCTCGGGATTGGGATCGGGATCGGCGAGGGCGACTTGCACGTTGGTTTGAATGGTTGCGATCGGGTTTCTCAATTCGTGAGACGCATCGGCGGTGAACTGTTTCAATCGCTGGTACGAGGCGCGCACCGGTTCCATTGCCAGCCCGGAGAGAAACCAGCCGATCGCCGCTACCGAAATGACCATCCCCGCCGTTCCCAAACTCAAATCGACCATTAACTGGCGGATGGGCTTTGTCACCTCGAACCAAGGATGGCTGACGCGCAGGTAGCCGAGCACTTGACGACCGATTTCTACCCGTTCCGTCACCTGTCGGAGCAACTGCCCCTCCGGGAGCTGCACCGTCTCGCCGGTGCGCTTGGGATGCAGGGGAAAATTGAGGGGGGCGGGAAAAGTTGACCACAGCAACTCGCCGGTGGGGCTGAACCATTCCAAATCGATGCGATCGTCTTCTAGGGTGTCGGCGTTGTCGTAAAAACTGGCTTCTAGGTTAATCCGCAACCGCCCAGCCAGCGCTCCGGGCGGCGAAACCGGCTCGATGACGAGCGATCGCTCCAGCACCTCCACAACGTGATTGAGCGTATCGTCCACCCGCTCGATCAGGGTATTGCGAACGTACAGGTAGAAACCAGTCGCAAACAGCAACAGCAGCACTGCTGTCACAGCCGTATACCAGATAGCCAGACGCCGGCGGGAAGCCTGAAACATGGGGATTCGATCGCGTGAATGTCCTCTCCTAGTTTCGGGGTTTTGGTGCCGCTTGCGCCATCCCCTACTCTCCAAATCCCGGCCTTTCTATTAAATCCTCAAAACAACAACAACACCCAAGCCATACTCGCTGAGTGATTTCCTCTCCTGGTTAATTCTACTTGGAGTCGCACTGACTTAATAGTTCAGTCGCCCTACTCCCTAGTTCCTAACTGAGGAAATATCAGCCCTCTGGGTGGGTGCTGTTGGTGTTGGTCGATGAGACAGATTTTAGGTGAACCAGCGTTTTTTACCTCTTTTGTAAGCTAACGTTGACTTCGCTGTGGTATCTGTCAGAGAAGCTTTTTCGCTTCTGTTATTACTATAGCAGCCTCTTTTTGGAATGCAAGACATTGATACAAAACTTTACTTTTTTCTCGAAGAAAGTGGCGTTAAAGGCTGTTAACTTCCGAAAACGACAACAGCACCCAAGCCGTACTCGCTGAGTGATTTCCTCTCCTGGTTAATTCTACTCGGAGCTGCACTCACTTTACAGTTGAGTTACATGACTCCCTAGTTGCTAACTGAGGAAATATCAGACCTCTGGTTGGGTGCTGCTGTTTTCGGTCAACGGGACAGATGTTAGATTTAACAGCGCTTTTTACCTCTTTTTTAAGCTAGTGTGGACTTCGCTGTACTATCTGTCAGGGAAGCTTTTTCGCTTCTGTTATTAGAATAGCACCCTCTGTCAGGGATGCAAGACATTGATACAAAACTTTACTTTTTTCTCGATCGCAGGGCTTAACGCAAGCGGTTAACTTCCGAAAACGACAACAGCACCCAAGCCGTACTCGCTGAGTGATTTCCTCTCCTGGTTAATTCTACTCGGAGCTGCACTCACTTTACAGTTGAGTTACATGACTCCCTAGTTGCTAACTGAGGAAATATCAGACCTCTGGTTGGGTGCTGCTGTTTTCGGTCAACGGGACAGATGTTAGATTTAACAGCGCTTTTTACCTCTTTTGTAAGCTAATGTGGACTTCGCTGTACTATCTGTCAGGGAAGCTTTTTCGCTTCTGTTATTACTGTAGCAGGATCGAGCGGAAGCGCAAGCGATCGCAAATAAACTTTACCGCTTTTATAGTAACTTCAGCAAAGTTGTAAAGTTAAGTAACACAAAGGCGATGTTATCCCCCTAAAGAAGTAAAATCTACCGTACTCAGCACTCAGCCGAGGCATCGAGCACTCAGCACTCAGCACTCCCCACTCCCCACCCCAGATGAGCGTTATCGTTTTCGGCAGCATCAATATAGATTTAATCGCCAGAACGCAGCGGTTGCCCGTGCCGGGAGAAACCGTGGCGGGGCGCGAGTTCTTGAGTGCCCCGGGCGGCAAAGGGGCAAATCAGGCAGTCGCGGCGGCTCGCCTGGGCATCCTGACGAAGATGGTGGGGCGCGTCGGCTCTGACAGTTTCGGGCAAGAAGCGATCGCCAGCTTGCAAGCGGCGGGCGTGGATGCGGGCGCGGTAGCCGTCGAGCCAGCAGCGAGTACGGGGGTGGCGATTATTGCGGTGGAGGATGCGGGGCAGAACTCTATCATTATTGTTGGCGGCGCAAACGATCGCCTCGACGAAACAGACTGCGATCGCCTCTTGCCACTGCTGCCCGGTGCCGCTGCCTTATTGCTGCAGCTAGAAATCCCGATCGACGCCAGCCTCGCCGCCGCACGAGCCGCAAAAAAAGCAGGGGTGCGAGTAATCCTCGATCCGGCACCGGCGCGCCCGGATATCCCCGAGGAGCTGTATTCCCTCGCCGACATCATCACCCCCAACGAAATCGAAGCGTCGCAGTTGACGGGGGTAACGGTGAATGACGCGGATTCGGCTGCGAGCGCGGCTGCCGAGTTGCGCCGCCGGGGTGCAGGAGTGGCGATCGTAAAATTAGGATCGGGCGGCGTTTTCTGCGCGGCGGATAAAGAAAGTTTTTTCCTGCCGGCGTTTCCAGTCAAGGCGGTTGATACGACAGCGGCGGGGGATGCTTTTAACGGGGCGTTGGCTGTTGCGATCGCATCTGGGGAATCCCTGCGCCGAGCGGTGGTGTGGGGTGCGGCGGCGGGTGCCCTGTGCGCGACGAAAGTCGGTGCCCAACCGGCGATGCCCAACCGTCAGGCTTTCGATGCGTTTCTCGGCGTGCAGTGATAGGGAAAGCCGGGATTGGGGGATTGAAGAGTTTGGAGAGTTATTTTTATTCTTCGGTTGTGGAGAGTACGACATCTTCGTAAAGGAGGGAGAGGGGAAAGCGGAAATCGACGCTGGTTAGGTGAATTTCATCTCCTTCTGTATAGGGATGCAGTTCCCAAATCCCTTTTTCATTCAAGCGGAAGCACTCTACACTGATTTTCTGGGCATCGATGAGGAGGTATTCTTTCAGCGTGGCGATGCGGCGGTAGTGGGTAAATTTGCCGCCGCGATCGTAGGCTTCAGTAGTCGGGGAAAGCACTTCGACAATTAAGCAGGGAAATTGGATGAATTTGAGGGCTTGCCTGTCGCGCTCGTCGCACGTTACCATCCCATCTGGGTAGTGAAATGGCCCTTTTTCAGATACCGCCAGTTTGGCGTCTGCCATGTAGGCGCGACACGAACCGCCTCGGACGTGATTTCTCAGGGCAGAAGCCAGGTTAAGAGCGATCGCGTTGTGAGGAATGGTTCCCCCAGTCATGGCAAAGACTTCGCCATTGACGTACTCGTATTTAATCTCTTGGCGTTCTTCCCATTCCAGGTACTCTTCGGGGGACATATATTTGGGATCTGGATTGGCAACCATAGCTTTCTCTCCCGCTCAAACGCTACAGAACTTTTGTCACTTTTATTTTAACATATTTTTCCAGAAGTGGGGGGTTCACTTGGGCCATATAGGCGATCGCGCTACGATTTTCTTCTCCGGCTTGGTGGTTGCGATCGCCGCTACACCGCACACTTGTATTCCAGAAGTTTGCAGGGCTTTTTCTGCTGCGCGAATCGTCGTGCCGGTCGTATAAATATCGTCGAGCAACAGTACCGCACCGGGGGGACGTTTGCCGCGAAAGGCTTTTCCCAAACTGAAAGCACCGTCGAGATTTTTCTCGCGTTCGACGGCATTTAAACCAAATTGAGCTTTGGTGTCGCGAATCCGTTCTAAACCCTGCGGCTGTAAGGGCAATCCCGTACAATCGCAAAAACTTCTCGCCAGCAATTCTGCCTGGTTGAATCCCCGCTTGCGCTGCTTTTCCGGGTACATAGGAATGGGGACAACTGTCACCTTAACGAGATTGGCAGAAATGGGGGATTTCCGCCAAGTTTCGCCCAACCAATAACCGAGAGGTTTGGCTAATTCTGGGTGGTTCTTGTATTTCATTTGAGCGATCGCTCTTTTTAGCGCTCCGCCATACGCGCCCCAGACGAACACCCGCTCGTTTTGCCAAAATTGTTCGGGTTTTGCAAATTGGCACTGCTGCAACTGTCGCTGGCAGTATTGACACAGCGCCGCTTCGGCTGGGCGATCGCATAGCGGACAGTTGGGCTTCACGAAGAGATTCAGGAAGCCCTTAAAAGCTTGCATCCACTTACCCATTTTTACCGGCACCCTTTGGATTTATAGTTATTTGTAAAGCACTATTTTATCACTTTTCAATCGCCGGGGTGGAGGTGGGGCAGCCACGGGGGGACTGCCCCTACAGAAATTATTAGGATTCAGACGCCCTATCGCAACTTCGCCTCGACTTCAGCGACGCGCCGCTTGACTTCAATGATGCTGTCAGGATTCAGGGAAATCGAATCAATCCCTGCCTCAACCAAAAATTCGGCAAATTCGGGATAGTCGCTGGGCGCTTGCCCGCAGATCCCTACCTTGCGCCCCTTCTCGCGAGCCGTTTTAATCAAGCGCAGAATCATCCGCTTGACGGCGGGATTGCGCTCGTCAAATAAATGCGCGAGTTCGGCAGAATCGCGATCGACACCTAACGCTAATTGGGTGAGATCGTTGCTGCCAATGGAAAAGCCGTCGAAGCGATCGCAAAATTCTTCTGCCAGTTCCACATTAGCGGGAATTTCGCACATGACGTAGACTTGCAAGCCTTTTTCTCCCCGCTTCAACCCGTTTTCTGCCAAAACTTCCAAAACGCGATCGGCTTCTTCCAGAGTGCGGCAGAAGGGGATCATAATCAAGAGATTTTCAAACCCCATTTCTTCCCGGACTTTTTTAATGGCGCGGCATTCCAGGGCGAATCCTTCTCGGTAGCGATCGCTGTAATACCGACTCGCGCCCCGGAACCCCAGCATTGGGTTAGATTCTTGCGGTTCAAATGGCTCGCCGCCGATTAAATCCGCATACTCGTTGGTTTTGAAATCGCTCATGCGCACGATAACCGGATGCGGATACTGAGAGGCGGTAATTTTTGCAATTCCCAGCGCCAGCGTTTCGACGAAATACTCGGTTTTATCCTCGTAACCCTGCGTCATTTCCCGGATGAGCTTGCGGGCGTGCTTGTCTTCCAGTTCGGGAAAGCGAACCAGCGCCATCGGGTGAATTTTGACAATATTATTGATGATAAATTCCATCCGCGCCAAGCCAATTCCCTGACTGGGAAGCCGCCACCAGCGAAATGCCGCTGACGGGCTGGCAATATTCATCATCAGCCGAGTTTTGGTTTCGGGAATGTCTTCGAGGCTGACTTCCGAGGTTTCGTATTCCAGCGTTCCCTCGTAAATATAACCGCGATCGCCTTCCGCGCAGGAAAGCGTCACGCTTCGGTCATTTTTGAGTACCTGCGTGGCGTCGCCAGTCCCCACAATTGCCGGAATTCCCAACTCGCGAGAAACGATCGCTGCGTGACAGGTTCGCCCGCCGTAATCGGTGACGATACCCGCCACGCGCTTCATCACCGGCACCCAGTCGGGATCTGTCATTTCCGTAACTAAAATGCACCCGTCCTCAACTTTGTCAATATCGCGCGTGCTGAGAACGCGACAGACTTTCCCCGTCGCGATCGCGTCGCCAACGCTCAGCCCCGAAACCAATTTCTTGCCTTCTTGTTTGAGTTTGTACGTCTTCAGCGCCGCCGCAACTTTTTTCGATTGTACCGTTTCCGGACGCGCCTGCACGATGAATAAATCGCCCGTCGTGCCGTCTTTTGCCCATTCGATATCCATCGGCTTGCCGTAGTGCTTTTCAATAACGCGCGCCCAGCCAGCCAATTGCAAAATCTCCCCATCGTTGAGAACCCAAGCGCGGCGTTCTTTTCCAGAAGTATCGACATTGCGCGTCGTCTTGCCGCCCTCGGAGGCATAAATTAACTTTTTCGCCTTGCTTCCCAGCCGCTTGTCGATAATTGGCTTTAGTTCTCCTCGCAGCAACGGTTTAAAAACCGTGTACTGATCCGGCGTTACCGTTCCCTGCACGACATTTTCGCCCAATCCCCAAGCCGCGCTGATAATCGCTGCGTCGGGAAACCCGGTTTCCGGATCGATAGAAAACATCACTCCCGCCCCGGCTTTGTCGGAACGCACCATTTTTTGCACGCCGACGCAGAGGGAAACTTCCACGCGATCGAAGCCTTTTTCTGCGCGATACGCGATCGCGCGATCGGTAAATAGCGACGCAAAACAATTGCGGCACGCTTCCAGCACTTCAGGAACGCCGCTGATATTTAAAAACGTCTCTTGCTGCCCTGCAAAACTCGCATCCGGCAAATCTTCTGCCGTGGCGCTGCTCCTCACCGCTACGTCTGCCTCTTCTGCATTGTAGCGCCGGCTCAATTCCCGGTAAGCATTTTCAATCGCTAGGGCAATTTCCTCGGGAAAGCGGGCGCGAGAAAACAGTCGCCGAATCGCTTTTCCCGCTTGCTCCAAAGATTTTTCACCGTTTTTGAATGCTTCTAGGAGGGATTGGATGCTATTGGCGAGGTCGTTCGCCTCCACAAACGCTTTGTACGCCTCTGCTGTCGTCGCAAAACCATCCGGCACCCGTACCCCCTCGTGCTTCAGCGCTCGAACCATTTCCCCCAGCGAGGCATTTTTTCCGCCCACCAGCGGCACGTCGTCAGCGCTGAGCGTCTCAAACCAGCGAACGTAGAGAGTTTCTGCTGCCATGCCTTTTGTGCTCCTGCGTGTCAGTGAGTGGCGGGGCGCGCTGCCGCGCCCCGGCAACAGTTACAAGTTAACAATTTTTTAATAAAGTCGCACAGTCACGGGGGCAGGGGTGCGCCGCAGATGTCGCTACACGGATATAGCAGTTTTCAGTCGCATGAAGTACATGCAAGAAACCCGGTTTCTTGGAGAAACCGGGTTTCTGAGTTTTCATTCGTTGAGTTTAAACGGACTGCACCGGCAATTTTGCCGCCGTCCAAGCTTTCCACGAACCGGGAACGTTAATCACCTTCTCAAATCCGTGCTTCTGCAAGAGACTGGCAGCAATTGAGGCGCGATAGCCGCTGCCGCAATAAGTCGCGATCGCCTTATTTTTATCCAACTCGTCGAGATGTTCTTCCAGGTGCGGCACGAAAATGTGTTTCGCGCCGGGAACGCATCCCTTTTCATATTCGCCGTCGCTGCGCACGTCGAGCACTGTCACATCTGCCTCGTCTTTGTGCTGGTTCAAATCGTACACCGTCCACTCGTAAACGTGCTTCACCGGCAGCCCCGCATTCAGCCAACTTGTCATGCCGTCGTGCAGGTAGCCGGCTACATTGTCGAACCCGACGCGAAATAATTGTTCTGCTGCCAGAGCGACATCTCGCTCGCTTTCTACCACCAGCAAAATCGTCTTTTCCGGGTCGATCGTCCAGCCCACCCAGTTCGGAAATGCAGGGCGGAGCGCGATGTTAACTGCGCCGGCAATGTGTCCGCCGCCAAAGGCGAGAATCGAGCGGGCGTCGATGACAATTGTACCCTCATCCTCCATCATTTTTTGGAATTGTTGCGGCGATAGGGGCGGCAAAGTCGGCAGACATCCTTTTAAGGGAGCGCCTTTGGCATTGACTTTTTTGAGGCGGGCGTAGTGCCGGGGCGGTTCTGGCATGTCGCTCAACAGCCATTCCACAAATTCGGTTTCGGTTCGCGGTTGCAAAGCAGGGCTGAAAATCCGCTCGTTGCCAATGGTGCTGGTGCGGCGATCGCCTATGGATTTCCCGCAGGAAGACCCCGCGCCGTGACAGGGGTAAATTTCTACGCGATCGCCCTGCGGCAGCAATTTGTCGAACAAAGAATGATATAATTCTCCTGCGAGTTTTTTCTCGGTTCCATTGCCCAATAAATCCGGACGTCCCACGTCTAAATTAAACAAGGTGTCGCCCGTGAAGATGCCAAACGGTTCTTTTCCCTGTTGAGAATCGGAAATGAGCAAACAAATGTGCTCTGGAGTATGTCCGGGGGTATGCAGCGATCGCAGGGTGACGCTGCCGATTTTCAACTCGTCGCCCTCGCCGAGCTGCTGCAACGCGAACTGATAGTCGTCGCTTTTACCGCCGCAGATGGGCGCTCCCGTGCGGGCGTTGAGTTCGTGGGAACCGGAGACAAAATCGGCGTGAATGTGGGTTTCGATAATGTGGGTAATTCTCACGCCGCGATCGCGTGCCATTTTCAGGTAAATATCCGCATCGCGGCGCGGATCGATGACAGCCGCTACTCCGGCTTTATCATCGCCCACTAAATAAGAAAGGTGCGCGAGTCCTTCTACATTGATTTGCTCTAAAACTAACGCCATTGGCTTTTCTCCTTCAATAATTTTCTATCGCTTTTCGGGTGCGTTCAAAGGCAAGCGGCTGTGAAGGTGGCGAGCCTTCTCTTGCGGGAATGCACCCCAGTCAAGTTACCAACCCAGAGGCGGTTCGATGAGAGGTTCCTCGGCGGCTTTATTCACGCGAACTCCCGGCTTATCGACGATTTGGACGGTAGAGGCTTGCGGTCCCCTGTCTCCCTCTTCCTCGGCATATTGCACGCCCGTACCGAGCTGCAAGCGATCGAAATCGTCGTTGAGAACGCTGTTGCGGTGGAAGTAAATATCGCGCCCGGTATCGAGGGTTTTGATAAAGCCGTAGCCTTCCTCTGGAAATAGTTTGGTGACGATAGCAGCGGTTTCTTGCAGCGGGTGAGATTTGACTTCATCGCGCTGGCGCTCGACGTATTCTTGAAGCTGGCGGCGCGCCGCATCGAAAGCGCTGCGGATAACTGTTTGCAAGTCGTCGTACACTTCCCCCTCGCCCGGATTGCGAACGACTGCGATTTCGTGGCTGGGCGGAAACGTGATGTCGAGCCGCACTCGATAGGGGGAACCGCTGCGCGGGCGATCGTGGACTTTTTCGATCGCGATCCGGCAACTGTTGATGTAATTGCAGATTCTTTCCAGTTTGGCGACTTTTTCCTGAATTAAGTTTTCGATCGCGTCTGTTTTTGCAACGTCTCGATAGCTAATCTCTAGGGGAAGTTTCATAGCGATGATTTGTGAGTTTTGACTGAAAAATTCTGAAGCCTGAGTGCTGATATAATGGGGACTAGGAGTAAATTTTGAGCTGGAAATTTTGAAGGATTTAAACCCTTGCTGCCTCCTCAGCACTCAGCACTCAGCACTCAGCACTCAGCACTTACTCCTCAAATCATTTGACTTTTGCGTGTTCTTCAATGTACTGCTTGACGAATTCTTTCATTTTCGGGTTGCTGTCGCAATTAAATCCCAAATCTTGCGCTTTTTCAAAGGTTTCTTCTGGCGTCAGCCCCTCGTGCAGGGCGATATTCGTCAGCGCCATTGCACCGGAACGCATCCCGCTCTTGCAGTGAATTAAGGCAGGTTTGGGAAGATCGTCAATTCGCAACATGACTAAATCAGCCAGTTCCTCATCGAGCGTGTCAGCCTTAACTGGAACATTGACGTAATGCAAGCCTGCGGCTTCTGCCTGCAGCGGTTCTTCGCTGACGAAACCTTCTTCCAGCGGATCGCGCAGGTTCATTACTGACTTGTACCCTTCATCAGCCGCCTGCTGCAACTGTTCTGGCGTTACCTGCCCCGTCGCTACAGTCAACTCGTCATTAATTTTTTTTACGCTCTCCATTTTGGCATCCTTTGAATTCGGTTGTAAAGTCCCCTTGCCAACGTAGAAAAATCCGAATCAACCTCGCATTTATCGGGTTATATTGTTGAGATTGTCGGATTATTTTGTCTGCTTTTTCTATTGACTATTTCAAATAAAAATTGAACAGGCGTCATCTATCGGAAGATAGAAAATCCTGTTCGGGTGGGATTGAGCCAATAGGTTTTCAGAGGCAGGGCTGGAATCGTTCAGTTAGTACGCTTGCCAGACGCGCTGCTAAATTTCGGCGACCGTTCCGTTTTTGTCAAAGGGGAAAATTTTTCTTTCTTCAATTTCTTTCTCCCTCTCCTTTTCTCTCTCCTCCCCTAAACTTTTATGAAAACTCGGAAGGCTCGCGGTTATGGCTGGTTAACTTCTGATTGAACCGGTGAAGAGTCGTCAGAGGAGTTTTCAGGAACTGGAGCGATCGCCTCTGGCATAGCTCTGCTTGCCGCCGCATGCTGTCGGTAATAAATCACCCCCAAAGTCACTTGTTTCATCACCCAGTAGAGTCCGGCAATGACTAAAAACGTCACAATCATCACCAGCGCCGGACGCTTTCCCGTCAGATCCTTAACGACACTCATCACCAATTGATCGGGCTGCGTGAGGATGTGCCAACTGTTGAAGCGTTCAAATCGCCCCAAATAAATCCCAATGGCGCTGAGCGCGTGCAAAATTAATTCAGCAGGCAGGATATACTTCCTCCAACCGTGCCGCTTCAAATATTCCCCCAAGTAAATCAAAGACAGCACATAAGCTTCAAACCCAATTAACATAAATAACAGGTACTGCGGAATCAGGGCGAGGCTAATTATCCACACCGAATAACCCCGGCGAATATCTTCGATCAGGTGAATGATATCGGTTAAAACGTAGGGCGCATTGGGCAAAAAGGCGACAAAAACCGTAAAGCCAATCCACCACAGCAGGGAACGCGCGCCGCGCAGGCGAAACAGCCAGATATCTATTCCCAGGAGAATCAGCGTTAGAGCAACTGCTCCTACTATATAAATCTTGCCGGTATCGAAATAAGTCTGGTGTACTTGCCGCGCCAGATTAATCGCGTGCCCTGAATTGTAGCGATTGATACCGACAACGAAGGTAATGCCGGTTATAATAAAGACGCTCCAGCGCAGGAAGCGCGATCGCGGTCGGTGGAACAGCCAAAAACTTACGGCTAGCGGCACCAATGCCAAAAATAGATTCCACGCCATCCACCCCCGATTTACCAGCAACGCTTGCCCTGCGGCGTGCATCCAATTAAGTAGCTGAACAGTCATCGTTTTATCTCCCATCGGGTAACAGTTGAGAATGGAGGGGTGCAGCGAGTGGCCCTAACTTGGAGGCGCAAACGAGAGCCATCCCTGAAACCCGCTCTCAACTTGTAACGTTTTCGGTTTTCAACTCCACCTTAACCGTCCCAGATGCTGCTCTACCATACTCCGATCGCTCGATTACGGGGCTGATTTTTCGGTCAATCCGTACAAATCCGGATGAAAGGGTTTCAACTTGGTAGATTGAGCGCGCGCGGATTTGCCCTCCCCGACTGCCTGAATAGAGGGAATAGGGGCGGGATCTGCCAAAAGCGCTAAACAAAACGAAATACAAGTTAGACCCCGATTGTGAAGCCGCTTCTCTCCAGTCAGTCAGTTCGCTGAAATCCTCCGAGTGCATTGCCAGACAGCGGTTTCAGAATTTTTTAACAATGGCCCCTAACTATCCGAGTTGTTAAAAGTCAGGAAGTATATCTCACCAGGGCTCATCTCCCCAAACAGGGATCGAACACCGCAACCTCATATTCTGTTCCACTCATCCACGGAGATACTTGAAATCATGGCATTGAAAACGGCGTCCAGCTCGGGCATTGTCGGCACCTCAACTCTGGAAACTTCTCAAGCCGGACTGCCATCGGTTGTCAGCTACATCGAAGCAGAACTCTACAGCAGTGACGTTTACTGCCAAGTTGTAGCTGTATTGCAGGCGATGCTGGGCGAAGCAGCGGCGCAAGCCCAGATTCTCATCAAAGCAGTCGCGTCAGAAGCTATCGAGCTGGCATCTAAGCATTTTGCTCAACAATCCGAATCGGCTGCTAGCGCCGACGCGGTACAAAAGTCGGCAGCGCCGGCGGTTTGCGATCCTCCTGCTTCCGTTGCTCGTGAGGCTGCCAACCCCCAGCCTGTCGAACCATCCCGCAAAAGCAAAAAACCCGCGCAGGCGGAGTTAGCCGCCTCCTGGGCACAGCAGCGAGAAACTCGCCTGCGCGAATTGGGCGCGCAACTGCGGCAAGCCCGCCTCGCCCAGTCTGTCTCTCTCGAGGAGCTTCGGGATTTCACGCAAGTGCCCCTGCACGCGATTCAGGCTCTGGAAAATGGACGCACGGCGAGCCTGCCAGAGGATGTTTATGTGCGAGGCTTTATTCGCCGGATTGGCAATGCCTTGGGTTTAGAGGGCGATCGCCTAGCCGCCTCCCTGCCCGCCCCCGATCCCGCTAAATCTGTCGTGCCTTCCTGGTATCGTCCCGAAACCCCTGCTGGTTTGTCTTTGAGCCCCGTTCACCTTTATGTCGGTTACGCGGCTTTGATGGCAGGAGCCGTGGGAGGGGTGCACTGGCTCTCTGCTCAATCCTCTCCAAAGCCCGAGCTTTCTCCCGTGCAAACGATTCCCTCTCCCACCTCTGATGTCAAGTCTAAGGTGAGTGCCGCCCCCAAAACCGGCGCGATCGCTCCCCTTGAGATCGCTCCGCCAGAAGAGGTGCATTTCTAAAGTGAGGAGTGTTGAGTGTAGAGTTAAAAGTGCTGAGTGCTGAGTGCTGAGCGAGTATAAAGTGAGTCTATAAGTAACAATAACAGCGGTTTAAACTTTAAATGGGTGCGATCGCTTCACTTTCTTTCTTCTCACTCACCACTCACCACTCCCCACTCAATAACGGGCTTTTCGCGAAAAGCCCCTACGCACTCCCCACTTAGCCGAGGCATCGAGCACTCAGCACTCAGCACTCCACACTCCACACTCAGCACTCAGCACTCCACACTCCACACTCAGCACTCAGCACTCAGCACTCTTTACTCAGCACTCAGCACTCTTTACTCAGCACTCAGCACTCTTTACTCAGCACTCAGCACTCAGCACTCAGCACTCAGCACTCCACACTCCACACTCAGCACTCAGCACTCTTTACTCAGCACTCTTTACTCAGCACTCAGCACTCTTTACTCAGCACTCAGCACTCTTTACTCAGCACTCAGCACTCAGCACTCAGCACTCAGCACTCAGCACTCAGCACTCA
>CAYOOD010000112.1:0-23730 GCA_964405435.1 uncultured bacterium
TCCGGGATATATAAAAAAATGTAACAATACTAAGTTAGCCAACTTGGTATAATTCTGTTTTGCCGACGGCTGCTAGCTGTCTAGCTATCCGCTGCAACGCCCCGACGGCTCCCAAATTATATTTCACGCTTTGAATAATCTGCATGACTTGCGAGAAAAGCGGCTCGGCTTTGTCGGATCGTCCTGCTGCTACAAACTCGGCGGCTATCTCAACCAATGCCGAGGCTTTAAGAGAGTCAACTTCTAGGGTTTGGGCAAGCTGTAGGGCTCGTTCAAATTGTCCGGCTTCGGCGTATTTTAAAGCTATTTCAGCCAAAAGTTGGGCTTTTTTATAACTTTCGTTCTGGTCTAAACCAAAGAAAAATAGTTCGCTTTCAAAGATACAAACGCTCGGAGAAGTTGCGAAGCACCTGCGAGGGTTTTCGCGGCGAGATGCGGGCGCGATCGCGTTATATTTTTCGGCTATTTGGCGAAAAAATGGGGTGGCGCTCTGGTTTGAGAAATGGTTGGCGGCAGATGCCATAGGGCTGTCAGCCAGCAGCACAGCGATCGCCAACAGGAGCAGCACCGGAGAGCCGCTGATTTTCCCCTGGTATGTTTCAAAAGTAGAAGCGCGATTGACAGTCAATTTTGCCATATTTTTTTACTCACAACCCCTGAAAAAATCAAATGATTTTACCGCGCCAAAACGTGCTATTTTATTTAGATTTAACTATTTGGAGGGCTTGAGATAAAAGTTCAAAAGCTTTATCTGGCTTTTCAGCTTGGATGTATTCAAAAGCGATCGCAGTTAGCGCCGAGACTTTCTGGGATTTATCCGGGATGGTATTGGCAATCTGAAGCGCTCGGTCGAATTCTCCCGATGAAGTTAGGGTGTTTGCCATGCTAGAAAGCGCCTCTACTCTCAAGTCTTCGTCCGGGATAGTTTGAATGAGCTGCAACCCTCGCGCGTCTTCTCCAGCTTCTGCGAAGGCGATCGCAATGCTAAAAAGCGCCCGCGATTTGGCTTCCTCGTCAGCAATCGTTTGCACGAGCTGCAAACTTCGCTCGAATTGTCCCCCAGATGCCAGGGCAATGGCGATATCAGCAAGCGCCTGCACTTTCACGGATTCGTCCGAGAGAGTTTGGGCTAGCGAGAGGGCGCGATCGTATTCTCCCGCAAAAGCCGCGCTACCGGCGATTTGATAGATTGCCTGTGTTTGGATTTCTTCATCTGGAATCGTTGGAATCAGCTCCCTCGATCGCTCGTACTCTCCCCCAGAAGCGAGGGTACTCGCGATCGCCAGCAGCGCCTGCGATTTCTCAGATTCATCTGAGATAGTTTGGGTAAATTGCAGCACTTCTGTCAGCAGCGCCTGCGCTTTTTCGGGTTGTTCTGATGAACGCAACAAGCTCGCGATCGATGTCAACATCGAAACTTTAGTCAAGCTATCTGGTATCGTTTGGGCAACTTCCCTAGCGCGATCGTATTGTTCCTGCAATGCCAAATCGAAGACGACAGCCTGTAAAAATCGCGCTTTTACGGACTCGTCGGCGATACTTTCGATTATCTGATTCCCTCGCTCTCTCTGCCCTGCCCAAAACAACTCAACGCCGATCGAGTAAAGCGCCTCTGATTTGAGCGCCTCATCCGAAATGGTTTGCGCTAGTGAGACAGCTCGATCGTATTGTTCGGCAGAAGTGAGCCCGTTGACAATGCCAAACAGCGCCTCGGCTTTCTGCGTCTCATCCGAGATGGCTTGAACGAGCGAGAGGGCTTGGGAGAACAAGGGCTCTGCCTTATCTCCTTGCTGTGCTGCTGCCAGCGCGTTGGCGATGCCAGTCAAAATTGAGGCTTTCTGAAAGTTATCCGGGATGGTTTCGGCTACTTGCACCGCGCGATCGTAGTTTTCAGAGGCGGTGAGGGTGAGCGCTACTTGAGACAGCGCCGAAGATTTTTCCGCGCTATCCCGGATGCTTTGGGCAATTTGCAACGCGCGATCGTATTCGCCCGCTTGCGCGTAGACAGCAGCGATGCCAGACAGCGCCAAATCTTTCCATCCGTCATCTTCGGCAGCTTGGGCGAGTGGGGCGGGGCGGTTGTAATTTCCCATTTCCGGGGGGCGGTTAGCGGCAGCTAAGGCAGGATTGGCAACGAGCAGGGCAAAAAGGGCAAGTAGTTCGAGCAGGCAGTTGTGGCGCAGCATGGACGTCAGGCAGCTAAGGGATGGTGTTTCTCGCGTTGCTTGCATTATATAGAGAAAATTTTTTAGATAGGGCGGCGGCAGATGCGCCCAGAAACCGGGGTTCTGTGGGTTCGTGCCGGTTTATGGCTCTTAGAACCTAAAAACTCATTTAAGATCGAGGTGAAGAAATATTGCGAGTTAGGGCCATGAAACGCATCGTCTTGATTGCAGGGTTTGAATCGTTCAACGCTGATTTGTACCGCAAGGCGGCTGAGTTAGTGGCTGCCCGGTGTCCCGAGTTGGAGGTGCGGGTGTTTAGCGATCGCTCCCTCGCCGCCGAACCCGCCGCCGTAGAAGCCGCCCTGTCTGGCGCTGACGTATTTTTCTGTAGCCTTGTTTTTGACTACGAGCAGGTGATTTGGCTGCGCGATCGCGTCCAAACTATCCCCATCCGCCTGATTTTCGAGTCTGCCCTCGAACTGATGAGCCTCACCCAGTTGGGAGCCTTCAAAATCGGCGACAAACCCAAAGGAATGCCCAAACCCGTCAAATTCATCCTCGATAAATTCAGCGGCGGCAAAGAAGAAGACAAACTCGCCGGCTACATCAGCTTTCTGAAAGTCGGGCCAAAATTGCTCAAATTCGTGCCCGTGCAAAAAGTGCAAGACTTGCGAAACTGGCTGATCGTCTACGGCTACTGGAATGCCGGCGGAGCCGAAAACGTCGCCTCGATGTGCTGGGCGATCGCCGAAAAATATTTAGGGCTGAAAGTCGGAGAAATCGCCCCTCCTTTGGAAACGCCGAATATGGGCTTGCTGCATCCCGATTATTTAGGAGCCGGGATTGGGGGATGGGGGGATAGGGAAAAAAAATCCCCCAATCTCCAAATCCCGGCATCGCCTTATTTTGAATCGCCGCGACAATATTTAGAATGGTATCGCCAAGCCAAGCCAGAAAGTAAAAATTGGCCGACTGTAGGAATTTTACTGTATCGCAAGCACGTTATTACTAAACAGCCTTACATTCCCAAATTGATTAGATATTTTGAGGAAGCAAGTTTGATTCCCGTGCCCGTCTTTATTAATGGCGTTGAAGGGCACGTTGCCGTCAGGGATTGGATGACCACTTCTTACGAACAATTCCAACGGCAGCAGGGAAATATAGAAACGCCTTCCCTTTCTAAAGAAGCCGCCGAAGTCGATGCAATTGTTTCTACAATTGGCTTTCCGTTAGTCGGGGGGCCGGCAGGTTCGATGGAAGCGGGACGGCAAGTAGAGGTTAGCAAAAAAATTCTCTCGGCTAAGAATATACCCTATATTGTGGCGGCACCGCTGCTGATTCAAGATATCCACTCGTGGACGCGCAAAGGAGTGGGGGGATTGCAAAGCGTCGTCTTGTATGCTTTGCCGGAATTAGACGGGGCGATCGACACCATACCCCTCGGTGGTTTAGTCGGAGAAGATATCTATCTCGTCCCCGAAAGAGTCAAGCGCCTCACCGGGCGGATCAAAAGCTGGATTTCACTGCGAAAAACACCACCCGCCGAGCGTCGAATTGCCATTATTTTATACGGATTTCCTCCTGGATACGGCGCAGTCGGTACAGCAGCGCTGCTCAACGTACCGCGCAGCCTCCTCAACTTTCTAAACGCCCTCAAACAACAAGGTTACACAGTAGGAGATTTACCCGAAAACGGAGAAGAATTAATCCGCCGCGTCAAAGAAGCCGACGAAATCCCCCACCTCCCCGAATCCCCCAATCCCGGCTCCAACCCCCTCACCCTCCATGCCAAAACCCTCGAAAAATGGCTGGGCTACCTGCTGACAAAACGCATCGAAAAGCAGTGGAAATCCCTCACCGACAGCGGCATCAAAACCTACGGCGAAGAATACCACCTCGGCGGCGTGCAGCTCGGCAATGTATGGATAGGCGTGCAGCCGCCGCTGGGAATTGCTGGCGATCCGATGCGGTTGATGTTCGAGCGCGATATGACGCCGCACCCGCAATATGCAGCTTTCTACAAGTGGCTGCAAAATGAGTTTCGCGCCGACGCCGTAGTTCACTTTGGAATGCACGGCACGGTTGAGTGGTTGCCGGGTTCGCCTTTGGGCAATACGGGCTATTCTTGGTCGGATATTCTGCTAGGAGACTTGCCAAATTTATATATTTATGCGGCAAATAATCCCTCGGAATCTATTTTAGCGAAGCGGCGCGGCTATGGCGTGTTAATCTCTCACAACGTTCCGCCTTACGGGCGGGCTGGCTTGTACAAAGAATTGATGGTGTTGCGGGATTTAATCGCGGAATATCGGGAAGATCCCCAGAAGAATTACGCGCTGAAAGAGGCGATTTGCAAAAAGATTGTCGATACGGGGTTAGAGGCAGATTGTCCGTTTGAGGATGCGAAAAAGTTGGGGATTGATTTCACGCCGGAAAATGCCCGCCTGTTCAGCGCTGAGGCGTTTAACCGCTATTTGGTGAAGCTGTACGAATACTTGCAAGTCGTAGAGCAGCGCTTGTTTTCATCGGGGCTGCACGCCCTGGGCGAGGTGCCAGCGCCGGAGGAGATACAATCGTATCTGCAAGCGTATTTTGGGGAGGAGTTGCCTGAAAACATAGTAGGCGCGATCGCATCTGGCGCGACTCCTCAATTTCCAGAGGGCAACGGCAAAGTCGAGCAAGCGGTACAAATCCGCAACCTATTAATGCAAACTCCCGATGAAATTACCAACTTGCTGCGCGGGCTCAATGGCGAATATATCCCGCCGGCACCGGGGGGAGATTTGTTGCGCGACGGTTCCGGGGTGCTGCCCACGGGGCGGAATATTCACGCATTAGATCCGTATCGGATGCCGTCGCCTGCTGCCTACGAGCGCGGGCGCGAAATTGCTCGCAAAATTATCGCCCAGCACGTTAAGGAAAATGGCACCTATCCCGAAACGGTAGCGGTGATGCTGTGGGGTTTGGATGCGATCAAAACGAAGGGCGAATCCCTGGGAATTCTGCTAGAATTGGTCGGGGCGGAGCCCGTGAAAGAAGGAACGGGGCGAATTGTACGCTACGAATTGAAGCCGTTAGCAGAAGTCGGGCACCCGCGCATTGACGTGCTGGCGAATTTGTCAGGGATTTTCCGCGACAGTTTTGTGAATATTATCGAATTGCTGGACGATTTATTTCAGCGGGCGGCGGATGCGGCGGAACCGGAGGAGCAGAATTTCATCCGCAAGCACGCTTTGCAGTTGCGATCGCAGGGCGTTGAAAATGCTTCAGCGCGGCTATTTTCCAATCCATCGGGGGATTTTGGCTCCTTGGTGAACGATCGCGTCGTTGACGGGAACTGGGAGTCGGGAGACGAGCTGGCAGATACTTGGCGCGATCGCAATGCGTTTAGTTACGGGCGCGACGACAAAGGGGAAGCTCGCCCGGAAGTGCTGCAACAATTGCTAAAAACGAGCGATCGCATCGTTCAAGAAATCGACTCCGTTGAATACGGCATCACCGACATCCAAGAATATTATGCCAACACCGGCGGATTGAAGCGAGCCGCTGAAAAACAGCGCGGCAAAAAAGTAACCGCTAGCTTTGTCGAGAGCTTCTCCAAAGATACCACCCCGCGCAACTTAGAAGACTTGTTGCGCCTGGAATACCGCACCAAACTGCTCAATCCCAAATGGGCAGAAGCAATGGCGAATCAAGGTTCCGGCGGCGCTTACGAAATCTCCCAGCGCATGACGGCACTAATCGGCTGGGGCGGAACCGCTGATTTTACCGATTCCTGGGTTTACAACCAAGCCGCCGACACCTACGCGCTCGATGCCGAAATGGCGAAGAAATTGCGCGAAGCCAATCCAGAAGCCTTCCGCAATATTGTCGGACGGATGTTAGAAGCGCACGGGCGCGGTTTCTGGCAGCCCGATGCCGAAAAACTAGAACAACTGCGCCAATTATACGATTTAACCGATGAGGAGCTGGAAGGCGTGACAGTTTAGGATATGGGTAGGGGGCACGGCAATCGTGCCCCTGCGTTTGAGAAACAATATAGCGGTTTTCAGGCAGATGAAGTACGCCCAGAAACCCGGCTTCTTGAAGAAGCCGGGTTTCTCAGTCCCTCACGAGGATGAAAACCGCTATAACTATATTTGAAGTGAATTTTCAATTCCCCATTGAGTGCGTACAGCCAGGGCTATTGCTTGAGCGTTCTTCCTTAGAATCAGGAAAAATATTAGGTATCAAATTTTGTGGCAATAGTCGATGTGGAGAATCTTCTGCTGCTACATACTTTGGCAAAAATACGTCTCGCTCACATGCCTTTATATACTGACGTTTAGTCACTTTTTCACCTTGAATAAAATATTTGGGAAACCCGCGACGCAAGCCCCCGCGTTGATTCCATTCTCGAAAAATACCATGTTCAATTCCTTCCTTGAAATGTTGTTCGCTAAAAATCGTTGCATTATCGCCATTCCACCACCGTTCGTACCCCTCTCTTTCCCCATTTTTGAGATAGCGTTCTTCTGATAATATTCCCTTCTCGCAGTACCAAAGGTCAGCTCCTGTCCCGCGATTCATTTCATAAGTGCCGATTAAATTACCGTCCCAGTCGTATTGCCGACTTATCCCATGCTCCTTGCCCTCAATGTAGTGGGACTCGTGATGCAATATTCCGTTATCGTGCCAAGTCCGAAAAGACCCGTGCATCTGGTCATCTTTAATGTCATACTCCATCAAGATTTGTCCGTTTTCGTCCCAATAGCGATAACCTATCTTTTCCCCATTGAGATAAGAAAAAGCTATCTTCTTTGCTCCGTTTTCCCAAGTTTCAACAATATTCTCTTCAACCTCATCGTGCGGAATCATAGATTTTTTTATTGACTATTTCGATAAATTAAACATGGGTTTATAAGGCTGACAGCGTTAGAAATTTGTAGCCTATTCATAAGTGAGATAACAACAGCACATTGTTCTCAAGGGAGAAACTGTATAAGTCGATTGTGATTCCATCATAGCGCAGCCGGCTCATTTTTGTCCTGAAACAGGTGACGATGTGGCTGACTATAGGGGGCATTCCTTGTGGCTGGTACAGAAGCTAAAGATAAATGCCAAACACAAAAACGCCCTTTATCTACAATTCCCTCAGAGACTTTTGATTGAGAAAAGCTCGAATACTCTCGGCTATTTCTTCGGCTTTGTACTTGGGGAGATACCAATAAGTCGGGATAATGGGAAAGCGTTCGCCCGAATTCATCACCAACACGACTTCACAGCCGACATTTTGTTCGATCCGCACCTCCCGAATGTCTGACAGCAGATATTCGGTGGCTTTAGCCAGCCGAAAACGGTTGGTTTTTAGTAAAAGTTTACCTAAATTTTTATCAAAAGTGCAAGTTTGTCTGCCTCTAACTATTGCCGCGCAGAAAAATATTCCAAAAGGAAGCATTAAAATTCCTCCCAGAAATATTAGTTTATTCGCGGGATTGGTTTCTGAGTTTCCTTGCCAAATTGTAATTTTCAATAAAGGAGATTTTTGCTGATTAATAAAATCATTTACTTGTTTAACTATTTCCTCAATTTCCTGATAAGAACTTTTTCCATGCTTGAAAATTGAGATAGAAAATATTTCCTCTTTTCCTCGATCGCTGACAATCAGTTCTAACGAATAAACTTCGCCTGCGAAATAATCGACAGTCATATACATTTGGGCACGTTTGAGTTGACTGGCGGCAAAATTTTGGATTTCGGCTTTGTACCCGTCTTTAATTTCGCAACGGTTTTTCTGGCGATCGCATGAAAGAATAGCTTCGGTGCTGGAAGAATTAATCATTATATTTATTCCCTGAGCCATCACCAAGCCGCCAAATAAAAGTATAGGCAAAATTACTAAAACCAACATCAAGTTTGGCAATTTTTTTGGTTCTGCAATCACCAATTTAGTTGGCAGAGATTTCTGATTTTTTATCAACTTAGGGATGCGCTCGTTAAAATTCGTAATTTTTTGAGAATCCGGGAGATTCAAAAAACTACAGAGTGTGTCAACTGTTTCTTGAACATTGCGAGCCATTTTTCGGGCGTCTTTGCTTTCAACCAGGACAAAATCAGTGAGGAGCAACTCCTGGCCTGTATTCATTAGCAAATGAATTTTATAGTAGCTACTTTGCGGCGATGTCTCCCCTGCTATACGCAGTGCAATCATTTCATTAATAGGATATTCTTCTGCCTTCATCCTAAACAACTTTTTTTCGGAAAAAATTGCTTTTCCCCTGTTTTTATCGAACGTGTATGTTTTTGATAAAATTGTATTAAACAATAAATCAGTTACCAACCAAAGCATCAATAAGACTATGTAAAAACATAACATAAGAAGGGCAAACTTATATGAAGTTAGGCGATTATCTCTGTGAATTATTAAGGAATTTCTTTTAGGATTTTTAACAAAATTATCAATTTCAGCGGACACGGCTTCATAAGAGCTATTATATCCCAAATCTGTTGTTAATTGCCCATAAGAAGTAAAAAGGAAAATTGTCGATCCTTTTGGGCTGGGCTTGGCTTCTTTTAGGCCCTCAAAGGAAAAATTGACCATTTTCATCAAGCCGAATATACGATTTTCTTGATATTCGCAATTTATCACCTTATTGTTATTTTTTTTGCAAAAAAGAGTAACTGAGCTTTCTTGCAAACAAAGACTGCTTATCGTGAATATTATAGGTAATGCTAATATAGAAATCCACGAGCGATCTTTGCTACGCTCATGTTGAATTTTTAGTTTATTTGGTGTTTTTTCGAGAATCCGCATTTTTTTCTCCGGCTATCCTAATGACTCTTTTATCCCAAAGGCTTTACAGAATAAAAGGTAAACTATCGGCTACTATAGCACACCCACGCGGAGCCTCAACTGCCCCTTTCGTCGGCAATAGCTTGAAATCTTTACTAATCAATAATTTCGGGTTTTTATAAAAATTTTATTAATTACTGTAGCGTTTTTAAGCCATATTCTGTACCTTCAACTGTCACGGAGATAGCCATTGGCTTATGCGGCAAGTGTAGGGCACTAAAGCGATAAATCAAGTAGAAATACTCAACCAAGAAATGGGTAAATATAGCGGTTCTATCTGAATCGTGAAAATATATCGGATTGGAGGCTCAGCCTCCAATCCTTGCACCCTACCCAGGCTGAGCCTGGGAACGAGTTCATGTTTTTCTCTGATAGTATAATACTATCTTAGCCAACTTGGTATAACAGCCTTTTCGGATAATGGGGAATGAGGAATTGCGAAAAAGCGGCAATTCCCATTACCCATTACCCATCACTTACTACCACCGTTCGCCAGTCGCAGGAGCAGGCGTCGCGCCTGGAGTCGCACCCGGAGAAGAAGGCGTTTCCTGTAGCAATCGCATCAATCCCGTGACTTGCTCGGATTCAGCCGTTTTGCCCTGACTGGCATACAATCTTTCCGCCATCTTTAAATCTTCCAGGGCTCTCTGTGCCTCTCCGATTTTGGCGCGAGCGCCACCCCGCAGAACGTAATTGGCGGCATTGTTGGGTTCGAGCTGAATGGCTCTATCTAAAGCCTGAATGGCTCCGGCATAATCTTGCAGTTGCGCGCGAGCTAAACCCTGCAAGTGATAGGCATTGCCTTCCGAGGGAGACAACTGCATCCCTTGATTGGCATCGGCGATCGCACCTTGATAGTCTCCTTGCGCCGCCCGCAGCCACGCTCTCCCCATATACGCCAGATAAGCTTGCTGGGAATTGGGATTGATTTCTAGGGTTTTATTCACGTCTTCCAGCGCTCCCGCCCTATCTCCTGCCTTGAAACGCGCCAGCGATCGCATGACGAAAGCCCGGTCAAATTTGGGATCGCTTTGCACCGCTTGGGTAAGCGCCGCGATCGCTCCTTGATTGTCTCCTTCGTCATAGCGAGAAAGCCCGATAACGTAGTATCTTTCCGCTTCATTCGGATTGCTCGCGCGATCGCCTGCCTGCGAAGAAGCCGGCTTCGTATCGACTGCGACGCTGGCGACATCCTGCCCGATTTGAGGCGCGATCGCCATAAAAGTTGCGATCGGAATTCCCGCATTAAACCCTGTTTTAATCGCTGCCGTGCCGGCGGAAGTTTCCACCAATCCTTCTGTATCGCCTTGTCCGTGAATGCCCACGACTCGCCCTTCACTGTCAAAAACCGGCCCCCCGCTCATGCCGCCTTTTGTCACGGCATTGTAGCGCAGCGTATACCCTTGGGGACGATTTTTTGGGCGCGACGTCACGAACCCCGGTGAAAACTCAAAATCCCGATCGGCTCCCGATCGCTCCTGCAGTGCCGGATAGCCGAAAACGTAAATCGGAGCGCCCACCGTCACCGCCTCGGAATCCCCCAGGGTGGCAACTGAATACTCTTCCGCGCTCTCAAATGTCACCACCGCTAAATCAGCATCCTCTGCACTTTTTTGCAAGCGCTGCACGTTTCTCAACGCATAGTCTTTCCCTTGATTCGTGCGGATGGTATAACTAATATCGGTTCGGCACACAACCGGCCCCGGTTTGGGAATGGCGTTGCAAACGACGTGATTGGCTGTCAAAATAGTGTATTTATTTCCCTGTCGGGCTATAATTACCCCAGAGCCTCCTTGAGATTGATTGTCGTTAATCTGTACTGTCGTTTCGACCGCTATATCTGCGATTTCTTGGGGAGTTTTTGCCCGGACGCTAGCCGCGAAAAAAAGAGCGATCGCCGTCGCACCTGCCACCGGCATCAAGCCGCTTCCAAGCTGATTAAAAAGCTTATTAAACCGAAAATAACCTGGACTCACAGCCATTTTCTGCCCATCTCATCTAAAGTATCGATCGCCGAAACTGCTTACAATCCCGTCGCTCCTCCGACTGTTCGCCCGAAAGCTGCGCTGGGAATCGCCCAACTCAACGTTTCCATCTGCTGAAAAAGTGCCTGTTCTGGCAGGGTGCCGTCGGCAAATGCAAAGGCGCTAATTCCTCCCCACGGATATTTTGACTTACCATTAATCCCAATTAGTTCGCCCTTCTGGTTCAAAACAGGCCCCCCGCTCATCCCTTGTTCGATATCGTTGGTATAGCCGAGCCCGTAGCCCCGAGAAAGCGATCGCGCTAGTTGCATTCCCACTTTTCCCGCCGTCAGTCGATAGGCTCGCAATCCCCAATCTCGGGTATCTTGCAACTCAGTGATAATATTTCCATTTTTGGTATAGTGCCAGCGCGGAAAGCCTGCCGCACAAACGGGCTCCCCAACCGAGAGCGATCGCGAATCTCCCACCACCGCCACCTGGTAAGCGTTGCTGCTGTGAAATTGCACCAGTGCCAAATCTAACTCGCCAAACTGAGCGGCTTTCAGCCTCCAAGCTGGGTGTTTTTTTCCGTCAGCCGTCAGCACTGTATAGCGATTCTCCGGGCTGTTGGCAACGTGATCGTTTGTCACCACTGTATAAATCTGCCCTTGGCGATCGACGATCGCTCCCGATCCCGTCGTCTCATCCGCTAAAATCCTCACCGTTACTTGCCTCGCGATTTCCGCAACCGTCGCGCCCGCAGGCGACTGCCGCGCGGCTGATTGGGCGGCTGGGCGTGCCGTGCAATCCCATCTATTCTCGGCACGGATTGAGGATTGCAGCGCCCACAAGAGGAACAGCCCCCCCACAAGGTACGTCAGGAGCTTGAACTCAGCGCCCGATTTCATCGCCAATCGCAGCCAACCCTTCATGTGATTTTATATTTTCAATGTTCAATCTAACATTTACCACTGGAGGCGCGAGAGCTGGCTGGCAGGGGGTTTGCCTGCCCGACTCAAAAACGCCAGATATAAAACAAACGCCACTTAAGCTATTCTATATAACGGCCAAATCTTCCAGCTTGACAAACTCTTAAAAAAACCTGCTATTAAATGGATTACACAACCGCTCGCAACTTTCTCATCGATCAGGGAACCGCTCTAGTCACTCAGCGAAATCCCGATGCTTTGCTGATCCTGCTGGCGCAGGGCAAGCCGCCGATACCGGGACAGATGACCTCTATTTTGCTAGCGCTGAAAGTGGCGTTTGACGCCCTCAAAGAAGCGCCTTCTCTCGATCGCCCGCTGGCGAGCGCCCTGCACGTTCTGGCAACGGAGAGCCAGCGGTTGTTTGATGCAGGCCGGCGATCGGGGGTGGATTGGCCACCCCTATTGAAAGAGGACTTGCAGCGGATCGGGCTGGCGGTGAGAAGCATTTTTTCTGGGGTTTGGCAAGGGTAAAGTGCTGAGTGCTGAGTGCTGAGTGCTGAGTAAGGACTCAGGAGTCAGGAGTCAGGAGTCAGGAGTCAGGAGTGCTTGATGCTTCGGCTGAGTATTCAGTTGAGTGGAAAGTGAGAGTGGCGTAAAATACTATTTTCACTCAGCACTCAATACTCCCCACTCCCTCGTGACGATACCCGCTATTACAGGCAAAACCAAACTGCTCGGGGTGATCGGTCATCCCGTGGAACATTCTCTGTCCCCGGTGATGCACAATGCAGCGATCGCTTATCTGGGAGCAGATTGCATCTACCTGCCCCTGCCAGTCAAGCCCGAAGACTTGCCTGCAGCGATCGCCGGGTTTTCTGCGATTGGCTTGCTGGGATTTAGCGTCACCATTCCTCACAAACAGGCGATAATCCCCTTGCTGTCAGAAGTTTCCCCCGTCGCCCGGGCGGTGGGTGCCGTCAATACGGTTTGGCGATCGCCAGACGGCTGGGCTGGCATGAATACTGACGTTCAGGGTTTTCTCGCGCCGCTTTTACAGCTAGAGGGCGATTGGAACCAAACCACAGCCGTGATTTTAGGCATCGGCGGAGCGTCGCGGGCGGTGGTTGCCGGCTGCGCTCAGTTGGGCGTCCGCGAGATTTGCGTTGTCGGACGCGATCGCGCCAAATTAGCCGCTTTTCAGCACAGTTGGTTGCATTCGTCAATACCCGTCAACCTTTCCACCCACACTTTGGAGGAACTGCCGCACCTCCTATCGCGATCGCAGTTGTTGGTGAATGCGACGCCCGTGGGAATGTATCCCAAAGTTGACGAGACGCCCGTAACCGCCGCTCAGATGGCGCACCTGCCCGCCGGCGCGATCGTCTACGATTTGATTTACACGCCAAATCCAACTCTCTTTCTGCAAATTGCTGCCGACTGCGGGGCGATCGCGATTGACGGATTGGAAATGCTCGTGCAGCAAGGAGCCGCTGCTTTGCAAATCTGGCTGCAGCAGCCGGTGCCTGCCGACGTGATGCGCCAGTCGTTGCGCCACCACTTGGGCTTAACGCCCTGATTTTGATCCTCAGCCGTTCGAGTTGGCAGGCAAAGGTGCTAATAATCAGATACTAGCAGTGCGCGCTTCGAGCTCGCGATATTTGTAGTGAGAGCTTCCAGTTTGCGATATTTGTAGTGAGAGCTTCCAGATCGCGATATTTAAGGAGTTGAGAGAATAGTGAAAATGCCCGATTCAAAGTCTCAAAAAAGGCGATCGCCCGCATGGGCTGCAGTTGTAATTTCCTGCCTGCTCGCTACAGTCACTTGGTTGTTTGCGCCAGCAGCGCACGCCCTCACCCAAATTAAACTGTCAGACATATCTTACAAAGACTGCCCCGCCGAAATCGCCCGAGGAGCTGTCACCAGCGGCGGCGCGAGCCTTCCTGCTAGTTGCTTTATCGTCACCGGCAAAGCCGAAAATACTTCCGGCAAGCCCGTTTTCGATGCGGACGTTTTTGGTCGCATCTTCGATGCCAATAACAATAACGTCCTGCCCAACCGCACTCGCCTGGGCAACATCGAGGAAATTCCCCCGGGCATCAGCGATTTTGAGCTGAGAATTACCGTGCCGGCTAACCTAGAGCCGCCGCTGAAGCTGGAACAGTTCAAAGCTGCCGGGTTCGCCGGGAAAGTTCGCCGATAGCACCGCCTGCCAGTGGGCCAGATGGCCCACCTCATCATTCTCAGTTGGGGCGGCTTCTGTCGCGCTGCGGGCGGATATTGCCCTTGCCACTAGAAAGACCGAGCGCTTTATACTAGCAATGGCTGTAGCAGCGCCGGGAGAAGCTGCTGAAGGACTTGCAACAGCAGAATTGCCAGAATCGCGGAGAAGTCTATTCCGCCGACGGGAGGAATGATGGAGCGGAAAATATTGAGGTAGGGATCGGTGAGCTGACTGAGGATGGAAAATGGCGGATCGTACCAGTTGAGATTGGGAAACCAGCTCAACAGAATCCGAATCAGCAGCAGCACCAAGTAAATATTCAGGAAGGTGATCAGAGTATTCACCAGTAGCAGGACTACAGGGGTCATAGGGGTTGAGGCTTCCTTTGCGATTTGACAGGCTGTTTGTACTTCATTTAGTGTAATCGATATCGGCGGGCGATCGGCTCGTTCCAGGGCCAGTGGCCGCCCAGTGCGGCGCTACTCTTCGGCGATCGCTCTTTCGCTGTAAGCCTCCGGTGCCGTCCCGTTCACGCTTCTGAGTTGCTCTCGCACTTCGTCGATCGCCTCATTGAGTTGGGCGATTTTATCCTCCAGGCTGCGCCGCGCCCCTTCTATCCGCTCTTCTTTCAGGTGCATGGTTTTTCCCTTCACCGCCTTTCCCGCCGCGCGATCGGCAGCGCGCAACCTTTCCTCGCCAGGGTTGTTTTCCTCCAGGCGTTTAGAGAGCAGCACGCCCAAAACGCTGCCGATCGCGCCGCCTACTAACGCCCCTACCAGAAAGCCACCGGCAAAACCATCTTTGCTACTCATTGTTTCTCTATTTGAACATTCCTGCCATTTCCAGCTTACCTCCAGGCTGTCCCCGCTGCCTACTGGGGGAATGCTGAGGCATGAGTGCTGAGTAATGAGTGCTGAGTGCTGAGTGAGAAGTAATATACTTGAGTGAAAAGTTTAAAGTCAAAGTTTGAGTGATAAAGCGGGTACGAACCCTTAACTTTTTTTAACTCCACACTCCACACTTTCCTCTTTGCTCAGCACTTTCCCCCCCTTAGCCCCTCTCAGCTCTCAGCACTCAGCACTTTCTACTCAGCACTCCCTCACTCCTCACTTTTTCACGTCCCGAAAGTGCGATCGCCCGCATCTCCCAACCCGGGCACGATAAACCCGCGTTCGTTCACGCCCTCGTCGATTGTCGCCGTGTAGATATTCAAACTCGGGTAAGCCACACTCAGCTTTTGCAGCGCTGGCGGAGCCACCACGATCGAAATAATCCGAATCAAAGCCGGATCGACCCCGCGAGTCGTCAGTTCCGCCATCGCCGCCATTATCGTCCCGCCCGTCGCCAGCATCGGCTCTGAGATCAGCACCCGCGTCTCGGGGCCAAACTGCGGCGGCAACTTATTCAAATAACAGCTCACTTCCAGGGTCTTTTCATCGCGAACCATGCCGAGATGGTAAGTCGCCGCTAAAGGCAGCACGCCCTGAATGCCGTCGAGCAGCGCCAGTCCCGCTCGCAAAATCGGCACCACCACCACCGGCACTTCTGGATTCACCATGATGGCGGGGCAGGCTGCTAAGGGGGTTTCTACCGTTGTTTCTTCAGTCGCCAACCAGTCTCGCGCCGCCTCGTAGGTGAGCCAGCGTCCCAACTCTGTCATCGCCGTGCGAAATAGCGGCGACGGCGTTCTGGCATCGCGGGCTACAGCCAGCCAGTGCTTGATCAGAGGATGGGGCGGAACATAAATGCGCATTTGCATCGTCATAGGCTTGAAAATTGGGCTTTAGTCCCTGAATGTCAATCCCTGCAAGGGATTCGCAGTTGTTGCTTTCCCGCAACACCCCATCATCCCATACAATCGAGCGATTTGTAGCGATTTGTAGCGATTTCTCGCTCTCCTTTGGGGAATTGCTTTCACCTCATCTCCCCCCCCTCTCCCACTCTCCCACTCTCCCACTCTCCCACTCTCCCACTCTCCCACTCAGCCGAGGCACTCAGCACTACTCACACTCCCCCTCTCCCCCCTCTCTAAAATTTTTTTCTTGCTATTGACAATCTTTTTCAACAGTCGTTATAGTAGCTTTCAGTGTTCTCCTCTCTAAGGATCGGCAGGCGGGGTCGGTAAGTCGTAGCAGACAGATCCCGCGCTTTTTTTTTGCAGGCCACGGAACGCCGCGAGGGCCGGAGAAGGCAGTAGGATAAAGTAAAGAAATGTTTCGCGATCGCCCATCCATGTCAACTGCCCCCCTTCGCGCCCACCTCCCCAATCCGCAAACCAGTTCAGCAGCAGAATTTGACGTCATCGTCATCGGTTCTGGCATCGGCGGCTTAGTCACCGCCACCCAACTCGCCAGCAAAGGAGCCAGAGTTCTCGTTCTGGAAAGCTACCTCATCCCCGGCGGCAGTGCCGGTTACTTCCAGCGGGAAGGCTACCGCTTCGACGTCGGAGCCTCGATGATTTTCGGCTTCGGCGAACAGGGCACCACCAATCTCCTCACTAGAGCCCTGCAAGCCGTCAACGTCAGCCTGGAAACCATCCCCGATCCCGTGCAGATTCACTATCACCTGCCGGGGAACCTCGACTTAGAAGTTCACCGCAATTATGAGAAATTTTTGCAAGAACTGACCGCCCACTTCCCCCACGAGCGCGAGGGTATCCGGCGATTTTACGACGAATGCTGGAAAGTCTTCAACTGCCTCAACGCGATGGAATTGCTCTCTCTGGAAGAACCCCGGTACTTGATGCGGGTTTTTTTCCAGCATCCGGGAGCCTGTCTGGGCTTGGTGAAGTACCTGCCTCAAAACGCCGGGGACATCGCTCGCCGCTACATTAGCGACCCGGACTTGCTCAAGTTTATTGACATTGAGTGTTATTGTTGGTCAGTCGTGCCGGCAGACTTGACGCCGATGATCAATGCCGGGATGGTATTCTCCGATCGCCACTACGGCGGCATCAACTACCCCAAAGGCGGCGTCGGTCAAATTGCCCAAAAACTGGTAGAAGGGCTAGAAAAAGCGGGCGGCACGATTCGCTACAAAGCCAAAGTCAACCGAATTGTCACGGAAAATGGCCGAGCCGTGGGGGTAGAACTCTCCAGTGGCGAAGTTTATCGGGCGAAGCGGATTGTTTCCAATGCCACGCGCTGGGATACCTTCGAGAAGTTGCTGCCGCCCGCAGAAATGCCGGCAGCCGAGAAAAAATGGCAGCAGCGCTATCAGAAGTCGCCGAGTTTTCTGAGCTTGCACTTGGGCGTCGAGGCTTCTGTGGTTAAACCGGGCACGGCTTGTCATCACATTGTCCTAGAAACGTGGGAACAGATGGAGGAGCCGGAGGGCACGATTTTCGTGTCGATTCCAACGTTGCTCGACCCGGATTTAGCACCAGAGGGCTATCACATCATTCACACCTTTACCCCGAGTTGGATGGAACAGTGGCGCGGGCTGTCGGTGAGCGAGTACGAACAGAAGAAGGAAGAGGCGGCTTGGCGGATAGTCGATCGCCTGGAGAAGATTTTCCCCGGCTTGGATGCGGGATTGGATTACATGGAGGTGGGCACGGCGCGATCGCACCGCCGCTTCCTCGGGCGATCGGACGGCACCTATGGCCCCATTCCCCAGCGCAAATTGCTGGGCTTGTTGGGGATGCCCTTCAACCGCACTAAGATTCCCGGGCTGTACTGCGTGGGAGACAGCACCTTCCCAGGGCAGGGTTTAAATGCCGTGGCGTTTTCCGGGTTTGCCTGCGCCCACCGCATCGCCGTGGATTTGGGCTTGTAGAGCGATCGCTCTTCCTCAACGGCTAGTCTCGTTCCCAGGCTGAGCCTGGGAACGCCTGCTCGGAGGCTCTGCCTCCAGATTATTAACAACGCTGCAAAATCTAAGCTTGAACCGACGGTCAAATCACTCTACGAGTCCGTTTCCACTGCATGAATGAACCCTTATCTTTCCACATTAAATGCCCTATCTCTCCCCGCCGTCAAAAGCGACGAATTGACCGCCGTTTCTCTATTTTCAGGCGGGGGCGGACTTGACCTCGGCTTGTCGCTAGCAGGGTTTGATTTCAAGTATGCCAATGATGCCATAAAGCACTGTTGCCATACCATTAATTATAATTTTCCCGATTGCACCGCCGAACCGAAAGATATCGGGCAGCTAACGGGCGAACATATCAAACAACTGGTTAGATACAAGCCGATCGCGCTTTTGGCGGGAGGGCCGCCCTGTCAGGCGTTCAGCATTTTGGGGAAACGCGGTTCTTTTGCCGATTCGCGCGGGCAGTTGGTGTTTGAATATGCCCGCCTTATTAGCGAGTTACGGCCAGAAGCGTTTATTTTTGAAAATGTCCCCGGTCTATTAACCGTGAATAAGGGAGAAGACTGGAGAAAACTTTTAGAGTATTTTCAAAATACTACTGGATATGAGATTCATACACATTTGCTGAATGCAGCAAATTACGGCGTGCCGCAAATCAGAAAGCGAATCTTCGCAGTCGGATTTCGCCAGTCGGTAGAGTTCGAGTTTCCCAAACCGACTCACAGAAATCCTGCTGAGGCTGAGACTTCGGGCAGCCAAAAGCTGCCAGAGTGGATACCTGCAAAGCAGGCGCTAGAAAATGTCGAAGGGTTGCCCAATCAGACTATCCGCATTCACGGGGAGAGGGTGCGGAGTCGATACGAGACGATTCCGCCGGGAGGGCGCGATCGCGTCGATCGCACCGATCGCATCGATCCAGAACGCCCGTCAGGAACGGTGCTCGTGGGTTCAAAAGCGGGCGGCGGCAGACCTCACATCCACCCGTATTTTCCCCGTCACATTACAGTCAGAGAAGCGGCACGCCTGCAGTCTTTTCCCGATTGGTACGAGTTTTTAGGAACGGCAACGGCTCAATACCGACAAGTCGGCAATGCCGTGCCCCCCTTGCTGGCGCTGGCTTTGGGTAAATCAATTCGGGCGGCGTTGCAAAAAAACAAGCACGGCGCGGCTGGAAACCAATCTAAAATATAAATTTATTATTGGCAGGGAATGTACGGTTTGCCTTTTGAGAAGCGCGTGCAGGAACGTGCTTAACTTCGGGGCAGTATCGAGTAATACATAGTTTCTTCGTTAATATCTTACTTCAGTTAGATGCGCATAGCGCAGTCTGCTTGTTAGGCTTCTTTTTAAAGCATAAGAAAAAACAATGGATAACAATCTGCCCTCAATACTGGCAAAAATTCTAAAAGGTGAGGAACTGAGTTTAGAAGAGATCGGAGCCCTCTCTCGCGGACGAGCGTTCAAGCCCCGATCTCCCCGAATCGGAGAGATTTTTTTAAAGCTGGTGCAAGGAGACAGTTAGAAACCTTAGCAACCGGAGGATTAAAAAAAGCAATTATATCAAAAAAAGTGCAATAGCATTGTTCGAGCTTGTTAAGATTTAGTAAAGTCTGTAAAGACGACAGAGCGATCGCACTCGCGCTGGGTGACTTCGTGGCGGTAGCGAAACATTTCCTGCAGTCGCGACACCACCCACCAACCGAGGAGAAGTTCGGCAAGCCAGCCCCCAGGCAGCGCAAAGGCGATCGCATCTGTCAGGCGAGTTTTGCCATTCTCCTCGGCAAATTCGTGCCGGTGCGTCCAGCTAGCTAGTGGCCCTTCCTGCTGTTCGTCTACAAATAAGCGATTTTTCTCGCAAGCGGTGTGGACGGCGAGCCACTTTACAGGAATTGGCCCCAGCCAGAGGCGAAATTCGGTAATTGCGCCCACTTCCAACCCTCCCTCGCGGCGGACGATTTGAACCGGTTGCCAGGGCGGGGTTAGCAGTTGCAGGATATCCGGTCTTTCGTGGAAATTCCAGACGACTTCCACGGGAGCGTCTACGAGCGAGGTGTGTCTGAAGTGCAGCATATTGATGGGAGTTTTTTTGTTAGTCTAGCGCAGCGGCAGCAGCGATCGGGCTGGAGGGGAGCATCCCGATTGTGTCAATATAACTGTAGGGGCGAAGCATTCGCGTATTAAGTCTCTGGGTTGGCAGTAAATATTTATTCGCGAATGCTTCGCCCCTAAAACACTGGGATGCTCTCTTCTTTAAAATGAGCAGTAGCAGCCGCGAGGTGCTTCTGCAAAGTGGCGGCAGGCAAGGGGCCAACTAAGTGATTCCAGGGCAATACTTGCTCTAGGGACCAGTTCGCATGAACGTAGAAATCTAACTCGGGCAATTTGCCGCGCAGTTCTTTGAAGGCGCGGCGGTAACTTCCCAATGAGTCGCCGTAGTGCCGCACTAATTCTAAGAGTTGAGACAGGCGGCGATCGCCTCGCGATATCAAGGCTTGAATGACAGACCAATTGTAACTTTCTGGGCGAAAGTCAATGCCTTCGCGCCGCAATTGTTTTTCGAGGAATTTCAGCCGTTTTTCGGCTTGGGGATTGACGCCGAACCACTGAAACGGGGTGTGCGCTTTCGGTACAAAGGTGCTGCAACCTAGCGTCAGGCGCAAGCCGGGGGCGGCTTTTTTGAGCGATCGCATCATGGCTGCTGTTTCTTCCAAGTCCTCCATTTCTTCGCCGGGGATGCCTGCCATGCCGTAAAGCTTCAAGCCCGTTAACCCACCTGCTTTGGCATTAGCGGCGGCTTGCACTATCTCCTCATTTTCTAACTTTTTGTTGACAATTTTGCGGACGCGATCGGAACCGCTTTCTACCGCAATGGTGAGCGATCGCGTGCCTCGATTCGCCAGGGTTCTGGCTAGCTGTTCCGTGACTGTATTGGTGCGTACCGAAGCAATGCTCAGGCGCACGCCGTCAAATTTCGCCTGACTCAAATAATCCAGCAGGGCGTTAAATTCTGGGTGCTGGGTAACGGAGGCACCGAGCAAGCCGAGGCGATTGGTGACTTCCAATCCCCGCGCGATCGCCGGAATCAGCGACGCTTCCACGCTGGCGGTTCTAAACGGCAAAGTCAGGTAACTCGCCAAGCAAAAGCGGCACATTTCGGGACAGCTCCGCACCACTTCCACCATGTAAATATTTTCCCAAGCCGCCTTTTCTGTCACCACTGACGAGGCAGAGAGAACGTTACCGCGATAGGTTTGCTTGGTTACTTGTGCGGGAATTTCCGCAGCGATCGGCTGAATTGATTGAATGGGGCCGTCGGGACTGTGATATGTTACTTCATATAAGCTGGGTACATAAACTCCCGGCACCTTGGCGAGATGGAAAAGCTGAGTTTGGCGGTTTGCGGTACGGACTTGCTGGTAAGCGGCGATAAAATCCCCCAGCAAATTTTCTCCATCTCCGAGTAAAATAATATCGAAAAACTCGGCAAAAGGTTCTGGGTTGGCAGTCAAAACCGGCCCCCCGCCGAAAACGAGGGGATGATTTTCAGCGCGATCGCTCGCCCAAATGGGAATTTCTAGAAATTCCAGCAATTTGAGGATATTGATATAATCGAGTTCCCACGAAATCGAGAACCCCAACAGTTCCGGCGCAGCAGGAAGCGGCTCGCGCGCGTCGGTAAATAGGCGGCTCACCTGCACGTCGGAGCGCGAGGCTAAAGTCGCCCACACCACTTGATAGCCGAGGCTGGTTATGCCGACGCTGTACTCGTTCGGAAACGCAAAAATAGTGGGAATGGCACCCGCTTCGGGCGTTGCTGGCGTAAATAGCAGGCGTTCGGAAGTAAATACACTCACAATTGTTTAATCTTCATTACAAGATAATTTCATCCTTCTATTATTTTACCCCGGAGAGCGATCGCTCAACCCCTCGTGCCATTTTTTCTACTCGTACTTGATTTTGAGGGATAAAATAATCAGATTGAAAATCAGAGTCAGCAGGTTGGCAATTATAACCGGCCACGATTTGATTAAAATTCCATAAACCAACCACATAAACACCCCGCTGCAAAAAAATATCAGCATTCCAAAAGAGACATCTTTGGCTGATTTGGACTGCCAAGTTTTAACCAGTTGCGGCAAAAAAGCGACAGTTGTGAACGTGGCGGCAGTAAATCCGAGAACAGTGATGAAGTCCATTTTTTAGGTTTTGGCGGAGTCAGCGGCACGGGTTATAATAGCGGGAAATTTCCCGTTTCTCATTGTATTCTAGATGGTGCGTTAAAAAATGATGCCCCCTGAAATCCGACAGCGTGCAACGTTCGGGCTCCTGTGTGCTCTATTGGCGATCGCTCCCTACCCTGCCAATGCAGAAGGCAACGCAGCAGCGTACTCAGCCCTTCCTCCTTCCCCCCTCCAGATCGAATCCAAGAGTGAGCGAGACGCTCACACTCCTGAGAAAAGGGATTCATTCCTTAAACATCCGTGTATCCGCGTTCGACATCCGTGTGGTGCCCTCGCCCAAAATGCGGCGGCGCGCGATCGCGAAAAAGGGTTGCAAATTTTGTCGCGAGCTGTTGAAGCTGCCCAGAAACTAGAGTATCAGGATGACTGGCTATATTATAGCCTTGCTTTAGTCTATTCAAAAGCGGGTGAAGAAAAACGCGCTGGGGAAATCTTATCTTTGGGAATCAATGGATTTCTGGGAGATATTGCCTTTGCTGCCAGTACGCGGGGCGGGCTAAACAATCACGAAAATTTAAAGAGAATCGCTTCTTATTTTGCTAAGGTAGGGCAAACCGCGCCGGTTTTTAACCTCAGCGCAGCTATCGAGAATAGAGAACACAGAAATATCGTGTTAGTTGCGATCGCTCGCGCTTTTTTTGATGAGGTTCGCGGGAGAGAAGCTTTAGAAATTATCCGAAGAATAGAGACGGAAGGGGGCAAGGCTGTCGCTTTAGAAGCGATTGCCGAGAAAACAATCGATGTTTCTATCATTGATGCGGCACTGGAAATCGCGCAATCTTTGCAACCAGCCGATAAGGATGGTATAATTGAGCTGAAAACTAATGCACTCGCTGCGATCGCTCTCAGTTACGCGCGAGCGGGAGAAAAGAATAAAGCCGCTCAAACCTTCGCCCTCGCCCGCGAAATTGCTGAGACGGCATACAGCCCCTACAACCGCCTTGGTGCCATACAGGCGATCGCGATTCGTTCCATCGAAGCCGGAGATTTTGACGGCGCATTTGCCCTCGTGGAAAAAATACCAGCCGATGCCTTTGTCGCGCCTGAACTATTGAGCGCGATCGCGCGCAGCTATGCCGAAGCCGGAAAAGTTGAACCGATTTTAAAAATTGCCGCCATTCTCGAATCTTCCAACAGTACCGATTCGGAAAAATTGAGGCATTTGGGGTATATTATCGATACTATCGCCCGCGCGGGAGAACCCGATCGCGCTCTGGAATTTGCCAAACGGATGCAGGTAGATTATACGCAGGGATATCTTAAAGAAAATGCCCTGGCGTCGGTTGTCATCGGCTATGTCATGGCAGAACGCTATTCTGAAGCGCTGCAGCTTGTCGGTGAACTAGAAGACGGGATTTATAAAAATAGCGGGCTGGAAGCGATCGCTCTCCGTTACGCGAGTGCGGGAGAATTCGAGCGAGCCGCAGAAATTGCCGATCGCATCAAAACGGAATCGGGCGGGGAAGAGGGGGTTTTCTACGCGATCGCGACTCAGGCAGCCAGAAAGGGAAATTATACCAAGTTGGCTAACTTAGTATTGTTACATTTTTTTATATATCCCGGAG